>NZ_JBITFP010000001.1:242293-772657 GCF_044456245.1 Micromonospora sp. NPDC051006
GGGGCGGCCCCACCCACCGCCCCCCCCCCGCGGGGGGGGGCCCCCCCCCCCCCCCCCCCCCCCCGGGGGGGCCCCCCCCGGCGCCGGCCCCCCGCCCCGGTGGAGCGGAGTGTCGGCTCAGGCCTCGGCCGAGCCCTCCTGCAGGTTCTTAACCACGTTCGGGTCGACCGGGACGCCCGGGCCCATGGTGGTGGTGAGGACGACCTTCTTGAGGTACTTGCCCTTCGCCGCGGACGGCTTGGCCCGCAGCACCTCGTCGAGCACCGCGGCGTAGTTGTCCACCAGCTGGCTCTCCGAGAAGGAGGCCTTGCCGATGATCAGGTGCAGGTTGGAGTGCTTGTCCACCCGGAAGGTGATCTTGCCGCCCTTGATGTCCTGCACCGCCTTGGTGACGTCCATGGTCACCGTGCCGGTCTTCGGGTTCGGCATGAGACCGCGCGGGCCCAGGATCCGCGCGATCCGGCCGATCTTGGCCATCTGGTCCGGCGTGGCGATCGCCGCGTCGAAGTCGAGCCAACCACCCTGGATGCGGGCGACCAGCTCGTCGGTGCCCACCTCGTCCGCACCCGCCGCGGCGGCCTCTTCGGCCTTCGCGCCGGCGGCGAAGACGATCACGCGGGCGGTCTTACCGGTGCCGTGCGGCAGGTTGACCACGCCGCGGACCATCTGGTCCGCCTTGCGGGGGTCGACGCCGAGGCGCATGGCGACCTCGACCGTGGCGTCGAACTTGACGTTGGTGGTCTCCTTGGCCAGCTTCACGGCCTCGGCGGGGGTGTAGAGCTTCGACCGGTCGATGACGTCGGCGGCCTTGCGGTAGCTCTTGCTGCGCTGCATGTCTGGTTACTCCTGTGGTCTCTGGCGGGCCGCGGCGTCCGCGCGCCCTCCCACGATCCGTACGGGTCGGTGCTGAGGCGAGGTCAGTCGCTGACGGTGATGCCCATCGAGCGGGCGGTGCCGGCGATGATCTTCTCGGCCTGGTCGAGGTCGTTGGCGTTGAGGTCGGCCATCTTCTTCTCGGCGATCTCACGCAGCTGGGCCCGGCTGACCGAGCCGACCTTCTCGGCCTGCGGGACGCCCGAACCCTTCTGCACACCGGCGGCCTTGATCAGCAGCCGGGCGGCGGGCGGGGTCTTCAGGACGAAGGTGAAGGTCCGGTCCTCGTAGACGCTGATCTCGGCGGGGACGATGTCGCCCCGCTGGGACTCGGTCTGCGCGTTGTAGGACTTGCAGAACTCCATGATGTTCACGCCGTGCTGGCCGAGCGCGGGGCCGACCGGCGGCGCCGGCGTGGCCTGGCCCGCCGGCAGCTGAAGCGTGAACGTCTTGACGAGCTTCTTCTTCGGAGGCATGTCTCTTCCTGGGGCTTGGAGCTTGGGAAAATGCGGCTGACACCGCTCTCGGGGCGCGCACGGTCAGCGCGGTGCGACAGCGGCGACGTTCAAGAGTAGCGCAGGCCGGAACCCGCTCGTTCGCCGAGGTGCGGCGGGCGGACGTACGGCGACGCCGGCGGCGGGCTGAGCCCACCGCCGGCGGCCGGTCAGATCTTGGCGACCTGGTTGAAGTTCAGCTCGACCGGCGTCTCGCGGCCGAAGATCGACACCAGCACCTTGAGCTTCTGCTGGTCGGCGTTGATCTCGCTGATCGTCGCCGGCAGCGACGCGAAGGCGCCGTCGGTGACGGTGACCGAGTCGCCGACCTCGAAGTCGAGGACCTTGATCTCGGGCTTCGCCTTCTTCTGCTCGGTCTCCACCGCCGGGGCCAGCCACTTGAGGACCTCGTCCAGCGAAAGCGGCGCCGGCCGGTCGGCCCGGTCGGTCGCGCCGACGAAGCCGGTGACCCCCGGCGTGTTGCGCACGCAGGAGTAGGACTCGGCGGTCAGCTCCATCCGGACCAGGATGTAGCCCGGGAAGACCTTCGCCTGGACCTGCGACCGCTTGCCGTTCTTGACCTCGACTTCTTCCCGGGTCGGCACCTCGACCTGGTAGATGTAGTCCTCCATGTCGAGGCTGGTGATCCGGGTCTCGAGGTTGGTCTTGACCTTGTTCTCGTAGCCGGCGTAGGAGTGCACCACGTACCAGTCGCCCGGCGCGTAGCGCAGCTTCTGGCGCAGCTCGGCGACCGGGTCGTAGTCCTCGTCCGGCGCGGGCTCGGTGGTCGGGAATTCCGGCTCGCTGGCGGCCTCGACCGACTCGTCGTTCGCCGCCGTCGCCACCGTGGACTGCTCGTCCGCGGGTCCGGCGGTCTCGTCGTACTCAGGCACGCTCGCTCACTTCCGTCACTATCGGCTTGCGGCAGCCGGTCAGCTGGGGTTGCCGAAGACCCACAGCACGCCCTTGGCGAAGCCGAAGTCCAGGACACCCACGATCGTCAGCATCACCGCGACGAAGACGACCACCACCGCCGTGTAGGTCAGCAACTCCTTGCGGGTCGGCCAGATGACCTTACGCAGTTCGGCCACGACCTCGCGGAAGAACCGGGCGATGCGGCCGAACAGGCCCACCCGGTCGGTCTCCGCCCGGGTCTTCGGCCGGCTGTCGGCGGACTCGGCCCGGGCGCGCGACCGGGTCGCGGTGCCACCCCGGGAAACCGGCTCGTCCCCGTCGGTGGCGTCGTCGTCGGCCACGTCGTCGACGACATCGTCGTTCAGGCGGTCGTCGCCGGCGTCCTCGCCGCGCCGCTTGTTCTCGGCCACTTCGCCCTCCGTCGCGGGGTCTTGGTTCCGCACGCCGGGTGGCGTGCGCGGCGCTGGTCACGCCAGCCGGACCAAACCGTCCCGCGACGGGCCGCGGCCGGCGGATCGACCGGTGGGCCCGATGCCTCGGAACCACCCCGTCGATGCCACCACCACGGGCCGGACGCCGCCGTCTCGGCGGCGCGACCCACGGGAACGGTCAGGCCTGAGGCGCAGGGGTGACAGGACTTGAACCTGCAGCCTGCGGTTTTGGAGACCGCTGCTCTGCCAATTGAGCTACACCCCTGTGCGGCAACGCTCGCCCCACCCGACACAGACGGCCGAGCAGGGGTCACTTGCCCCACGGCGGACCAGTGTACGGGTAGGCGCTCGACTTTCCCAACCGGTCCACCCCTCGCGCGTCGGCGAGCCGGCCGGCCGTCGCCCGCCGGGGTCGTCCCGACGTCGCCCGACGGCCATTCGGCCGGCCGGCCGGGCGGCGCCCGCCCGGGCCGACCGGTCGCTCAGCGAGCCGTCCGGATGGTCGCCCGAGCCTGCGAGAGCACCTTCTCCCCCAGGCAGGTGACGGTCACGTCGAGCCGGGTGAGGCCGTCCTCGGTCACCTCGCGCACGACCGCGGTCACCTCGATCTCGGTGCCGTGGTCGTCGTCGGGCACCACCACCGGGCGGGTGAACCGGACGCCGTACTCGACCACCGCGTCCGGGGCGCCGGCCCACTCCGTCACCGCGCGGCCGACCAGGGCCATGGTGAACATGCCGTGGGCGATCACCCCGGGCAGCCCCACCTTGGTGGCGAACCGGTCGCTCCAGTGGATCGGGTTGAAGTCGCCGGACGCGCCCGCGTAGCGGACCAGGTCCGCGCGGGTCACCCGGAACGTCCTGGGTGCCAGCTCCATCTCAGGCCTCCCCGCGTACGACGAGCTTGGACCAGACGGCGACCACCGGCTCGCCGGCGGCGGTGGTGACGTCGGTGCGGGTGGTCAGGAAGCCGTGCCCACCCCGCGTGGTGATGTCCTCGATGGTGTTGACGCAGACCAGCTCGTCGCCGGCGACCACCGGCCGGGTGTACGCGAACCGCTGGTCGCCGTGCACCACCCGGCTGTAGTCGACGCCGAGCGCCGGATCCTCGATGATCTGCCGATTGGCGGCCATGGTGATCACGAAGGGGAAGGTCGGCGGGGCCACCACGTCGGGGTGCCCGAGCGCGCGGGCGGCTTCCGGATCGTGGTGGGCCGGGTCCGTGGCGCCGATGGCGGTCGCGAACTCGCGGATCTTCTCTCGGCCCACCAGGTAGGGGGCGGTCGGCGGATAGCTCCGGCCGACGTAGGACGGGTCCAGGGACATGCCGCGAACCTACACGGAAACACGATCGCCGATCTGCGCGCCCGGTGGCGGCTGGTGCCGCACCGGTCGATCAGATCGGCGATCGGAGGAGCTTCAGGGGTGGCCGGCGGTGCCGGCCGCAGGTCAGCGGGTCTCGCGGTGGACCGTGTGCCGACCGTCCCGGGGGCAGAACTTCTTCAGCTCGATGCGGTCCGGGTCGTTACGACGGTTCTTGCGCGTGATGTAGTTGCGCTCCTTGCACTCCACACACGCCAAAGTGATCTTCGGCCGGACATCGGTCGCCTTCGCCACGGCGGAGTGCCTTCCTCGCTACGGGTTACAACTACGGCGCATCAGCCTACGCGCGGATGACGCGGACATGCAAAGTGGGCGCCTACGGCGCCCATTCCCACCGACCAACCGGAAACGCCCGGAGGACGAGAGTAGCGGTGGCCGGACTTGAACCGGCGACACAGCGATTATGAGCCGCTTGCTCTGCCATCTGAGCTACACCGCCGCGGTGGGTCCAAGCTGACCCTCGAGCCCCCTTACGGAATCGAACCGTAGACCTTCTCCTTACCATGGAGACGCTCTGCCGACTGAGCTAAGGGGGCCTGCGCGATCTCCCCGTGGGGCGCGCAGAGGTAAGACTACACGGCCCGGGCCGACAGGTGAAATCGGATCCCCCACCGGGGAATATGCGCAGGTCAGGGCACGACACGCAGGCGCGGCAGCTCCGCGCCGGAGATCGTTTCCGGGTCGATCTGGGCGCCGAACCACGCCTCCAGGCGCTCGTACGGCAGCGGCCGGCTGAACAGGAAGCCCTGCCCGATCTCGCACCCGATGTCCTGGAGCAACTCCAGGGTCAGCTCGCTCTCCACGCCCTCGGCGACCACGGCCAACCCGAACTGCTGGGAGAGGGTGACCACCGCGTTGACGATCGCCAGATCGCCCGGGTCGGTCGCCATGCCCTCGACGAAGGAGCGGTCGACCTTCACCTCGTGCACCGGCAGCCGCCGCAGGTGGGCCAGGGACGAGTCGCCGGTGCCGAAGTCGTCCACCGAGAGGCGTACGCCCAGGTCGCGCAGCCGGCGCAGGGTGGGGATCGGACGGTCCGTGCCGTCGAGCACGCCGGCCTCGGTGATCTCCAGGGTGAGCCGCTGCGGGGGCACCCCGTACTCGGTGAGCAGCTCCTGGACCCGGTCCGGGAAGTGCTGGTCGGTGAGCGTCCGTGGCGAGAGGTTCACCGCGACCGAGAGCGGCTGATCGGCCTGGGCCCAGTCCCGGCTGCGCCGCAGCCCCTCCCGGAGCACCACCTCGGTGAGCCGGTCGAGCTGCCCGGTGTGCTCGGCCACCGCAACGAAGTCCTCCGGTGCCACCGTCCCGTGGGTCGGGTGCTCCCACCGGGCCAGGCACTCCACCCCGACCAGCCGGCGGTCCCGCAGGGTGACCTTGGGCTGGAAGTAGACCTCCAGCTCGCCGTCGTCCAGCGCCCGGCGCAGGTCGCCGGCGAGGCCGAGGCGCCGCAGGGACCGGGACTCCAGGGCCGGGTTGAACAGCTGCACGCTGCCCGGCACCGACTTCGCCGCGGTCGCGGCCAGGTCGACCCGTTGCAGCAGGGTCGCCGCGTCGCTGCCGTGATCCGGGTGTACGGCGACCCCGACCGCGGTGTCCACGTCCAGGGTGAGCGCGTCGAAGACCATCTCGTCGCGGATCTGCTCGCGCAGCTGGGCGGCCAGCTCCAGCGCCGCCTCGGCGCTCTCCAGCCGCATGGTCACCAGGAACTCGTCGCCTCCGGCCCGGCCGACCAGGGCCGACGACGGCGCCGAGGCGCGGAGCCGGTTGGCCACCTCGGCCAGGACCTTGTCGCCGGCGGCGTGGCCGAGTGACTCGTTGACCTGGCGCAGCCCGTCGACGTCGAAGAGGAGCAGCGCCACCACCTCGCCGGGCGCCCGGATCTTGACCGACTCGTCGAGCGCGCCGGTGATCCGCCGCCGGTTGGGCAGCTTGGTGAGGCCGTCGTGGTAGGCGTCGTGCCGCAGCCGGTCGACCAGCCGGGAGTTCTCCAGGGCGACCGCGGCGTGCGCGGCCACCGTTTCGAAGATCGGAATGTCACCGGGGGCGAAGTGCCCGATGTCGCTCAGGCGGTTGGCCACTTCGAGCGTGCCGATCACCGCCTGCCCGGACCGGAGCGGCACGACGATGACGTCCTTGATCTGGCGGGCACTGATCTCGCCACGCAGAGCCGTCTCATCTCCCAGCAGCCGCCCCATGGAGACGGTCTTCGCCAGGTCGCGTGCCTGCTGGCGGACGATCGCCGGGGTCGGCGCGACGTCGAGCAGCCCGGGGGCATCGACGCGGGCGGTCAACAGCACCTCGGGATGCCGCCCCTGCGCGGGGAGCCAGAGCGTCGCGGACTCGGCCTGCATGAGGGCACGGACCCGGTCGAGGAGGACGTCGGCGAGCGAGCCCTCCGCACCGCTGGTCGTGATGACCCGGGAGAGCTCGTACATGCCGGTCAGCGTGCGGTGCTGGCGGAAGAACTGGGCGTAGGACCGGTAGACCAGCGCGAGGGCGGCGAAGAGGGCGCCCAGCAGCAGGGCCGACCACCAGGTGGTCTTCAGTGCGATCAGCACGAGCAGACCGACCGAGGCGTTGATCGACGTGGTCAGGAAGACCGACGGGGTCGTGCGAAGGGCTTCCCGGCCCGCCTGCCAGCCCTGCAGGAGTACGTGTACGCCGACCACCGAGACCAGACTGACCAGGGTGATCATGTTGACCGCGAGGAACAGGCTTCCCCACGTGCCGGGACCGACCCCCTTCAGCGGCGGCAGACCCTGGAGCAGCAGGCTGGCCAGCGACGTCGCCGCGGCAGCCCGAGCGACGTTGAACCAGAACTTGGCGGGCGCGAACCGCTGCGAGGCACTCCAGATCAACGAGGCGAGCGTGTAGATCAGGACCACCGTGAGTGGCGGCAGAAAGAAGAGGGCCACCACCAGCGGGATCTCGGTGAGCGTCACACCGACGGACTGGCGCCGGACGACGAAGTTCAGCACCGGGATGCTGATGCCCGCCATCGCCAGGAAGATCAGGAACGCCAGCCCCCACTCGCCGAAGGGCTGGTCGGAGAGAACGCTGATCGCGGTGGAACAAACGACCGCAATCAACGCAAGCGGACCAGTGATCAGCCAGGCGTGGTCCGTGGACTTCCGTCGTTGGTCACGCCTCGACATACCACTCCCCCTGAGAGACGCCGTCACCCGCGATGCCGTCGCGGGCGACGGCGCGCATTAGCGGAGGGTCCCCGCGCCCCACACGACGTCGGTCAGCTGAACGTTCTCGGCACCGGCGGCGAAGTCGGCACCGAACAGTCCACCGAGGACGGCGGCAAGCACGAGGAGCGAGCCAAGCAGTCGGCCCAGCTTTCGACCAGACATGTTTGCTCCTGTCAGAGAAGTGTCACGGGGATGGTGGAGGTTCCACGATCGTGCCATACGGAGCGTGTGCTGAAAAGCGGCGCGGACACGGCTCGCCCAGGCGTCGACATCGTCGCACCATTCGGACCGCGAGCGTTGCCGCGCCGGGCCAGATCACGGGCCTGACGGCGCGGCGGAGTGCGTCATCCAGCGCCTGTTACGACCTTCAGCACATATCGCCTCGGCGACTCGGGCGGTCCCCAAACGCGCCCGGCCCGGTCACCCTCTGTCACGAGCACTGCCAATCCCCGTCGATTACCCCGGAACCCGAACATCGACCACCATACTCGGTCCAGGCAACAACGCCAGAGGGCTATAACGGGAACACGGGGCCGTTACGGACACCCGAGCGACGAGCCCCCCAGAGCGCGCCGGTCGAGAGGCGCAGGAGCCGGCGGGGCGACCCGATGGCCAGTCGGCGAGCCACGGAGTTGCCGAACGGCTCCGCTGGGCGGAACGACAACGGCCCGGGAGTGCGTTTCCGCAGCTCACGGGGCCATCTCTGCACCTGGCGGCGGGTAGAGGATTCGAACCTCTGTAGGTTTCGCGCCGAATTTGCAGGGCGTCCGCGATCTTGCCTCCGTCAGCTCGGCTGAACTGCTGTTGCTCTCCGACGAGCCGGCACCGACAGGTCAGATCCCACAATCTGCCCACGCCACAACGCTCCCGTTGAACACGACGCCAGTCGCCGTCTCCCGTTGCTTGGGTGCGCAAGGTGGGTCAGCGGGTTGTCGCAGGCACCGTGGCGGCTTCCCCGGGCCAGAAGCCCAGCAGTTTCTTCGCGCCGCCCAGCCGCCGGACGGCACCGGCGGCGGACACGGTCCCGCAGTTGTAGTCGACCCGCACAGTCACGTTGGTCTCGTCCGCGTAGCCAAGGATGACCTGATACTGGTCATGCCCGATGAACGTACAGGCGCTGTTTTCAAGGTCGGTCGAGTCAAGCGTGTTCAGGTAGTCGACCAGCCCGTCAACCTTGTCAGCAGCCAACGGGATCGTTTGACGCAGCGGATACTCCGGCCCGGTACGCGGAAACACGTACACGCACAGCAGCGCCGTCGAGCCACCCCCGGGCACGAGATCACCGTCGCGGCTGGCCTTGATGGGCGTCTGCTTGACGAACGTGGCAGGACAGGTGGGCGGACCGGGCTGCTTCACGGCGGCAGCGTCGCCCTCGGCTCCACACGCCGCCAGCGCAACGACAGACCCCAGGACGATTCCTACCCGGACGATCGACGCCGACCCCTGAGCACCAGCCGGCATAGCCACCTCTTCGATCTCCACTAATTCCAGGTGCTCATCCGAGCCCGTCGCCGATCTTGTCATTCACGGTGTCATCTTCCCCGTCGTGGGCTTCGGTGAGCGCCCGCGCCCAGGCGAGCTTCCAGTAGCTGGCGCTGCCTGCAGACGCAGTTGGGTGTCCTGGACGAGGTGCAGCGGCACCGTGTCGTCGCCGGGCGCCACGCCCACGATCACCCCCTGCCAGTGACGCGTAGCGAACGGCGAGGCTGTCGGCCATGTGACGGCGCCCTGGCGGAGCGGCGGGACGCGCCTACGCTGAGCGCACGTTTCGCCCGGCGACGCTCCGGAGGGAGCCGCCCCATGCCATCCATCCTCGCCACCGCTCTCCTCGCGGCCGCCTTGACGGCCGCACCCACCGCCGCCGCGTCCGCCGCGCCCAGCTATCGCATGGTGGACCTCGGCACCCTCGGCGGCGACAGCAGCTACGCCAGCGCCATGAACGACCGCGGCGACGTGGTCGGCCGCGCCCAGGCCGCCGACGGCACCTACCGCGGGTTCCTTTGGCGCCACGGCCGGATGATCGATCTCGGCGCCTTCAACCCGATCGACGTCAACGACCGCGGCCAGGTTGTCGGCATCCACGACGCCAGCTCCGGCGGGTACGTCTGGCACCGCGGCGTCCTGCGGTCGCTGGGCGATCCGTCCGCCCTGCCCGTGGCGATCAACGACCGCGGCCAGGTCGTCGCCCGCACCGACGCAGGCCCCGTCCTGTGGACGAACGGCCGCGCCCGGCCCTTGCCCCTCGGCGAGGTGTCCGACGTCAACGAGCGCGGCCAGGTCTCCGGCGGGGTGCACGTGCCGGGCGGCTTCCACGCCGCCCTGTGGCACAGTGGCCGGGTCACCGACCTCGGCGCCGGCCCCTTCAATCGCAGCAACACGTACGCCCTCAACGACCGCGGCTGGGTGATCGGCTGGCAGTTCTCGGCCGACCAGTTCGAGCGCGGCATCCTCTGGCGGCACGGCCGCGCCTTGGACGTCGGTACCCTCGGCGGCAGCTTCACCCAGCTGCGGGCGATCAACAACCGTGGCGAGATCCTGGCCAGCTCCCAGGCCGCCGACGGAAGGGCCCGCCCAGCGCTGTGGCGGCGCGGCGTCCTGCACGACCTCAGCCTCGCCGGGGTCAGCACGGACGGCGAGGTCGTAGACCTCGATGACCGCGGCCGCATCGCCGCGTCGATCCGCCCGGTCTCGGGTGTCAGCCGCGCGGTCGTCTACCACCCGCGCTGACGGGGCGGCCTCCGCTGCGGCGGACACTCAGCGCCGACGAGGCCCAATCGAGTTGATCTCGGTGACACGTTTGTGTACAGCTAGCGAGATCGAGCGGGCCAGAGCGGTGAGCGAGATTTATAAAAGGGCCCCTGACCGGCGTTCGCGCTGGTCAGGGGCCTCTTTTCGCACCTGGTGGCGGGTAGAGGATTCGAACCTCTGTAGCTTTCGCGACGGATTTACAGTCCGCTCCCATTGGCCGCTCGGGCAACCCGCCAGGGCACCCCACCGCGTCGGAACGCGGCGGCGGAAGCAAGGATAGCGGCTCCACCCGGCGATGGCGCAACCGGGTACCGTCAGAGGGTCGTGCCGCTGGTCAGCGGGCGACGGCAGCCCAGAGACCGACCGGACAGCAGGAGCATGAGCATGGCAGCTAACCCGTCGTTCGACATCGTCAGCAAGGTCGAGCACCAGGAGGTCGACAACGCCCTCCGCCAGGCTGAGAAGGAGCTCGCGACGCGGTTCGACTTCCGGGGCACCGGCGCCGAGATCTCCTGGTCGGGCGATGAGGCGATCAGCCTCCAGGCCGAGACTGAGGAGCGGGTGCGGGCCGCGCTGGACGTCTTCAAGGAAAAGTTGGTCAAGCGGAACATCTCGCTGAAGTCGCTCGACGCGGGCGACCCGCGGTCGTCCGGCAAGACCTTCAAGATCGACTGCAAGGTGATCCAGGGCATCGACTCCGACAAGGCCAAGGCGATCGGCAAGAAGATCCGCGACGAGGGCCCGAAGGGCGTCCAGGCGCAGATCCAGGGCGACCAGCTGCGGGTCACCGGCAAGAAGCGGGACGACCTCCAGGCCGTGATCGCGCTGCTCAAGGGCGAGGACTTCGGCGTGGCCCTCCAGTTCACCAACTACCGGTAACGAGGGCCCGGCTGGCCTGGTCATCGGGCCGGCCACGCCTTGTTGACTGGTAGACGCCGTCACCAGTGGTCGTCGTTGGTCGCCCCGATCGGCCGCCGACGGCCCCGGTGACGGCCTGGCCAGGGACGTCCAGCCTTGATCGCGCCGGCGGTCACCCACTCGGCCACGCGGAGCTGGTGCCCCGCACCTCAGTCCGGCTCCTAAACCGTTCTCCGCCGTCGCAGTTCTGCACGCGTGAACCAGGCAAGCCCACCGAGCGAGGCGAGCAAGATCCAGCCCGCGGGGTTCGTCGGGGCGATCAACAACGCGACCACAGCGGCAACCGCGCCAAGTGCGGCAAAGATCCACATCTTGCGAAGTGGGACCGCCGGGTGCGATCGGGGCTCGGCCCCGCTGGCCGAGTTCGGGCCGTCGAAGGTCATGAGTTGATCCTCGTGGTGGGCTCCGCGCTGCGTCAACGCACGGCCGGATGCGGGCACCCGCAGGAACGACGTACTTCCCGCGCTGGTGCCGGGCCTGCTCTGCCCCACCCGAGAGCTCATATAGTCGGGCAGTGACCATGGAACAGGTCCGGCAGGCCTACGCGTCCGTCGCAGAGCTCTACATCGGGTTGTTCGGCACGAGCCAACAGGTACACGCCGACGACCTCGCCTTCATCGGGCGACATCTGGCGGGCCGACCTGGCACGGTGCTCGATCTGGGCTGCGGGCCTGGCCACCTCACCGATCACCTTCGATCGCTGGGCACCGACGCGACGGGTATCGACATGGTCCCCGAGTTCATCGCCCACGCACGGGCAGCCCACCCGGACGGTAGCTACCAACTCGGGTCGTTCGAAGAGCTCGCCGTTGCCGACCACTCCGTCGCCGGCATCCTGGCCTGGGGCTCGTTGATTCATCTACCGCCGCAGGATCTCGACGGCGTGCTCGCCGAGCTCCGGCGGGTGATGGCCCCGGCCGGGAGGTTGGTGGTTGCCATCTTCGTCGGTGACGAGGTGGCGGCCTTCGACCACAAGGTCGTGACCGCCTATCGCTGGCCCGTCGACGAGTTTTCGGAGCGACTGGCGCGAGCTGGCTTCGCGGAAGTCGAGCGCCTGCAGCGGCCCAGCGAGGGCGCTCATCGACCGCACGCCGCCATCGCGGCAGTCGCCACCGAAGGGTGAGCTGAGTCGGCTCGCCGTCCCGCCGTGGCGTTCGGGCAGCGCGAGCGGTCAGGCGGGAACGGGCTCCTCCAGGCGTACCGCTGTCGCCTCCGCCCGGGCGATCGGCCCTGCGGGCAGCGCGGCGACCGCGGCCCCGACGGCGACCGCCGCCCCGGCGAAGAGGAACGCCCAGGGCACTCCGCCGGAGTGGTCGACGATGAGCCCGGCCACCGCGCCGCCGGCCGCGCTCGCCGCCACCGACATGGTGACCACCCAGGTGTACGCCTCGTTCAGCATGCCGGCGGGAGCGATCCGGCCGACCAGCGTGTTCTCCAGGGTCAGCGCGGGAGCGATGGTGGCACCGCCGACGACCAGCGCGATGCCCAGGGCCAGCGGGGTGGGCATCAATGCGAAGACGGCGAAGCTGCCGGACAACGCGGCGAGCAGCCAGGCGAACTGCCGGGTCATCCGCGCCGCCGGCTTGCGTACCCCGAACCAGAAGCCGCCGGCCGCGCTGCCGATACCCCAGACGGCCAGCAACAGACCGGCGAGGCTCTCCGGGTCGTCGGCGGCGTAGTTGCCGGCGAAGGCCGGCACTATCACCCCGGCCGCACCGAACGCGATGCCGAGGCTGGCGACGCAGACCAGCAGAGCCGGGAAGCCGGCGACCCGCAGCGGACCGAGCCCCCGGGCATGGTGCTCCCGGGCGTGCGGCTGCCACCCCCGCATCACCCGGCCGAGCGCCACCGCGATGGTGCCGACGAGGGTGAACACGGCCGCGCCCACCAGCGCGGCGGCGGCGTCGGCGACCAGCACGAAGCCGGCCACCAGGAGCGGGCCGAGCACGAAGACGAGCTCGAAGAGCGAGGTCTCCGCCGCCAGGGCGGTGTTGCGCAGGTGGTACCGGCCGGAGGTGGGGGCCGTCAGCTCGTTCCAGGCGCCGCGGATCGCGGCGGTCAGCGGCGGGTACGTCGCACCGGCGACGCCGGCGGCGAGGTAGATCCCGGCCAGTCCGTCGGCGCCGGCGCGGCTCGCCACCAGGAGCCCGATCAGAGCCAACGGGTGTGCGACGGCGGTGGCGAGCAGCACCGGGCTGGGGCCGACCCGGTCGGCGATCCGGCCGGCGACCGGACTCAGGGCCGCGCCGGCGATGGCGTAGATCCCGCCGGCCACGGCGGCCAGCGAGTATCGCCCGGTCACCTGCTCGACCACCAGCAGCAGCGCCAGTGGGGTCATACCGATCCCGAGCCGCCCGATGATGCCGGTGATCAGCAGCATCGGCGCGCCCGGAATTCGCCAGACACCCAGATATTGGCGCAGCGCGGCCACCCGAACCTCCCGGCTGTAATGAGCGTAAGACGTTTCGACCCTAACGCCGCGGGTCGTACGGATGAAGCGGTTATCGGCCCCGACACAGTGCTCCGCCCGCACCCGGCGGACCGGGTGCGGGCGGAGTGGGTGGGTTATACGGGGTCAGCGCTGGTACTGCACCGGGCTGACGGAGCCGGCCATCTGCTCCAGCCGGGCGACCCGGTCCTCCATCCGCGGGTGGGTGGAGAAGAGCGCCGCCACGCCGCCACCCCGGAACGGGTTGGCGATCATCAGGTGCGCGGTGCTGGTGAGCTGGCCCTGGGCCGGCAGGGGCCGGCGGCGGGCCACCGCGTCGATCTTGCGCAGCGCGCTGGCCAGGGCGAGCGGGTCGCGGGTCAGCGCGGCGCCCGAGGCGTCCGCCTGGAACTCGCGGCTCCGGCTGATCGCCAGCTGGATCACCGTGGCCGCGATCGGGCCCAGGATGATGGTCAGCAGCAGCACGGCCGGGTTCGGCGCGTCCTCGTCGTCCCCGCCGCCCAGCGGAATGAAGAAGGCGAGGTTGGCCAACGCGGTGATGATGCCGGCCAGGCCGGCCGCCACGCTGGAGATGAGGATGTCCCGGTTGTAGACGTGGGACAGCTCGTGCCCGATCACCCCGCGCAGCTCGCGGTAGTCGAGAACCTCGGTGATGCCCTGGGTGACGCAGACCGCGGCGTGCTGCGGGTTGCGGCCCGTGGCGAACGCGTTGGGCTGCGCGGTGGGGCTGACGTAGAGCCGCGGCATCGGCTGCCGGGCCTCCGTCGCCAGCTCACGCACCATCCGGTACAGCTCGGGGAATTGCGCCTCGGTGACCGGTTGCGCCCGCATCGACCGCAGGGCGAGCTTGTCGGAGAAGAAGTAGCTGAACCCGTTCATCAGCAGGGAGATGACAACTGCGATGACCAGTCCGCCACTGCCGCCGAACCAGTAGCCCACCGCCAGGATCAGCGCGGTGAGCAGGCCGAGCAGCGCGGTGGTCTTGAGACGGTTGTGGTGCACGATCACTCCTTCGGTGCACGGATCGCCGGGATCCGTCGACCGGTACAACACACCGGTACCCGCCAACCATCCGTCGTATGACTGAGAGATCGCTGGGAGCGTGCCCGATTGGCCGCTCAGCGGGCGGCGAGGTCCAGTACCAGCTGCGGAGCGAACCCGACCACCACTGCGGCCACAGTCGCCACAGCCAGCACGGCGGCCACCACCCGGGCGGGCGACGCCGCGACGGAGGTCACACCCGCCGACGCCGGGGGCGCGTAGAGGCGGGCGGCCAGCCGCAGGTAGTAGGCGAGGCCGACGACCGCGTTCACCGCCACCACCAGCGCGAGCCAGCCGGCCCCGCCGTCCAGCAGCGAGCGCACCACCGTCACCTTGGCGAAGAGGCCGGCCAGGCCGGGCGGCAACCCGGCCAGCCCGATCAGCGCCAGCGCCAGGCCGGCGCCGAGCCACGGGTGGCGGCGGGCCGCGCCACGCAGGTCGTCGAGGGTGCCGCCGTCGGCGTCCGCCGGGCGCAGGGCGGTCACCCCGGCGAACGCGGCGAGCTCCAGCAAGACGAAGAAGACGGCGTACGCGACCGCGGCCGCGTACGCGCCGGCCCGCGCCTCGTCGGTGCGACCCGCGGCCAGCGCCAGCGCGCCCAGCGGGGCCAGGATGTAGCCGGCCTGGGCCACCGAGGACCAGGCGAGCAGCCGGACCGTGCGCCGCTGGCGCAGCGCCACCAGGTTGCCGACCGTCATCGTGAGCACCGCGAGCAGGGCGAGCACCGGGCCGGTCCGGTCGGCCGGCAGCGCCGTCCCGACCACCGCGAGCAGCGCCACCACGCCGCCCAGCTTCGACGCCGTCGACAGGTACGCGGCCACCGGCAGCGGCGCGCCGTCGTAGGTGGCCGGCGCCCAGGCGTGGAACGGCACGGCGGCGACCTTGAACGCCAGCCCCAGCACCAGCAACGCCACCGCTGCCGTGGTCAGCGGCAGGTCGAGCAGTTCCGGCCGCTCGTCCAGCGCCGCGCCGAGCCGGCCCAGGTGCAGCCCGCCGGTGACCGCGTAGAGCAGCGCCGCGCCGAGCAGACTCAGCGCGGTGGCCACCACGCTGACCACGAAGAAGGTGACCGCCGCCTCAGCGCTGGCCACGCTGCCCCGGCGCAGCCCGACGAGCACGTAGAGCGGCAGGGTCAACGTCTCCAACGCCACGATCAGGGTGATCAGGTCACCGGCCGCGCCGAGCACCACGCCGCCGGTCATCGAGCAGGCGAGCAGGAAGGCGTACTCCCCCACCGGCGCCCGGCCGGCCCGCAGGTGCCCGCCGGAGAGCCCGAGCACCCCCAGGGTGAGCAGTGCGAACACCGCGCCGACCAGGGCCGCGCGGCCACCGAAGACGAAGGAGCAGTCACCGCCGACGCAGAACGTCCGCCGCTCCCCGCCGGCGCCGACCAGCGCCGCGCCGAACGCGGTGGCGAGCGCGCCCGCCGCGGCCACCGCCAGCGTGGCCCGCGGCCGGGCCAGCATGAGGTCGGTGACGAGCACCAGCACGGCGGTGCCGGCAGCCAGGTAGGCCGGCAGCAGCGCCACGTTGTCCACGCTCTGCACCACGCTCTGGCTCACGGAAGCACCACCTTCACCAGGGCGTCGACCGGGGCCTCGGCGACCCCGAGCACCAGAGCCGGGGCCAGCCCGATGGCCAGCGCGAGCAGCACCAGCGGCACCCAGGCGGTCAGCTCCGCCCCGGCCAGGCCGGGGGTCAGCCGGCCGACCGCCGGGCTCGGCCGGCCGTGGGTGACCTGGCGCAGCAGGCGCAGGAAGTACGCGGCGGTGAGCGCCCCACCCACCGCGGCCAGTACGGCGAGGGTGGTCCAGAGCCCGCCGCCCACCTCGACCGCGGCGATCACCGCGAACGCCTCACCCCAGAAACCGGCCAGGCCGGGCAGGCCCAGCGAGGCGATCGCGGCGAACCCGAGCAGCCCGGCGAGCCGGGGGGCGGTCTCCCGCAGCCCGGAGAGGTCGGCGAGCGCCCCCGAATGGGTGCGGTCCTTCACCGCGCCGGCCAGGAAGAAGAGCAGACCGGTGATCACCCCGTGCGCCACGTTGCCGATCAGCGCCGCCTGGATGCCGGTGGTGGTGAGGGTGGCGACGCCGAGCAGCACGAAGCCCATGTGCCCCACGCTGGAGTACGCGATCAGCCGCTTCAGCTCGTCCTGGGCGAGACAGACCAGCGAACCGACCAGGATCGCCGCCACGGCGAGCACACCGAGCACCGGCGCGGCCCAGCGGGCGCCCTCCGGGGCCACCCCGACCGCCACCCGGATCAGCCCGTACGTGCCCATCTTGAGCAGTACCCCGGCGAGCACCACGCTGCCCACCGTGGGCGCCTGGGTGTGCGCGTCCGGCAGCCACGAGTGCAGCGGCCAGAGCGGACTCTTCACCGCGAAGGCCAACGCGAAGAGGGTGAACGCGGCGAGCTGGGTGCCCCGGGACAGCCCGGTGCCCCCGGTCAGCGCCACGATGTCGGCGGTGCCGGCGGCGGCGACCACCACGTAGACGCCGACCAGCAGCAGCACCGAGCCGAAGAGGGTGTAGAGCGCGAACTTGCGGGCGGCCCGCCGCCGGTCCTCGCCGCCCCAACCGGCGATCACCGCGTACATCGGCAGCAGGACGACCTCGAAGAAAAGGAAGAAGAGCACCAGATCGAGGGCGAGGAAGGTGCCCAGGATGCCGACCTCGACCACCAGCAGCAGCGCCACCAGCGCCCGGCCGCTGCCGCCGGCCGGCACCCGCCAGAGGCTGTAGCCGCAGCAGAGCAGGGTGAGCAGGGCGGTCAGAACCACCAGCGGATAGGAGATGCCGTCCACCCCGAGGTGGAAGCGCAGGTCGAGGCCGGGCACCCAGGGGAGGTCCAACTGGTGCCACGGGCGCACGGCCGGGGCGGTCGCGGACCAGGCGAACCAGCCCCGGTCGCCGGCGGCCAGCGGGGCGGCCGCGAGCAGGGTGAGGCCGGCGGCCACCGTGCCGACCAGCCGGGCGGCCCGGTCGCCGGGCGTCGCGGCCACCGCGACCGCGCCGAGCGCCGGCACCGCCAGGACCGCGACCAGCAGGAACTCTCCGAAGCTCACGGCGCTACCTCAGTTCGCGACTGCGGGGCTCGCAAACCCGGCTCACTCCTCGCACTCACGCGAAGCCTCCGATCAGGGCGGCGGCCAGGCCGATCAGCAGCGCGCCGGCCAGCACGGCGGCGGCGGCCCGGGGCAGCGCCGCGCGGTGCAGCGCGGCCAGCCCGGCGCCGAGCCCGGAGGCGGCCCGTCCGCTCCCCTCGACCGCGCCGTCCACCACCACCTCGTCGCCGGCCCGCACCCAGCCGGCGAGCGCCCGGGCGGGGCGTACCACCAGGGCGTGCTGGAGGTCGTCGAGCCGGAACGCGGCCGCGAAGACCGGCCGCAGCGGACCCAGCGCGGTCGCCGGGTCGGCGGCCCGGTCGCGCCGCCAGCGGGCCCAGGCCAGCCCGGCGCCGAGCACCAGCAGCGCCAGTGGCAGCAGCACGGCGGGGGTCAGATGGACCAAACCCTCCGCCGGAAGGAGATCCGACGGGTGCCCGGGCGTCGCCACCTCGGCCGGTTGCAGCCGGTCGGCGAACGGGCCGGCGAAACCGGCCAGGCCGAGCAGCGCCGCCGGCGCCGCGAGCAGCAGCAGCGGCCAGCGCAGCGTGGCCGGTGGGTCGTGCGGGTGGACCAACGGTTCGCGGGTCTCGCCGAGGAAGGCGCGCAGCAGCAGTCGGGTGGCGTACCAGGCGGTGAGCGCGACGCCGACCAACCCCGCGAGCCAGACCAGCCAACCGAGCCAGGACGGGGTGGGGCCCTCGCCGTGCAGCGCGGCGGCCTGCGCCACCGCGAGCACGCCGTCCTTGCTCCAGAAACCGGCGAGCGGCGGCAGCCCGGCCAGCGCGCCGAGGCCGACCACCGTGCACCAGAAGGTGACCGGCATGCCGCGGCGCAGCCCGCCCATCTGGGACATCAGCGTGGTGCCGACCGCGTGGATCACCGCGCCGGCGGCGAGGAAGAGCAGCGCCTTGAACGCGGCGTGGGTGAGCAGGTGGAACAGCGCGGCCGCCGGGGAGCCGACAGCGAGCGCGCCGGTCATGTAGCCGATCTGGGAGACCGTCGACCAGGCGAGCACCCGTTTGATGTCGTCCTGCGCGGTGGCCGCGAACGCGCCGAGCAGCAGGGTGATCGAGCCGAGTACGCCGAGCACGGTCAGCGCGACGGGGGCCGCCACGAAGAGCGGGTAGAGGCGGCCGACGGCGTACACCCCGGCGGCGACCATGGTGGCGGCGTGGATGAGGGCGCTGATCGGCGTCGGGCCGGCCATCGCGTCGGGCAGCCAGGTGTGCAGCGGGAACTGGGCGCTCTTGCCGGCCACCCCGGCGAGCAGCAGCAGGCAGGCGGCGGTGAGTGTGCCCGGGGAGTAGTCGTGGGCCAGCACGTCGGCGATCCGGAAGCTGCCCGCGGAGACACCGAGCAGCGCGATGCCGAGCAGGAAGCCGACGTCACCGACCCGGGTCACCAGGAACGCCTTCATCGCGGCGGCGGGCGCCTCCGGCAGCCTCCGGTCGTGCGCGATGAGCAGGTAGGAGCAGAGGCCCATCACCTCCCACCCGACCAGCAGCATGATCAGGTCGCCGGCGACCACCACCAGCAGCATCGCACCGGTGAAGAGGCTGATCTGGGCGGCGTACGGCGGGTAGCGGTGGTCGACGTCCACGTCGTCGTGCGGACCGCGCTTGAGGTAGCCGATCGAGTAGACCTGCACGGCGAGCGCGACCGCGGCGACCGCCACCGCGACGAGCGCCGCGGCACCGTCCAACCGGACCCCGAGGGTCACCGTCAACCCGCCGAGGTCGACCCAACCGGTGGCCGCCTCGGCAGGCCCGTCCAGGGTGGCCAGCAGCGCGACCGCCAGGGCCAGCGCGCCGGCCGCGCCGGCCACCCCGAGGGTGATCGCCGCACGCCGGGCTCGCTGCTCACCCCGCGCCGGGTCGCCACCGCCGGAAGCCGCCAGGCCGCGCGGCGACGGCGGCAGCAGCAGACCGAGCAGCCCCGCCACCAGCGGTACGGCCGGCAGCAGCGCACCGAGCAGGGTGGTCGTGCTCACCGTTCCTCCCGTGCCTCGGTCGCCCCGGTGCCGGTGCCTCCGGCCGGCGGCGGCGCGCCGACGGCGGTGCGGACCGGAGTCGGCTCCTCGGCCGGGGTCGGCCCCTCGGCCAGCGGGATCTCGTCGACGGCGACGGTGGCTCGGAGCCGGTAGAGCTGGAGCACGATGGCCAGGCCCACGCCGACCTCGGCGGCGGCCAGCACGATCACGAAGAGCGCGAAGACCTGCCCGCTGTGCGGCAGCGCCGCCCGTACCGTGGCGTCGGCGGTGACCAGGATCAGGTTGACCGCGTTGAGCATCAGCTCGACGGCGATCAGCACCAGCACCGCGTTGCGGCGGCGCAGCACGCCGTAGACGCCCAGGCCGAAGAGGAGCGCTGCGGTGACGTACGGGATGACCGGCCTCACCGCGACCGCCCGATGTCCGGCCGGGAGAGCACCACCGCGCCGATCAGGGCGGAGAGCAGCAGCACGGAGAGCACCTCGAAGGGCAGCACCCAGGTGCGGAAGAGCTGGCCGCCGAGCCGTTCGGCGGTGCCCGCCTCGGGCAGGTCCACCGCCGTCCAGCGGTAGGCGTCGACCAGCAGCGCGGCCAGGCCCAGCCCGGTGCCGCCGCCGATCAGCGCGGCCGGCCAGCCGGGCCGGTCCAGATTGTCGGAGGCGCCGATCGGCGCCCGGGTGAGCATCACCGCGAAGAGCAGCAGCACCACCACCGCGCCGACGTAGATCAGCACCTGCACCCAGGCCACCAGCTCGGCGGTGAGGACCAGGTAGTCGCCGGCCAGCGCACCGAGGCAGACCACCAGGTAGAGGCCGGCCCGGACCAGGTGTTTCGTGGTCACCACCAGCACACCCGAGCCGACCGCCACCGCGCCGAGGGCGAGCAGCAGCACGTCCGCACCGGTCATGGAGTCGCCTCACCGGACGCGCCGGGCTCGGGGCGTACCGTCGGCGCGGCGGGCCGGGCGGCGGGGACGGCGGCCTTACGCGCGGCGCTGGTCTCCTCCTTCGCCGGTTCGCCGTTCGGGTCGTGCGCCGGCGGCGGCGGTACGGTGCCCATCCACTGCCCCAGGTGGTCCTTGTCGTGCAGCAGGTCCTTGATGTCGTACTCGGCGTACTCGAACTCGGGTGACCAGTAGAGCGCGTCGAACGGGCAGACCTCGATGCAGATGCCGCAGTACATGCAGAGCGAGAAGTCGATGTCGAACTTGTCGAGGACGTTGCGCTGGCGAGGACGGGCGGCGCCGGGCACCGCCACCTCCTCCTTGTGCGAGTCGATGTAGATGCACCAGTCCGGACACTCGCGGGCGCAGAGCATGCAGACCGTGCAGTTCTCCTCGAGCAACGCGATCACCCCACGGGAGCGGGGCGGCAGCTCGGGGGCGACGTCCGGGTACTGCTGGGTGGTGGAGCGCCGGGTCATCGTCTTCAGCGTGACCGCCAGCCCCTTGACCAGCCCCGCGCCGGGCAGGCCGCGTTCAGCGGCGCCGTCGTCCGGTGCGCTGTGTTCGCTGGGGTCGCTCATGTCGACCATCCTGCCCTGTACCCCCGGCGCGCGCGACCACCACCCGTCGGTCAACAGCGGTACCGTGGGCCTGGGGAGAACGACGCACCTGGAAGGACCCGCCCATGACCGCCGCGCTGCAGAGCGACTACCCGCCCGAGGGCGGGTGGACGACAGACGATCTGGATGCGCTGCCGGAGGACGGCCGTCGCCGGGAACTGCTCGATGGAGTGCTACTGATGTCCCCCTCCCCCACCCGCACGCACCAGACCATCGCGATGCGTCTTGGTGTCGCGCTCGAAGCGGAGTGCCCCGACGCGTACGACGTCACCCAGGGGGTCGAGGTACGGATCAACCGCACCCGCTCCTTCATTCCCGACGTGCTGGTGACCACTTCCGCCGCGGCGGCGCGCGAACCGTCGAGGTACGAGCCGCACGAGGTGGTCCTCGCCGTCGAGATCGTCTCCCCGAGCACCCGTTCGATCGACCGGGTGTTGAAGCCGGCGCTCTACGCCCAGGCCGGCATCCCGTTCTACTGGCGGGTCGAGCCGGAGGATGGCGCGCTGGAGGTCGTCACGTACCGGATCGACGCGGTGAACGAGGTCTACACCGAGACCGGGCGGTGGACGAAGTTCGTCGACACCGGCGAGCCGTTCCCGATCAACCTGCCGATCAGCCGGATCACGCCCCGGGCCCGGTGACGCCCCCTGGTGGCGGGAGCATCTCGACGCCGAGCTGTTGCAGGAGCTGGAACAGCTCGTTGCAGCTCCACACGTCGACGATCAGGCCGGCGTCGTCGAACCGCAGGAAGGTCGCCCCGGAGTAGCTGACCACCTGCCCGGTCGGCGGCACCGGCCCGAACTGCCCGGTCTGGGTGCCGGCGGCCCGCCAGTGCACGGCCACCCGACCGCCGCCGGTGACCACGTCCACGATCTTGTAGCGAAGGTCCGGGAAGGCCGCCCGGCGCTCCCGGTGCCAGGCCAGGGTCGCCTCCGGTCCGGTCCCGCCGAGCCCCGGGCAGCCCGGGCCGACCAGCTCGTACGCGGTCTCCTCCCGGCCGGCGTTCCACACGTCGGCGATGAAGCGTCGGGCTGTCGCCTCCACATCGGTCATCCGGGCAGCGTAGTCACCGGCGGCCCGGCCGGACGGCCGGAGATCCGCCATGATGGGACGCAGAGGCGGACGAGCGAGGAGACGACGTGGGCGACGAGACGGGCGGGAAGTACGTCGAGCCGGGTGGGGAGTTCACCCGGGACCAGCGCTACATCGCGACCCGGATCACCGCCGACGGGCGGGACGGGTTTCCGGTGACGCCGGGCAGATACCGGTTGGCGGTCAGCCGCGCCTGTCCGTGGGCGAACCGGTTGATCATCGTGCGCCGGCTGCTCGGCCTGGAGGACGCGCTCTCCATGGCGGTCGCCGGCCCCACCCACGACGCCCGGAGCTGGACGTTCGACCTTGACCCGGGCGGCCGGGATCCGGTGCTCGACATCGAGCGGCTGGCCGAGGCGTACTTCGCCCGGTTCCCCGGCTACGAGCGGGGCATCACCGTGCCGGCGATCGTGGACGTGCCGACCGGGCAGGTGGTGACCAACGACTACGCGCAGATGAGCCTGGACCTCAGCACCGAGTGGACCGCCTACCACCGCGACGGCGCGCCGGAGCTCTACCCGGAGCGGCTGCGCGACGAGATCGACGAGGTCAACGCGGTGGTGTTCCGGGAC
Organism: Micromonospora sp. NPDC051006; assembly: GCF_044456245.1. Lineage (NCBI taxonomy): Bacteria > Bacillati > Actinomycetota > Actinomycetes > Micromonosporales > Micromonosporaceae > Micromonospora > Micromonospora sp. NPDC051006. The sequence goes on from NZ_JBITFP010000001.1 coordinate 265,066, forward strand.
GTCAACAACGGCGTCTACCGGTGCGGGTTCGCCGGCAGCCAGGAGGCGTACGAGTCGGCGTACCGGCGGCTCTTCGAGCGGCTGGACTGGTTGACCGAGCGGCTGCAGGACCAGCGCTATCTGCTCGGCGACACCATCACCGAGGCGGACGTGCGGCTCTTCACCACGCTGGTCCGCTTCGACCCCGTCTACCACGGGCACTTCAAGTGCAACCGCAGCAAGCTCACCGAGATGCCGGTGCTCTGGGCGTACGCCCGGGACCTGTTCCAGACGCCCGGCTTCGGGGACACCATCGACTTCGACCACATCAAGCGGCACTACTACGAGGTGCACCGGGACATCAACCCGACGGGCGTCGTCCCGCTCGGGCCGGACCTGTCGAACTGGCTCACCGCGCACGGGCGGGAGTCGCTCGGCGGCCGCCCCTTCGGCGACGGCACCCCACCCCCGCCGCCACCTCCGGCCGAGCGGGTGGACCCGGCCCACACCCCACTGCGCTGATCCCCGGCGCAGGCCGCGCCGGGTCGTGGGTCAGAGGGCCAGGCGGACGGCGGTGGTCAGGACCAGCTGGGCCAGCGAGGCGGGGACCAGGACCAGCCAGCAGAGGCGCTGGAGCTGGTCCTCGCGCAGCCGCGGGTACGACACCCGGAGCCAGATGATCAGGAACGCGACGGCGAAGACCTTGAGCAGGGTCCAGAGCCAGCCGAGCTGGGCGTCGGCGAACGGGCCCTGCCAGCCGCCGAGGAAGAGCACGGTGGTGAGCGCGGCGATCACCACGATGCCGACGTACTCGGCGAGCAGGAAGAACGCGAAGCGCAGCCCGGTGTACTCGGTCATGTAGCCGAAGACCAGCTCGGAGTCGGCCACCGGCATGTCGAAGGGTGGTCGGCGGATCTCGGCCAGCCCGGCGACGAAGAAGACGACCATGGCTGGCGCCTGCCAGAGCAGCCACCAGGGCTGCCACGCCTCGACGATGCCGGAGAGGCTGAGCGTGCCCGCGGCCATCGCCACCGAGGCGGCGGCCAGCACCAGCGGCAGCTCGTAGCCGAGCAGCTGGGCGGCGCCGCGGAGCCCGCCGAGCAGGCTGTACTTGTTGGCCGAGGCCCAGGCCGACATCAGTACGGCCAGCACCCCGACGCCGACGACCGCGAGCACGAAGAAGAGCCCGATGTCGAGCGGCTGGCCGACCAGGTCGTCCGGGCCGAGAGGGATGACCAGCAGCACGAGCAGGTACGGCAGCAGGGCGATCGCCGGGGCCAGCCGGAAGACGGCCCGATCCGCCTCGCGCGGGGTCACGTCCTCCTTCTGCACGAACTTGACCCCGTCGGCGATCAGCTGCGCCCAGCCGTGGAAACCACCCGCGTACATCGGGCCGAGCCGGCCCTGCATGTGCGCCATCACCTTGTGCTCGGCCTGCCCGACCAGCAGCGGCAAGGTGAGGAAGGCGACCAGCACGCCGCCCACCCGGATCACCAGCTCCAGCCAGAGCGGCATCAGGCCGTACCTCCCTCGTCGGCGGGCCGCTCGGCGTCGCCCGCCGCCGGCGGGCCGGGGCGCGCCGGACGGGCGCCCGGGGCCGGCCGGGCCGGGGTGCCGCCGCGCGGTCCCTCCCCCACGTTGCCGGCACCCGCCGGGGTGGGGGTCGTGCCCCACTCGCCCGGCGCGGGCACGCCCGGCGGGCGGATCGGCCGCCGGCCGCCGCCGGCCTCCGACTCGCCCGGTTCCTTCGCGCCCGGCCAGGGCTTGGCCACCCGAGAGGCCAGTACGAACTCCTTGCGCAACGGGTGGCCCTCGAACTCCGGCGGCAGCAGCAGCGGAAGCAGCCCGTCGTGGCCGGCGAAGTCGATGCCGAACATCTCGTGCGTCTCCCGCTCGTGCCAGGCGGCGCCCGGGTAGACGTCGACCACCGAGGCCACGACGGGCGTCTCCCGCGCCACCCGGGCCCGCAGCAGGACGCCGTGCCGGTGCCGGGTCGACCAGAGGTGCGCCACCACGTCGAACCCTTCGGCCAGCTCGTCGACGGCGGAGAGCCAGTCGAAGTAGTCGCAGGCCAGCTCCGCGTCGTCGCGGGCGGCCCGCAGCGCCTCCCGCCAGTTCGCCGCCGGCACGTCGACGGTGGCCCGGGCGTGCCGCTGGCCGCCGGAGATCGACGGGGTGGCCTCGGCCGGCGCGAGCAGCGTCGCCATCCGGCGGCCGACCTCTTCCGGAGTCATGCCGCTGATCCTAGGGCGTGGCTCCGGCATCCCGTCGAGCCGAGACGAGGCCCGGACAGCGCCCGGCCGTGTCGGCCCGCCCGTGGGCCATCTGCCGCTTTGCCGGCGGAAGCCGGTCCGGCAGGCCAAGATGAGACACGTGCGCGCCGTGACTGTGACCCCCGGGGTCGCCGACTCCCTGGAACTGGTCGACGACCATCCGGAGCCGGCGGCCGAGGAGGGCGGGGTCCTCGTCCAGGCCCTGGCCGTCGGAGTCTGCGGCACCGACCACGAGATCGTCGCGGGCGACTACGGCGAGGCGGCGCCCGGCAGGTCGCGCCTGGTGATCGGGCACGAGTCGCTGGGCCGGGTGATGGAGGACCCGACCGGCAGCCTGCAACCGGGCGACCTGGTGGCCGGCATCGTGCGCTACCCGGACCCGGTGCCCTGCCCGAACTGCGCGGTCGGTGAGTGGGACATGTGCCGCAACGGCCAGTACACCGAGCACGGCATCAAGGCGCTGGACGGCTTCGCCCGGGACCGCTGGCGGGTGCCGCCCCGGTTCGCGGTACGGCTGGACCCGGGCCTCGCGCAGGTCGGGATGCTGCTCGAACCGACCAGCGTGGTGGCTAAGGCGTGGGACCACATCGAACGGATCGGGCACCGCGCCGAGTGGCAGCCGCGCAGCGTGCTGGTGACCGGCGCGGGGCCGATCGGCCTGCTCGCCGCGCTGCTCGCCAGTCAGCGCGGGCTGTCCGTGCACGTGCTGGACCTGGCCACCAGCGGACCCAAACCGGAGCTGGTGCACGCGCTGGGTGCGACCTACCACTCGGTGCCGGTCAACGACCTCGACTTCGAGCCGGACGTGGTGCTCGAGTGCACCGGGGCGCCGAAGGTGGTGCTCGACGTGATGTGCAAGGCCGCGCCGACCGGCATCGTCTGCCTCACCGGCGTCTCCAGCGGCGGCCGGTCCATCGACTTCGACGCGGGCGCGCTCAACCGGGCGCTGGTGCTGGAGAACAACGTGGTCTTCGGCTCGGTCAACGCCAACCGGCGGCACTGGGACCTGGCCGCCGAGGCGCTGGCGCGGGCCGACCAGTACTGGCTCAGCTCACTGATCAGCCGCCGGGTGCCGGCTTCGCGGTTCCGGGACGCGTACAGCCCCGCGCCCGACGACATCAAGGTGGTGCTGGACTTCGCCGCCTGACCCGCCAGCCGCCGAGCGGTGGGTGATGGGTCAGATGCCGGGCAGCCGGCCGTTGCGGAACAGGTCCACGAAGAGCTGGTGGTCCTGCCGGGCGCGGACGCCGTACGCGTGGGCGAACTCCACCAGGTGGGTGACGAAGCCCGGCTCGTCCTGGTCGACCACCGCCACGATCGCCTCCTCGGTGGAGTAGTCGACCAGGTCGTGGCTGGACTCGTCGTCGGCCACGGAGTGCATCCGGGCCACCGCCCGACCGAGGTCGGCCAGCACCCCGGCCAGCTCCTCGGGCTCGTTGACGTCCGCCCAGTCCAGGTCGGCGGCGTACGGGGAGACCTCGGCGACCAGTTGCCCGACCCCGTCCAGCTGGGTGAAGCCCAGCCACGGGTCGGCGTGCGCCTGGAGCGCCCGCTGCGACTCGGCCGTCCGGTGCCCCTGGTGCTGGAAGTAGCCGCGGACCGACTGGTCCGGGATGTGCCGGGCGACGGCCGGCACCTGGGCCTGCTTCATGTAGATGACGACGTCGTTCTCCAACGCCTGGGTGTGCCCCTCCAGCAGCAGGTTGTACGACGGCAGCCCGGCCGACCCGATGCCCACGCCCTTGCGCAACACCACGTCCTTGATCCGCGCCTCCACCGGACGCAGCCGCGCCGAGGACGCCGGCAGCGTGCCCAGGTAGCCCTGGAAGGCGGCGAGGACCTTCTCCCGGGTGGCCCCGTCGACCTCGAAGACCCCGTCGCCGACGGAGAACCGCCGCTCGTAGTTGTCGATCGTGGTCTGCGCGGCGAGCAGGTCCACCCGGGTGTTGAGCCGGGCCTGCTGGAGCACCCGGCGCAGCACACCGTCGGCGTTGTCCAGGGTGATCGAGCCGATCGCGTCGTCGCCGCCGGCGGCGATCGCGCGCAGCTCGGTCAGGTAGGAGCGGGCGAAGCCGGTGACCAGCTCGCTGATCACCCGGTCGGAGAGCGCCTTGGCGTAGCCGAGCAGCGCCACGCTCGCCGCCAACCGCCGCAGATCCCAGGTGAACGGCCCGACGTACGCCTCGTCGAAATCGTTGACGTTGAACACCAACTGGCCGGAGGCGTTCATGTAGGTGCCGAAGTTCTCCGCGTGCAGGTCACCGTGGATCCAGACCCGGCTGGTCCGCTCGTCGAGATAGCGGTCGTCGGCGAAGTCGCCGCGCTGGTCGGCGTAGAAGAGCGAGGCGCTGCCCCGGTAGAAGGCGAACGGCGACGCGGCCATCTTGCGGAACTTGCGGCGGAACGCGGCCGGGTCGAGTGACATCGACGCCCCGAACTCGCCGGTCAACACGTCGATGATGTAGGCGGAACGCTCGTCCGCGGAGGTGCTCATGCTGCGCAGGCTAACCCCCACCGGCCAGCGGAGCGCTCGGCCGACCGAGCCGGGCGGACGGTCGGTCCGGCGGGTGTGACCCACCGGACCGACCGCGCCGACCTGACGTACGGCCGAGGGTCAGCGACCGGCCCCCGTCGGCGCCGCCATGATCGGCGCGAGCGGCGCGCCGCTCGCGGTCCCGATTCCGGACTGGGCGGTGGTGTACGGCCGCAGCCCGCAGGTCCGGCTCATGTTGGCCGCGATCGTGGTGGTGGCGCCCGCTGTCACGGCCACCTTGGTGCCGTAGCGACCGCCCGGGGCGTACCAGCAACCCTTCGTCAGGCTCCAGTACTCGACGTACACCTCCTGGGTGCGGTGTCCGCGCACGGCGAACGTCCCGTCCCGGGCGATGTTGGCGTAGGAGGCGCTGGCGATGTCACCGGTGCGGGCGTTGTACGTCCAGACGTAGCCGGCGTCGACCGGGCTCGCGCCGTCGGTGACCTTGCCGGCGAGCACGCCCCCGGTGGCCAGGCGCGCGTCGACCGTGGCCGTCGCGCCGCGGTCGACCTTGGTGAGGGTGGCGGCGAACCGGTCGGCGACGTCGCCGGACCACTGCCAGGCGTACCCGCTGGCGCTGCTCGGTGCGAACTCCACCGGCCAGCGGTACGGGCCCAGGTCGCTGAGGGTGTACTGGCCCTGGGCGTTGGAGCAGTTCGCGCCGAAGCTCGCTCCCTGCCCGGGATGGAAGGCGAACGGGTAGGCGCAGACACCGGAGACCGCCGCGCCGGCGGCGTTACGGATCGTGCCGGTGATCCTGCCCGGCGGGTCGACCCGGATCGGCGGGATGGTGATCGTCTCCTTCGCCCGCAGCGTGACCGGCAGCGCCTCCCGCTGGTCGCCGCTGCCGCCGTTCGCGGTGACCCACTGGGCGCCGTAGCGGGTGGCGGGCGGGTCGAACGGGCCGATCGGCTGGTAGGCGTAGAGCTGCCAGGTGCCCAGCTCGTCGGCCTCGAACGGGCCGGCCTCCAGGTGACCGTCGTCGGCCGAGCAGTACTGCCGCATGTGGGCGGACTGCCCGCCCCACCTCGGCTGGACCAGGTGCGCGCAGATGCCACCGACCGGCTGCCCGCTCGCCGCGTCCAGCACCGTGGTGGCGACCGCCGCACCGGGCCGGAGCTGGTAGGCGACCCTGGTCACCTGACCGCGAACCACGTCGACGGTCGGTTTCGGATCCGCCGGGAAGTACGACGCCCCACCCGAGATGTCCAGCTCCCACGTGCCCGGCCGTACGTCGAGCACGTCGACGATGCCGTTCACGCCGCAGACCGACTCGTCACGGCCGCCGTGGACGTAGACGCAGGGCCGGGGCACGGGCAGGGCGGTCACCGCGTCGGTCACCACGACCTTGACGGTGCCCAACGGCAGCAGCCACTCGTTCACGGTGAGGGTGTCGCCGTCGTTGAGCGTGAAGACCGTGGCCTCCTCCCGGGTCTCCTTGCGCGGCACCCACTGCACACCGCGCTGGTTGTCGTAGACGGAGATGCGGTAGCCGCCGGGGGGCAGATTGCTCAGCTCGTAGGTCCCGGTGACCGAGGTGTAGGCGATGGCCTCGTAGACGTCGCCCTCGCCGTGCACGGTGACGGTGGCCTGGACCGGGGTGCCGTACTGGTCGGTGATCCGGCCGCTGATGCTGCCGGCGCCCCGACCCAACGTGACGTCGCGCTCCACGACGCTGCCCGCCGGAATGCTCACCTTGTCGGCGTTCAGATAGTCGGGAGCGCCGTACCACCACTCGGCGCGGAACCCCTCGGCGTGCACGCGGATCTTGTAGTCGGGCGCCTCCCACGCGCCCGGGATGGTGTAGCGGCCCGACGCGTCGGAGCAGTGCTCCGCGGCGACGTCGGTGGCGGAGGTGTGCAGGGCGAAGCAGGCGTTGCCGACGGGGTTTCCGTCGGAATCGCGGACGACGCCGGTGTAGCCGAAGGTGTCGGCGGCTGCCGGAGCAGCGAAGAGAGTGACTATGGCGAGCGCCGCCAGGAGGGCGGCCCCCGTTGCCCGCATGGTTCTCATGCCAGCAACCTAGCGACAGTCGCCGACATCGAAGACCATCCAGTCGGCTCGCAAGCCGCCGTCGGTCGGTCGGTCCGGCTCAGGACCCGGGCGGACGGACCGGTGGGGCGGTGAGCGACTCGACCGAGCGCGGGGCCGCGCCGTCGCGGGGTGCGGCGTCCACCGGCGCGGCGAGCGCGTCGGGTCGTGCCACGCCGCCGATGCCGGCCTGCTCGGCGGCGATCTTCTCCTGCAGCCGCAGGATGCCGTGCAGCAGCGCCTCCGGCCGGGGTGGGCAGCCGGGCACGTAGACGTCGACCGGAATGAGCTGGTCGACGCCCTTGGTGACCGAGTACGAGTCCCAGTAGGGGCCGCCGCAGTTGGAACAGGCGCCGAACGAGATCACGTACTTCGGCTCGGGCATCTGGTCGTAGAGCCGCTTGATCGCCGGCGCCATCTTGTCGGTGACCGTTCCGGAGACGACCATCAGGTCAGCCTGCCGGGGACCGTGGGCGAACGGGATCACGCCGAGTCGGATGAAGTCGTGCCGGCCCATGCTGGTGGCGATGAACTCGATCGCGCAGCAGGCCAGACCGAAGTTGAACACCCAGAGCGAGTAGCGACGGCCCCAGTTCAGCACGAACCGGATCGGCTCGCCGAGCACTCCCGGCAGCTGCACGATGGCCCCCCTCCTGTCACCCACCCGACAGTCAATCACAGTCGCCGGGCGCAACCCGGGGGGCCGGTGACGACCTTGGCGGGAGACGGCGTGTCGGGAAGCCGCGTCGCGGCCAGGGGGTCCGCGATGGCCACGGGGAGGACGAGTGAGCGTGACGAGAGACGTACGGGCCGGTGGCGCTCCACCGGACCCCCACCCGGACAGGACGTCCGACGGGTCGGAGCTGACCTTCGACGACTTCTACCACGCCCACTTCCGGGGCCTCGTCGTGCAGCTGCGGGCCTACACGGGTGACGTCGGTCAGGCACAGGACCTCGTGCAGGAGGCGTTCTGCCGGGCCTTCGCCCGCTGGGACCAGGTGTCCAGGTACGACGATCCGCTGGCCTGGACCCGGCGGGTGGCCTGGAACCTCGCCCACAACCGCTGGCGACGGCTGCGTACCGCCCGATCGTGGCTGGTGCGGCAGCGGGAGGTTCACGTGGCCGGGCCGAACCCCGACCGGGTGGCGCTGGAGGCCGCCCTGGCGGCACTGCCCGCGAAGCAGCGCCGCGCGGTGATCCTGCACTACCTGGCCGACATGCCGATCGCCGAGATCGCCGCCCAGGAACGGGTGGCCGAGGGAACCGTCAAGTCGTGGCTGCACCGGGGCCGGGCCTCGCTCGCCGCGTCCCTGCGGGAGACGACCGAGGAGGCTCAGGATGTCTGAGCACGAGTCCATCGCACTCGCCGAGCGCTTCGCCCGGTACCGCACCGAGGTGCTGGCCGAGATCGAGCCGCCCGGACCGGCGGCGGTCCGCCGCACCGTACGCCTGCGCCGGCGCCGGACCTTCGGCTCCGCCGTCGCGGCGGCTCTGGCGCTCACGGCCGGTCCGATACTCGGGTACGCGGCCCTGGACGATCCGACGCCCCGGCCCGGCCCGGTCGACCCCACCGCGAGCCCGACGCCCAGCCTGTCGGCGAGCGCGACCGCCAGCCCGTCGGCGTCGCCGGCGGCCAGCAGCGCCAGCCCGACCGGGGCGGCGCCGAACGGTCGGATCAGTCGGGCGCAACTGCTCGCCACGCCGGTGTCACTGCCGGCCTGGCGTCCCGGCCCGAGCTGCCCGGTCAGCGACACCCGACTGGTCGGTGACGCGACCCGGGACAAGACCAACGTGCTGAAGGAAGTCAGCTACGGCGACGTCGACGGTGACGGTGCCACCGAAACGGTCGCGTTGGTGCACTGCCTGCTCGGCACCGGAGGGCCGGAACAGGTCGTCGCGTTCGACCGTGACGCGGCCGGCAAGGTGGTCACCCTGGGCAAGGTGGTGGCCACCGCGCGAGAGACGCCGCAGTGGCTCACCGACGTCGAGGTCCGGCCCGACGGGCTGGTGCGGGTGCAGGTCGCCGACATCGCGCCGGGTGGCGGCTGGCCCGGCGAGTGGTCTCAACGACAGTGGCGCGGCTACCGGTGGCAGGGCGGCTCGTTCGCCCAGGTCTCCGGGCCCACCGCCTTCGGGCCGAATCCGCACGGGATGAACCTGGTCGTCACCGCCACCGACCTGGTGCTCGCCACCGCGACCGACGGATCCCGCGCCGGCACCGTGACCGTGCGGATCCGCAACCAGGGCACCAGCCCGGCCGCCTACGTGGCGCTCCGGCTCGACCTGCCGCCGGAGCTGCGGCCCGACGGCGATGGGTGGACGGTCTGCCGCAACGACCCGGAGACCACCGGGGAGCCGGTGAGCTGCGACCTGAGCAGCCTCAAGGCCGGCGGGGAGATCCGGCTCACCCTGGGCTTCCGGGCGGCCGCGGGAGCCACCGTCGGCAAGGGCAGCGCGGACGTGGACGCCCGACCGATGGACAGCCGCTTCGATTTCGTGGAGGAGGTCTACGACAGCGACAACCTGGTCCGGATCGACTACCGGTGAACGAGGGCCGGCGCGGCGCGCGCACGCCGCGCCGGTCCTACCAGCTGGGTCGTTGCAGCAGGCCGACGAACTCGACCAGCAGCCGCTCCCGCAACGCCGGTGGGGCGGCGTCGAGCAGCGTGTTCACCACGGCCATCCGGCCCGGCACTCCCCCATCGAGGCCCAGGCCGGCGGCGAGGCCGGCGACCAGGTCCGGGGTGAGCGTGTCCGCGGTCAGGGTGCCCGCGAGGGCGCGCAGCTCGGCGGGCAGCTCGACCGGCCCGGCGGCCCGGGCCGCGGTCACCGCGGCGGCCAGGTCCGGGCCGAACTCGGCCACCCGGGGGGCCACCGAGGCGGTGACGGTGAGGTGCACGCTGGCCGGCAGGTCGGCGTACGACAGCTGCGGCTGGGTGTGCCAACCGCGCCCGGCCAGCTCGTCGACCAGCACGAACAGATCCAGGTCGGGATCGGTGCTGGTGAAGCAGACCACGGTGGACTCCGGCTCGGCCATCAGTCGCAGCCCGTCGACGGCGCGTACCGCGGTGGCCAGCCCGGCGACCGCGTCCCGGGTCAGCGACGCCAGCCGCAGGTAGCCGTCGTCGCCGAGGTGGCGCAGGGTGGCGTACGCGGCGGCGATCGGGCCGCCGGAGCGGGTCGAGGCGATGGTCGGGTTGACCATCGTGTACCCGGGCCAGTCGGCGTAGGCGAAGTACTGCGGCGCGCGCAGCGCCGGATCCCGGTGCAGCAGCACCGAGACACCCTTCGGGGCGTACGCATACTTGTGCAGGTCGACCGAGATCGAGGTGACCCCGGGCACGGCGAAGTCGAACGCCGGGACCGGCGTGCCGAGCCGGCGCAGGTAGGGCAGGGTCCAGCCGCCGAAGCAGGCGTCCACGTGACAGCGCACCTCAACCCCCGCGGCGGCCGCGGCGATCTCACCGACCGGGTCGACGACGCCGTGCGCGTACGACGGGGCGGAGCAGGCCACCAGGACGGTCTCCGGCCGGATCGCCGCGGCCATCTCGGCCGGGTCGGGGCGCAGCGTCTCGGCGGAGACCGGCACCACGTCGAGCGCCACCCGCAGGTAGTGCGCGGCCTTGGCGAAGGCGGCGTGCCCGCTGGACGGGACCACGATGCGGGGCGCGGCGATCTCGGGGTGGGCGTCCCGGGCGGCCTTGACCGCCAGGATCAGCGACTCGGTGCCACCGCTGGTGACGCTGCCGACGACGTCCGGGGCGGTGCCGCCCGGGCCGCCGCCGAGCAGCCGGCCGGCCGCGCCGACCAGGGCGTTCTCCATGGCGAGCAGGGACGGAAAGGCGGTCGGGTCGAGCCCGTTGACGTGCGCGCTCGCCGCGTGCGCGGCGGCGGCCAGCTCGTCCAGACCGGGCACCGCCGGGTCGTAGACGTACGCGAAGAGCCGCCCCCCGTGCGTCGGCCGGTCCCCCGCCCGCAGCCCTCGGACCTCGTCGAGCACCCGCTCCGCGGGCACCCCCCGCTCCGGTAACGCGCTCCCACCGTTCGCTTCGTCGATCATGGAGTTATGGTGCCCTTTCCGTGCGGGTCAACGGCTTTCGTCCCCCACCACAACTGCATGATCGACGCGGGCGTTGGGCTGGGTGGCAGCGGCGGCGGCCAGGCGGGCGGGGGTCAGGTCGTAGGGGCGGAGCAGGAGCAGCGCCGCGGCGACCAGGAGGGCGGGCAGGACGGTGAAGCCGAGCAGGATGCCGAGGCGGGCGGTGTCGGACTGGGCGGCGGCGGTGCCGGTGTCGGACGAGACGTAGCCGGTCAACTGGAGCACCAGGCCGTAGATGCCCGGGCCCAGCGCCAGCCCCAAGGTCTCCCCGGCGGTCCAGATCCCGGTGAAGACCCCGGCCTGCCGCCGGCCGGTGCGCGCCTCGTCCCAGGCGATGCAGTCCGGCAGCATCGCGAGCGCGAAGACCTGCTGACCGGCGTACCCGACGCCGATCAACGCGACCACGAGGTAGACCGCCGCCGCCGGCAGCACCGGGGCGGCGATCAGCGCCAGCGCGCCCAGGGCGAAGAGCAGCGAGGCGGCGACCAGCGCGGCGAGCTTGCCCACCCGCGCGCCCACCCGGGTCCAGAGCGGCATCACCAGTAGCGCCGGCCCGACGAAGGAGGCGAAGAGCAGGGTCGCGCCGGTCTGCGGATCGCGCAGGATCTGATCGGCGAAGTAGTTGACCCCGGCGAGGACGGTGGCCACCCCGGCGGACTGCACCACGAAGCAGATCAGCAGCGCCCGGAACGGCCGGTTGCGGCCGGCCACCGCGAGCTGCGCGCGCAGGCTCGGCTCGCTGTCCCGCACCGCGCCCGTCGGGGCGGCCCGGGTGCCGAGGAACGCGCCGACCGCGCCCAGGGCGATCAGCACCGCGACGAAGAGTCCCATCCACCGGTGCCCGGCCAGCCCCTCGCCACCCGCGGTCACCACCACCGGCGCCACCGCACCGGAGATCAGGATGGCCAGCGCCAGCACCGCGATCCGCCACGTCATCAGCCGGGTGCGCTCGGCGTAGTCGTCGGTCAGTTCGGCCGGCATCGCCACGTACGGCACCTGGAAGAAGGCGAACGCCGTGGCGGTGGCGAGGAAGGCGAACGCCGCGTACGCGGCGGCGGCTCCGCCGGCACCGAACGGCGCGGCGAAGATGGCGGCGAAGAGCAGGGCGAGCGCGAGCCCGGCGAAGAGCAGGTACGGGCGGCGGGCTCCCCAACGGGACCGGGTGCGGTCGGAGATCCGGCCGGCCACCGGGTTGACCAGCACGTCCCACGCCTTCGGCAGGAGCACCAGCAGGGCGGCCAGACCGGCGGCCACGCCCAGCGTGTCCGTCAGGTAGGGCAGCAACAGCAGCCCGGGCACGGTGCCGAAGGCGCCGGTGGCCAGCGAACCGAGCGCGTAACCGCCGTGCACCCGACGCGGCAGACCGCCCGGGACGGAAGCCGGCCCAGCCGGCGGCGCGTCCATGGCGCCGAATGTTACTCACGTTATGGCGGCGGTCACACCCCCTCTTCCGGCGACCAGCCGGCCGCCCCGATGTCCACCCCGTCCCCGCGCAACGGCGTCCCCTCGGCGCGTAGCCGGGCCCGGGCCTCCCGCTCGTGCCCCGGCGGCAGCCGGCCGGCGGAGGTGACCACCCGGTGCCAGGGGACCGAGCCGCCGTGCCGGGCCATGATGTTGCCGACCAACCGCGCCGAGGCGCGACCCGAACGCTCGGCCAACGCGTCGGCGACCGCGCCGTAGGACATCACCCGCCCCGGCGGGATCCGGTCGACCAGGTCGAGCACCGCCTCGACGTACTCGTCAGGTGTCACAATCGGCCACCATATGGGAACGCCGCCGGGCGCTGCCGCCCTGACCACGCAGAATGGGCGGGTGCGCGACGCTGTCACGGCGGCCCGACGGGTCGTCGTCAAGATCGGATCCTCCTCGCTGACCACCGCGACCGGCGGGCTGGCCAACGAGCGGGTCGACGCGCTGGTCGACACCCTCGGCGGGCTCGCTGCCGACGGCCGGGAGGTGGTGCTGGTCTCCTCCGGCGCCATCGCGGCCGGTCTGGCCCCGCTGGGTCTGCCCCGGCGCCCGCGCGACCTGGCCACCCAGCAGGCCGCCGCCAGCGTCGGCCAGGGCAAGTTGATCGGCCGGTACGCGGCCAGCTTCGCCCGGCACGGACTGACCGTCGGGCAGGTGCTGCTGACCGTCGACGACGTGACCCGGCGCGCGCACTACCGCAACGCGTACCGCACCCTGCGCAAGCTGCTCGACCTGCGGGCGGTGCCGATCGTCAACGAGAACGACACGGTGGCCACCGAGGAGATCCGGTTCGGCGACAACGACCGGCTGGCCGCGCTGGTCGCCGCGCTCGTCCACGCCGACCTGCTGGTGCTCCTCTCCGACGTGGACGCGCTCTGGACCGGCGACCCGGCCCGGCCGGGCTCCACCCGGATCACCGAGGTCCGCGACGAGCAGGATCTCGCGGGCGTCACCATCGGCGGGACCGGCCGCTCCGGGGTCGGCACCGGCGGCATGGTCACCAAGGTCGAGGCGGCCCGGATCGCGACCGGCTTCGGCATCCCGGTGGTGCTCACCGCGGCCCCGCTGGCCGGCCCGGTGCTGGCCGGCGAACCGGTCGGCACCCTCTTCCACCCGCAGCGGCAACGCCCCGCCGCGCGGCTGTTCTGGCTCGCGCACGCCACCGCGCCCCGGGGCCGGCTGCACCTCGACCCGGGCGCGGTCGCCGCGGTGGTCGGGCGGCGCAAGTCGCTGCTGCCGGCCGGCATCACCGCGGTCGACGGCGCGTTCACCGCCGGCGATCCCGTGGACCTGGTCGACGCCGAAGGCGCGCCGGTGGCCCGGGGGCTGGTCAACTACGACGCGGTGGAGCTGCCCGGGCTGCTCGGTCGCTCCACGTCGGAACTCGCCGCGGCGCTCGGCCCGGCGTACGAACGGGAGGTCGTCCACCGCGACGACCTGGTGCTGCTGTGATCGGGGCCGCGGGTGCCCCGCCCAACACTGGAGGAGTGCCGGCGTGACCGTGACCGAACAGGCGCGACGGGCCCGCGAGGCGGCGAACGCGCTGGCCGTGGCGACCCGTACGACAAAGGACGCCGCGCTGGCCGCGATGGCCGACACGCTGGTGGCGCGTACCCCGGAGATCCTGACCGCGAACGCGGCGGACCTGGCGGCCGGCCGGGAGGCCGGGCTGAGCGCGGCCGTGCTGGACCGGCTCGCTCTCGACGAGGGCCGGGTGGCCGGCATCGCCGACGCACTGCGACAGATGGCCGCGCTGCCCGACCCGGTGGGTGAGGTGGTCCGCGGCTCGACCCTGCCCAACGGGCTGGAGCTGCGCCAGATCCGGGTGCCGTTCGGCGTGGTCGGCATCATCTACGAGGCCCGCCCCAACGTGACCGTCGACGCCGCCGGGATCTGCCTGAAGTCGGGCAACGCGGCACTGCTGCGCGGTTCCTCCTCCGCCGCTCACTCCAACGCCGCGCTGGTCGTGGTGCTGCGCGACGCGATCGCCGGCGCCGGGCTGCCGGCCGACGCGGTGCAGCTGCTCGACGCCACCTCCCGGGAGTCGGTCAAGGAGCTGATGCGCGCCCGCGGCCTGGTCGACGTGCTGATCCCGCGCGGCGGCGCGTCGCTGATCCGCACCGTGGTCGAGGAGTCCACCGTGCCGGTGATCGAGACCGGCGTGGGCAACTGCCACGTCTACGTGGACGCCGCCGCCGACCTGGCGAAGGCCGTCGCGATCACGCTGAACGCCAAGACCCAGCGCCTCTCCACCTGCAACACCGCCGAGTCGCTGCTGGTGCACGCGCGGGTCGCCGACGCCTTCCTGCCCCCGGTGCTGGCCGCCTTCGCCGAGGCGGGGGTGAGCGTGCACGGCGACGAGCGGGTCGCCGCGCACTCCGCGGCGGTCGTGCCGGCCACCGACGAGGACTTCGCCACCGAGTACCTCTCCGCCGACATCTCGGTCGCCGTGGTCGACTCGCTCGACGCGGCGGTCGCGCACATCCGGCGCTACGGCACCGGCCACACCGAAGCGATCGTCACCGACTCGGCCACCGCGGCCCGGGAGTTCGTGGCCCGAGTGGACGCGGCGGCCGTGATGGTCAACGCCTCCACCCGGTTCACCGACGGCGGCGAGTTCGGCTTCGGCGCCGAGATCGGCATCTCCACCCAGAAGCTGCACGCCCGCGGCCCGATGGGGCTGCCCGAGCTGACCAGCACCAAGTACGTGGTGACCGGCGACGGCCACCTGCGCTAGCCTGCGCCGGATGGACGCTCGGGACGACACCGCCGCGCTGGCCCGGATCGAACGGAAGCTGGCGCTGCTGCGCGGGCTGGCGGCCGAGCACGACTCCGGGGTGGTCATCGGGGCGCCCGAGCCCTTGCCGCCGCTGCCCGACCTGCCCGGGGTCACCGAGGTGCTCAGCCTGTTCAGCTGGCTGGAGGGGGACAACTTCCGGTTCTTCCCGCCGACGGAGGTCCGCAGCCCGGCGGCGTGGGCGGCGGACGTCGTCAACCCGAACGACCCGATGGGCAGCCCTCTGACCCTCGGGGCGGAGCTACGCAGTATCCCGCCGCGGCTGCGCGCCGAGATCGCCGGCGGCGGCTCGATCTATCTGGACCGGACGGACCTCGACGTCTACTGGATGGAGCCGGACGACTACGTCCACCAGTACAAGCACCCGGACGAGGACGTGCCCTTCGCCGTCATCGCGCCCGACACCGCCACCTTCTTCGACCAGCATGTGCTCGGCCCGGGCTACCCGGAGCTGGTGGCGACCGTCCTCGGGCCGGGCGTACGCGACGAGCGGCTGCGTCGGGGACGGAACGCCGGCGGGTACGCCGACAACTGGCGGCGGCTGCTGATCGACGCCGGCCTGTCCGACTGACCGCAATTCACGCGGCGGGCGGTCAGCCTGACCGTCGCCCAGCCGGCCGGCGACGGCCGACCGGGGTCCTCAGCCGGGAGCCGCCGCTCGTGCGGCGGGCGGCTCAGCGGCAGCCGCGGATGGCGGCCAGGGTGGTGTGCACGTCGAACTGGTGCCCGTCGTCGCTCTCCCACCCACCGTCGCTGCGCTGCGTCTCGGCCAGCCGGCGGTGGGCGGCCAGCATCGTCGGGTGGGTGCCGTCGAGGTCCACCCGGCGCAGCGTCGCGGCCAGCCAGGCGGCGTCCGCCGCGGACATCCCGGGCAGCCGGCTGGCGAGCGCCACCAGGATCCGCGCCGACTCGTCGTAGCGATGCTGCCCGTGGAAGACGGCCGCGCTCAGCCACCCCGCCGCCAGGTACGACGGCCAACTGCCGTCCGGGCCCAACTGCCCGGCGAGCGCCTCCGCCGCGCCGTGCACCACACCGGCGTACGCCCCGCCCACCCGGCTGTCGAGCGGGCCGCCGGCGCGGGCGTCCCGGCCGGCGACCGCGAGCCAGTAGCCGGCGTTCGCGGTGAGGAAGAAGCGGGCTTCCGGGTCGCCGGGCCGGGCCCAGGACGGGGCCACGCCGGCCAGCGACTCGTCCTCCTCCCAGCCGCCGTCGGCGAGCTGCCGGGCGGCCAGCCAGTCCAGCGCCTTGCGGGCGGCGGGCCGACCGAGCGCGCCGAGGTCGTCGAGCTCGGCCAGCCGGAAGCAGGTGGCGTCCACCGAGGCGACGTCGCCGTCCAGGGTCGCCGGCCACCCGCCGTCGGGCGACTGCCCGGCCTCGGCCACGTCGAGCAGCTCCGGCGGCGTCGGCGCGCCGGTACGGAGCCGGGAGAGGCGGGCACGCTCCACCGCATCTCCGTGAGCCACGACGAAGCCGATCGCGGCGTCCAAGTCGACCACGGCGGACACGCTACCGGCGCAAACGCGATTTCGCCTCGGTAGCTCGGCCGAGGTCACACCGCCCACCCCGGGTACGCGAAGGGGCCCTTCCGGTGCCGGAAGGACCCCTTCGACGTGACAGTCAGTACGCGGGCAGCGCCGGGTCGACCTGCTTGATCCAGGAGAGCACGCCGCCCTGCACGTGCACCGCGTCCCGGAACCCGGCCGCCTTGAGCGCGGCCAGCGCCTCCGCGGAACGCACGCCGGACTTGCAGTGCAGCACGATCTGCCGGTCCTGCGGCAGCCGGGCGAGCGCGTCGCCGGAGAGGATGTCGCCCTTCGGGATCAGCGTGGAGCCGGGGATCCGGACGATGTCGTACTCGGCCGGCTCCCGCACGTCGACCAGGAAGATGTCCTTGCCGGCGTCCTGCCACTCCTTGAGCTCGAGCGCGGTGATGGTCGCGTCGACCGTCGCCTCCTGCGCCTCGACCGAGACCGCCCCGCAGAAGTCCTCGTAGTCCTCCAGCAGGTCGGTGACGGTGGGGTTCTCGCCGCAGAGCGCGCAGTTCGGGTCCTTCCGAACCTTGATCTTGCGGTACGACATCTCCAGGGCGTCGTAGACCATCAGCCCGCCGACCAGCGGCTCACCGATCCCGGTGAGCAGCTTGATCGCCTCGGTGACCTGGATCGCGCCGATCGAGGCGCAGAGCACACCGAGCACGCCGCCCTCGGCGCAGGAGGGGACCATGCCGGGCGGCGGGGGCTCCGGGTAGAGGCAGCGGTAGCAGGGGCCGTGCTCGGCCCAGAACACCGACGCCTGGCCGTCGAACCGGTAGATCGAGCCCCAGACGTACGGCTTGCCGAGCAGCACCGCCGCGTCGTTCACCATGTAGCGGGTGGCGAAGTTGTCGGTGCCGTCGACGATCAGGTCGTACTGGGCGAAGATCTCGCGGACGTTCTCCCGGTCCAGCGCGGTGTTGTGGATCTCCACGTTGACCAGCGGGTTGATCTCGCGGATGCTCGCGGCGGCCGACTCGGCCTTCGAGCGCCCGATGTCGGAGACACCGTGGATGATCTGGCGCTGGAGGTTGGACTCGTCGACGGTGTCGAAGTCGATGATGCCGAGGGTGCCGACCCCGGCCGCGGCGAGGTACATCAGGGCCGGCGAGCCCAGGCCGCCGGCGCCGACACAGAGCACCCGGGCGTTCTTCAGCCGCTTCTGCCCCTCGACCCCGACATCCGGGATGATCAGGTGGCGTGAGTAGCGGCGGATCTCGTCTACGGTCAGCTCGGCGGCGGGCTCGACGAGCGGGGGCAACGACACGGTGGACTCCCCGGGATCGGCGGTCTAAACCGGGCCATTGTCGCTCGGCGGGGGCCCGGTCGGCCATGAGGGAGGACACGTAGCCCGGCATCCGGGACCGGGAATAAAGCCAACCACCGATGCCTGGATCCAGCGCGGCGTGGACCGGTGGGTCAGGGCACGATCTCGCCCGCGTACCGGCGGCCGTCGAGGTAGGGCCAGGCGTTGGCGAGGCAGCCGTCCAGGCCGTACGTCTGCTGCTGCATGACCGGCGCCGGCTGGCCCGGTCCCGGGCAGGCCTCGTGCCCCTCGTCGAACTCGTGCCCGACCTCGTGGTTGATCACGTACGTCCGGTAGACCGAGAGGGGGGCGCCGTAGTCGGGGACCGCCTCCATCCAGCGGGCCAAATTGATGATCACCTGGCCGGGCAGTCGGCAGGACGTGTAGCCCTCGGTGCTCAGCCCACCCTCGGCGCACATCCGCTCGGAGGTCACCGGGGTGGCCAGGTAGACGGTGAAGTCGGCGGCGGCCACCTCGGCGACCCGCTGCACCCGCAGCTCCCCCGAGGCGATCCAGCTGCGCGGGTCGCCCAGCGTCTCGTCCACGGTCGCCGCGAACGCGTCGGCGTCCTGGCCGGTGCCCTGCTCGACGACGACCCGGTAGCGGCGCAGCGGGCCGTCCTCGCCCCGCACCTCGGTGCGGCCCTCGGCGACGGCGAACCGGCCCGCGCCCACCGAGGGGACGACGTGCGGCGCGGCGTGCGCCCCGACCCCCTGGGGGAGCCGGACCTGGCCGGCGGGGGCCGGCGGCGGGGCACCGGTCCGGGCCACGGCCACCCCGACGGCCGCCGCCAGGACCAGCACCAGGGTGAGCAGCAGGGTGCGACGGCGACGCCGGTACATCCGGACCAGCGCGGCGCGCCGGCGCGGACTGGGCGGGCCGGTACGGCCAGGCGGGCCGTAAGGGGACGACGACGTCATGAATCCCAGCGTGCCAGATTAAACGGGCATTTCCCCGCTTTTAACGCCAATGCCGCCGCAATTGCGAAGCATCCTCTTCGCCATAACGGGCATGAATCGCCAAATAGACGACAAAGAGGGCAAAGGGTCAGATCACAGCGGTGGGCCGGCGTAGCGGCGACCGTTCCGGTATGGCCACGGGTTGGCCACGCAACCGTTCAGGAAAAGGGTCTGCTGCATCATCACCGGCGCCGGCCGGCCGCTGCCGGGGCAGCGCTCGTGACGGTGCCCCAACTGGTGCCCGACCTCATGGTTGACCACGTACGTCCGGTACACCGACAACGGGATCCGCGCCTGGACGAAGTGCGGGACGGAGAGCCGCCAACGGTCCAGGTTGATGATCACCTTGCCCGGCGCCCGGCAGGAGGTGTACGGACGACCGTTGATCCGGATGTCGACGCCACCTCTGGCGCACATCTGCCCCGCCGTGCGAGCCGTCGCCAGATAGACCGTGAAGTGCGCGTCGGCGTCACCCGGCACCTGACGCAACCGCAGCCGGCGGCTGTCCACCCAGCTGCCCGGCCCGGTCAGCGCGACCTGCACCGCCTGCCCGAACTCGGTGGCGTCCTCGCCGCTGCCCGACTCGATCGCGACCCGGTAGCGCTGCACCTGCCCGGCCTCGCCCAGCACCGGCCCGGTGCGCTCGTCGTAGCCGAACCGCCCGGGGCCGGCCGACGGGAACGACCCGGACAGCTGGAACACCGGCCGTGGCGGGGTCGACGGCGACGGGGTGGGCGACGGCGGGGCGGCCGGTGCCAGTGGCGCGGCCACCAGCGGCAACGCCTCCTCGCGGACCTCCCGGGCCGGTTCGACCTCCGGATGTTCGGCGGCCACCGTCACCGCCGCCCCGACGGCCAGCAGCGCCGCGGCGAGCAGCGCGAGCGACTGGAGCAGCTTGCCCCGGCGGCGCCGCGGTCGGGCACCGGAGCGCGATCCGCCCGGCCCGGCGGGGTGGCCCGGTGGCCCGCCCCGCCGGACCGAGGTAGCCACGTTCGGCGGCTCGCCCGGCCCACGCGGCACCGGGGCGTTCGGGGACTCGCGCGGCCCACGCGACACCGGGGCGTTCGGGGACTCGCCCGGCCCATGCGGCGCGGCTCGCCCGGAGGCCGGACGGGCGGCGGCGAGCGGTTGGCCGACCGGGCGACGGGCGGCCGGCGGGACCGGATCGGCCGCGCGGCGTGGCGGTGAGCTGGGCATCCGGCTCAGCCTGCCAGATCAGACCGGCGCGCGGACTCCTCCGTTTCGGCGAGCAGAGCCAGCACCGCACGGGCCACCAGCCGGGGCACCTCGAGCTGCGCCACGTGGCCGACGCCGTCGAGCATGAGCAGCCGACTGTCCGGGATCACCCGGGCGGTCTGCGGCGCGACCCGGACGTCCACCAACCGGTCCTGGCGGCCCCCGACGACCAGGGTCGGCGCCCGCACCGCCCGGGCCAGCCGCCACATCGACCCCGGTCCGGGCAGGTACGACCGCAGGAAGCTGGAGACCAAGCCACGGAACGTGCGGACGTACGCGGCCGCGTAGTGCTCGGCCTGGTAGCGGACCAGGATCTCCGCCACCGCCTCCTGCCGGCGCTGTTCACAGATCCGGCTGACGTCGGCGACACAGGCCTCCAGCACCTGCTGGGCCATCACCTCGGGGGCGAGCTGGGTCAGGTGCCGGGCGGCGAGGCGCTCCGCCCCGGGCAGGGCGAGCAGCGGCAGCATCCGCCCCTGCAACGAGCGTCGGAAGTCGAGGAAGGGCAGCGCCGGGGAGACCAGGGTCAGCGTCCGCACCAGATCGGGGCGCAGGCCAGCCACCTGCACGCAGATCGCCCCGCCGAGAGAGTTGCCGAACAGGTGCACCGGCCCACGGTCGGAGTGCTCGATCCACCGGGCCACCCGCTCGGCGAAGGACGGGATGGTGTAGCGGCGACCAGGCTCGCTGCGACCGAAACCGGGCAGGTCGATCGCCTGGCCGTCCAGCCGGTCGGCGAGCAACCCGGCCAGGTCGGTCCAGTTCTGCGACGAACCGCCCAGGCCGTGGACGTAGAGGGCCGGCTCCGCGTCCGGGCCGGTGGCCGGGGTGTCACGGACGTAGGTGACCACGCCGTCGAGGCGGACCGCCCGCCCCGGCCACGGCGGCGGGACCTGGTGATCTGGAAGGCGGGACTCCGGGCAGAGACTGGCGCGCTTCATCGCTTCAGTCTCCCCCGGAATGCTCAAGCCAGCAGGGCCTCCAGCCGACGGTTGACCGCCGCCAGGGTGGCCCGGACGACCGCCTGGCGCGGATCGCCGGCCACCAGCGCCGACCCGGCGAGCTGCTCGACCCATCCGTCGCAGACCAGCAGCACGACCACCGTGGCCACCTCGCAGTTGCCGAACGGCACCACCGCGGCGTGCTCGACGAAACAGCGCCCGCCTTCGGCCTTGCCCGGCCCGCGCAGCAGCTCGTCCACCGCCGCCGCGGCGGCCACCGCGCAGAGCCGCAGGACGTACCCGTCGACTGCCGGCCCGGTGGCGTAGCCGGCGGCGCTCTCGTCGGCGGCGTTGAGGCGTACCTCGACGGTGGCGTCCAGCCCGAAGGTGCTGACCTGGACGTGGTCGATCACGACCCGGGGACCGGGCACCCCGCCGGTGTCCAGCGGTCGGGACGGCGCGCTCTCCGTGCTGGTCAGCTGCCCCCCGGAGTACGACGCCCCGATGGTCGCCGGGCTACCGGTGGCCATGCCGACCGGTGCGGCGGCGCCGGGCGTCTCCTCCACCGTGGCCCGACCTCGCGGCGACCCGGGCTGCCGGCGGCGGCGCGGCGTCTCCGGCTCGGCGCGCGGTGGCCGGCCGGCCTCCACCACGGCGGGAGCCTCCCCGGCCGACGGCGTGGCCTCGACGGCCGGCGCCTCGGCGGTCCGCCGACCGGCCGGGCTGCCCGCCACCGCGCGGCCCTCGACGCGGCGTTCGGCCACCCGGCCTTCGCCGCGCCGCTCACCCGCCTGGGGTGGGGCGGGCGGCTCGGCACCACGTCGGCGGACCGGTGGTGGTGGCTGCGGCGGAACTCCCGGCACGTCCTGCGGGGCGGCGGCGAGCCCCATCCGCTCCTGGAGCAGGCGAGCGACCTGCCGGCTCACCTCGGCCGGATCGGCGCCGTCGGACAGGTCGAGACGGAGGCTGTGGGCGCCCGCCGGGGTGCGTCGCAGCGACGCGTCACGGACGCCGGCCACCTCGCGTACGGCGCCGAGGATCGCGTTGACGTCGAAGCCTTCGGGCCGCTCCTGGGGTGGGGCGGGCTCGTCGTCGCGACGCAGGTGGGTAGCGATGCGGGCGAGTTCCGGGGTCTCGGCGGGTGGCTCCACGGCTGGCGGCTCCGGCACGACGGGCACGTCCGGCTCGGCAGGGACGCGCTGCGGCAGCACCGCCGCCGTCGGGTCCGGCCGGCGCTCGTCGGCCGGCTCGGCCGCGGCTACCGGTTCGGGGGCGGATCGGCGGGCCGCATAGGGCGGGGCGCTCGTCGAGGCGGGCGCGTACGAAGGACGGTTGCGCCCGGCCGCGCTCGTGGCGGCGGCCCGGGCGGGGCCGGTCGGGGCCGGCGGTTCGCCGGGCAGGCTCGGTGTGCGCGGGCCGGCCCCCGGATCGCGGGGCGCGGCCGGCAGGGTGGCGTTCGGTGGGACCGGCGGCTCGGCCGGGTCGCCGCCCTCCGGCCGGAGGCGGAACGGTCGCGCGGCGCGGAGTTCCGCGACGTCCGGGGCGTCGTCGGCGGCGGGCACGTCGACGGCGGCCGGCGGAGCGTCCGTCGGGCCCGCACCACCCGCCCAGGACGGCCGGTCGGGCGGCGCGGACCACACACCACCCGGGCCACCCGCCCAGGACGGCCGCTGCACGGCCGCCGGCGGTGCGCTGGACGGCGCCGGTGGGGCGCTGCTCGGCGGGGCGGGTGGGGCGCTGGACGGCGGGGCGGGCGGGGCGCTGCTCGGCGTCGTACCGCTCGGCGGGGCGGAGGCCCAGGACGGTCGCTCGGGCAGGGGTTCGGACGGCGGCCGCACGGCCGGGCGCTCAGTGGCCCAGGACGGCCGTTCCACGGCGGCGGGCGGTGCGCTCGCCGGCTCCGGCGGGGCACTGCTCGGCGCGGCCGCCGGACGCCCACCGGCCCAGGCCGGCCGCTCTCCTGGCGTGCGCCGGTCGGCCTCGGCGGCGTACCCGGGCTCCGCCTCGGGACGGGTGACCTCGTAGGGCCGGGCGGTCTCGGCGCGCACCGGCTCGTACGGCTGGCCGGGCTCGGCCCGCACCGGCTCGTACGGCTGCTGCGGCTCGGCGGCCCAGGCGGGCGTTCCCTCCTCGCGGGCCCGGCGGCCCGCCGGCTCCTCGGCCTCCCGGGCCCGGCGCCCGGCCGGCTCGTCGTGCTCGTGGACCCGGCGCGCGGCCGGCTCCTCGCCCTCGTGGCCCGGACGCCGGGTCGGCTCGTCGCCCTGGCGCGACCACGGCGGAGCCCAGCCCGCGCCCCAGCTCGGCCGGTTCCAGCTCGGCCCGGACCAGTCCGGTTCGCTGGCTGGTGGCTCGGTGGCAGCAGGCGGCTCGGCGGCAGCCCGTGGCTGCGCCGGGCGGCGCTCCCCGCCGGGCGGGTAGGCGTCGCCCCAGCCGCGCGGCTCCGCCGCCTCGTCACCGGCGGAGCGCTCGGCGGTGGGCGCGTGGAAGCCCGGTGGCACCTCGAAACCGGAGGCGGACGTGCCGACCGGCGGAACCTGGACGGCGGGTGGCGCCGAGGTCGGCGGCCCGGTCTCGGCCCAGCGCGGCGGCCGGGGCAACTGCTGCTCGTCCGAGGAGTGCCGGGCGGGGCCGGTCTCCGGCTCGCTGAGCCGGGGCGGCTGCTCGACCGCCGGTGCGGGACGCTGCGCGGGGACCACCAGCCGATCGGCGCCCGGCTCGCGGCGGTCGTCGCCGGGCAGCCCGGGTGGGGCGCTCACCGGCGTCTGCCGGCCGGCCGGCTGCTCGGCGACGTGTCCCACCCCGTTGGTGCGGTGGCCGTTGACGCGGGCCGGGGGCTCGGTGTCGCCGGGATGGCCGGGCAGCGGCGCCGGCAGATCACCGTGGCGGGGCGAGGAGGCCGCCCAGCCGAAGGCCGGGTCGGGTTGCCAGCGCGGCGCGGCCTCCCGGGAGGACACACCCTCGCCGGGGCCGGACCAACCAGCCGCCTGGGGCGCCCATCCGCCGCCGGAACGGTTCGGATCGTCCTGCTGACCCGTCCCGTCGCCGTGCTCGCCGGGGGTGGCGGCACCGGGTTGCCCTGCTTCACTCACCGCGCGCTCCTTGGTTGCCCCCGCTGAGGCTACCGTGTGGTGACAGTGGCGATAAGTTACAGCGGCGGGCCAATTCCGCGACGGGTCATCGAGCCCGACCGGTTCGGGGTATAAGTGCCGGCTCGTACGGAGAAACTCGGAGGTTCCCATGTCCGCTGTGGGGAACGGTGCACAGACCGCCGGCCGGCCCACCCGCCTGCCCCGCTCCGCACGCCGCAAGCAGCTGCTCGCTGCGGCGCAGGAGGTGTTCGTCGCGCAGGGCTATCACGCCGCGGCGATGGACGACATCGCCGAGCGGGCCGGGGTCTCCAAGCCCGTGCTCTACCAGCACTTCCCCGGCAAGATGGAGCTCTACCTGGCGCTGCTGGACACGCACTGCGACGCGATCGTGGCCAAGGTCCAGGACGCCATGCGGGGCACCAGCGACAACAAGGAGCGGGTCAGCGCGTCGGTACGCGCCTACTTCGACTTCGTCGACCACGAGAGCGAGGCGTTCCGGCTGGTCTTCGAATCGGACCTGCGCAACGACCCGGCCGTGCGGCAGCGCGTGGAGCGGGTCGAGCAGGGCTGCATCGCGGCGATCACCGACACCATCATCTCCGACACCGGGGTGAGCCGGGCCCACGCCGAGCTGCTCGCCTCCGGTCTGGTCGGCGCCGCCGAGACCGCCGCGCAGTTCTGGCTCGCCCGTGGCCGTCAGGTGCCGAAGGCCGAGGCCGAGGCGCTGGTGGCCGCGCTCTCCTGGCGTGGCATCGCCAGCTTCCCGCTGCAAGGTGAGTCAGCCTGACCATCCCCGCCGTGATCGGATAGCCTTCCCACGGCGGCTATTTCGCCCCAGTTGAGGAGGCACAGTGGAGGTCAAGATCGGCGTGCAGTACGCGCCGCGCGAGCTGGTTCTGGAGAGCGCGCAGTCGCCGGCCGAGATCGAGCAGATCGTGACCGACGCCTTCGCCAACAACAGCGGCACGCTGTCCCTGACGGATGAGAAGGGCCGGCGGGTCATCGTGCCGGTCGACAAGGTCGCCTACGTCGAGATCGCCGAGGCGTCCCCCCGGGCGGTCGGGTTCACCGTCCGCTGAGCGTTCCCGGCGTCCGCGACGGGTGAGGTCGAGCCCGCCCGTCGCGGGGCCGGCGGCGTGGCCGGTGCGGCCCGGTTGGCGGGCCACGGCCGGGGTCAGTTGTTCAGCCCGGCGGCAGCCATCCGCGCGGTGTGCGCGGCGGTCAGCTGCCGGAACAGGGCCGGCGCATCCACCCGCTCCGGCTGTGCGATCAGCGCGGTGAGCGCGCCCCGGTCGGCGGCGGCGACCCGGCCGGCCTGCGAGAGCGCCTCGCCGACCAGCCGCCGGGCCCACATCGAGAGCCGGTCCGCCGTCCGCGGGTCGGCCTCGATCGCCTGCCGGATCTCGCCGGCGGCAAACTCGGCGTACCGGGACTCGTGCAGCACGTCGAGCACCAACTGCCGGTCCGGTTCGTCCAGCGCTCCGGCGATCTCCCGGAGGAAGTCGTCGGTGATCGCGTCCCCGACGTACGCCTTGGTGACCGCTTCCGCCCAGTCGCGCGGCTCGGTCGAGTCGTGGTAGCCCTGCAACGGCTCCACGTACGGCGCCATCGCCGCCTCGGGTGACATTCCGAGTGCGATCAGCCGGTCGGCGAGCCGCCGGTAGTTGCCGATCTCGGCGGCGGCCATCTCGCCGAGCGCGGCGCGGCGGCGCAGGTCGGGGCGAGCCGCGCGTCGGCGGCCATCCGCTCGAAGGCGAGCAGCTCGCCGAGGGCGACCATGCCGAGCAGGTCGGTGACGGCGGTGCCGGGGGTGGTCGGCGCGGACACGAGCGCAGGTTACCGTTCCGTGCCCTTCCGCGGGGCCCGCGACGGCGGCTCGTCCCTTCCGCCGGGAACCTGCCAGCCCGTTCCGATTGCCCCTGTGACTCGGGACACATATCGTTCCCCCGGCCGTCCGGCCCGGACCCGGAATCAGGACGGCGTCCGGCCGGTTCAGGTAGTATGGAGCAGTTGCCGTGGGCGCCGATCTCATCGAAGTGAAGCCCGCGGCGCGCGTGCGGCCCGGTCCGGCTCGGCGATCCGCCCCCGACCGTGTGGCCCGCGCCAAACCGAACGCGCCCTGCGGACACGATGGGGCGCACCACGAGAGGGCACCCCCACATCCACATGAGCGATTTGACGCAAGGCATTCCGGGCGGCCAGGAGCTGGCCCCCACCGCTCCGGTACGACCGGAGGCACCGACCTTCGCCGAGCTGGGCGCGCGTCAGGAGACCGTCGACGCGCTGGCCGCGGCCGGCATCACCCGCGCGTTCGCCATTCAGGAGTACGCGCTGCCGATCGCGATGCGCGGCGTCGACCTGATCGGCCAGGCACCGACCGGCACCGGCAAGACGCTCGGCTTCGGCGTACCGCTGCTCGAGCGGGTCTTCGCGCCCAGCGAGGGCAGCGACGGCGTGCCCCAGGCGCTGGTCGTCGTTCCCACCCGTGAGCTGGGCCTCCAGGTCGCCAAGGACCTGGCCGCCGCGGGCCGCACCCGGGGCGTCCGGGTGCTGCCGATCTACGGCGGGGTGGCCTACGAGCCGCAGATCGAGGCGCTGCGCAAGGGCGTCGAGATCCTGGTCGGCACCCCGGGCCGGCTGATGGACCTGCAGAAGCAGAAGCACCTTCGGCTCGACCGGGTGCGCGCGCTGGTGCTCGACGAGGCCGACCGGATGCTCGACCTGGGCTTCCTCGACGACGTCGAGAAGATCCTCGCGATGCTTCCCGAGGACCGGCAGACCATGCTCTTCTCGGCGACCATGCCGGACCCGATCGTCACCCTCTCCCGGCGCTTCCTGCGCCGGCCGGTGACGATCCACGCCGGGCACACCGCCGAGACGGGTCCGTCGCCGCAGACCGAGCAGCTGGCCTACCGCACCCACTCGATGAACAAGGTCGAGATCGTCGCCCGCATCCTCCAGGCGGAGGGACGCGGCCTGACCATCATCTTCACCCGTACCAAGCGGGCCGCCGACCGGGTCGCCGAGGACCTCGACTTCCGTGGTTTCGCGGTGGCGGCCGTGCACGGCGACCTCGGTCAGGGCGCGCGTGAGCGGGCGCTGCGGGCGTTCCGGGCCGGCAAGATCGACACGCTGGTCGCCACCGACGTGGCGGCCCGGGGCATCGACGTCAGCGGCGTCACGCACGTCATCAACTACGACTGCCCGGAAGACCAGGACACCTACACCCACCGGATCGGCCGTACCGGCCGGGCCGGGGCGAGCGGCGTCGCGGTGACCTTCGTCGACTGGGACGACATGCCGCGCTGGCGGATCATCGACAAGACGCTCGGCCTGGACATGCCGGAGCCGGCGGAGACCTACCACACCTCCGCTCACCTCTACACCGACCTGCACATCTCCCGCGACGTCACGGGCACCCTGCCCACCGCCGAGCGGACCCGGGCCGGGCTCTCGGCCGAGGTCGAGGAGGACCTCGGCGGTGGCCGGTCCCGGCGCGGTGAGGGCCGGGGTTCAGGTTCCCGCCGCGGCGAGAGCCGGGGCGAGGGTCGAGGCGAGGGCCGGGGCCGGGGCGAGCGCCGCCGGGGTCGCAGCGAGGCTGCACCCGAGTCGGACGCCGCCGCACCCGCCGAAGCCGCCGGCGAGGAGGAGGGCACCCGCACCCCGCGCCGCCGGCGTCGGCGCCGGGCCGGCGAGGTGGTCGCGGGCGAGGCGACCGCGGTGATCACCGCCGAGGGCGGGGCCACCGAGCAGACCGCGACCGGTGAGGGCGAGGCGTCGGCGAAGCCGCGCCGACGCCGGCGCCGTCGCGGTGGTGGCTCCGGCGCCGGTACGCCGGCCGAGGCGACCGCCGACTGACACCGCACCACGTTCACCCATCCCCCGCACCGGCCCCGGTGCGGGGGATGTCCGTCTCCGGCCCGCAGGGCAGCGCCCGCACCGCACCACCCGCGCCCACTGGGGCGGGACCGACCGACCAGGATGATGGAGCAATGGCTGAACCGCTGGACGCCGCCCTGACCGAGGTCCGGGCGTTGCTGCTCGACCCCGCCCTGACCCGGGCGGTGGCCGCCGGACGCCGGCGCGGGCAGCGCCCCTCGGTGATCCGGGCCGAGCTGCGGCCGGTGACCCTCAAGGCCGGGCCCCGGCTACAGATCTCCACCTCCGACGGCGCCCGCCCGTACACCCGGAACGTCGCCGCCGGGTCGGACGCGGCTGCCGCGGTGGACGCGCTGCTGGCCGAGCCGTTCGGCAACTGGCACGTGGAGACCGCCGACGCGACGCTCCAACTGCGGGTCACCAAGTCCGGCGAGGCCCAGGTGCACCGGGCCACAGCGACCCGGCCGGCCGCGACGCCCGGCGGGCACGACCGGGAGAAGGAGTACCTGCTGGACCCGGGCGACCCGATCTTCGCGGAGATCGGCGGCTCGGCGGCGAAGCGCCGCCAGGTCGATGCGTTCCTCCGGGCGCTGGCCGCGACCCTGCCCGACGAGCTGACCGGCACGCTGCGGGTGGTGGACCTGGGCTGCGGCAACGCGTACCTGACCTTCGCCGCCTACCGCTACCTGACCGGGCGCGGGCTCGACGTCGAGCTGGTCGGGGTGGACGTCCGGGAGGACCAGCGGCAGCGCAACACCGAGTTGGCCGAGCGGCTGGGCTGGGCCGATCGGGTGCGCTTCGTGGCCGGCACGATCGCCGACGCGGTGGTCGACCCGGCACCGGATCTGGTGCTGGCCCTGCACGCCTGCGACACGGCGACCGACGAGGCGCTGGCCCGGGCGGTGCGGTGGAATGCCCGCTGGGTGCTCGCCGCGCCGTGCTGTCACCACGACGTGGCCGCTCAGCTGCGGGCTCGGCCCGCGCCGGCGCCGTACGAGCTGCTCACCCGGCAGGGGATCCTGCGGGAGCGGTTCGCCGACGTGCTCAGCGACGCGCTGCGGGCCGGGCTGCTCCGGCTGCACGGCTACCGGGCCGAGGTGGTGGAGTTCGTCGACTCCCAACACACCCCGCGCAACCTGCTGATCCGGGCCCGGCAGACCGGCACGGCGCCGACGGCCGAGCAGCGCCGGGACTACCGGGAACTGGTCGACCAGTGGCAAGTCAGCCCGCGTCTGGAGACCCTGCTCGCCACGGACGCCCCGGTCGTCACGGGCTAGCGCCGCCGGTCGGCGCCCCGCTCGCGGCCCAGCGGGCGGTCGCCCGACATGGCGCGGTCCAGTGGGGACGGCCGCTCGCCCCGGTGCGGTCCCCGCTCGCCCTCGGGCGAGGCGGTCGGGAACGGCACCACCTTGCCGGGGCTCTCGGCGTTGCCGGCGGCGGTGAAGGCGTTCCAGGAGATGTCCACCAGCAGGCGCTTGAACTCCGCGTGCCGGACCGCGGCGCTGTGCTGCAACGCCATCCGCACCCCCAGCACAACGCCGACCAGGGTGGTGGTCGTGGCACCCGTGGCGGCCAGCACGTGCACACCGCTGGCGGCCCCGCCGCGCAGCGCGAGCACGAGCAGCCAGATCCAGAAGCCGGCGGCGAACACGCCGGCCTTGGCGACGAAGAAGAGGCTTACCGCACCGGGCTGGTACGGCAACGGGCGGCTCGGCTCGACCATGGCGCTCCTCGACGATGCTGCGGTGCTGGACGACGGTGCCGGGACGGGCACTGAGCTTAGTTGATGGACGACAATCAACGCTGGACATGCTTCCAGCGCCCTCTCATCCTCCGCCGAAAAAAGTCCCGTCCATGGGACAGTTTGTGCGGTCAGTCAATTGTTTCCACGCCGTCGGGTACTACGCTCGGATGCGTCATCGTCCCCGGTGCAGTGGTCGGGAGGGAAGCCCGCAGGGATGAGTTCTGCAGAGGTTTCGCCGCAGATGGCGTTCGCACGGTTCGTGCGCCGGGCCATCGACGACGCCCGCGAGGAACGGGGCTGGACCGTCACCGACCTGGCCGCGCACACCGGCGTCGGCCGCTCCACCGTCTTCCGGTGGCTCGCCGGTGACTGGCAGGACTACCCCGAGCTGGCCAAGGTCCGCGGCTTCTGTGCCGCGCTGGACCTGCCGGTGGCCGCGGCGTTCCGGGCGCTCGGCCTGCCCGACGCCGGTCCGGCCCCGCGCCGGCGCAGCGACGACGGGCCGGTCGAGGCCGACGTCCGGGTGATCCTGGACCGCCTCGCCGATCCGACCGTGCCGGCCGAGGAGAAGCACCACATCCGCGACCTGCTCCGCTACCTCGCCCGCCGCCCGATCCGCCGGGCCGGCTGACGCCGGCCGCGGGCCGTCGTCAGGGCACGGTGACGGTGAATTCGGCGGTACGGACCACGCCCGCCACCTGGAAGTCGAGGTAGAGCCGGTACCGGCCCGGCCCCGGCGTGGTCAGCCAGAACCGCACCGCCCCGTCGACCAGCGCCGGTTCGGGGTGCACGTGCAGATAGCCGAGATCCCCCTCGCGCAGCGCCACCAGGTGCCCGTACGCCCCGAGGTAGCGCTCCAGGGTCGGGGCGGCGCCGTCGGCGGTGATCCGGAAGGTCAGTGCCACGTTCGCCCCGGCCTGCGGGGTGCCCTGGTAGTCGACGGTGAAGCCGTCGACGGTCGTCGCGGTGGCCGCCGCCGGCAGCGGGCGCGGGTCGTAGCGGCCGGGCGCGGCCAGGTCGACGCCGAGGGTGAGCGCGGTCTGCGTGCCGTCGGCGGCGAGCGCGGTGAAGTCGGCGTACGCCCGCCAGGCACCGGGCTGCGGCAGGCTCAGCGGCACCGACCAGGTGCCGTCCGGTGCCATCGTCGGGTGCAGGTGCTGGTAGCCGGTCAGGTCCCGGCGCACCACGATGAGGTGCATCGGCTTGTCGTGCACGATGGCGAACCGGGTGACCGGCCGGCGCTGGGCGTCGCGGATCTGGAACCGCAGCGACGCCGCGCGACCCGGGGTGAACTCGGTGCTCAGCGGAGCCAGGGTGTAGCCGGCCGTACCGATCGCGAGGCCGCCCGCGTCGGTGCTCGGGGCCTGGTCGGTGCCGCCGTGGTCGTGCGGCGCGGTGCCCGGCGCGTGCGTGTGGTCGGTGCCGGTCGCCGGACCCGCCGCGGTCGCGCCCCCGCCGTTGAGCCGGCCGAGGCCGAAGCCGAGCAGCACGGCGAGCACCAGGCCACCGACCACCAGCGCCAGTCGGAGCGTGCCGCGGTCGGGCGCGGCGGAGACCTCCTCAGGCACCGCTGCCCGACCCGTGACCGGCCTGCTCATCCATGGCGCCCACGGTACCGCCGGAGCCGCCGCGCCCTGGTCGGTGTGCCGACGGCGTGGCGACGGTCGCAATCGGCCCGGGCCGGGAACTTTTCGCACCCGGCCGCGCGCGACCGCCTCCGGGCGGCGTGGTCCAGCCGCACTCACGGCGGCGAAGGCTCAGCCGGCGATCGCCAGGGCGAGGGGCAGCACGTCCGGGGCGCCGGCCCGGCGCAGCGCCCGGGTGAGGAGCGTCATCGTCCAGCCCGAGTCGACCAGGTCGTCGACGAGCAGCACAGGCCCGTCCAGCCCGGCGAGCGCGTCGGCGAGGTCCGCCGGCACGGTGAAGGCGTCGTGCAGCGCGCGTACCCGCTGGGCGCTGTTGCCCCGGGCCCCGTGGGCGGACGGGGCAGCCGGCGGCAGTTGCCCGAGCAGCGGCAGCCGGCCGACCGTGGCGATCTGCTCGGCGAGCGAGCCGACCAGGCGGGGCCGACGGCGCGAACCGGCCGCCACCACGGCCACCGGGCGGC
Source organism: Micromonospora sp. NPDC051006 (assembly GCF_044456245.1). Taxonomy (NCBI): domain Bacteria; kingdom Bacillati; phylum Actinomycetota; class Actinomycetes; order Micromonosporales; family Micromonosporaceae; genus Micromonospora; species Micromonospora sp. NPDC051006. The sequence continues at coordinate 297,041 of NZ_JBITFP010000001.1, forward strand.
GCGGCCACGGCGAGTCGCCGTGCGCCCACGCCTTGAGCACCTCGACCACTGCGGCGGCCACGTCGTCGGGGACCGGGACGTCGGCCGACTCGGGGCCGACCAGTTCGCGCAGCCGGCCACCCCAGCCGAGGTCGGAGAGGCGGCCCACCGCCCGACCGGGCAGCGCCTGCTCCGCGGGGGCGATCCGCCCCTTGAGCGGTACGCCGACCGCGTCCAGCCCGGTGGGCCAGAGCTTCTTCGGCGGGATCTCCACCCCCGGCCGGCCAAGGAAGGTCTGCGCGGCGCTCTCAGCGGTGGTGGACACCTCGGTGGCGAAGAGCGGCCCGGCGCACCGGTCGCACCGGCCGCAGTCGGCCGCCTCGACGTCGTCCAGGCACTCGCGCAGGTATCGCATCCGGCAGCCGGGCGTGGTCGCGTACTCCCGCATGGCCTGCTGCTCGGCGGTGCGCGCGGCGGCGACCCGGCGCAACCGGGCCTCGTCGTAGACCCAGGGCTCGCCGGTGGCCAGCCAGCCGCCGCGCACCCGGCGGACCGCGCCGTCCACGTCGAGCACCTTGAGCATCAGCTCCAGCCGGGCCCGGCGCAGGTCGACCAGGGGCTCCAGGGCCTGGGTGGAGATCGGCCGGTCCGGGTGCAGGGCGGCGAGCACGGCCCGGACCTGCTCCTCCGGCGGGAACGCGAGCGAGGCGAAGTAGCGCCAGATCGCCGCGTCCTCGGCGCCGGGCAGGAGCAGCACCTCGGCGTGCTCGACGGCCCGGCCCGCCCGGCCGACCTGCTGGTAGTAGGCGATGGGTGAGGGCGGTGCCCCGAGGTGCACCACGAAGCCGAGGTCGGGTTTGTCGAAGCCCATGCCCAGCGCGCTCGTGGCGACCAGCGCCTTGATCTTGTTGTCCAGCAGATCCTGCTCGGCGGCCCGCCGGTCGGCGTCGTCGGCCTGCCCCGTGTAGGCGGCGACCGGGTAGCCGCGCGAGCGGAGAAACTCGGTGGTCTCCCCCGCCGCCGCCACGGTGAGCGTGTAGACGATGCCCGAGCCGGGCAGCCGGTCGAGGTGGTCGGCGAGCCAGGCCAGCCGGTGCGCCGGGCTGGGCAGCTCGAGGACACCCAGGCGCAACGACTCCCGGTCGAGCGTGCCGCGCAGCACCAGCGTGTCGCTGCCGTCGCCCGTGCTGAGTTGCTCGGCGACGTCCGTGGTGACCCGGGTGTTGGCGGTGGCCGTGGTGGCCAGCACCGGCGTACCGGTCGGCAGGTTGCCGAGGAAGGTGCGCAGCCGCCGGTAGTCGGGGCGGAAGTCGTGCCCCCAGTCCGAGACGCAGTGCGCCTCGTCGACCACCAGCAGGCCGGTGGTGCCGGCCAGCTTCGGCAGCACCCCGTCGCGGAAATCCGGGTTGTTGAGCCGTTCCGGGCTGATCAGCAGCACGTCGACCGCGCCGGCGTGGATCTCGGCGGTGACCTCGTCCCACTCGTCCAGGTTGGCGGAGTTGATGGTGCGGGCCCGGATGCCGGCCCGCGCGGCCGACTCCACCTGGTTGCGCATCAGCGCCAGCAGCGGCGAGACGATCACCGTGGGCCCGACCGCGTCAGCGGCGGCCCGGTCGGCGTCGGCTTTGCCGGCCGAGCCGGCGTCGGCGGCCCGGTCACGCTCCCGGAGCAGCGCGGTGGCCACGAAGTAGACCGCCGACTTGCCCCACCCTGTGCGCTGCACGCAGAGCACCCGGCGCCGGTCGACCACCAGCGCCTCGATGGCCCGCCACTGGTCCTCGCGCAGCCGGGCGTGCTCGCCGGCCAGCCGCCGCAGCACCGCCTCGGCTCGCTCCCGTACCGCCGCCCGATCCTGGCTCATCCGGCATTTCTACCAGCGACGGGTGACGCCACCACGGTCCGCCACCGGAGGTCCTGGTCACGAGCCAGGTGGCGGGACCGTCCGGTCCGGGGTGGCAGCCGGCGTCGGGGGCAGGAAGAAGAGCAGGTCGCGGAGGGGCTCGGTGACGTTCGGCGGCAGCAGACAGCGCCCGGCGAGCTCCTCCAGGGAGGAGTACGGGCCGCGCAACCAGCGGTCGACCACCATCTGCCGGCACTGCTCGGCAGTCAGGCCGGGCAGACCGGCGAGCACCTGTTCCGGGACGGCGTTGACGTCGATCAGGCCACCGTCGTCGAAGCTGCGGGGCAGGTCCGGTCGCCCGATCCGCAGTTCCCCCCGGGCCGCCGGGTAGTGGTAGAGCAGGTAACGGGAGTGCTCCCGGCGGATGCGCCGCTCCTCCCCGGCGCGGTCCTTGGCGCTGCCCGGCCCGCCGGTGAGCGTCGCCCAGACGCCACGGCTCAGCAGGACCACGTGCACCGCCCCGATCAACCAGGTGAACACCACCAGGCCGAGAAAGACCACCGACGTGGCCGCGGAAGGCTCGGCCTCGGGGTGTTCGATGTCGAGCAGCGACACCTCGAGGACCAGCACGGCCAGGTAGCCGACGCCGGCGAGAGCGAGGCGCCAGCTGCGCCGCCACGCGGCGTACAGCAGAATCACCAGCCAGGTGAGGCAGCCGAGGGAGAGCAGGACGAGGACGGTACCGACCACCGTGGCGGTCGCGCTCGCCCAGCGAGGCATCGGGGTCTTCGGCCACCGCCCATCGGCTGCGGGCGGCAGACCGGCGAACGACGAGGGCCCGGCCGGCGGTGGCAGGTACGCCGGGAAGGGCGCCGCGCTGACCGGCGGCGGCGCCGCGGTCGGCGGCACGGCCGGCGTTGAGGTCGGGGGCGGGGGCGTCGGGTCGGCCGACACCCGCGCCGGCGGGGCGGAGGCGGACGCGGTCGGCGCGGCGGACGCGGTCGGTTCGACGGAGGTGGTCGGCTCGGCGGGCGCATTCGGCTCGGCGGGCGGCGGCGCCGGATCGGTGGCCCGGACGGCCGGAGGCAGGGGTGCGGCGGCCGGCATGAGCGCCGGATCAGACCGGAGGATGCGCCGGTGCAGGTCCTGGAGCGCGTCGCCCGGCTCGATGCCGAACTCCTCGCGGAGCAGGTCGCCGTACTCCCGGTAGCCGGCGAGCGCCTCGGCCTGCCGGCCGCTGCGGTGCAGCGCCAGCATCAGCTGGTGCCGCAGCCGCTCCCGCAACGGGAACTCGACGACCAGCTCCACCAGCTCACCGACGAGCTCCCGGTGCCGGCCCAGCTCCAGCTCCAGCTCGGCGCGCGTCTCCAAGGCGGCGGCCCGCAGCTCCACCAGCCGGTGCCGGGCCGACTCGAAGAACGGGCCGGGCAGGCCGGCGAGCGGCTCGCCGCGCCACAGCTCCAGCGCCGACCGCAGTGCGGTGACCGCCTCGGCAACGCGGCCCTCGGAGCGCAGCCGCTGCGCTCGGCGCACCGCCCGCTCGAACGCCACCGCGTCCACCGACTCCGGCGTTACCCGCAACAGGTAGCCCGCCTCGCTCAGGGTGAGCACCTGACCGGGCGTACGCGGGGAGCGCTCCGGCTCCAGCACCCGGCGCAGCCCGGCGACGTACTTCTGCACGACGTTCGGCCCGTTGGCCGGCGGGTCATCCGGCCAGACCGCCTCGACGATCTGCCCGGTGGGCACCGGACGGCCCGCGGCGAGCAGAAGTACGGCCAGCACCGCGCGCTGCTTGCCCGGGCCGGTGTCGAGTTCCTGGTCGTCGTACCAGGCTTGCTGGGGACCGAGGATCTCGAAGCGCACCGTTCCTGACATGCGATCTTTCGCTCCTGACACCCCCCGCTGGCGCCGGCGGCAGCCGCACGGCGGTCGGACCGCAGCATCGGCAGTCGGATCGCAGCATAGCGGCAGTGATTCGGCAGTGCCCGCCCGCAGCATCGTCAACGGCAACCGCCGGACATGCGAGAAAGAGAACCGCGATGACACAGCGCACCCGTACCGCCGGCCTCCTCCGTCGGGTCGTCTCCACCACCACCGCCGCCCTGGCCGCCACCGCGCTGCTCGCCGCCTGCACGCCGGATGACGGTGCCGAGCGGACGGCCGAGCCGGGGTCGTCGAGCGCCGCGCCCACGCCGAAGGCGGCGCTGCTCGCCGCCGTTCCCGACGGCACGGAGGGCACGTTCCGGTTCAGCGGCAAGGACTCGTCCAGCACGGTCTCCGGGCTGGTCGACCCGACGGCCAAGGGCGCCGAGTTCACCACCTCGATCAAGGACCCCGACCTGGGCTTCACCACCACCATGTCGTTCCGGCTGGTCGCCGACCAGACCTGGATGAAGGTGAAGTTCACCGGCACCAAGGGCCTCACCGGCCTGCCCAAGCTGCCGGACCGGTGGCTGCGGCTGGACCGGAGCCGGCTCACCGACGGCGAGAGCGCGCCGGTCTACGACGGCGTCGACGTGGGCAACGCCGGCCCGCTCGTCGAGGCGGCGACGGCCGTCGAGGAGCAGGGCACCGGCCGGTACGCCGGCACGATCGACCTCACCTCCGGCGAGGCGGCCAAGGCGCTCGACGCCGAGTCGATGACGGCGCTCGGCGACAAGGCCAAGGCCATCCCGTTCACCGCCGAGGTCGGCGCGGACGGCAACCTCGCCTCGCTCACCCTCCAGGTGCCGGCGGCGGGCAAGCAGAAGGCGTACGAGTACCTGGTGCGGTACCGCGACTACGGCACCGCGCCGAAGGTCACCGCCCCGACCGGCAAGGCCGCGCAGGACGCGCCGGCGGTGGCGTACGAGCTGCTGAACGGCTGATCACCGAACTGACACCGAGCGGGAGGCGGCCACACGGGGGGCCGCCTCCCGCTCGTCGTCGGGTCAGCGGCCGAGTACGGAGCCGCCGTTGACTCCCAGCACCTGACCGGTGACGTAGCCGGCCGCCGGGCTGGCCAGGTAGCGGACCGCCTCGGCGATGTCGGCGGGTTCGCCGGCCCGCCCGACCAGGGTGGCCGCGACCCGCCGGGTGTGCCCCTCGGGGGTCATCCGGTCGCCGAAGAACTCGGTCTCCGCGACGTAGCCGGGGCTGACCACGTTGACCGTGATCTGCTCCGGGCCGAGCTGTGCGGCGAGGTCGTACGCCCAGCCGTGCAGCGCCGCCTTCGCCGCCGAGTACGGTCCGGCGCCGCCGCGCTGGGCGGCGATCGAGCTGAGCAGGATCACCCGGCCGCCCGGGCGACGCAGGGCGGGGCGCAGCGCCTCGGTGAGCAGGACGGCGGTGAGCACGTTGGCGTCCAGGTTGGCCCGCCAGTACGCGGCGGCGCCGGCAAGAGTGTCGCTCTCCCTGTCGAGGTATCCGCCGGCGTTGTTGACCACCACGTCGACGGTCCGGCCGCCGAGCGCGGCGACCACCCGGTCGAGCTGTTCCGGATCGGTCAGGTCGGCGGTGACGGTGCTGACCGCCGCCGGCCGCCCGCAGTCCGCACCGATCTGCTCGGCGGTGGCCGACAGCACGTCCGCCCGCCGCCCCACGATGAGCACGTCGTAGCCGTCACCGGCCAGGGTCCGCGCGACCGCCGCCCCGATCCCGGTCCCACCCCCGCTGACCACCGCAACCCGCTCGCCCATCCCCATGCCGCCTCCCCTACCCGGACACCCCGTCGATCATGAAGTTATCGCCCGCCTACACGGCGTGTCGCGACAATAACTTCATGATCGACGGGGCGGGACGGACGGGACAGGGCGGGACCGGGGTGAGGGGTTAGGGGCGGGGGGTGGGGCGTAGGGATTTGCGCAGGAGGGTGAGGCGGGGGGTGAGGCTGGCCAGGCCGCCGGGGAAGAAGTAGACGGCCAGGATGAAGATGGTGCCGAGCACGAAGAGCGGCTGGGAGAGCGGCCGGCTGAGCACCGCGGGCAGCGCGTCCACCGCGTCGGAGGTGCCGAACGCGGTGAGCCGGTGGTCCAGGTACATGTAGAGCACCCCGCCGAGCACCGGACCCCACCGGGTGCCCGGCCCACCGAGCACCACCATGACCAGCAGCGACAGGGTCAGCTCGGACGAGGTGATGTGCGGCGAGGCGCCGCCGACGATCAGGCAGTAGACCACTCCCCCGGCCGAGGCGAGCCCGCCGGCCAGGGTGAACGCCACCAGCTTGTAGCGGTACGGGTCGAGCCCGAGCACCCCGATCCGCCGCTCGTCGTCGCGCAGGCCGGCGAGCACCCGCCCGGTCGGCGAGCCGGAGACCCGGTGCACCACGAGGACCACCACGGCGAGGTAGGCCAGCGCCAGCCAGTAGAGGTTGACCGTGTTGGTCACCCCGACCAGCCCGGCGGGCAGCCCGGAGACGTTCAGCGGCAGCCCCTCCTCGCCACCGGTGAAGCCACCGAAGTCCCGGGCCACCAGGATCGCCCCGACCTGGGCGAAGGCCAGCGTCACCATGGCGAACGCGATGCCGACCGTACGCAGCGCCACCGCGCCGAGCAGCGCGGCCAGGATCGTCCCGCCGGTGATGGTCAGCAGCGCCGCCTGCCAGAGCGGCAGCCCGGCCTTGGTGACCAGGATGTCGGTGCCGTAGACGCCGGCGGCGAAGTAGAGCGCGTGCCCGAAGGAGAGCATCCCGGTCCGGCCGAAGAGCAGGTCGTACCCGGCGGCGAGGCCACCGAAGACCAGGCAGACGGCGAGCAGTTGCAGGGTGCCGGGCGAGTTCAGCGGCCCCTCGAAGATCCCCGGCAGGGGCAGCGTCGAGTACGGCACGATCGCCGCAACCAGCAGCGCGACCAGCGGCAGGAACGGGCGCACCCGGTGCCACCCCCCGCGCTCGGGCGTCAGCTCGGCGGGCACCGCCGCCGGCGGGGCGGGAACCTCAGCACTCTTGACCTCGGTCATGCCGTTGCCACCTTTCCGGCGATGCCCTGGGGGCGCAGCAGCAGCACCACGGCCAGCAGCCCGACCACGCAGACGTCGCCGAGGCCGGAGGGGCCGTAGTAGTTGACGAACTGTTGCAGCAGCCCGACCGCGACCGCCGCGTACGCGGAGCCGACCACCGAGCCCATCCCGCCGATCACCACCACGATGAACGCGAAGATCAGCAGCGAGCTGCCCTGCCCGGGCGAGACGGTGCCGAAGTAGACCCCGCCGAGCGCCCCGGCCAGCGCCGCGGCGGCCCCACCGATCGCGAAGACCAGGGTGAACGCCTTGCGGACGTCGATGCCGAGCGCGGTCACCATCTCCCGGTTCTCCACGCCGGCCCGGATCACCAGGCCGTAGCGGGTCCAGCGGAGGAAGGCGAGCAGCGCGCCGAGCACCAGCCCCGCGGCGATGATCAGCAGCAGGCCGCCGTTGGGCACCTGCGCGCCGAGGATCCCGGTCACCTCGCGGGTCCACTCCGGTCGCGGGAACGGCCGGGCGTCGGCGCCCCAGGTGGCCTGGAGCAGCGCCACCCCGGCCAGCGAGAGGCCGACGGTGACCAGCACCTGCTCGATGGTGCGCGAGTAGAGCGGCCGGATCAGCACCAGCTCGACCAGGACCGCGACGAGCGTGCCGGCGGCCACCCCGCAGGCAACCGCGAGCACGAAGCCGAACCCGTCCGACCCGGCACCGGGCAGGTTACCCGCCGCCCACCAGGTCGCGTACGCGCCGACGCCGAGGAAGAGACCGTGCGCGAAGTTGAGCACGTCGGCGAGGCCGAAGACCAGCGAGAGCCCGGAGGCGACCAGGAAGTAGAGCGCCGCCAGCCCGAGGCCGGTCAACGCCAGCAGGATCACGGTGCCCATCAGTGCGCGTCCTTCCCGGCCGTCGCGGCCCGGTCGGACCCGGCCGGGTGGTGTCCCTCGCCGGTGCCCACGCCCAGCAGGGACCTGGTCAGTGCCGTCTCCAGCAGCAGTTCCTGGGCGTCGCCGGTCCAGGCCACCTGACCGGCGGCGAGCACCACAGCGTCCTTGGCGAGCCGCCGGACCACCGCGAGGTTCTGCTCGACCAGCAGCACCGGCACGGACTCCGCGACCCGTTCCAGCACCTCGGTCACCTCGGTCACCACCTTCGGCGCCAACCCCTTGGTCGGCTCGTCGATCAGCAGCAGCCGGTTGTCGTTGAGCAGCACCCGACCGATCGCGAGCATCTGCTGCTGCCCGCCGGAGAGCGAGCCGGCCCGTTGCCGTCCGCGCCGGTCCAGCTCGGGAAAGAGCGCGAAGACCTTGTCGTACGCCGGGGCGGTGCCCCGCCGTTCGGCGAGCCGCAGGTTCTCCGCCACGGTGAGGCCGGCGAAGACGCAGCGGTCCTCCGGCACGTAGCCGAGCCCGCCGCGGACCAGCCGGTAGGTGGGGCGGGTGAGCAGGCTCTGCGCGCCCATCCGGATCGTCCCGCGTACCTCACCGCTGCGGGGGGTGAGCCCGACGACCGCGCGCAGCGTGGTCGTCTTGCCGACGCCGTTGCGGCCGAGCAGGACGGTCACGCCGGTCGGGGCGACCGCGAAGGACACCCCCTGGAGGATGTGCAGCCCGGCGATGCGGACCGACAGGTTCTCCACGCTGAGAATGGGTTCCATCAGAGCGACTCCCCCAGGTAGGCCTCTTGCACGGTGGGGTTGGCCATCACCGTCTCCGGGGTGTCGCAGGCGAGCAGCGCGCCGTGGTGCATCACGGCGATCCGATCGGCCAGCTCGAGGATCACGTCCATGTGGTGCTCCACCATGAGCACCGACCGGCCGCTGTCCCCGGTGAGCGACCGGATCACCGCGACCAGCTCAGGCACGTCCTCGGCGCTGACCCCGGCCATCGGCTCGTCCAGCAGCATCACCCGCGGCTCGCCGGCGAGCAGCAGGGCGATCTCCAGCTTGCGCTTCTCGCCGTGGGCGAGGGTGCCGGCGAGCGCCGTACCCCGGTGGGCGAGGCCGACCCGGTCGAGCGCCGCGTCGGCGGCGGCGGCGACCTCCCGGTCGGCCGCCGCCCGCCGCCACAGCTTCATCGAGCCCCCGCGGTGCGCCTGTACGGCGAGCCGCACGTTCTCCCGCACGGTGAGCGAGCCGAAGACCGAGGACGCCTGGAAGGTACGGCCGAGCCCGAGTCGGGCCCGCCGGTGCGGCGGCAGGGTGGTGATGTCCTGCCCGTCCAGGGTTATCCGGCCTTCCGTGGCCCGGCGCAGGCCGGTGATCAGGTTGAACAGTGAGGTCTTGCCGGCGCCGTTCGGCCCGATCACGCCGAGGAACTCCCCGGGCGCCAGGTCGAGGTAGACGGTGTCGACGATGGCGACCTCACCGATCCGCCAGGTCAGACCGCGGGTGGCGAGCATCAGGTCAGCCCTTCATCGCCACGACCGGCGGCGCGGTCTCGTCACCGGTGAGGCTCTTCTGCGCGGTGGCGGTGAACGCGGTGCCGCTGCCGGTCAGCTTGGCCTGGTACATCGGCTGGAGCAGGGCGTGGTCCTCGGCGCGGATGGTCATCTTGCCCTTGACCCCGTCGAAGCTCCAGCCCTCCAGCGCGGTGACCATCTTGTCGACGTCGTCGCCACCCTCCTGCGCCGCGCGGACCACCATCTGGGCGGCGGCGAAGCCGTCCGGGTGGAAGAGGTCGACGGTGCCGACCTTGGCCTTGAGCGCCTTGCTGGCCTCGGTGTCGCTGGCTCCGTCGAAGTAGTGCGACAGGAAGGAGATCTTGCTGCCGGCCGCGCCGAAGGTGGGCCAGGAGGCGCGGATGTCCAGGCCGGTGACGACCGTGGTGGAGGAGAGCACGCCCTGCTGGTCGAGGGTCTGCCACATCGCCGGGGCGGTGGTGCCGGCCCAGGCGACGAAGAGCAGGTCCGGCTTGGCGGCCTTGATCTGGCTGGCGAACGGGGTGAACTCGGTGGCGCTGGCCGGGGCGCGCACGCTGCTGACGGTCGCACCGGCACCGCCGATGACGGCCTTCACGGCGGCCTCGTTCGCGTCGCCGAAGGCGCCGTCCTGGGCGAACACCACGACCTTCTTGCCGGTCGGGTCGCCGATGAACGACTTCGCGGTCACCACGTCCTGATAGGACTGGCGGCCCGAGCGGAAGGTGTACTTGTTCGCGGCGGTGACCGCGTCCGTCGCGGCCGGCCCGGAGATGAAGAGGACCTTGTTCTGCGCCGCGATCGGGGCGACCTGGAGCGCCACGCCGGAGGCGGTGGAGCCAGCAATGATCTTGCTGCCCTTGCCGATGAGGTCCTTGGCCGCGGAGACCGCCTTCGCCGGGTCACCGGCGTCGTCGACCTCGGTGAGTTCGATCGTCCGGTCGCCGACCTTGTTGGTGCCCTTGGTGGCGTAGTCGAGGCCGGCCTTGAACCCCTCGATGTACTGCTTTCCATAGCTGGCCAGCGCACCCGACTGGGAGTACACCAGGCCAACCTTGACCGGGGCGGCGCTGTCGCCGCCGCCGGAGGCGGTGTCCTGCGGGCTGCCACAGGCCGTGGCGGCCAGCGCCGCGGCCATCATCGTGGCGGCGGAGAGGAACACCCGCCGCGTCGTCCGGACCGTCATTGCGACTCCACGTGAGGACTCGGAGGGAGGGAAACTCATTGTCGGCTCACGCTAGAAGTGACGTCACCCACGGGCTATGTGGCCGAAACACACAAGTAACCGGAGTGGGATGGCCGGCCGTTACAGCGAGCTGCCCATACCCGCCTCGACGCCGCACGGCGATGGGCGTGGTCTCCGTCTTCTCCGCACCTCATGTGTCGGCCCCGGCCATCGACCGCGATACCGGCCCGCACGGCGCTCGCGCCGCCGCACGTCCGGCCCATGAGCGACACAATTTCAGGGAAGTCGCCGCCGCGAAGCGGGGGCGAGGCCGCGACTTCTTTGAAGTTGCGCGGCACCGCGCTCTCTCATCGCGCGCGGTGGTGACGGGAGGAAACGGCGCTGGCCCGGCACCCGGGGACGGGTGACGGGCCAGCGGTTTCGGGGTGGGTCAGGCGAGGCCGGCGCGGGCGGCGACGGCGGTGTCCGGCTGGTCGGTGAAGACGCCGTCCAGGCCGAGGCGGAAGAAGAGCTCGTACTCGCTGGTGATGTCGCCACGGGCGTTCGGGTCGTTGCCGATCCGGAAGTCCGTCGGCAGGAACTGGTTCTCCACCCGGAACGTCCAGGCGTGCACGACCAGACCCTCGCGGTGGGCGTCCCGCACCACGTTGGTCGGGGCGAGCAGCTTGCCCGCGGCGTCCCGCGGCACGATCAGGTTCTTGTGCGCGCCGATGCCGTCGGCGTAACCGGCGATCCACTTCAGCCCGGCCGCGGTGGCCAGGTCCTGGTAGGTGCGGGCGTCACCGGCGACGGTGAAGTCGTAGGGGCGGCCGGTGGCGTCGAGCAGCTGGGCCAGCCGGACGTCGGTCATCCGGGAGAGCTTGCGCAGGTTCGCCGTCTCGAAGGACTGGATGATGACCGGCGAGTTCTTCCGGGTCAGCTTGTTGGCCCGGAGCACCTTCAGCAGCGGCTCCTCCAGCGGCCGCCCGATCGCGGCGAAGTAGCTCGGGTGCTTGGTCTCCGGATAGATGCCGATGGTGCGGTTACGCGCCCGTCCCTCGGTCCGGGCCAGGTCGATGACCTCCTGGAGGGTGGGCACCTGGAACTGACCGTCGAACGCGGTGTTCGCGACCCGGACCTGCGGCAGCCGCTCCTTGGCGCGCAGCGTCTTCAGCTCGGCCAGGATGAAGTCCTCGGTGAACCAGCCGGTCACCGACACGCCGTCGATCGTCTTGGTCGCCTTACGCGCGGCGAACTCCGGGTGCGCGGCCACGTCGGTGGTGCCGGAGATCTCGTTCTCGTGCCGGGCGACGAGCACGCCGTCGCGGGTCGAGACCAGGTCGGGCTCGACGAAGTCGGCGCCCATCCGGATCGCCAGGCGGTACGCCTCAAGGGTGTGCTCCGGGCGGTAGCCGCTCGCACCGCGGTGGCCGATCACGAGCGGCCGGTCGCTCGCCCGGGACTGTCCCCGGTCGGCGGCCGGCTCGGCCGACGCGGCCATCGTCGGCACGGCCACGGCGGCGGCCAGCAGCCCGGCGGCCAGGCCGAGGGCGGAAAGGGTACGTCGCAACGCGGTCTCCTGTCGTCGTCGGTGGAACCGCCACAGCAGACCGCCCCGGGTTGACCGGAAGTTGGTCGATGCCTGGCCGGCAGGTGAAGTTCCGGATCGCGGGTTCACTCACCCCGATACCGACGGAAAAGGAAGATTGTCTGGTGCGCCGGTTCTTTCGACACCCCGTACGGCTGGTGCCGTTCGCCTTCCTGGTGCCGATCCTGATCGGCACCGGACTGCTGTCGATGCGCGCGGCCACCGTCGACTACCAGCCCGCGCCCTTCGTCACCGCGCTCTTCACCTCGACCTCGGCGATCTCGGTCACCGGGATGGCGATCAACGACACGCCCAACTACTGGTCCATCTGGGGACTGGTCATCATCACCCTGCTGACCCAGCTCGGTGGCCTCGGCATCCTCACCGTCGCCGCGCTCGTCATCCTGCTGGTCAGCCGGCAGCTCGGGCTCCGCAACCGGCTGCTCGTGCAGGCCGAGACCCAGGAGTTCGGCGTCGGCGACGTGGCTCGGCTACTGCGCCGGATCGCCGTGACCGTCTTCGCCTGCGAGGCGGCGATGGCCGCGCTGGTCGCCGGGCGGCTCTGGATCAGCTACGACTACACCCTCGGCCGTGCCCTCTGGTCCGGCACCTTCCACGCCGTGCAGGCGTTCAACAACGGTGGCTTCGCCCTCTACACCGACGGCCTGCTGGCCTTCTCCCAGGATCCCTGGGTGGCGCTGCCGCTGGCGTTCGGCGCGATCATCGGCGGGCTGGGCTTTCCGGCGCTCTTCGAGGCGGTCCGCGAGTGGCGGACACCGGTCCGCTGGGCGGTGGCCACCAAGCTGACGATCTGGGGCAGCGTGGTGCTGGTGGGGTTCGGCTTCCTCTGGCTGCTCATGACCGAGTGGACCAACCCGCGGACCATCGGCCAGTACGACATGCCGGGCAAGGTGCTCGCGTCGTTCACCCAGATCGCGCTCAGCCGCACCGGTGGGTTCGAGGTACTCGACATCACCGGGCTGCGCGAGGAGAGCTACCCGCTGCTGGTGGCGTTGATGTTCATCGGCGGCGGCAGCGCCAGCACCGCCGGCGGGATCAAGGTCTCCACCTTCTTCCTGCTCGCGTTCGTCATCTGGGCCGAGCTGCGCGGCGAACCGGACGTCTCGGTCGGGAACCGCCGGGTGGCCAACGCCAGCCAGCGGCAGGCGCTGACCGTGGCGCTGCTGAGCGTCGCGCTGGTCGCGCTCGGCACGCTGGCGGTGATCCTGCTGACCCAGGGCACCCTCTTCTACCAGGCGCTCTTCGAGGTCACGTCGGCGTTCAGCACCACCGGCCTCACCGTCGGGCTGGCCCAGCGGATGCCGGAGAGCGGGCAGGTCCTGCTGACCGTCCTGATGTTCATCGGCCGGGTCGGCCCGCTCACCCTCGGCTCGGCGATCGCGCTGAACACCCGGCGCCGGCTGTACCGATACCCGGAGGAGCAACCCATTGTCGGCTAGGCGCGCGGACGACAGCGGTGTCGTGGTGATCGGGCTGGGCCGGTTCGGCTGCCACCTGGCCGGCTCACTGACCCGGCTGGGTCACGAGGTGTTGGCGATCGACCGGAACTCCGAGCAGGTGCAGCGCTGGTCGGCGCAGCTCGAGCGGGTGGTGCAGGCCGACTCGACCGAGGAGGACGCGCTACGCCAGCTCGGGGTCACCTCCTTCGGGCGTGCCGTGGTCGCCATCGGCGCGTCGGTGGAGGCGAGCGTGCTCAGCGTGCTGGCGCTGGCCGAACTCGGGATCGAGCAGATCTGGGCCCGGGCCACCTCGACGAAGCATGCCAAGATCCTGTCGTCGGTAGGCGCCCGCCACGTGATTTTCCCCGAGGCGGAGACCGGCGAACGGGTGGCTCACCTGATCGTCACCCGGATGCTGGACTTCATCGAGTTCGGCGACGACTTCGCCATCGCCAAGGTGCGCGTACCGGAGGTGCTGGCCGGCCGGCCGCTGTCCGAGATCAGGCCGATCGAGCGCTACGGGGTGCGGGTGCTCGGCGCCAAGCTGCCGGGCCAGCAGTTCCAGTACGCCTCGGACGCCACGGTGCTGCAGGCCGGCAGTGCGCTCGTGGTGGAGGGGAGCATCGAGCAGGTCCAGCGCTTCGCCCAACTGAGCTAACGGCCGGAGGAGCGAGCAGCCCGACCTACCTACCGCCCTTGCCCGGCCCACCGCCGGGCCCCTTGCCCTTGCCGGGCTTCTCGGGCTTCGCCTTGCTGCCGCCGGCAGCGCCCCGGGTGGAGGTGGCGGCCTTCGCGGGCGCCTTGGTCGGCACGGCCTTGGTGGGCGGTTTCGGTGCCGTCCCGGCCACCCCCGAAACCTGCACGCCGCAGCTCCGGTCACCCAGGCTGAAGTGCACCGGCAGCGGGTTCCCGCCGGTGTAGCGGCCGGTCAGGGTGAGCTTCTCGGCGGCGCCGGGCGCCAGCGCGATCCGCTCCGCCGGCGGCCGGACGACCACCGTGCGGCCCTGTTGGCTCGCCGACGCGGGAGTCGCCCGGGTCACCGTCTGCTTCCCCGGGAAGGTGAAGCTCATCGCCCAGTCGCGCAGCTCCTGGTCGCCGGTGTTGGTGAGGGTCAGCTCGGCGGCGAAGTCCTTGCCGGAGTCGGTGCGCAGCGCGTACGCGACCTGGCAGGGCACCGGCTTCTCCGCCCCCATCCGCGCCTCGGTGGGCTGCTCCATCCCCCCGCTGGCCGGGCTGCGCCCGGTCACCCCCCACAGTGCGGCGGTGACCGCGATCAGACCGGCCGCGGCCACGCCGGCCTCCACCCGCCAGCGCCGGGCCACCGACCGCCGGTTGCGGGTACGCGAGAACGGCAGCGCGTCGGTCGCCGCCGACCAGGGCAGGATCGTGGTACCGGCGTTCGCCAACGTTACCGGGCCCACCGGCCCGCCGGCCGGCGAGACCGGCACGGCGGCGAGCAGCCCGGCCGCCTCGGCCAGGGTGCCGGCCAGCTCGGCGGTGCCCGGCCGGTCCTCGGGGCGCTTCGCCAGGCAGCGCCGCACCAGGTCGGCAACCTCGTCGGGGAGCCCGGGCACCGCCGGCATCGGCCCCGGGTCGGTGTACATGTGCGCCCGCAGCATCTCGGTGGTGGTGCTGGCCTGCCACGGCAGCCGCCCGGTGAGCATCCGGTAGAGCAGCAGGCCCACGGCGTACACGTCGGTGGCCGGCGAGACCTGGCCGTTGTCCAGCCGCTCCGGCGCCAGGTAGGCGGGAGTGCCGAGCAGCGTGCCGTCCGCGCCCTTCTCGCTCTCCCCGACCAGCGCCGAGATGCCGAAGTCGACGACCTTGACCCCGGTCGGCGTCAGCATCACGTTGCCCGGGGTGACGTCCCGGTGCACGACGCCGCGGGCGTGCGCGGTGGCCAGCGCGGAGGCGACCTCGGCGGAGATGGTCACCGCCTCCCGCCAGGGCAGCTGCGCCTCCCGGCCCAACCGGCTGGTCAGCGGGGCGCCGTCGACCAGCTCCATCACCACGTACGGCACGGTCAGCCCGACCTGCTGGGACTCGCCGTAGTCGTACACGTTGGTGATGTTGGGGTGGCAGAGCCGGGCGGCGGCCTGCGCCTCAATGCGAATGCGGTGCCGGAAGGCCCGGTCGCTGGCCAGCCGCGACGCGAGCACCTTGACCGCGACCTGGCGGCCGAGCACCTCGTCGTAGCCCCGCCACACCACGGACATGCCGCCCGCGCCGAGCTGCTCGATCAGCCGGTACCGCTCACCGAGCAGTTGCGCGCCGTTCCGGTCCCCACCGCCCATGGTCGGAGTTGTTGCCCGGTACCGACCCGCCTACACCTGGCAGGCCGAATTCGGTTCGCGATGTCACCCGTTCAGGCGGTCGCCAACAGCTGGTCCACCGGCGCGTAGTCGTCGGTCAGCACCAGCGCCTCGCCCACGAAGTCGGTCAGCTCCGCGCCGGAAATCAGGCTCGCCCGCACGTCCACCTCGAGCAGCCGGGCGCGGACCGCCTCCAGCGGCAGCGGCGCGTCCGAGGCGACGATCACGAAGTTGGAGCCCTGCTCCCCGGCCAACGCCTCCGGCGGCGCGATCAGCGCCACGTGCCGGAACTCGGTGGCGACCGTAGCCAGCTCGCTGCGGATGAAGCGCAGTGGCGGGTAGTCGATGACGTTCTGCACGTAGACACCGCCCGGGCGGGTGACCCGACGGATGTCGGCCGCCATCTCGCGGGTGGCCAGGTGCCAGGGGACCACCAGGTGCCCGAACGCGTCGCCGACCACCAGGTCACGGCTGTCCACCGGCTCCCCGGCCACGAGCATCCGGGCGTCGCCGGTCACCGCCCGCAGGTCCGGCCCCTGGCGTACGCCGAGATCGCGCTCGCCCAACTCGATGAGCCCGCCGTCGATCTCGAAGACCAGGTTGTCGGTGCCCGGCCGGGTGGCGGTCAGGTAGCGCGGCACGGTGAACCCGCCGCCGCCCAGGTGCAGCGCGTCCAGCCGCTGCCCGGCGGGTGCGACCACGTCGGCCACCGCGCCGAACCACTTGGTGTACGCGTACTCCAGGTGGCGCGGGTCGTCGAGGTCCACGTAGGAGTGCTGCGCCGAGTTGAGCAGCAGCGTCCGCCCGCTCGCCCGGTCGGGATCGGCCTCCACCTTCGCGCAGTGGTACGCGGTCTCGATGTCACACGGGTTCGGCGCGACCGTGGTCAGCCCGGCGCCGACCAGACCGAGCACCGCGAGCGCGGCCTTGGCCCGGGCCGGACCGGGCAGCTCGGTGCGCGACTGCCGGCGCAGGTACCAACCGACGCAGAGGCCGGTGACCCCGAGCGCCACCGCCAACGCCAGCAGGATCACCGTGCTGGGCAGCGCGGCGACCAGCACGAAGCCGGTGAGCAGGGTGGCGGTGATGCCGCCGAGGGTGCCGATGCCGGAGAGCCGCCCGACCACCTGGCCGGTGCGGCGCAGGTCGGCGAGCTGGAGCTTCACCACCAGCGGGGTCACCGCGGCGAGCAGCACCGCCGGGACGAAGACGGCCAGCGCGACGAGCAGCAGGATGGCGCTCGCCGCCCCGCCCCGCAGCACCTCGCCGGCGTACCGGACCACCGGCAGGGTGATCGCGGTGGCGATGCCGGCCAGCACCAGCGCGGGGGCCAGCAGCGGGCGGGGGTCACGCCGGTCGGCCAGCCAGCCACCGGACCAGGCGCCGTAGGCGATCGCGGCCAGCGCGATGCCGATCACCGAACTGGTGACCTGGAGGGTGACTCCGACGTACGGGCCGACCAGGCGCAGGGCGGCCGTCTCGAGCACCAGGACGGCGCCGCTGGCGAAGAAGACCAGGAACGCGGCGAGGCCTCCTGGCAGGGCGCGGACGGGATCGCCCGGTACGGGGGGCGCGGTCGGGGCCGCAACCTCGGACGGTGGGGAGCTCATCGTCGCGATGGTACGCAGCCGACCTGGCTTCGCGCGTCAGTACATCGAGAGATGAACATGGTTCGTGTGGCTAGCCGCCGGGCTGCCACTGCCGCTGTAGGAGCGCCAGCCGGTGCCGGGGTGCCAGATCTGCCGGTACCAGATCACGTAGAGCACGCCCAGCCGGTTCGCGTTGCGCACGTGCCAGGCGGCGAGGCTGTCGCCGTACGCCTTGTCGCCGCCGGTAGCGTTGCGGTCCTCGAAGCCGTTGGTCGCGGCGGCGAAGTCGCAGGCCCGCCCCTTGGGATGCTCGCCGCCGCCGCCGCTGCGGTAGCAGGAGACGTACCGCTTGTAGCCGGCCGCCTTTGTCTGCTGCAGGGCGTTCAGGGTGCGCGGGGTGATGCAGCCGGAGGTGGTCGGATCGTTCACCGAGCAGGACTCCGAGGGCCAGGATCCGTCGGAGTTGCGCGGCGCCGGCTTCGCCGAGGAGGAGCTGCCGCCGCTGAACCCGCCGCTGGTGCCCGAGCTGACCTCGGCCAGCGCCGCCTCGGCCTCCTTCTTCTTCTTCGCCATCACAGCGAGCTGCTTCTGCTGCTCACGCACCTCGGCGTCCATGGCGAGCTTGGCCTGCTCCGCCTGCTGACGCGCCTCGGTGAACGAGCGCAGCCGCCTGCTGTCGCGCTGCGCCATCAGGTCGAGGTTGGCCGCCCGCTCCAGGAAGGCCTCCGGGGAGGCGCTGTTGAGCAGCATCGACGTCGGGGTGAGTCGACCCACCCGGTAGGACTGCGCGGCCACCTCGCCGACCTGCGCGGTCAGCTCGGTCACCCGCGCCTCGAGGGTGCCCATCTCGGCGACCAGCTGCTTCTGCCGGCGCTTGGAGTTGTCCAGCTTCGCCTTGGCCTCGATGTGCGCCTTGGCGGTGGCCTCCAGGGCGTCCTGCAGCTTCTTGGTGCCACCCTCGTTCGGCTCCGCATAGGCGGGCACCGCGCCGCTGCCGAGCAGCAGCGCGACGGCGGCGAGCAGGGCGATCAGCGGGCCGCGGGCGCGACGCCGGCTGGGCATGGTCGTGGGCACGACTGCGTCCTTCCGTCGACCGCCGGCCCCCCGGTTGATCCTGCGCGGCGGCGGTCCCGCCGGCGCCGATCGGCGGCCTGCTGGCGGTGACCGCCGGTCACGATACCGGACCGACCGGCGCTGATCCGCCCCCCGAACGCCGGTGGCGCGGATCCTCGACGCACCGTGTCTGAGCGGTCGCCGAACGCGTCGATCAGTCGGCCAGCAGGGCCTCGCGCGCCTCGTCCCACACCCGCTCGTTCGCCGCGACCAGCAGGCCACGGCCGTCGTCGGCGGGGTGGTACTCGCTGCCGTCGAACCGCCGGGCGACCCCGCCCGCGGCGCGGACCAGCAGCGCGCCCGGCGCATGATCCCAGGGCAGGGTGCGCCAGAAGAGCGCGAACTGCTGCTCTCCGGTGAGGATGTCGAGGTACTCCCGGCCGGCGCAGTGCTGACCGGGGAGCAGCTCGCCGATCCGCGAGCCACCGGCCTGCACCCGGTCGCGGGCGGCCGGTGGCAGGAACCGGGTCACCGCCATCCCCCGCAGCGCGCTCGGCGCGGGATCCGTTCCGCCGTTCTGCACCAGCCGCCCGTCGAGGTACGTCCCGAGGCCGAGCCGGGCGGTGGCGAGCGTGTCGGCCAGCGGGTCGAGCACCCAGGCGGCGACCGTCTCCCCCTCGGTCAGGAGCGCGATCATCAGGGCGAACGGCCGGCGGCCGGCGGCGAAGTTGGACGTCCCGTCGACCGGGTCGACCAGCCAGACCTCCCCGCCGCCGCGCAGGTGCCGGAGCAGCCCCTGATCCTCGGCGACCGCCTCCTCGCCGACCACCACCGAACCGGGCCGGAGCCGCCGCAGGCCGGCCGAGATCAGCTCTTCGGCCCGCCGGTCCGCGACGGTGACGATCTCACCGGGCGCCTTCTCGGCGACGTCGGCGGCGTCGAGCTTGCGGAACAGCGGGACGACGACCTGGTCGGCGGTCTCCCGCAGCAGCGTGCCGACGTCGTCCAGCAGGGTGTCAGCCACGCGGCGGCAACTTGACCACGCTGACGAAGAACTCGTCGATCTGCCGGACCACCGAGATGAACCGCTCGAAGTCCACCGGCTTGGTCACGTAGGCGTTGGCGTGCAGCTGGTAGCTGCGCAGGATGTCCTCGTCGGCCTGGGAGGTGGTGAGCACCACGACCGGGATCCGGCGCAGGTCCTCGTCGTTCTTGATCTCCTCCAGCACCTCGCGGCCGTCCCGACGGGGCAGGTTGAGATCCAGCAGGATCAGGTCCGGGGTCACCGCTTCCGTGTACTGGCCCTCGCGGCGCAGGTAGGCCAGCGCCTCGGCGCCGTCGGTGACGACGGTCAGCCGGTTGCGCAGCTTGTGCTCCTCGAACGCCTCCTGGGTCATCAACACGTCACCCGGATCGTCCTCGACCAGCAGGACCTCGATCGGGCTCTTGCCGTCTGCCGGCGCTGTCATCCCACCGTCTCCCTCATGCCACCCGTTCTACCGCCTTCCGGCGCCGCGTCCGTGCGGTCTGGCCGGTCTGCCCGCTCCGGTTGCTCCTGCTGCGTGCCACCGGCCGGCGTCGCGGCGTCGGACGGCTGATCGGCGTCCGGCCCGTTCGGCGACGCCGTCGCGCCGTCCCCCGTCGAGCCCTCCGCCGTGCCCGGCTCGGCGGCGGACGCCTCGGTCTCCGCGGGCAGCGCGGGGAGGGTGAACCGGATCGCCGTCCCCTCCGGGACGTCGGTGTCCACCCAGACCCGGCCACCGTGGTACTCCACGATCTTCTTCGCGATGGCCAGCCCGATCCCGGTGCCCGGGTACGCGTCCTTGGAGTGCAGCCGCTGGAAGATGACGAAGATCTTGTCGGCGAACTCCGGCTCGATGCCGATGCCGTTGTCCTCGCAGCTGATCTCCCACTCGTCGTCGACCAGCCGTGCCGAGACGTGCACCCGCGCCGGCACGTCCGGCCGGCGGAACTTGATCGAGTTGCTGACCAGGTTGGCCAGCAGGTTGGTGAGCAGCGGCTCCTCACCCCGGATCACCGGCAGCTCGGACCAGGTCAGCTCGGCGTCCGCGTACTGCCGCGCCGCCTCGGTCTGGCCGGCCACGTCGCCCATCACCTTGTTCAGGTCGACCTCGGTGAAGCCGGCGGTGAGCCGACCGATCCGGGAGAACGCCAGCAGGTCGTTGATCAGCCGCTGCATCCGCTGGGCCCCGTCCACCGCGAACGCGATGTACTGGTCGGCCCGCTCGTCCAGCTGCCCGGCGTAACGGCGCTGGAGCAGCTGGCAGAAGCTGGCCACCTTGCGCAGCGGCTCCTGCAGGTCGTGCGAGGCCACGTACGCGAACTGCTCCAGGTCACGGTTGGAACGGGTCAGCTCCTCGGCCTGCTTCTGGAGCTGGCTGTTGACCCACTCGATCCGCTCCCGGGCCTCCCGGACCTCCGCCAGGTCGGCGGCGATCTTCTGCCGCATCGCGTCCACGTCGTCGGCGAGCCGCAGGAACTCGGGTGGGCCGGCGCCGGCGATGCGGTGCTGGAAGTCACCCTCGGCGACCTCCCGGACCTGCTCGGCGAGCCCGGTCAGCGGGCGTACCACCATCCGGTCCAGCGAGAGCACCAGCAGCAGGCCGGCGACCACCACCACGAGCCCGGCGGCGATCAGCAGGACGACCAGCAGGTTGCCGGTCCGGCGGATGTTGTCGGCGTTCTGCTCGCGCGCGCTGAGGATGTCGCCCTGGAGTTCCTCCACGGCGGCGCGCACCCCGTCGAACTGCTGGCGGGACTGTTCGGTGATGAGCGCCTGACCGGCGGTGGTGCCGTTCTGCTCGGTCGTGGTGATCACCGGGACGGCGACCGACTGTCGCCACTGTTCCGTCTGCTGCTCGACCTCTCCGAGCTCTTCCTCGACCTCCGGGTACTCGGCCAGCAGTCGCCGCATCGAGGCGACCAGGTCCTGCTCCTGCTGCACCCCTGCCTCGTACGGACCGAGGTCGGCCCGGTCGCCGCTGACCGCGAAGCCCCGGACCGCGGTCTCCTGGTCCAGCAACGCATTGAGCAGCTCCTGGGCCTGCACCCGGAGCGGCCCGGTGGTGTTCAGCAACGCGTCGACGTGGGTGCGGTTGCGCGCGGCAACCGCGGCCTCGGCCGCGGCCAGCCCGACGAGGAGGACGCCGACGACGGCGAGCAGCGTGACCACCCGCTGGCGCAGGCTCCAGCGGGACGTACCGACCTTCACCGGCCACCACCTCGGCTGACCATCAGCATGGCGACGTCGTCGGCGAGCGGGCCGCCGTTGATCTGCTCGGCCCGCCCGACCAGCCAGGCCGGCAGCTCGGGCAGCGGCACCGACCGACTGGCCGGCTCCTCCAGCAGGCGGTTGAGGCCGGGCACGTCGAGCCGCTCGTCGCTGTCGCCCACCCGCCCCTCGATCAGTCCGTCGGTGTACATCAACAGGGACCAGTCCTCAGTGTCGAACTCCAGGTCGTAGGCGACCGGCCGGCGGGGCCGGACGCCGAGCAGCCGGCCGCCGGGCGCCGGAACCGGCGCCACCCCGCCGCGGGAGAGCAGCAGCGGCGGCGGGTGCCCGGCCAGGCGTACGGTGGCCCGGTTGGCGTCCAGGTCGAGCCGGGCGGTCGCCACGGTCGCGAAGATCTCCTGGAGCCGGCGCTCGCTCATCAGCACCTGCTCCAGCGCGGGCAGCACCTCGTCGTCGGGGACCCCCGCGAGCACCAGGGCCCGCCAGGCGACCCGCAGCTCGACGCCGAGCGCCGCCTCGTCCACCCCGTGCCCGCAGACGTCGCCGACGATCAGGTCGACCCGGTCGGGCCGGGTCTGCACCACGTCGTAGAAGTCGCCGCCGATCAGCGCGGCGTGCCGGCCCGGCCGGTAGAAGGTGTGCACCGCCACCTGGTCGGTCGACATCAGCGGCTGGGGCAGCAGGCCCCGCTCCAGGCGAGCCGACTCGGCCTGGCGCAGCTCGACCTCGCGCAGCCGGCGGGCGTTCTCGTCGGCGCGCTTGCGCTCCACCGCGTAGCGCAGCGCCCGGGTCAGCAGGACGCCGTCCACCTGCCCCTTGACCAGGTAGTCCTGGGCGCCTTCGGCCACCGCGACGATGCCCAGGTGCTCGTCGGAGCGCCCGGTCAGCACGCAGACCGCCGCGCCGCTGGACATCTCCAGCACCTGGCGCAGCCCGTCCAGCCCCTGTGCGTCGGGCAGGCCGAGGTCGAGCAACACGCAGTCGACGCCCATCACTCGCTGGCGGGCCTCGCTGAGACTGGTCGCCACCAGCAGGTCGATCATCGAATTAGTCTCGGCCAGCAGCTCGCCGACGAGGAAGGCGTCGCCCTCGTCGTCCTCCACCAGCAGCACCCGGAGCCGCTCGCCCGGCAGCGCCTGGGGGTGTCCGCCCTGGACAAGCGCCCGCGGCACGACGGAGGGACCGGTCAGGCCGGCCCCCCGGTGCGGCCGGGTCACCGCCGCGAGACGCGGGAGATCGCTGGTGATGTCGGGCTCCTTCCGAGTGCCCTGCTGATCCTGTATTAGACAACGGTCGCACACAACACGACGGGCTCGGCATCGGCGGGGATGGGGCGGATCACTGCCCGCTATGGGGCAAACCGGTCCCTCACGTCGGGCTCCCGGGCGGGTGCGCGTCCCGGGCATCCCGTCGCGGGGCCTGTGGGGGCAGGATGGGGCCACCCAGCCCCCACCGCCCCACCCCGAGGAGTTCCCGTGGGCGCACCCCCCACCCCCGCCGCCGACCGCGCGCCGGCCCGGCCGGGTCCGCGCGTGCCCGCCGCCGACCGGGCGATGGCCCGGCCCCGCCGGCGGCTCGCCGCTGCCGCGGCGGCGCTCGTCGCGTTGGTCGCCGTCGGCGCGGGCAGCCTGCTCGACCTGCGCACGCCGGCGCCCCGGCCGACCGGTGCACCGACCGACGAGTTCAGCGCCGGCCGGGCGTACGAGAACGTCAAGATCATCGCGGCCCGGACGCACCCGGCCGGAAGCCCGGCCAACGAGCAGGTCCGCGCCCACGTCGAGCAGGTGCTACGCGGGCTGGGCATGGAGACGCAGGTGCAGGACACCGTGGCGCCGGAGGCCGGGCAGCTCAGCGGCGCCGCCGGCGGCGCCACCCTGGCCCGGGTCCGCAACGTGGTGGCCCGGCTCCCCGGCACCGACCCGACCGGCCGGGTCTTCCTGGTCGCCCACTACGACTCGGTGCAGACCGGCCCGGGCGGCAACGACGACGCCGCCGGCACCTCCACCATCCTGGAGGTGGCCCGCGCGCTGGCCGCCGGCCCGCGACCGCGGAACGACATCGTCTTCGTGCTCACCGACGCCGAGGAGGCCTGCCTCTGCGGCGCAGCCGCGTTCGCGGCCAGCCACCCGCTCGCCGCCGACGGCGGCGTGGTGCTGAACCTGGAGGCGCGGGGCTCCACCGGCCCGGTGATCATGTTCGAGACGTCCCGGAACAACGCGAAGCTGGTCGACGTCTTCGCCCGGGCCGCGCCGCACCCGGTCGGCACCTCGTTCGCCGTGGAGATCTACCGGGCGCTGCCCAACGACACCGACTTCACCGCGTTCCTGGACAAGAACTTCGTCGGCCTGAACTCGGCGTACATCGACGGCGGGGCGATCTACCACACCCCGCTGGACACCCCGGCGGCGATGGACCGGGCCAGCCTCCAGCAGCACGGCGACAACGCGCTCGGCCTGGCCCGCGAGTTCGGCCGCACCGATCTGACCGACCTGCGTGCCGGCGGCGACGCCAGCTACTTCCCGGTGCCCGGCGGGCTGGTCCACTATCCGGGCTGGCTGACCCTTCCGCTGGCGCTGCTGGCGCTGGCCGCCGTGGTCGCCGTCGGCTGGCTGGCCCGCCGCCGCGGGCGCACCACCGGGGGCCGGTTGGCCGCCGGCTTCGGGCTGGCCCTGGTGCCGATCGTGGCCGCCCCGCTCGCCGCGCAGCTGCTCTGGGCGGCGGTCACCGCGATCCGGCCCGGCTACGCCGAGCTGCTCGACCCGTACCGGCCGATCTGGTACCGGCTCGCCGTCCTGGCGCTCGCCGCCGCCGTCCTCTTCACCTGGTACGCGCTGACCCGCCGCTGGATCGGTCCGGCCGCGCTGGCCATCGGCGGGCTGGGCTGGCTGGCCGCGCTCGGGGTGCTGCTGGCCGTGGCGGTGCCGGGCGGGGCGTACCTGACCACCCTGCCGGCGCTGGCCGGCGCGCTCGCCGGGCTGATCGCACTCGGCACCCGCGTCGACGGCCCGTGGCCGGTGGTCGCGGTGACCGTGGCCGGCGCGGTCGGCGTGGTGATCCTCCTCCCCACGGTGGTGCTGCTCTTCCCGGCGCTCGGCATGGCGATGGGCGGGGTCGCGGCGTTGGTGGCGGTGCTGCTGGGGCTGGCCGCGCTGCCGGTGGTGGATCTGCTGCACCCGCAGGCCGGCGGGCAGCGTGGCCTGGTCGCGGCCCGGGCCCGGCGGCTCGGCGCGCTGCCCGCGGTGGCCGCCGTGGTCGCGGCGCTGGTGCTGGCCGGCGTCGGCCTGCGGGTCGACCGGTTCGACGCGGCGCACCCCGCGCCCACCCACCTGATGTACGCCCTGGACGCCGGGACCGGCCAGGCCCGCTGGCTGAGCCACGAGGCCGAGCCGCAGCCGTGGACCGACCGGTACGTGGACGGGGTGCAGTCCGTCGCCGACGACTTCCCCGGCCTGGGCGACGGTGACCTGCGCACCGGTCCGGCGCCGGCGGCGAACCTGCCGGCGCCGAAGCTGGAGGTGCTCGCCGACAGCGGCCCCGGCGCCGAGCGCACCCTGCGGGTGCGGCTCACCCCGCAGCGCCCGGTCCGCCTGGCCACCCTGCACGTGGACTCGGCGACCGCGACCGTGCTGCGCGCCGAGGTGGCCGGCCGGGCCGTGCCGGTCGAGGCGCGGGCCGGCCGGTGGGGCTTCGGGGTGGTCTTCCACGCCCCACCCGCCGAGGGCGTCGAGGTGACGCTCACCGTCACGCCGAAGGCGGAGCGGGTCGAGCTGCGCGCGATGGACGCCAGCGACGGCTTGGCCGAACTTCCCGGCTTCCAGCCCCGGCCGGCGGACGTCGGGATCGTCGGGTCGCACAGCTCGGAGATGCTCGCCGTCGCCCGGACCTACCCGGTCTGATCGGAACGCGGGTCGCCAAGAGTGGCCAGCCGGCCTCGATAGGCTGTCTCGTCGGCCGCACCGAAGATGGTCGGCTGGCTCTCTGGTCCTGGCGAGGGGCGGTTCTGGCGATGGTGGACAGACAGGACGTCGAGGCGGCCGCCGCGCTGATCGGCGGCCGGGTACGGCAGACCCCCGTGCTCACCCTCGACGGCGGCGAGCTTGGTGTGCCCGGGCGGCTCAGCTTCAAGCTGGAACTGCATCAGCACGCGGGCTCGTTCAAGCCGCGTGGCGCGTTCAACCGGATGCTCCAGGGGCCACTGCCCGCAGCGGGCGTGCTGGCCGCGTCGGGTGGCAACCACGGTCTCGCCGTCGCCTACGCGGCCCGCGCCCTGGGCGTCCCGGCCGAGGTCTTCGTGCCGGTGACCGCGTCCCCGGTCAAGGTGGAGCGACTGGCCGGGTTGGGCGCCACGGTGCAGCAGGTCGGCCAGCACTACGCGGAGGCGCTCGCGGCGAGCACCCGACGGGCCGAGGAGACCGGTGCGCTCGTGGTGCACGCGTACGACCAGCCGGAGGTGGTCGCCGGCCAGGGCACCCTCGGCCGCGAACTGGAGAAGCAGGTCGACGGGATCGACACGGTGCTGGTGGCCGTCGGCGGTGGCGGCCTGGTCTCCGGCATCGCGACCTGGTTCGACGGCGGGGTGCGGGTGGTGGCCGTCGAACCGGAACAGATCCCCACCCTGCACACCGCGCTGAAGGCCGGTCGCCCGGTCGACGTCGAGGTGGGCGGCATCGCCACCGACTCGCTCGGCGCCCGCCGGATCGGCGAGATCGCCTTCGACACCGCCCGGCGGACGGGCGTGCAGTCCGTGCTGGTGCGCGACGAGGATCTGGTGCGCGCCCGCCGGCTGCTCTGGTCGGAGCTACGGGTCGCCGCCGAACTGGGCGGGGCCGCCGCGCTGGCCGCGCTGCTCGGCGGGGCGTACGTGCCGGCGGCGGGCGAGCGGGTGGCGCTGATCGTCTGCGGCGGCAACACCGATCCGAGCGACCTGGCGACCGCCCGTCCGCACTGACGGCCTTCAGCGTCGTGGGTCGCGGTCGAAGACCCGGTCGAGGTGGTAGGTCAGGATCGCCAGCGCGGCATCGCCGTCGCGCTGACCGCCGAGCACGCTGGAGCCGAGGCCGTTGGTCAGGGCCAACAGGCCGGCGACCACCGTTTCCGCGTCGAGACCCGGGTCCACCTGTCCCGCCTCCTGCGCCGTACGGAGATGACCGGCGAGGAAGCGTTCCAGCGCGTCCGGATAGACGGTGCCGTGCCGTGCCGCGAGTTCCGGCTCGGCGAGCACCAGCGTGTAGTACGCCGCGTAGGTCCTCGTCAGCCGGCGACTCTCCTCGTCCGTCGGCAGGACTGCGGTGAGGGTGCCGTAGATGACGCTGCGCGGGGTCGGCGGTGTGCCGAGCGCCCGGATGCGGTCCCGGACCCGGGCGGAGAGTTGTTCGCCGAGGTAGGCGAGCGCGCCGAGCAGCAACTCGTCCTTGCTGTGGAAGTAGTACTGCACGAGCCGCAGCGACACGCCGGCCTCCGCCGCCACCTCGCGCATGCTCGCCGCCTGCAGGCCCCGGGTGTTCGCGATGCGCAGCAGCGCCTCGCCGATCTGTCGGCGACGCACGTCGTGGTCCACGCGCTTGGGCACGGCGCTCCATTCGGTTCGGGGGTCGCGGTCGTACGCGGTCTGTCACTCGGCCTATCACGCCGTCCGGTTTTGATGATACACTTGTATCACTAAAGCCGACCAGGATCGGGGGCCGCCATGTCGACCGACCGCATCAGCGAGTTCACCAGCGACCGGGCGCGCCGCAAGTTCCTCGCCGCCTACACCCGCACCTTCGATCGACTGTGGCCGGCCGACCACACCGCCCTTGACCTGCCCACCGCCTTCGGCACGGCGCGGGTCTACCGGACCGGCCGACCCGACGGGACACCGGTCGTGCTGCTGCCCGGCGCCGGCGGCAGTTCCCTCATGTGGCACCGCTACGTCACCCGACTCGGCGCGGAACGCCCGGTGCTGGCCGTCGACCCTTGCGGTGAGCCGGGTGGCTCCACCCAGGACCAACCGATCAACGGCGGCGCCGACCTCTCGCAGTGGCTCGGCGAGGTCCTCAACGGCCTCGACGTCGACCGCGCGCACCTCGTCGGCTGCTCCTACGGCGGCTGGACGGCCCTCCAGCACGCCATCAACGCGCCGGACCAGGTCGCCAGCGTCACCCTGCTCGACCCGGCCGGGTTCGGCAAGGTCACCGGTCGCTTCCTCGCCTGGGTGATCGTCGGCGGTCTCGCCGGCCTGGCACCCCGGCCGCTGCGCCGACGAGCCGCCCGCTGGCTGCACAACACCACCCTGCTCGACGACGACCTCATGCGCCTCGCCCTGGTGACCGCGGGCTTCCGCCGCCGGCTGCCCGTCCCGCCGACCCTGACCGACGAGGAGCTGCGGGCAGTGGCCGCCCCGACCCTCGTACTGCTCGGCGAACGCAGCCAGATGTACGACTCGGCGCTGGTCGCCGCCCGGATCCGAAGCCTGGCCTCCGCCGCCCGGGTCGAGATCGTCCCCGGCGCGGGTCACGACCTGCCGATGTACCACCCCGAGCTGATCATCGACTGGACGACCGAATTCCTCGCCCGCGCCGAGACCCCGGCCTGACTACTTCCAGCGGAAGTGCACGAAGAGGCGGCCGAAGTTCTTCGAGTCCTTCTCGACCCGGTGGTAGAGCTGCTTGACGTCCTTCTGGTCAAGGAACCGCAGCACCCGCTTCTTGAGCTGGCCGGAGCCCTTACCGGGGATGATCTCCACGAGGGTGGCCTTCTTCGCCACCGCCTCGTCCATGATCCCGCGCAGCGCGCGGTCGATGTCCTGCCCCTTGTTGAAGATCTCGTGCAGGTCGAGCTTGAGCTTCACGACGTGCCCACCTCCAGCTCAGCTCCCATGACGGCCCAATGGTAGGCCCGGACGGAACGCGACGGGGCAGCCCCGTGGGGCTGCCCCGTCCGCTCGTCCAACCGTCGGCCGCGGTGCGGCCGGCCGGTGCTCAGCGCCCGCCCACCCGGGTCTCCACCCGGCGCAGCGCGGTCGTGTAGTCGTCGTTGCCCGAGTGCATCGCCGCGGCGATCCGCAGGTGCCGCAGGGCGTCGGTGTGCCGGTTCAACCGCTCCAACGTCCGGCCCAGCACGTGGTGGGCGTAGTGGTCGCTGGGGTCACGGTCGACCAGCGCGCGCAACTGCTCCTCGGCCCGGTTGAGCTGGGCCGACAGGAAGTACGCCCGGGCCAGCAGCTGCCGTACCGCGGCGTTGTCCGGCTCGGCCTCGACGATCGGCTCGAGCAGCCGGGCCGCTCCGGTCGGGTCTCCGGTTTCGAAGAACATGGTCGCCCGCCGGTACTCGGCCAG
The DNA here is from genome assembly GCF_044456245.1 of Micromonospora sp. NPDC051006. NCBI lineage: Bacteria > Bacillati > Actinomycetota > Actinomycetes > Micromonosporales > Micromonosporaceae > Micromonospora > Micromonospora sp. NPDC051006. The sequence continues at coordinate 325,949 of NZ_JBITFP010000001.1, forward strand.
AAGATCCATTCGACCCACCCCCTCGTATCGCGCCGTCACTTCCCCGACGCTGACACAACACCGCCCGGATGGCGACTGTTCCCCGGGCGGATCCCGCCGGACGTGCGGGTCCCTAGGCGCGCCGGGCGGCGGAGAGATCCCAGGCCCGGACGCCGCCGATGATCCCGGCGGTGTTCGGCACCACCACCACGTCGTCACCCATCCGGGTCAGCTGCTCCGGACGGATCAGCCGGGAATTTCCCCCACCGAGGTAGAGCCGGTCCCACCGAAACACCGGGCGGAGTCCGTCCACCACCCCGCGGACCCGCCTGGACCAGAACGCGTCGCCCAGCCGGCGGCGTTCCGGCTCGCCGACGTACGTGTCGTAGGTCATCCCCCAACGCACCGGCGCCTGCGAGAGCTCCAGGTGCGGCGCGAGGATCCCGCCGTCGAAGAGCGCGCAGCCCAGCCCGGTGCCGAGGGTGAGCACCAGCTCCAGCCCGGTGCCCGCCACCACCCCGGCGCCGTGCACCTCGGCGTCGTTGAGGGCCAGCACCGGCACCCCGAACGCCTCCGCGAGCGCGGTCCGCACGTCCCAGCCGGACCACTCGGCCAGCAGGTCGGGGTCGACCCGGGTACGCGGCCCGGCCCGGGTGACGTAGTGCGGCGTGGCCACCACCACGCCGTGCCGGAGCATGCCGGGCAGCCCGACGGTCACCCGGTCCGCGGCGGGAAGCCGGGCGCCCAGGTCCAGCAGGGTCTTGACGAAGAGCGCCGGCGGCAGCGGGTACGGCGTGGGCACCCGCAGCGGCCGCGTCCGCATCGTGCCCGCCCCGTCGAGGACGGAGGCCTTGATGCCGCCTCCGCCGCAGTCGATCGCCAGTGTGGTCACCACCCCGCCGAGTCTGCCCGGTGCCGCCCGGCGATGTGCACCGGGCCGGATAGGCTCGCCTCCTCATGAGCGCCACGATGATCGTCAAGGACCTGGCCGCCGGGCACGGCGACCGCCCGCTCTTCACCGGGTTGGACCTGGTGGTCGCGCCCGGGGACGTGGTCGGCCTGGTCGGGCCGAACGGGGCTGGGAAGTCGACGCTGCTGCGTACCCTCGCCGGGCTGCTGCCGGTCGAGGCCGGCAGCGTCACCCTCAGCCCGCCCACTGCGAGCGTCGGGCACCTGCCGCAGGAGCCGGAGCGGCGACCGGGCGAGACGGTACGCGGCTTCCTGGCCCGGCGCACCGGGGTGACCGGCGCGCAGGCCGCCCTCGACGCCGCCACCGAGGCGCTCACCGCCGGCGCGGCCGGCGCCGACGACGGGTACGCCGACGCGCTGGAGCGCTGGCTCGCCCTCGGCGGCGCGGACCTGGACGAACGGGCCGAACAGGTCGCCGCGGAACTGGGGCTCACCGTCGACCTGGACCAGGAGATGACCGGCCTCTCCGGTGGCCAGGCGGCCCGGGCCGGGCTGGCCTCGCTGCTGCTCAGCCGCTACGACGTCTTCCTGCTCGACGAGCCCACCAACGACCTCGACCTGGCCGGTCTGGAGCGGTTGGAGGAGTTCGTGACCGGGCTGCGCGCCGGCACGGTGCTGGTCAGCCACGACCGGGAGTTCCTCACCCGGACGGTGACCCGGGTCCTGGAGCTGGACCTGGCGCAGCAGCAGATCCGGCACTACGGCGGCGGCTACGCGGCCTACCTGGAGGAGCGCGAGGTGGCCCGCCGGCACGCGCGGGCCGACTTCGAGGAGTACGCCGACACCCGGGCGGCGCTGGAGGCGCGGGCCCGGACCCAGCGCTCCTGGATGGAGAAGGGCGTCAAGAACGCCCGGCGCAAGGCCACCGACAACGACAAGATCGGCCGCAAGTTCCGCTCCGAGGCGAGCGAGAAGCAGGCGGCGAAGGCGAAGCAGACCGAGCGGCTGATCGAGCGTCTGGAGGTGGTCGAGGAGCCCCGCAAGGAGTGGGAGCTGCGGATGGAGATCGCCGCCGCGCCCCGCGCCGGCGCCGTCGTGGCCGCGCTGCGCGACGCGGTGGTACGCCGGGGAGCGTTCACCCTCGGGCCGGTGAACCTCCAGATCGACTGGGCGGACCGGGTGGCGGTCACCGGGGCGAACGGGTCCGGCAAGTCCACCCTGCTGGCCGCCCTGCTCGGCCGGCTGCCGCTGGACACCGGGCACGCCGCGCTCGGCCCCGGGGTGGTCGTCGGCGAGGTGGACCAGGCCCGTGGGCTCTTCCTCGGCGACGCGCCGCTGATCGACGCGTTCCGAGTCGCCGTACCGGAGCTGTCGCCGGCGGACGCGCGGACCCTGCTGGCCAAGTTCGGCCTGCGGGCCGGGCACGTGCTGCGGCCGGCCGCGACCCTCTCCCCCGGCGAGCGGACCCGGGCGGCCCTGGCGCTGCTGCAGGGGCGCGGGGTGAACCTGCTGGTGCTCGATGAGCCGACCAACCACCTGGATCTGCCCGCCATCGAACAGCTGGAGTCGGCGCTGGCCAGCTACCCCGGCACCCTGCTGTTGATCACCCACGACCGGCGGATGCTGGACGCGGTGGCGACCAACCGGCGGCTGCGGGTCGACGCCGGACGGATCGCCGAAGACTGATCCGTGCCGATGGCGCGCCACGGGGTGAGAATGACCCCATGCTCAAGTGGGAGTACGCGCTGCTGATCCGCCGGCGGCAGGCGGCGACGAACGACCTCGGCTGGGAGGTCGTCTTCGTCTGGTACGGCCCGGACGGCTCGATGGTCGACGTCACCCCGTACGGGGACACCGCGCTGGCCCACCTGAACCGGGCCGGCGACCAGGGCTGGGAGTTGGTCGCGATGAGCGAGGACCCGTCCCTGCCCGGCAACCACGAACTTCACCGCTATCACCTGAAGCGACCCAAACCGGCCGCCCCGCCGCCCCGGCAGCGGATGCGGGCCGGCGGCCGACCGCGCCGGACCATCACCGGCTGACCGGCTGCGCCGCGTCGATGCCTCACCGGCTCGGCGCCGGGGTGTGCTGGTGAGCGTGATACCTCAGAGGCATATTGATGCCGCAGAGGTATCACGCTGATCGGGGCTACCGCACGCCTGACCCCGCGCGCCGCCCGACCGCGCGGGGCCGTCGAATGTCCCTCCAGAGCAGGGCATATGCGGCGGGGATGCGGGTAACGGGCGGCGGGAGGTGACCAATGGTCGCGTTGGCACAGACCCCGCCGTCGGCGGACCGGCTGCGGGCGGTGGACGGGTTCCTCGCCGAGGCGTGGGCTGATCAGACCGGCCACGACGACCGGCTGCGCGGCCTCGCCGTCGAGGTGCGCTTCGACCGCGGCGTCGCGCACGTGACCGGCGAGGTGGCCGACCCGGCAGAGCTGCGGCTGGTCCGGGATCAGATCGGCCGGCTGGCCGGAGTGCTCGGCGTCTGGTGCCGGGTGCGGGTCGCCGGGCGGGATCCGGTGGTGGTGGATCTCGGCTGCGGGCCGAGCAAGCAGTGGCCGGGGAACCTGGGTCTGGACATCTTCCCCGCGACCGGGGTGGACGCGGTCGCCGACCTCTCCCGGTCGCTACCGCTGGCCGACGACGCGGTCGACGTGTTCTTCACGGTGCACATCCTGGAGCACCTTATCGACTTCCTGCCGCTGCTGGACGAGTGCCACCGGGTGCTCCGCCCGGGCGGCGTGCTGCACGTGATGAGCCCCTGGTGGGGGCACGTGAACGCGGTGGCCGACCCGACCCACGTCCGGCTGCTCGACGTGCAGACCTTCAAGGGCATCTGCCTGCAGCGTCCGCCCGGCACGCCGCGCTGGTATCCGCTGCACGCCGGCTGTGACGGCGCCTCGATCTTCGCCGACCTCACCCCGGTCCCACCGGACGCCGCCCCACCCACCGCGTCGCACCTGGCCCGCTTCTTCGACTGAGCCGCGGCTCGACCCAACTCGCAGTCAGCGCGGGTGGGTGGATTCGCGCGGGGTCAGCCGGTAGGGGGCGGAGAGTTCGCGGGCCGGGGCGGAGGGGTCGCCGTCGAGGCGGTTGGCCAGCAGCTCGACCGCGAGCCGGGCGATCTGCTCCTTGTCCGGGGCGATGGTGGTCAGCGTCGGCACCGAGAAGCGGCCGTCCTCGATGTCGTCGAAGCCGGCCACGGCGACGTCGTCGGGCACCCGCAGGCCGGCCTCGTGCAGCGCCCGCAGCGCGCCCAACGCGAGGGTGTCGTTGAAACAGAAGACCGCGTCGGGGCGTACCCCCGAGGTGAGCAGGTGGCGCATGGCCGCCGCGCCGTCGGCGCGGTGCCAGGCCGGCGCGGGCGCGATCAGCGCCTCGTCGTAGTCGAGGCCGGCCGCCTCGAGCGCGGCGGCGTAGCCGGTGAGCCGGAGCCGCGCGCTGGCCCCCTCCGGGGTGCGCTGTGACCCGATGGCGGCGATCCGGCGCCGGCCGAGGCCGATCAGGTGGTGGGTGATCTCGCGGGCAGCGGCCACGTTGTCGATCACGACGTGGTCGGCGGGACCGTGGTCGACCCGTTCGCCGAGCAGCACCATCGGGGTGCCGTCCAGGTTGGCCAGGTCGTCCGCGGTCAGCGCCAGCGGACTGAAGATCAACCCGTCGATCAGGTGGTCGGTGATCCCGGACGCGACCACCCGCTCCTGCTCGCGGCCACCGCCGGTCTGGTCTATCAGCACCGTCCAGCCGAGCTCGGCGGCGGCGTTGACCACGTGCCGGGCCAGTTCGGCGAAGTACGGGATGTCCAGCTCCGGCACGGCCAGGGCGATCACGCCGGTGCGGCCCTTGCGCAGGTTGCGCGCGGAGAGGTTCGGCCGGTAGTTGAGGGCGGTGATCGCCTCCTCGACCCGGGCCCGGGTGTCCGGCCGGACGTGCACGTAACCGTTCACCACGTTGGAGACCGTCTTCACCGACACGCCGGCCCGCTCCGCGACGTCCTTGAGCCTGTGTCGCACTTCCGCAACCTCCCCGATGTAACCACCGGCACTCTACCGCGTAACTCGCTCTTTACAACGTTGCCTACAACGTTGTAGAAAGCAGGGAACCGGGTGTGCGGTGACCGTGGTCACCGGACACCAGAAATGACGAAAGGTGACATCCGGTGCGGACCGCACAGCTGACGATCGACCCGGCATTCGCAATCGGGCCGGCCGACCGGCGACTCTTCGGCTCCTTCGTCGAGCACATGGGCCGCTGCGTCTACGGGGGCATCTACGAGCCGGGCCACCCGGAGGCGGATGCCCTCGGGCTCCGACGTGACGTGCTGGAGCTGACCCGGGAGCTGGGCGTCTCCGTCGTCCGCTACCCCGGCGGCAACTTCGTCTCCGGCTACCGCTGGGAGGACGGCGTCGGCCCGGTCGGTGACCGACCCCGCCGGCTCGACCTGGCCTGGAAGACCGTCGAGACCAACGCGTTCGGCCTGCACGAGTTCATGACCTGGGCGAACGAGGCCGGGGTCGAGCCGATGATGGCGGTCAACCTGGGCACCCGGGGCGTGCAGGAGGCGCTGGACCTGCTGGAGTACAGCAACCACCCGGGCGGGACGCACCTCTCCGACCAGCGCCGCAAGAACGGCGCCGAGGATCCGTTCGGGGTGCGGCTCTGGTGCCTCGGCAACGAGCTGGACGGCCCCTGGCAGGTCGGGCACAAGACCGCCGACGAGTACGGCCGGCTGGCCGCCGAGGCGGCCCGGGCGATGAAGATGAGCGACCCGTCGATCAGCCTGGTCGCCTGCGGCAGCTCCAACCGGCGGATGCCCACCTTCGCCTCCTGGGAGGCGACCGTGCTCGAGCACACCTACGAGCACGTCGACTACATCTCCGCGCACACCTACTACGACCCCTCCGACGGCGACCGGGCCAGCCTGCTCGCCTCCGCCGTCGACATGGACAACTTCATCACCGAGGTGGTCGCCACCGCCGACCACGTGGCGGCGAAGCAGCGGCACCGCCGCAAGCTGAAGATCTCCTTCGACGAGTGGAACGTCTGGTACGAGGCCCGCCTCCAGGCCGACCTGGACCGGCGCGGCTGGGTCGAGGCGCCGGCCCTGATCGAGGACGACTTCACCGCGGTCGACGCGGTGGTCGTCGGCGACCTGCTGATCACCCTGCTCCGGCACGCCGACCGGGTCGGTGTGGCCGCCCAGGCGCAGCTGGCGAACGTGATCGCCCCCATCCGGACCCGCAACGGCGGGCCGGCCTGGCGGCAGAGCATCTTCCACCCGTTCGCGCTGACCGCCCGGTACGCCCGTGGGACGGTGCTGCGCACCGAGCCGGTCTCGCCCCGCTACGAGACGAAGAAGTACGGCGACGTCCCGGTACTGGACACCGTGGCCGTGCACGACGAGGAGACCGGCGAGCTGACGGTCTTCGCGGTCAACCGAAGTGAGACGGACCTGGAGCTGCAGCTCGACTTGCGCGGCGTTTCAGGACTATCCGGTCAATGCCACCTGACCCTCGCTGCCGGGGACGACCCGTCGGCGACCAACACCGAGGCCGAACCGGACAAGGTGACGCCTCGGGAACTGAACACCCCCACCCTCGACGCCGGCCGGTGCTCGGTGCGCCTGCCGGCCGTCTCCTGGAACGTGCTGCGCTTCGGAAACCGGCCCTGACCAGGCAAACTTTTCCCGTCCCCCCAAGGAGAGATACGGCATGATCCAGAACGAAATGAGCCGGCGGCGCCTGCTCGGGCTCGGCGTCGGGCTCGGCGCGGCGGCGACCCTGACCCTGGCCGGCTGCGGCGGCGGCGACGACTCCGGCGGCCCGGCGGCGGCCGGCAACGGCGGTAAGGACTACACCGGTCCGAAGGTGGACCTCAAGCTGTGGAACGGCTTCACCGGCGGCGACGGCGAGATCTTCAAGACGCTGGTGAACCAGTTCAACACCGAGCACCAGAACATCGCGGTGTCGGTCGCCACCTACCAGTGGGAGGACTACTACAACAAGCTCCCCGGTGCGGCCTCCAGCGGCAACGGGCCGGACGTCGCGGTCATGCACATGGACCAGCTCGCCACCTTCGCCGCCCGTGGCGTGATCACCGAGCTGGACGACGTGGCCAAGACCCTCGAGCTGACCGAGGCGGACTTCGCCCCCACGGTCTGGCAGGGCGGTCTCTACAACAACAAGCGGTACGGCATTCCGCTGGACATGCACCCGCTGGGCTTCTACTACAACAAGTCGGTGATGCAGAAGGCCGGGCTGGACCCGAACAAGCCGCCGACCACCCGCGACGACTTCACCGCCGCGCTCACGGAGCTGAAGAAGTCCGGCGTGCAGGGCTACTGGGTCAGCCCGTTCCAGTTCACCGGCGGCATGAGCTTCTACTCGCTGGTCTACCAGTTCGGCGGCAGCCTCTTCGACGCCGAAGTCAACAAGGCCACCTTCAACGCCGACCCGGCCGTGGAGGCGTGCACCTGGATGGTCGACATGATCAAGCAGGGGCACTCGCCGTCCAACGTCGGCCAGGACGCCGAGTACCTGGCGCTGAAGAGCGGCAAGAACGCCTTCACCTTCAACGGCATCTGGCAGATCAACGACCTGAAGAAGAGCCCGGACGTCCAGTGGGGCGTGGCGCCCCTGCCGCAGATCGGCAGCAAGCCGGCGGCCTGGGCCAACTCGCACAACTTCACCATCGTGAAGCAGCGGGCCAACAACGCCAACAAGGTCTCGGCGTCGAAGGTCTTCATCAACTGGCTCAGCCAGCACTCCCTGGACTGGGCCAAGGGCGGCCAGGTGCCGGCCCGCAAGACCGTCCGGGACAGCGCCGAGTTCAAGGCGCTGACCGAGGTCGGCGCGCTCGCCCCCGAGCTGGAGTACGCGGCCTTCCCGCCGGCAACCCCGGGCCTGGGTGAGGTCCTCACCACCTTCTACAACTCGTTCAACGAGGCCGTGCTGGGCAAGAAGTCGCCCAAGCAGGCGCTCGACGACGGTGTGGCCAAGGCGAACAAGCAGCTCGAGGACAACCGCAAGAAGTACGGGAGCTGATTCCTTGTGGCGGACGTGATCGAGGTCGGGGCGGCGCGCGGTGACGCGCCGCCCCCGGCGGCCAGTGCTGCCCGCCGGGGCGCCAAGTCGGCGAACCGGGTCGGTCGGGCGACGCCGTATCTCTTCCTCACCCCGTACCTGGTGCTGTTCGCGGTGTTCGGCCTGCTGCCGATCCTGCTCGGCCTCTGGCTCAGCGTGCACCAGTGGGACTTCCAGCTGCCCAACCGGCCGTTCGTCGGGCTGGACAACTACAAGGAACTCTTCTCCAGCGACTCGGCTGTCTACGGCGACTGGTGGCAGAGCGTCCGGGCCACGGCGATCTTCACCGTCTTCGCGGTGCCGCTGCTGGTGGTCGTCCCGCTGGGGCTGGCGCTGCTGCTGAACCGTTCGTTCCCGGGCCGGACCTTCTTCCGGGCGGTCTACTTCGCGCCGTACGTGCTCGGCGTGGCGGTGATCGGCCTGCTCTGGCGGTTCCTGCTCGACGCGAACCTGGGCCTGGTCAACCGGGTGCTCGGCGTACTCGGCCTACCGGCCGACACCCCCTGGGTGACGGACGTGCCGTGGGCCTGGATCTCCCTGGTCGGGGTCACCGTCTGGTGGACGTCCGGCTTCAACGCGGTGATCTACCTGGCCGGTCTTCAGGACATCCCGGCGGAGCTCTACGAGGCGGCGAAGGTCGACGGCGCGAGCACCTGGGAACGGTTCCGCCACGTCACGCTCCCCGGGCTGCGTCCGGTGCTGCTCTTCGTGATCACCACGACGGTGCTCGCCTCGGCGAACGTATTCGGCCAGTCGTTCCTGATCACCCAGGGCGCTCCCGGCACCGAGACCCGCACCGTGGTCTGGTTCATCGTCGAGGAGGGCCTGCGGGACAACGACGCCGGCCGGTCCGCGGCGATGAGCATCGTGTTCGCGCTGATGCTGGCCGTGGTGAGCCTCGCCAACTTCCGCCTCTTCCGCTACCGGGAAGACTGAGGGGACCGCCATGACGACGCCTACGCGCAACGCCCGCGGCGCGGCGAGCACCCTGCGCCGGACCGCGCTCTACGCCATCCTGGTGGCGCTCACGCTGGTCTTCCTGATGCCGCTGGTGTGGATGCTCATCACCTCGCTGAAGACCTACGACGGCGCCCAGCAGATCCCGCCGAGCTGGCTGCCCGACCCGCTCTCCGGGTACGGCTACCAGCAGATCCTGACCAACTCCGCCAACCCGGTGCTGCGCTGGTTCCTGAACAGCATGGTGGCGGCGACGCTGCACTCGCTGCTGGTGCTGGTGACCGCGTCGATGGCCGCGTACGCCCTGGCCCGGATGCGGTTCCGGGGTCGCGGGGTGAGCTTCGCGTTGATCGTCGGGACGCTCTTCATCCCGCCGACCTCGCTGATCATCCCGAACTTCCTCATCGTCGACTCGCTGAACTGGATCGACACCCTCGCCGTGGTCGTGGTGCCCGGCGCGGCCAGCGCGTTCGGGGTGTTCTTCCTGCGGCAGTTCTTCATCTCCCTGCCCAGGGAGCTGGAGGAGGCCGCGGTGCTGGACGGGGCGAACCAGTGGCAGATCTTCTACAAGGTGGTGCTGCCGCTCTCCAAGCCCGCGCTGGCCACCCTGGCGGTGCTCTCGTTCCTGACCAACTGGAACGACTTCCTCTGGCCGATCTTCGTGCTGTTCAGCCCGGAGAAGCTGACCCTGCCGCCGGGTCTGGGCCTGCTGCAGGGCTCCTACGTGACCGACTACCCGGTGATCATGGCGGGGGCGGTGCTGGCCAGCGTGCCGGTGCTGATCCTCTTCGTGCTCGCGCAACGGCACATCATCCAGGGCGTCTCCCGCAGCGGCCTGAAGGGATGACGGCCGGATCACTCCGGCGAGGTGGTGCGGCGGCGGTTCTCGCCGCCGCACTGCTCGTCGGGGGCTGCGGCAGCGGCGACGAACCCACACCCACGAGTACGGGGAGTGACCCGAGCATGTTCACCAACCCGGTCATCCGGACCGACGCCCCCGACCCGCAGGCGATCGAGGTCGGCGACACCTGGTACCTGTTCCACACCAACGCCGACGGCCGGAACGTGCCGGTGCACACCTCGGCCGACCTGGTCGACTGGACGCCGGCCGGTGACGCCCTGCCGGCGCTGCCCGAGTGGGCGGACCCCGGGAAGACCTGGGCCCCGGAGGCGATCCAGCTCGGGCCGGAGCAGTTCGTGCTCTACTACACCGTCGCCGGTCGGGAGTCGGGGCGGCAGTGCGTCGGGCGGGCGGTCGCGACGGCACCGCAGGGCCCGTACCGCGACGACTCGGCCGGCCCGCTGATCTGCCAGGCCGAGTTGGGCGGGTCGATCGACGCCAGCCCGTACCGGGACACCGACGGCAGCCTCTGGCTGCTGTGGAAGAACGACGGCAACGCCATCGGGGTGGACACCTGGATCTTCTCCCAGCGCCTCTCGGACGACGGGCTGAGCCTGGTCGGTGAGCCGACGAAGCTGCTGAAGCAGACCGAGCCGTGGGAGGGCACCCTGATCGAGGGGCCGTTCTTCCACCGCCAGGACGGGACGCTCTACCTCTTCTTCGCCGCTAACGCCTACGACAAGGCCGAGTACGCCGAGGGCTACGCGGTCTGCGAGTCGCCCACCGGCCCGTGCGTGAAGGCCCCGGAGAACCCGATCCTGACCGGCAACGAGGCGGCGTCCGGCCCGGGGCACGCGTCGATGGTGGTCAAGGCCGGCCGGACCTGGCTGCTCTACCACGCCTGGCCGCCCGGCCAGGAGGGCAGCACCGACCCCGGCCGGCAGACCTGGCTCGACGAGGTGATCTGGCAGAACGGCAAGCCCGTGGTCAAGGGCCCCACCGCCACCCCTCAACCCCGCCCCTGACCCCCACCTGCCACCTGCCCCCGGTGAGCATGAGATTTGCGGCGGATCTGGAGATCGGCAGCGTCGCAGACCTCATGATCACCGGGGGGTGGTGGGGACGCGGGGGTCAGCTGGCCGGGTTGGGGTCGCGGGGCTGGGGGACGGCCTCGCGGGTGGCGAGGCGGTTGCGGCGGTAGCCGTAGCCGAAGTAGATCACCGCGCCGAGCAGCATCCAGGCACCGAACCGCAGCCAGGTCTCCACCGACAGGTTCATCATCAGGTAGAGGCAGGCCAGCGCGGAGACGATCGGCAGCACCGGCGAGAGCGGCACCCGGAACGGCCGGTCCAGCTCGGGGCGGGTCCGGCGCAGGATCGGCACCGCGACCGAGACCAGCACGAACGCGCAGAGCGCGCCGATGCTCACCAGGTCGGCCAGCGCGGAGAGCGGAAGCAGCCCGGCGAGCAGCGCGACCCCGACCGTCATGATCGCCGAGATCCGGTACGGGGTGCCCCAGCGCGGGTGCACCTTGGCGATCGACGGCGGAATCAACCCGTCCCGGGCGATGGCGAAGCCGATCCGCCCCATGGCCACCAGGTCGACCAGGATGACGCTGGTCAGGCCGGCGACCGCGGCGATCGAGACCAGGACCGCCGCCCACCCGGCGCCGACCGCCTCGAAGGCCGACGCGATCGGGGCGGCCCTGTCGATGTCGGTGTACCGCACCATGCCGACCAGCACCAGCGAGACGCCGATGTAGAGCACGGTCGAGATGAGCAGCGTCCCGAGCAGTCCCAGCGGTAGATCGCGGCGCGGCTTCCTGGTCTCCTCGCCGAGGTTGGCCACCGCCTCGAAGCCGGTGTACGCGAAGAAGACCACCGCGGCCGCGCTGAGCACCCCGACGAATCCGAAGACCGAGGGTTCCAGGCCGAAGATGGCCTGGGTGAGCGGCTGCCGGATGCCGTCCTCGCCGCCGGAGGCCGGCTCGGCCGGCGGAATGAACGGGGTCAGGTTGGCGGCCTTGACGAAGAACAGCCCGGCGACCACCACGAAGACGCAGATGGCGACCTTCACCAGCACCAGCAGGTTGGTGATCCGGGCGGACTCCCGGATGCCGACGATGCCGACCACGCCGAGGACCAGCACGATGGCGACCGCCCCGAGGTTGACCACGCTGCCGTCCTCGGCGAACCACCTGGCGGGGAGGTCGAACAGCTCGGCCAGGTAGCCGGACCACCCGCGGGCCACCACCGCCGCGCCGAGGGCGAACTCCAGCAGCAGATCCCAGCCGATGATCCAGGCGACGATCTCGCCCATCGTCGCGTACGCGTAGGTGTAGGCGCTGCCGGCCGTCGGCACGCTGGAGGCCAGCTCGGCGTAGCAGAGCGCGGCGAGCAGGGCGACCACCCCGGCAATGGCGAAGGAGATCACCACGCCTGGGCCGGCGCTGTCCCGGGCCTCGATCCCGGTCAGCGTGAAGATCCCGGTGCCGATCACGATGCCGATGCCGAACCCGGTCAGGTCGAGCGCGCCGAGCCGTCTCTTCAGGCCGGGGCGGCCGTCGGAGCCGTCCGCCTCGCTCTGCGCGAGCACATCCCTGATCGGCTTGGTACGCAGCACGGACACCGCGCTCACCCCTCCCCACCGTGCGACCACCACCGCCGGCGGCCGGTGACCCGCGTTGCTACCCAGTACGCCTCGGCGCCAACCGCCAGTTTCTGCGCCAACCGGTCACCGGGTCTTGCGCGGAGCGCGCCCGGTGTGAAAATTTCCTTCTAGCGGCAGATAGGCAGCGGCGAATCTTGCCGAGGCGGGCCGCCACCCGACCGGAGCCCCAACGAAGGGACACCGCATGAAGGCATCTCGGCTCGCGGCCGCCGGACTGGCCGCAACTCTGCTCGGCGCGCTCGCCGCCGCCCCGTCAGCCACCGCCGCACCCGACCCGGCGGCCGCCACCACCACCTGCACCACCGACCCGGCCACCCCGAAGCGGCAGTTCCGCGCGCTGTGGATCGCGTCGGTGACCAACATCGACTGGCCCAGCAAGGCCTCGCAGACCGCCCCCGACCAGGTCGCCCAGCAGAAGGCCGAGTATCTGGGCTGGCTCGACCTCGCCGAGCGCCTCAACCACAACGCGGTCGTCGTGCAGGTCCGCCCGACCGCCGACGCGTTCTGGCCCTCGGCCCACGAGCCCTGGTCGGAGTACCTGACCGGGGTCCGTGGCAAGGACCCGGGCTGGGACCCGCTGGCCTTCCTGGTCGAGGAGTCGCACAAGCGCAACCTCGAGTTCCACGCCTGGTTCAACCCGTACCGGGTCTCCATGCCGGCACCCGGCGGCGCCGGCGCCGACCTCGCCCAGCTCGCCCCCGGCCACCCCGCCCGGCAGCACCCCGAGTGGACCTTCGCCTACCCGCCGGCCGGCGTGGCCGGCAGCCGGCTCTACTACAACCCCGGCGTTCCCAAGGTCCGCGAGTTCGTGCAGACCGCGATGATGGACGCGGTCAGCCGGTACGACATCGACGGCGTCCACTTCGACGACTACTTCTACCCGTACCCGAGCGGCACCCACCAGGTGCCGGACGACGCCACCTTCGCGGCGTACAACCGGGGGTTCACCAACAAGGCCGACTGGCGGCGGGACAACATCAACCTGCTGATCCAGGAGATGAACGCCAAGATCAAGGCGGTCAAGCCGTGGGTAAAGTTCGGGGTCAGCCCGTTCGGCATCTGGCGCAACGCCAGCGCCGACCCGCTGGGCTCGGACACCACCGGCAGCCAGTCGTACGACATCATCTCCGCCGACACCCGCACCTGGGTCAAGCAGGAGTGGGTCGACTACATCGTCCCGCAGCTCTACTGGTACATCGGGCAGTACCCGGCGGCCGACTACGCGCGGCTGGTGCCATGGTGGGCGGAGACCGTCCGGGGCACCCGGGTGCAGCTCTACATCGGGCAGGCCGACTACAAGAGCGGCGACCCGGCGTACGGCAGCTTCTGGATGAACCCGCGCGAACTCTCCGACCACCTCACCCTGAACCGGTCGTACCCGGAGGTCCAGGGCAACGTGCACTTCTCGGCCGTCCAGGTGCGGGCCAACCGGCTCGGCGCCACGGACATCTACGCCGCCGAGCACTACTCCCGCCCCGCGCTGGTGCCGACCATGTCGCACCTGCCGGCGAAGCCGCTGCTCTTCCCGGTGGTCACCCAGGCCACCCGACAGGCCGACGGGGTGCGGCTGAGTTGGCGACAGCCTGCCGACGGGGTGGGACCGTTCGGTGACGCCACCGGATACGCGATCTACCGGTTCGACGGCACGACGCTCGGCGGCGCCTGCGGCACCGCGGACGCCGCGCACCTGGTGGACACCGTCCGGGCCACGTCCGGTGCGGTGCAGTCCTGGGTGGACACCACCGCGGTGCCGGGCAAGCGCTACACCTACCGGCTGACCGCGCTCGACCGGCTCGCCAACGAGAGCCCGCTCAGCCCGCCGCGATTCGTCGGCTGAGCACCGACGGATGCCCCTGGGGCGACGGCCAAGCGCCGCCCCGGGGGCATTCGTCTGTTTGGGCGCATGTCACCAATAGTTGGCCCGGACCACAGATCCGTGCCCATCTATTGATCGAGACTGATCGGCACCGGTGATACCCACCGGTAACCCCCGTCCCACCCGCACACCCCCGCGGAGGTACACGTGCCCAGACGCCTCGCCACCCTCCTCGCCTCGGGCGCACTCGCGCTGCTCGTCGCCCTCGGACTCGCCTCCCCCGCCGCCGCCGTCACCCCGGCCCAGAAGCTCTCGGTCCTGTCCAGCTTCACCCAGACCAGCGCCAGCAGCTACAGCTCCTGGAACTCCGCCCGGCTCAACAAGGCCGCCTGGTCCGAGTACGCCTTCGACTGGTCGACCGACTACTGCTCGTCGAGCCCGGACAACCCGCTCGGGTTCACCTTCAACATGTCCTGCTACCGGCACGACTTCGGTTACCGCAATTACAAGGCGATGGGCCAGTTCTCGGCCAACAAGTCCCGCCTGGACAGCGCCTTCTACGAGGACCTCAAGCGGGTCTGCGCCACGTACAGCACCATCGTCCGGCCGGCCTGCTACAGCCTGGCCTGGACCTACTACCAGGCCGTCAGCATCTTCGGCTCGGTCGCCGCGGTCGACCCGGCCGACATCGAGCGCGCCGCCAAGATGAAGGCCGACGCCGAGCGTCGCGCCGGCCTGCGGGTCTGACCCGGGTGGGGGCCCGCGTCGCTGGAGAATCGGCGGCGCGGGCCCTCCGCCGCGGCCGTCCGGGCCGGCGCCGGGCCGACCACCCTCACGCTCCTGTTGCCGGGAGGGAAGCAGAGCCAAGGGGCACGACCGACGGCTCAGGCGCGTTCGGTCTGGCCGGCCGGGCGGCGCTCCGGCTCCGGCGCGGCCTGCCGGGGCGCCGGACGGGCCCGCGTGGTGCGGAACCGCGTCGAGTCGGCCGCCAGGTCCGGATGCTCCACGTCCAGCGCCAGCGCGGCGGCCTCCTCCAGACCCAGCTCGACGCCCTCACCGTAGGCGTCGTCGAAGGCGACGTCGCCCAGCGACCGGCGCAGCTCGGCCTGCCGGTCGGCCCAGTAGCCGTCGTAGATGCCCGGGGTGGACCGCAGGTTGGCTCGGGTCTCCTGCGCGGCGCCGAAGAGCCGGGCGGCGGTGAGCGGGTCGCCCCCGGCCGCGCAGCGCACCGCGATCGCGTTCAACGTGTCGCAGGCCCGGCCGTGGAAGCCGTGGCTCATCCGCGACCGGAGCGCCACCAGCAGGTGCTCGTGCGCCGCGACCAGGTCGCCGCGGCCCAGGGCGACCATGCCGAGCAGCATGTCGACCGAGCGCCGGCCCCGCTCGACCGGACGGGCCGCCTCGACCGGCCGGGCCGCCCCGAGCAGCTCCGCCGCCTCGTCGAGCGCGCCGCGCCGCCACAGCAGCTCGGCGAGGCTGTGCACGGCGAGCAGCGCGTCGCCGAGCACGTCCTGACTCTGCGCCCAGTCGATGACCTCCCGGCAGACCCGCTCGGCCTCGGCGAACTGTCCCAAGTCGACCAGCGGCGCGGCCCGCCCGGCCAGCACCCGGGCCAGCAGGCCCGAGTCGCCGGCCTGTCGGGCCGCCGCCTCGGCCCGCTGCGAGTAGCGCAGCTCCTCGGCGAACTCACCGTCCGCGCCGGCGTGCAACGAGTGCATGTGGTACGCCGCGGCCAGCTCGGCCTCCGGGATCCGCTCGCCGGTCTCGGCGATCCGCCCGTAGAGCCGGAACAGCCAGAGCCGCCCCTCCCGGGCCAGCCCGCGCTCGCGCCACCACTGGTCGAGGCCACCGGCGAGCCGCAGACCCGCGGCGGCGCTGCCACCGGTGGCGCACCAGCGCAGCGCGGCCCGCAGCTCCCCGGCGAGGGGGTCGAGGGCGTAGAGCGAGAGGGTGACCGGCCGGCCGTCCGGGCCCAGGTGCGCCCGCTCCAGCGCGTGCGCGGACCAGGCCACATGCCGGTTCCGGGCGGTCTGCTCCTCGCCCGCCTCGGCGAGTCGACGCGCCGCGTACGCCCGGATCGGGTCGAGCATCCGGTAGGTGCTCCCCGCGGCGTGCGGCTCCGCCAGCACCATCGACTTGTCCACCAGCACCGACAGCGGGTCGAGCGGGTCGTCGCCGAGCAGCCACTCGACCGTCGCCAGGTCCACCGGCCCGGCGAAGACGGACAGCCAGCGCAGCAGCCGGGCGGCCCGCGGCCCGAGGGTCCGGTACGACCAGGTGACGGTGGCCTGCATGGTGAGGTGCCGCTCGGTGGCGGAGCGCTGCACGGCCCGGCTGGCCGGCGTCGGCGGAGCGGCACCCGCCGCCGCGGCCACCAGGTCCACGGTGTCCTGCTGGTTGCCCATCCAGCCCCGGTCCACCGGCGGCGGTTCCGGATCCTCCCGGCCGGCGTCCAGGGTGCCGAGCATGTCGTCGAGGCGCTCGGCGAGCTGACCCACCGAGAGCACCCGCAGCCGGGCGGCGGCCAGCTCGATGGCGAGCGGCAACCCGTCGAGGCGCTGCACCACCCGGCGCAGGTCGGCCGACTCGGCCGGGTCCGGCTGCCGCCCGCCACGGGCCGCCGCCGTCCGATCCAGCAGCAGCGCCACCGCGTCGCTCTCCACCCCGTCGGCCGGGGGCTCGACCGAGAGGGGCGGGATCCGCCACACCACCTCGCCGGGCAGGCCGAAGGACTCCCGGCTGGTGGCCAGCACCCGCACCCCGCGCCCGCCGGCGAGGAGCCGGGAGATCACCTCGGCCGACGCGGCCGGCTGCGCGTCGCAGGTGTCCAGCAGGACCAGCATCTGGCGGCCCGCCGCGTACTCGACCAGGGTGTCCACCATCGGCCGGCCCGGCTCCGGACGCAGGCCGAGCACGGCGGCGATCTCGAACGCCACCAGCCCCGGGTCGGTGACCGCGGCGATGTCCACGAACCAGACCCCGTCCGGGTACGCCTCGACCTCGCCGCAGGCCAGCTCCACCGCGAGCCGGGTCTTACCGGCGCCACCCGCGCCGAGCACCGTGACCAGCCGGTGCTCCGCCACCAGCCGGTTCAGCTCGGCCCGCTCGGCCTGCCTGCCGACGAACGAGGTGACCTGGGTGGGCAGGTTGTGCGCCACGGCGTCGGCGGTACGCGGGCGCGGGAACTGCCGTTCCAGGCCCGGCGCGACCAGCTGGAAGAGACGTTCCCGGTCGTCGAATCCGCGCAGCCGGTGCAGCCCCAGGTCGAGCAGGGAGGCGCCGGCCGGGAGCGGCTCGGCCCGCCGGGCGGTGGACGCCGAACAGAGCACCTGACCACCGTGTGCGGCGGCGGCGATCCGGGCCGCCCGGTGCACCTCGGCGCTGGCGTACTCGCCGTCGCGCGGCTCGGCGTAACCGGTGTGCAGGCCCATCCGCACCCGGGGCGCGGAGTCCGGAGTGGGCCAGTCGTGGCTGGCCAGCGCCCGCTGCGCGGTCAGACAGGCGGTCACCGCCTCGGCGGCGTCGGCGAAGGCCAGGAAGAACGAGTCGCCCTCGGTCAGCAGCTCCGCGCCGCCCGTGCCGGCCAGCGTCCGGCGCAGCAGCCGGCGATGCTCCCGCAACACCGGGCGGTACTCCGGACCGAGTAGTTGGGCCAGCCGGGTCGAGCCCTCGATGTCGGTGAACACGAAGGTCACCCACCCGGTCGGGAGCTGGATTCGTGCCGCCATGCGTCGAACCTCCGCCCGTGACGTCGGGTTCATGCTGCCTGAAGCGGAGCGATCACACATCGTGAGAACGGCCGGCCAGGCTCGGACTCAAAGTGCCACTCGGCCTCGCCTGGGGCAAGGCCGGCCCGCCGCTCGGCGGGTTGCGCGACGAACCTGACGGGTTGTCCGTCGATCTCGCGGGCCGTCCGTCGATCCTGGCGGGTTGTCCGTCGACCTTGGTGGGTCCGCGGGGAATGACCGGACTGACCGGGTGCGGCGCCGGCCGCGGTGGACCCGACGCCGGGGTGCGGAGGGTCAGCAGCCGCAGCCGCCACCGCAGCAGCCGCCACCGGTGGGAGCCGGGGCGCCGGTGGCCGCGCCGGTTCCGCCCCGGCCGGTGACCGCGACGGTGGAGAGGAGCTTGACCGTGTCGCCGTGGCCCTGCGGGCAGGCAGCCGGCTCACCGGCCTGCGCCATCGGGCGGTTGACCTCGAAGGTGTCGCCGCAGGCGCGGCAGCGGAACTCGTACCGGGGCATGGCATCAGGGTACGTCCGGGCCTGACGTTCGGCGGGGCATGGGTGATACTCGACGGGTGGCGGACGGCGAGGACAGATCGACCTTTCGGCCCCTACGACCGGCGGCGCCGCTCGACGGGCCGCTCGCCGAGTCCGGCGCGGCGCCGGAACCGGGGCCGCGGCAGGTGCCCCGGCCCCGCCGACCCTGGCTGCGCGCCAACTCCGCGACCGAGCCGGAGAGCGCGTCCAGCGACGCTTCGGCCGGTGCCGCGACGACCGGCTCGGCGACAGCCGGCGCCGCCGAGGGCACGGGCGGCGCGACCGACCAGCCGACGGCGGAGAGCGCGGCAAGCTCGACCGAGCCCGGCGCCGGGGAGCCAGCGACCGAGGCGGCTCCGACGACCGGGCCGACGGCCGAAGCGGACCCGGCGGCCGAGGCGGCAACCGAAGCCGGCGCGGCCACCGGTGAGTCGAAGACCGAGGCCGGCGCGGCCACCACCGATCCGAGGGCCGAGGCCAGCGCGAGCGCCGGCGACCCGAAGACCACCTCGGGCAGTTCGAAGACCGCGCCCGACGCGGCGACCACCGACCCGAAGACGGAAGCCGGGGCGGGCAGCACCGACGCCAAGACCGACGCCGGCACGACCGCCGCACCGAAGGCCGACGCCGACCCGGCCGGCACGAGCCCGAAGGCCGCCCCGGACGGGGCGACGGCAGAGCCGGCCACCGGGAAGGCCACCGTGGACGGTCCCGCCGGGCGTACCCGCCGGCACCGGGTGCCGTTCGCGCACGCCGTACGGCTGGGCCCGCGCCGGGCGGCGGTGAGCGCGGCCCGGGCGACCCGGGCCTGGTCCCGGCGGCCCAGCGGACGACTCACCCTGCCCGGGCTGTTCCTGCTGGTACTGGTCGCGGCGACCGCGGCGGCCGGCGCTCTGCTGGTCCCCGCGGCGGTCCGAGCTCCTCGTCCGGTCGCGGTCGACGGCACCACCGGGCCGACCGTTCCGCCGGCCGGGGTGGCACCGACCGCGGTGCCGTCCGGCCTGCCGGGCGGGGTGCTGCCCACGACGCCCCTGCCCACCGGCGTGGTGCCGCCCACCGGGCCGGTGATCGGGGTGGGTGGCCGGCCGGCCGACGCGCTGGCCGCCTGGGCCCAGCAGGTCGGCCCGAAGGTCGGCATCTCACCGGTCGCCATGCAGGCGTACGGCTATGCCGAGCTGGTGCTCGCCCAGACCAACCGCAGCTGCGCGCTGAGCTGGACCACGCTGGCCGCCATCGGGTTCGTCGAGTCCTCGCACGGCCAGGCCAACGGCGCCCAGCTGGGTCAGGACGGGCGGGCCACGCCGGAGATCATCGGGCTTCCCCTGGACGGGCGCGACGGCCGGATGCGGATCGTCGACACCGACCGTGGGCAGCTCGACCGCGACACCACCTTCGACCGGGCGATCGGGCCGATGCAGTTCATCCCCACCACCTGGCAGGAGATCGGCGCGGATGCCGACAACGACGGCCGCAAGGACCCGCACGACCTGGACGACGCAGCGCTGGCCGCCGGCAACTACCTCTGCAAGAACGGCCGCAACCTGAGCATCCCCGGCGACTGGTGGAACGCGATCCTGTCGTACAACGATGTGCGCCGTTACGCCCAGGACGTCTACAACACCGCCAACCGGTACGGACAGACGAGCCGTACGTGAAGTGATCGTCCGCATACATTTGGAGAGCTGGACACTTCCCCCGGGCTGCGGTTAGCGGCAAGCTAGACAGGTGATGGTGCGCGAGTGGGACCCCAGGACCGCGTCGTCCGCCGAGATCTCGTCGCTGCTGGAGACGCTCAACGCGGTTCTCGCGGCCGATCTGCCACAGGATCCGCCGTGGCAGGAGAGTTCCCTGCGGGAATACCTCACCGAGGTGATGCCGGGCGAGCGCCGGATCTCCTGGGTCGGGCAGGAGGAGCCGGCCGCCAACGGGGCACCGGGTGCCATCCTCGGCCAGGTGCACGTGCTGCTCCTCGGCGACATCGGCGTGCTGGAGGTGCTGGTGCACCCCTCCGCCCGACGCACCGGCCTCGGCCGTGACCTGGTCCGAGTCGCCGCCCGCCGGGTCTACCAGGAGGGCTTCTCCTCGATCGGCGTCGAGGTCGTCGGCGACACCCCGGCGGTCGCGTTCTACGAGTCGCTCGGCTTCACCCGGGAATACGTCGAGACCCGCAGCGTGCTCGACCTCGCCGCGGTCGACTTCACCGAGCTCGCCGAGATGTCCACCGGCGTCGGCGCGGGCTACCACGTGGAGTTCCACCCGGGCGGGCCACCGGACGAGTTGATCGAGGCCTACGCCCGGGCCAAGTCCGAGGTGCGCGACGTCGACGACGGCGAGCTGCGGCCCAGCTCCTACGACCCGCAGCGACTGCGGGACAGCCTGGACTGCCTGCACCGGCGGGGCATGAAGCCCTACATCGTGCTCGCCCAGCACGAGCAGTCCGGTGAGGTGGCCGGCCTGACCGAGGTGGTGGTGCCGGCGCAGCACCCGACCCGGGCCGACCAGTACGACACGATCGTCGTGCAGGATCACCGGGGCTACGGCATCGACCGGGCGATCAAGGCGCGGATGCTGCTGGAGCTGCGCTCGGCCGAGCCCCAGCTGGCCGAGGTGCAGACCTGGAACGCCCAGGCCAACGAGGCGATGTTGAAGGTCAACGCCGAGCTGGGCTACCGGCCCGACCGCGACTGGTGCGAATACAGCGTGGACGTGGCCGAGCTGGTGCACCGCCTCGATCCGCCACGCTGACCAGCTGTTCACGAAACGGTCCCGCGGGGGATGGACGCTGGCCACTGTGTGCCCTTAACGTGCGTTAGTTCACCGTCCACCCATCGTGGAGGCTTCATGCGCCCGCGCCGCACTCTCGCCGCGCTCGCGACCGCCGCCGCCGTCACCACCACGGCCATCGGCGTCGCACCAACCGCGGCCAGCGCCGCGCCCACCGACCTGTTCATTTCCGAGTACGTCGAAGGCTCGTCGAACAACAAGGCGATCGAGCTGTTCAACGGCACCGGAAGCGCTATCGACCTGGCCGCCGGGGGCTACCAGCTCCAGCTCTACTTCAACGGCTCCACCACGGCCACCAACCTCGCGCTGACCGGCACGGTGGCCGCCGGCGACGTGTTCGTCTTCGCCGCCACCTCGGCCGGGCCGGCGATCCTCGCCCAGGCCGACCAGACCACCGGCGCCAGTCTCTTCAACGGCGACGACGCGATCGTGCTGCGCCGCGGCGGGACCGTGCTGGACTCGCTCGGCCAGGTCGGCGTCGACCCGGGCACCGAGTGGGGCAGCGGCGTCACCAGCACCGCGGACAACACCCTGCGCCGGCTCGGCACGGTGACCACCGGCGACACCGACCCGTCCGACGCGTTCGACCCGGCCGGTCAGTGGGCCGGCTTCGCGACCGACACCTTCGACGGTCTCGGCGCGCACACCGTCGACGGCGGCGGCCCGGTCGACGCGCCGGCCACGCTCAACTGCGGAGCCGCCCTGGTCACCCCGGCCGGCACCGCGGCGAGCCGGGAGGTCACCGCGACCGACCCGGACGACACGATCGTCGACCTGGCGGTCAGCGCGGTCAGCCCGACGCCGAGCACCGGCTCGATCAGCCGCACCGCCCTCACCCCGGCCGACGGGGTGGGCGGCACCGCCCGGGCCACGGTGAGCACCAGCGCCGACCTGGCCGCCGGGGCGTACACCGTCACGCTGACCAGCACCGACGCCGGCGGCGGCACCGCGACCTGCACCCTGTCGGTGCAGGTGACCCGGGAGCTGACGGTCGGCGAGGTGCAGGGCCCGACCACCGACGGCGAGTCCGGCCCGGCCGACCGTTCGCCGCTCGCGCCGGCCAGCGGCAACGGCACCAGCAGCAACCTCTACGACGTCCGCGGCGTGATCACCCAGCTCACCCTGGCCCGGACCTCGGCCGGGGCGGAGCAGCGCGGCTTCTTCCTGCAGAGCCGCCGGGACGCCACCGACGGTGACCCGACCAGCTCGGACGGCATCTTCGTCTTCATGGGTGCCTTCACCTCGTTGATCGGCGGCTATGTGCCGACGGTCGGCGACGAGGTGGTGCTCCGGGCCCGGGTGTCGGAGTACTTCACCATGACGCAGCTCTCCGGCGCCTCGCTGGTCCGCAAGCTGGACTCGGGCCTGGATGTCGACACCGCCGTCGAGGTGACCGACGCGGTGCCGCCGACCGAACTCGCCGACGCCGCCCGCTTCTGGGAGCGGCACGAGGGAGCCCGGCTGCGGGTCCGGGCCGGGAGCGGCGCGGTGAGCGGGCGGGACGTCTTCGCCTCCACCGCCGACGCGGAGATCTGGGTGGTCGACCGGGACGATCCGCTGCTGGACCGCGCCGACCCGTACGCCCGCCGGGTCTTCCGGGACTCGCACCCGCTGGACAACGACCCGACCCGGCGCTTTGACGACGGCAACGGGCAGCGGATCATGCTGGGCAGCATGGGCGTGAAGGGCACCAGCGGGGACAGCACCACGCTCCTCCCGCCGGCGCACACCTTCGACACGCTCGGGCAGGACGCCGTCGGCGGCCTGTACTACTCGTTCGAGAAGTACGGCGTGCAGGTCGAGCGGGCCGAGTTCGCGGCCGGCGCGGACCCGTCGAAGAACAACCCGCCGAAGCCGGCCGACCGGTCCGAGGAGGTCGCCGTCGCGACCTACAACGTGGAGAACCTCTACGACTACCGCGACGACCCCTTCGACGGCTGCGACTTCACCGGCAACTCCGGCTGCCCCGGGGTCAGCCCGCCGTTCGACTACGTGCCGGCCAGCGAGTCCGACTACCGGGAGCAGCTCACCTCACTCGCCGACCAGATCGTCAACGATTTGCACGCCCCGGATCTGATCCTGGTGCAGGAGGCCGAGGACCAGGACATCTGCACGGTCACCGGCGCGGCCCTGAGCTGCGGCAGCACCGACAACGCCGACGGCGCGCCGGACACCATCCAGGAGTTGGCGCTCGCCGTGGCGGCGGCCGGCGGCCCGGCGTACGCCGCCGCGTACGACCGCACCGGTGCGGACGCCCGCGGCATCACGGCGGCGTTCCTGTACCGCACCGACCGGGTGCGGCTCGCCGAGGCGACCGCCGGTGACCCGGTGCTCGGCTCGGCGCCGACCGTGCAGTACCGGGCGGCCGGGTTGCCGGCGAACGCGGACGTGCAGAACCCGAAGGCGCTCAACGCCCTGCTCCCGTCCGACGTGGACACGTCGACCGGGCGCGACGGTGACAACGTTTTCACCCGGGCTCCGCAGGTCGGCAGGTTCAGCGTGGCCGCCGCGCCTGGCTCGGCCGAGCGCTACACCCTCTGGGCGGTCAGCAACCACTACTCGTCCGGCCCGGACAGCCGGGTGGGGCAGCGCCGGGAGCAGGCCGCGTACGGGGCCGCGATCGTGACCGCGATCGAGGCCGCCGACCCGAACGCGCGGGTGGTCTACGGCGGGGACCTGAACGTCTTCCCCCGCCCCGACGACCCGATCGCCACCGCCGCCCAGCCCACCCCGTCCGACCAGTTGGCTCCGCTCTACGCGGCCGGGCTGCACAACCTCTGGGACGACCTGGTCGCCGAGGTGCCGGCGTCGGCCTACTCGTACAGCTTCGAGGGGCACGCGCAGACGCTCGACCACCTCTTCGTCAACGACGCGATGCACCGGGACCTGGTGCAGGTGCGGGCGGCGCACATCAACGCCGACTGGCCGGCCGAACACGCCGGTGACGGTTCCCGCGGGTCCAGCGACCACGACCCGCAGGTGGCCCGGTTCAGCTCCCGCGCGGCGCTGAGCGTCGCCGACGTCACGGTGGCCGAGGGTGACAAGGGCACCCGGCAGCTCACCTTCACCGCCACGGTCTCCCGACCGCTGTCGCAGCCGGTGCTGCTCTGCGCCGCCACCTACGGCACCACGGCGCAGGCCGGCTCGGACTACGACCCGTACGTGGGCTGCAAGGTGCTGCCCGCCGGCCGGACGTCGGTGGCGTTCCCGGTGACCGTCAACGGTGACCGCCGACGCGAGGCCGACGAGAAGCTGACCCTGCTGGTCGCCGGCGTGCCCGGCCTCCAGCTGGCCGACCCGCTCGCGGTGGGCACCATCAGCAACGACGACTGACCCCGAACCGGTCGCCGACGGCCCCGTCACCCCGCCACCGCGGGTTGGCGGGGCCGTCAGTCATAGCCGCGCGGATCGGGCGGCGGCGGAACGTTGCGGTACTTGGCCACCCGTACCTCCCACTGGCTGCGGCGGCGCCGCACCTCGCGGTCGTACTGGCAGCGGTGGAAGGTCTCCGGCGGGCGGGCCAGTCCGTAGATGCCGGCCCACCACTCGCCCGGCTCGGGGTCGAGGATCGTGTTCAGATGGGACGGGTAGCGCCGGCCTACTCCGTCGCGGATCCCCTCCCAGTCGGCCATCGGTTGGATGACCCGGCCGTCCTGGTCGACCACGGCGAGATAGAGCCCGGCGGCACCCAGCAGCCGTTCCAGGACGGCGAGGCTCGGCGTCATCGTCCCGGCCTCGACCTTGCCCACGGTCGACGGCGCGACCTTGGCGAACCGGGCCATCTGCCGCTGACCGAGCCCGGTGATCCGCCGGGCCCGGCGGACCAGGCCGGAGATGGGGAACGGGCCGACGGTCGGCCCGGTGGGCACAGGGTCGAGTGCGGAAGCCATGGCCCGACCCTCCCGGGCTGGCGACCACCCGGGCAACCCCTGTGGACAGACCTGTGGCCAGAACCGGCGGGGACGATCGCCGGCGGTGGACGCCGCCGACGCGGGAGGTACCCAAGCGGGTCCTTTGCTCTGCTTCAGCCGAGGCAACAGATCATCGGTGCTGAGTGTTGCCGGGGGTGAAGCAGAGCAAAGGACGCGACGCAGGCCCGTCCGCCGGGGCGCGGAAGCCCGAGGCGCGGTCAGTAGCGCTGGCGGAGGAGCTGCGCGGCCTCGACGGCCCAGTAGGTGAGGATGATCTGGGCACCGGCACGCCGGATCGAGGTCAGCGTCTCCAGCATCACCCGCTCCCGGTCGATCCAGCCGTTCGCGGCGGCCGCCTCGACCATCGCGTACTCCCCGGAGACCTGGTAGGCGGCGACCGGTATGTCCACGGCCGCGCGGACCGCGGCGACCACGTCGAGGTACGGCAGGGCCGGCTTGACCATCACCACGTCGGCGCCCTCGGCGACGTCGAGCGCGACCTCGCGGAGCGACTCCCGCAGGTTGGCCGGGTCCTGCTGGTAGGTGCGGCGGTCCCCCTCCAGCGCGGACTCCACGGCGTCCCGGAACGGGCCGTAGAACGCCGAGGCGTACTTGACCGCGTAGGCCAGCACGCCGACGTCCTGGTGACCGGCCGCGTCGAGCGCCCGGCGGACCACCCCGACCTGGCCGTCCATCATCCCGGACGGCCCGACCATCCCGACCCCGGCGTCGGCCTGGGCCACCGCCATCTCGGCGTACGCCGCCAGGGTCGCGTCGTTGTCCACCTCGCCGTTCGGGGTGAGCAGGCCGCAGTGCCCGTGCGAGGTGAACTCGTCCAGGCAGAGGTCGCTCATCACCACGGTGGCGTCGCCGACCTCGGCGACGACGTCCCGGATGGCCACGTTGAGGATGCCGTTCGGGTCGATCCCGCCGGAGCCGGTGGCGTCCCGCGAGGACGGCACCCCGAAGAGCATGATCCCGCCGACCCCGGCCTGCACCGCCTCCACCGCGGCCTTGCGCAGCGAGTCCCGGGAGTGCTGGAGCACCCCCGGGAGCGAGGCGATCGCCCGGGGCTCGGTCAGCCCCTCCTTGACGAACATCGGCACGACCAGCTCGGCCGGGTCGACGCGCGTCTCGGAGACCAGCCGCCGCACCGCCGGGGTACGGCGCAGCCGGCGGGGGCGGATCTCGGGGTACGGCATGGAGTGCCTCCTGACGACTACCGGAACCTCAGGGCGGTCGGCCCCTGCACCTTCGAGCCACGGCGCTGCTTGGCCGGCATGGCGGCGAGCTTCTCGCGCAGCTCGACGGCGTAGGCGGCGAGCGCCTCCACCAGATCGGGCACCGAGGCGTGCGGCGGCTGGACGTCGACCCGCAGGCCGAACTCCGTCGCGGTCTCCGCCGTCTTCGGGCCGATGACGGCGACAACGGTACGCGCGTGCGGCTTCCCGGCGATGCCGACCAGGTTCCGGACCGTCGAGGACGAGGTGAAGAGCACCGCGTCGAACCCGCCCGACTTGATCGCGTCGCGAATCTCGGCGGGCGGCGGCGCGGCCCGGACGGTCCGGTACGCGGTCACGTCGTCGACCTCCCAGCCGCGCTCGGTGAGCCCGGCGGCGAGCGTCTCGGTGGCGATGTCGGCGCGCGGCAGCAGCACCCGACCCACCGGGTCGAGGATCTCGTCGTGCGGCGAGAACTCCGCCAGCAGCCCCTCGGAGGACTGCTCCCCGGCGGGGATCAGCTCCGGCTGGATGCCGAACGCGCGGACCGCGTCGGCGGTCGCCTCGCCGATGCAGGCGATCTTCACACCGCCGAAGTGGCGGGCGTCCAGACCGTGCTCGGCGAACTTCTCCCAGACCGCGCGGACCGCGTTCACCGAGGTGAAGATCACCCAGGCGTACCGGCCGTCGACGAGGCCCTTGACCGCTCGCTCCATCTGCGCCGGGGTACGCGGCGGCTCGACCGCGATGGTCGGCACCTCGCACGGGATGGCCCCGTACGCGCGCAGCCGGGCGCTCATCACGCCGGCCTGCTCCTTGGTCCGCGGCACGAGCACCTTCCAGCCGTACAGCGGCCGGTTCTCCCACCAGCTGAGCTTGTCGCGCTGGCCGACACCGACGCCGATGGTGAGCACCACCCGGCCGGTGAAGCCGAGCGCGGCGGCGACGAAGCTGTCCACCGTCGAGGTGGTGGTGTACTGGGTCTCGCCGGTGCCGTCCCCGGTCACCGCGACCGAGGTCGCGCCGTCCACCCCGGCGGCCAGCAGGCCGTCCCTGACGGCGGCGAGGTCGCCGGCATCCACCGCGACCGCGAGCGAGCCCCGGCCGACGGCCGCGGCCAGCGCCTCGAAGTCCAACGCGCTGACGTCCTCCACGTCGGCCGCGGTCCGTACGCCCGGCAGCGGCACGCCGGCGTAGGTGGCCACGCCCTCGGCCTGGCCGACGCCCGGCACCACCTCGAAGTGGGCGGCGGTGCGGGCCACCGCCTGCACCTCCTTGACCACCGAGTCGTGGCCGAACGGGTCCCCGGCAACCAGGTGCACGGCGTTCTGCCCGGCGCGGGCCGCGGAGATCAGCACCTTCGCCACGTCCCCGGGCGCACCTTCGGCCGGGGTGAACTCGGCATCCTCGCGGGCCTCGGCACGCACGGCGGCGAGCAACGACTCGGGTACTCCCCGGTCGTACACCACCTGGTCGGCGTCGACCAGGGCGTCGTGCGCCCGGCGGGTCAGCAGGCCCGGGTCGCCGGGGCCGGCCCCGACGAACGCGATACGGCCTACGGGCTTACGGGTGCGGGTCATTCTGTGCTCCCAAATTGCTGGGTCCCCGGGCCGGCGTGTCCTTCTTGGCCGAGGATCGAGTCGGCGCCGAGTTCGAGGAGTTCGGCGGCGAGTGCCTTACCGATCTCCGCCGCGTCGGCGGGCGTTCCGGTGCGGGACAGCCGGAGGTCTCGGGAACCGTCCGGGCTGATCACCGCCCCGCGCAGGTAGATCTCATCACCGGCGTCGCCCTCGGCGACCTCGGCAAAGGCGGCGACGGGTGCGCTGCACCCGGCCTCCAGGGTGGCCAGCAGCGCCCGCTCCGCGGTGACCGCGGCGCGGGACGGTGCGTGGTCGAGCACTGCGAGCAGCTCGACCAGGTCCGGGTCGTCGATCCGGCACTCCACCGCCAGCGCACCCTGAGCGGGCGCGGGCAGCATCAGCATCGGGTCGAGCGTCTCGGTGATCTCGCCGGCCCGCCCGAGCCGGGCCAGCCCGGCCCGGGCCAGGACGACCGCGTCGAGGTCGGCGTCCGGGCCGAGTACCCGACCGAGGCGGGTGTCGACGTTGCCGCGGATCGGGGTGACCTCCAGCTGCAGCCCGAGCGCGTGCAGCTGGGCGATGCGGCGCAGCGCGCCGGTGCCGATCGTCGCACCGGGCGGCAGCTCGGCGAGGGTACGGCCGTCCCGGGCGATCAGCGCGTCGCGCGGATCCTCCCGGGGCGGCACCGCCGCGATGTGCAGCCCGGCGGCGGTCGCCGTGGGCAGGTCCTTGTACGAGTGCACCGCGAGGTCGATGGTGCGGGCGGTCAGCGCGTCGCGCAGCGCGGAGACGAAGACGCCGACCCCGAGCCGGTGCACCGGCGCGTTGGAGCGGTCGCCGGCGGTGACCACCTCGACCAGCTCGACGGGACGGCCGGTGGCCGCGGTGAGGGCCTCGGCGATCTGGCCGGACTGGGCCATCGCCAGGGCGCTGCCTCGGGTACCGAGACGCAGGGGGGCGGTCATCGCTCACCTCCGGTGGACGGGGTGGGGTCGCTCTCCACGACCTCGGGGACGGTGTCGACCGGGGAGGTCTGCGGCACCTGGAGGTCGAACAGCTCGCGCAGCAGGGCGGCGTACTGGTCGCCGCCGGGCTCCGCGGCGAGCTGGCGGACCCGCACCGTCGGCTGGTGCAGCAGCCGCTGCACCACCCGGTGCACCGTCCGGGCCACCTCGGCCCGCTGGTCGTCGCTCAGGTCGGGCCGCCGCTGGGCCAGTCGGCGCAGTTCGGCGGTGACCACGTCGTCGGCGCGGCCGCGCAGGGCGGCCACGGTGGGCGCCACGTCGGCGCCGCGCAGCCAGGTGAGGAAGGCCTCGACCTCGGTGGTGACGATCCGCTCGACGGCGGCGGCGTCGTCGGCGGCGGGGCCGTCGGCGAGCAGCGCGGCCATCCGGTCGATGTCGATCACCTCGACCCCGGGCAGCTCGGCCACGCCGGGCTCGACGTCGCGCGGAACGGCCAGGTCGAGCAGGACCAGCGGCCCTCGGGCCGGGTCCCGGTCGGCGAGCGCCCGGGCCACCACCGGTCGGGTGAGGACCGGTTCGGTGGCGGCGGTGGCGGCCACTACGATGTCCACTGTGGAGAGCGCGGCGGTCAGCTCGGCCATCGGGACGGCGCTGGCCCCGTACGACTCGGCCAGCCGGACGGCCCGGTCGGCCCCCCGGTTGGTCACGGTGAGCGGCCCGGCGCCGAGCCGGGACAGCGTCGCGACTCCGAGTGAGCCCATCGCGCCGGCCCCGATCACCAGGGCGGGCCGGCCGGTCAGGTCGCCGTCGAGGTGACCGGCGGCCAGCTCCAGCGCGGCGGTGACCACGCTCTGGCCGGCGCGGTCGATGCCGGTCTCGGCGTGCGCCCGCTTGCCGACCCGCAGCGCCTGCTGCATCAGCTCGTGCAGCAGCCGGCTGGCCGAGTCGGCGCCGGTGGCCCAGTGGTACGCGTCACGGAGCTGGCCGAGGATCTGCGCCTCGCCGACCACCATCGAGTCGAGACCGGTGGCGACCCGGAAGACGTGGTCCACCGCCGCGGCGTCGTAGTGCACGTAGAGGTGGTTGGCGAGCGCCGCCGGCGCGCAGCCGGCCTGCTCGGCCAGGACGGCGCAGACGTCGCCGAGACCGCCGTGGAAACCGGACACGGCGGCGTAGACCTCGACCCGGTTGCAGGTGGAGACGAGCACGGCCTCGCTCACGTAGGGCTGGGCGACCAGGCGGTCCAGGGTCCGGGTGAGCTCGGCGGTGGGCACCGCCAGCTGCTCCAGCGTGGCTACCGGGGCGGTGCGGTAGGACGCGCCGACGACGAGCAGTTTCACGTGCCGATCGCCTCCTGGGTGTCGGTGGCCGCGAGCCCACCGGGCAGAGCGGTGAGGGCGGACCCGCCGGTGGCGGGCAGCGCGGTCAGCGACGCCTTGCGGTGCTCGTGGAAGGACAGGATCTGCAGCTCGATGGCGAGGTCGACCTTGCGCACGTCGACCCCCTCCGGAACCGAGAGTACGCACGGCGCGAAGTTCAGAATGCTGGTCACGCCGACCGCGACCAGTTGGTCGGCCACCCCCTGGGCGGCGCCGGCCGGGGTGGCGATCACGCCGATGGCGATGGACTCCTCGGCGACGACCTGGGGCAGCTCGTCGACGTGCCGGACGATCATGCCGTTGATCTCCTCGCCGACCCGGGCCGGATCGGCGTCGAGGAGCGCGGCGATCCGGAATCCGCGGCTGGCGAAGCCGTCGTAGCCGGCCAGGGCGTGACCGAGATTACCCACGCCGACCAGGGCTACGGCCCGGCGCTGGGTGAGCCCGAGCACGTACTCGATCTGCTCGATCAGCAGCGCCACGTCGTAGCCGACCCCGCGGGTGCCGTACGAGCCGAGGTGGGAGAGGTCCTTGCGCAGCTTGGCCGAGTTGACCCCGGCGGCGCTGGCCAGCCCCTCGCTGGAGACCGTCTCGTGGCCGCTGTCGGCGACGTTGTGCAGCGCGCGCAGGTATTCCGGGAGCCGCGCGACGGTCGCCTCGGGCAGGTCCGGGAGCGCCGGTACGGCACCGGCGCGGCCGGGCGCGCCAGGGTGACGATGCTGACTCATGAGACTCCGTGCGGTGCGATCCTCGGCCAACTCCGCTGGTCGGCCGCTTCGGGACTCCCGCTGGCGACCGAGATTGCCGGCTGTGCTAGCAGGGCGCGTCGGAATCACAGAGTAGGCGCTTGTGAAGACGTGCACAAATCGCGATCTTGTCAGCTCGCGACGCGGCTTCACCTGGCCCTCCATTCCGCAAGATCGATCCGGCGGCCTTCGCCGGCGCCGCCCGGCAATTATTGCTCAATCCCGACTTCTCTGACCAATCCCGCGCCGGTGGCCAAGACGGGTACGGGCGGCGGTAGGGCCAGCCCTACGGCGGAGAGGCTGGCCGACGGGATGGGGCGACAGTTCCCCGCTGCCTAGCCTTTGAGGCATGACCGCCGTTCCCGCCGCCGCCGGCCACCCGACCCTGGCGCCGAGCATCCCCCGCCAGCTCTTCCTCGACTCCGGCTACGTGCTGCTCGGATTTCCCCTGGCGCTGACCAGCTTCGTCGTCCTGCTGGTCGGCCTCTCGCTCGGCGTCGGGCTGGTGGTGACGGTG
Source organism: Micromonospora sp. NPDC051006 (assembly GCF_044456245.1). Taxonomy (NCBI): domain Bacteria; kingdom Bacillati; phylum Actinomycetota; class Actinomycetes; order Micromonosporales; family Micromonosporaceae; genus Micromonospora; species Micromonospora sp. NPDC051006. Next base: position 357,572 of record NZ_JBITFP010000001.1, read on the forward strand.
ATCGGGCTGCCCATCCTCAGCGGCACCCTCTACGCCGCCCGGGGCTTCGCCGACATCGAACGGCTGCGGCTGCCGGCCGTGCTGCGCCAGCCGCGGGTCCGCCCGCGCTACCGGCTGGCCGAGCCGGGGGCCAGCGCCTGGCGGCGGATCTTCATCCCGATGGGCGACGCGCAGTCCTGGCTCGACCTGGCGCACGGCGTCCTCAGGCTGATCGTGGCCGTGGTCACCTTCGTCCTGACGCTGTCCTGGTGGGCGGGGGCGATCACCGGCACGCTCTACTGGGCGTACGACTGGGCGCTGCCGCGCGGTGGCGACGACAGCGATTTGGCGCAGCTGCTCGGCCTGGGCGACTCGGCCCTGGCCCGGGTCGGCCTGAACACCGCCATCGGGCTCTTCTTCCTGATCACCCTGCCGATCGTGGCCCGGGGCTGCGCGCTGCTCCAGGCCAGCTTCGGTCGGGCGATGCTGACCGGGGTGGCCGAGATGCGCAACCGGATCACCGTGCTGGAGGAGCAGAAGCGGGCCGCGGTCTCCGCCGAGGCGGCCGCGCTGCGCCGACTCGAGCGGGACATCCACGACGGTCCGCAGCAGCGGCTGGTCCGGTTGGCGATGGACCTCAGCCGGGCGCGCCAGCAGCTCGCCACCGACCCCGAGGCGGCCGGGCGGACGCTGGACGAGGCGGTCACCCAGACCCGGGACACCCTGGCCGAGCTGCGCTCGCTCTCCCGCGGCATCGCCCCGCCGATCCTGGTCGACCGCGGCCTGCCCAGCGCCCTGGCCGCGCTGGCCGGGCGGGGGCTGATCCCGATCGAGCTGCGGGTGGACCCCGAGCTGGGCACCCCGGACGGCCGGCTCGACGCGGCGGTGGAGAGCACCGCCTACTTCGTCGTCGCCGAGGCGCTGACCAACGTGGCGAAGCACAGCCGGGCGACCGCGTGCCAGGTCAGCGTCCTCCAGTCGGAGCGGCGACTGGCGGTGAGCGTGGGCGACGACGGCCAGGGCGGCGCGCACCTGGCGAAGGGACACGGGCTGGTGGGCATCGCCGACCGGGTCCGGGCCGCCGGCGGCGAACTGGCGGTGGTCAGCCCGCCCGGCGGGCCCACCGAGATCCGTGCCGACCTCCCGCTCTGAGGTCGACGTGGTAGACAACACCATCATGCAGATCGTCATCGCGGACGACGCCGTCCTGCTCCGGGAGGGGCTGGTCCGGCTACTGACCGAACACGGGCACCAGGTGGTGGCCGTGGTCGGGGACGGCGACGCGCTGGTCGAGGCGGTGGTGGCCCACCGGCCGGACGTCTCGATCGTCGACGTGCGGATGCCGCCGTCGCACACCGACGAGGGGCTGCGGGCGGCGGTGGAGGCCCGGCGCCTCGTGCCGCGCAGCCCGATCCTGGTCCTCTCCCAGTACGTCGAGGTCTCGTACGCCGACGACCTGTTGGCCACCACCGGCGGCGCCGGCGGCGGGATCGGCTACCTGCTCAAGGACCGGGTGGCGGCGATCGACGAGTTCCTCGACGCGCTGGCCCGGGTGGCCGCCGGGGGCACCGTGCTCGACCCGGAGGTGGTCGGCCAGCTCTTCGCCCGACGCCGCCGGGACGACCCGCTGCGCGAGCTGACCCCGCGCGAGCGGGAGGTGCTCGCCCTGATGGCCGAGGGGCGCTCCAACACGGCCATCGCACGCACCCTGGTGGTCAGCGACGGCGCGGTGGAGAAGCACGTCCGCAACATCTTCACCAAGCTCAACCTGCCGCCCGACACCGAGCAGCACCGCCGGGTCCTCGCCGTGCTCGCCTACCTGCGCAACTGACCCCGGCTCAGAAGAGGGTCCAGGCGAGGGTGACGGCCTCGGTGAGGGTGTCGGCGACCGGGTGGCCGGAGGCGCGCAGCCGGGTCGGGTCGGTGAAGCCGCCGGTGTAGAGCACGGCCCGGCCGCCCACCGCGGCGGCGGCGTCGGCGTCGTCGATCGAGTCGCCGATCAGCACCACCGAGCCGCCGTCCACGCCCAGCTCGGCGAGGTGCAGCCGGAGGGACTCCGCCTTCCGGTCGCCGCCGACCGTGCCGCGCAGCCCGTCCACCCGTACGAAGTGCCCGGTGAGGCCGTAGGTGTGCACGGTCGGCACCAGCTCCTCGTGGAACCACATGGAGAGCAGGGACTGCTCCCCCGGCCACGCCGCCATCGCGTCGCGCGCGTCGGCGGCCAGCTCGCAGGTGGTCAGCCCGCTGCGGTACGCGTCGTGGAAGATCCGGTCCAGCTTGCCGAACTGCTCGTCGTCGACGGCCTGCCCGAGCACCTCGGCGTAGTACTCGGCGACCGGCCGGCGGAACCGCACCCGGTGCTCGTCGGCGGTGACCGTCGGGCCGCCGACGGTGGCGAAGACGGCGTTGGTGGAGGCCACCACGAGGCTGAGGTCGTTGAGCAGCGTGCCGTTCCAGTCCCACACCAGGTGCGGTCGTACAGGGGTCATCGCCGCACCTTATCGCCCCCGCTCAGAGCTGCGGCGTGGTCAGGTCGCGCAGCAGCCGGTCCTCCTCGACCCGCCAGTAGCCGTGCTCCTTGCCGTCCAGCAGCACCACCGGGAGCCGGTCGCCGTACTCGCGCTCCAGCTCCAGGTCGTCGGTGACGTCCCACTCGACCCACTGGTCGCCGGTGACCGCGACCACCCGCCCCAGCGCGTCCCGCGCCTCGTCGCAGAGGTGGCAACCGGGCCGGGTGATGAGGGTGAGCCGAGGGTCAGTGGACATCGGGTACCTCCGTGCGCGGGTCGATCGGGGCGGTCGCCGGGCGGAGCTGGGTCTTGCGGACCTTGCCGATCACCGAGTGTGGCAGGGCGTCGACGAACTCGACGCCGGTGGGGCACTTGAACCGGGCCAGGTTCCGCGCGCAGTGGGCGAGCAGGTCCTCCGCGGTCACCGGCTCACCGGGCGTCCGCACCACGTACGCCCGGACAGTCTCGCCGGTCCGCGGGTGCGGCACACCCAGTACCGCCGACTCGGCCACCCCCGGGTGCGCCCCGAGCGCCAGCTCCACCTCGTGCGGATAGACGTTGAAGCCGTTGACCAGGATCAACTCGCCGAGCCGGTCGACCAGGAAGAGATCGCCGTCGTCGTCGGCGTAGGCCACGTCGCCGGTCGCCCACCAGCCGGCCGCGTCCGGGCCGCCCCGGCCGTCCGGCCAGTAGCCGGCGAACAGGTTCGCGCCCCGGACCACGATCTGCCCCGGGTCGGTGCCCGGCGCGACGTCGCTGAGATCCAGCTCGTCCGGGTCGTCGTCGGGCTCCACCGCGCCGTCGCGCCACAGGTCCGTGCCGTCCGCCCCGACCAGGCGCAGTTCCACGCCGGGCAGCGGCCGGCCGATCGAGCCGGTCTTGGGCACCCCACCGACCAGGGTGGAGGTGAGCACCGGCGCGGTCTCGGTGAGGCCGTAGCCGACGTGCACCGGCCGGCCGGCGATCTCGGCGAAGCGGGCCGCGACGGCGGGCTCCAGCGGCGCCGCGCCGCAGACCACCATCCGGACCGACGCCATCGCCGCGGCGAGCGCGTCGGCGTCCGCCGCGCACCAGGCCAGCACCATCGACGGTACGCCGACCAGCACGCTCGCCCGGTGCCGGGCGATCTCGGCGAGCCCGGCGTCTGGGCCGAGGTCGTCCACGAGCACACCGGTCGCGCCATGGTGGACCACCGCACCGAGCCCCGAGTTGAGCCCGTACGCGTGAAAGAGCGGCAGCGCCAGCAGCACGGTGTCGGCCGGCCCGACCACCGGCGGGTCGATCCGGCCGATCTGCTCGTGGTTGGCCAGCAGCACGGCGTGCGAGAGCATCGCCCCCTTGGGCCGGCCCTCGGTGCCCGAGGTGTAGAGCAGTACGGCCAGGTCGTCGCCGCCCCGGGCGGGGAACCCGGCGGCGTCGGGCACCGCGACGGTCGGCGGTCTGCCGTGTACGGCGGTGAGCGCGGGCAGCTCTGCGGCCACCGCGGCGACCAGGTCACGGACCCGGTCGGTGGCGATCAGCACCGACGCGCCCGAGTCGGCGAGCACGTGCCGTAGCTCGGGGGTGGTGAAGCCGGGGTTGACGGGCACCGCGATCAGTCCGGCGCGCAGGGCGCCGAGGTAGCTGACCACGAAGTCGGGCGAGTTGGGCAGGGCGATTGCCACCCGCGCCGGATGGCCGGCGGCATCCGGGGCCGGCGTGGCGGCGGCCAGGGCAGCCGCCACCGCAGTCACCGTTTCGTCCAGTTCGGACCAGTCGATCGTGCGGTCCCGCCAGTGCAGCGCGGGTCGGTCGCCGTGGGCGACGGCCGCCGCGCGTACCCGGTCGGCGAGGTTCGGCGCGGGGCTGCTCGCTGCGTCCTGCACGGTCGCTGAGTCTGGCACAGCGGACGGCCGACGGCCATGCCCCGCCGTCGGCCGTCGTCCGGCGGAAGGGTCCCGTACACGGGACACATTGGTGTGCCGCCGGTGGTGCAATCAGGTCTCATCGATGGGACGTGCGACACGCCGGGGGACGGCCCTCTCCAGTGCTGTCGGCTAGCTGACCGAGCCGCCCCGGCCACACCCGCCATCGCGGCACTGACCTGGCGTTCCATTGCAGACCACCGGAACCGTCGAAAGTCAACCACCCGCGACGGACAACCGGTCCGCCATCGGTGCGACACAGCGGGAAATACTTCCGCCCTGTGTAACGGACTTGCCACGCGCGGGTGACGTTGGCCCTATCATCACTCGGGTCGGCTCACCCCATTTTGCCGTGAGTCGACACCCCTCAGCCCGAGGAGGCCCCCGTGCCCGTGAGCGCATTGGACCAGCACCTCAAGGGGAAATGCCGCCCGTCGGCATACCCCGGAACCGCCCTGCCCGACCGCGGCCCAGCCGCTCGGGCCGCCCGCGCGGCGTGTCGACCGGCTCGGCCGGCGACCAGCGGGACGGAGGCGGCGCGGTGACCACCTTCGGCTACGCGGAACGACCGCTCGGCCTGACCGGACCGACGGTTCGCGCCACGGTCAACGAACGACCGGCGCCGGAAGACCCGGGCGGCACCGCCGTACGGAGCGACGCGGGCAAGCGCCTCCGCAGCCGGCCCCACCACAACGAGCCGCCCGCCCGCCCCGCGGTGCCCGGCGGGAACGCGATGCCGACCGGCGGACGGGTGGCGGTGCCGGCTCGGCCGACGATGCCGGCCCAGAGTCGCCGGGTCGGCGACTCACCAGCCGTGACCGACCCGTCCGCGAGCGAGACCGCCGTGCTGCCCGCAGTGCCGGCCGCCGCCGCGCCGGTGGCCGCCACGCCCGCCGGGACCGGCAGCACCACCGGCTACCCGAGCCGCCCCGACCCGTCCGACCCGGCGACCGAGGTCTGGGGGCTGGTCGAACGTGCCCAGGCCGGCGAGGCCGAGGCGTTCGGCCTGATCTACGACCGGTATGTCGACACCGTCTTCCGGTTCGTCTACTTCCGGGTCGGCAACCGGCAACTGGCCGAGGACCTGACCTCCGACACCTTCCTGCGGGCGCTCAAGCGGATCGGCAGCTTCACCTGGCAGGGCCGCGACCTGGGGGCCTGGCTGGTCACCATCGCCCGCAACCTGGTCGCCGACCACTTCAAGTCCGGCCGGTACCGGCTGGAGGTGACCACCGGCGACGTGCTCGACGCCGACCGCGAGGATCGCGGTCCGGAGGGCAGCCCGGAAGCCGCGGTGGTCGAGCACATCACCAACGTCGCCCTGCTCACCGCCGTCAAGCAGCTCAACCCGGAACAGCAGGAGTGCATCGTGCTCCGGTTCCTGCAGGGCTTCTCGGTCGCCGAGACGGCGCGGGCGATGGGCAAGAACGAGGGCGCGATCAAGGCGCTGCAGTACCGCGCGGTCCGGGCGCTGGCCCGCCTCCTGCCTGACGGTTTCCAACCGTAGTCCCGTTGCCGGGACCGGTGACGAGGCCCGATTCTGCGAAATCGCAGGTCAGGCTCTGTCACGCGGGGTGACGCCGGTCACTTTCTGTGATTTCCGCCCCGCCGGCCCCGTAACCCGTGCCCGGCACGAACCGTTTCTCCGGGTGCGACCGGTGGTTGCCCCGGCATCCCCCCGGGCTCCCGAGGTCGACGGCGCACCCGCGCCGCGACCTCGCCTCCCGCGGCGTCACGTTGCCGCCGGTCGCTGGCTACGACGGCGGCCGACCGGCCGTGACCAGCGAGAGGAGGTGCCCGCGGTGGATAACATCCTCTTCTCCCGCCGGCGCGCCGAGCGCTTCGCACAGCTGCTCGACGAGGCCAACGGCGGCCGGCGGCATCATGTCCGGTCCCGGGTCGACGACCAGCTCGCACCGCTCGTCGCGGTCGGGCAGCGGCTCAGCGCCGAGCGCCCCAGCGTCGAGGTGGACCCGGAGTTCCGCACCGGCCTACGGGCGATGCTCCTGGCCACCGCGGAGCGCGAGGGCCTCGGCACACCGGCGGCCAGCACGGCGGCCGACCCGGACGGCAAGCGCACCACGGGGAGCACCCGTGGCTCGTTGCTGCCCGCGGTCACCGCGCGTCGGGCCCGGGCCCGGGGCGCCATCCTGGTCGGCATCGCGGCCGGCGCCGTCGCGGTCTCCGGCATCTCCGCGGCCAGCGAGAACGCGGTGCCGGGCGACGCCCTCTACGGGATGAAGCGCTCCACCGAGCGCGCCCAGCTCGCCCTGGCCAGCTCGGACATCAGCCGCGGCCAGCTCTTCCTCGACTTCGCCCGGACCCGCCTCGGCGAGGCCGCCGAACTGCGCGGCGACCAGGTCGGGTTCAGTGCCGTGCTCGACGACATGGACGCCGACACCCGCCAGGGCGTACGACTGCTGACCACCACGGCCGTGCAGCGCTCCGACGCGGCCGGCCTGGACGCGGTCAACACCTTCGTCACCGGGCAGCGCCGTGCGGTGAGCGATCTGCTCGACGGCGCCGGCCGGGCCGACCGGGAACGCACCCGCCGCTCGCTGACCCTGCTCGACGCGGTCCGCGAACGCTCCGACGCGCTGCGCGCCGCCATCGGCTGCGGCCTCCCCGCGCCGGTGGCCAGCGACACCCTGGGTCCGGCCCCGGCCAGCTGCCCCGCCGACCGCTGATCCGCCGGCTCGCCCGGACTTCCCGCTCCCTCGGCGAGGTGCGGCTACCCTCGATCGAGGCGCACGTCGCGCCGGTCGAGGAAGGGTGGTCGCGTGGCCCGCAGCCGCAAGGTGACGGTGAGCACCGACGCCCACGGTCACACCGCCGGCTGGGCCGAGGCCGGGCCGGCGGCGACACCGCCGGAGCCCGACCCGACCGCGGCGGCCTTCTTCGACGTGGACAACACGATGATGCGGGGCGCCTCGATCTACTGGTTCGCCCGCGGACTCGCCGCCCGCGACTACTTCACCACCGGCGACCTGGCCCGGTTCGGCTGGCAGCAGCTCCGGTTCCGCCTGCTGGCGCGGGAGCACGCCGGCGACATGTCACAGGCCAAGCAGGCCGCGCTCGCCTTCATCGAGGGTTGGCGGGTGGACGACGTGGAGCGGCTCGCCGAGGAGATCTTCGACGAGTTGATGGCGCCACGGATCTGGGCCGGCACCCGTGGGCTCGCCCAACGCCACCTCGACTCCGGTGAGCGGGTCTGGCTGGTCAGCGCCGCCCCGGTGGAGATCGGCCGGGTGATCGCGACGCGGCTCGGGCTGACCGGCGCGATCGGCACGGTCGCGGAGATCGTCGACGGCGCCTACACCGGCCGGCTGGTCGGCGATCTCATGCACGGGCCGGCGAAGGCCGAAGCGGTGACCCAACTCGCCGCGGTGGAAGGGCTCGACCTTGCCCGGTGCGCCGCCTACAGCGACTCCGCCAACGATTTGCCGCTGCTCTCCACCGTCGGCCGCGCGGTCGCGGTGAACCCCGACGGCGTGCTGCTGCGACGGGCCCGGGAGCACGGCTGGGAGGTACGCGACTTCCGCACCGGGCGGCGGGCGGTCAAGGTCGCCGTCCCGTCGACCGCGGCGGCCGGGCTGCTGGCCGGTGCGGTCAGCGCCGGACTGGCGCTGCACCGCCGTCGTCGCGCCGACTGAGCCGGCTCACGGGCCGAACGGGTCCGGGCGCCGCTCCAGCAGCCGGTGCAGCGTCTGCTGGATGGTCTCCCGCACCTGGTCGGCGAGGTTGAACACGACCAGCGGGTCGTCGGCGGAGTCGGTCAGGTGCGCCGTCGGGATCGGCGGGCAGAACTCGATCAGCCATTTGCTCGGCAGCGGGACCATGCCCAGCGGCCCGAGCCAGGGGAAGGTCGGGGTGACCGGGAAGTAGGGCAGCTTCAGCAGCCGCGCGAGGGGCTTGATGTCGGCGAGCATCGGATAGATCTCCTCGCCCCCGACGATCGCCACCGGCACGATCGGGGTGCCGGTACGCAGCGCGGCCGAGACGAACCCGCCCCGGCCGAAGCGTTGCAGCTTGTAGCGCTCGGAGTAGAGCTTGCCGATGCCCTTGAAGCCCTCGGGGAAGACGCCGACCAGCTCGCCGGTGCCGAGCAGGCGCTCGGCGTCGGGGTTGCAGGCCACCGTGCCACCCGACTTGCGGGCCAGCTCGGAGACGATCGGCATCCGGAAGACCAGGTCCGCGCCGAGCAGCCGGAGGAAGCGGTGCGCGGGGTGCTGGTCGTGCAGGGCGGCCGAGAGGATCAGCGCGTCCAGCGCCACGGTGCCCGAGTGGTTGCCGACGATCAGGCCGGCGCCGTCGGCGGGCACATGTTCGATGCCGGTCACCTCCGTGCGGAACCAGTCCCGGTAGAGCAGCCGCAGCACGGGGTGGAAGACGGACTCGGTCAGCTCCGGGTCGAAGCCGAACTCGTCGACCTCGTAGTCGCCGGCGAGCCGGCGGCGCAGGAACGCCAGGCCGCTCGCCACCTTGCGGTCCCAGGGGTCCCCCGGCCGGTCGGCCACCGCCGGCCCGTCCGGCCGCGACGCCGCGCCGGGGGCGGCCGGGCCGGCGTGCCGGTGCCCGTTGCGCCGCGCCGGCTCCGCGTCCGGGCCGGGCGGGTCCGGTGGTACGTCGAACCGGCCGCCCAGCTCGGCGCCGTCGCGCCCCAGCCCGTTCACGGCCGCTCCCGTACGGCGGCCCGCACCTGCCGGATGCCGTCCAGCACCAGTTGCTCGGCGACGGCCAGGTGGCCGCGGGTCACCACCGCGCCGCCGTGGTGCGCCCGGATGAAGTCGTCGAACGCGGCGGCGGTGGAGCGTGGGGTGAAGCCGTACTCGCGCTCCAGCCGGCTGGTGTCGACCACCCGGCCGTGCACGAAGAGGTCGACCTGGTCGAGGCCGTAGCGGCCGAAGCCGAGGTTGCGGGCGAGCGCGGCGGCCCCGGAGAGACCGGGCTCCAGCACCGGCAGGGTCACCCGGCCGGCCCGCCGGATCGCCTGGGTGAGGTTGAGGACACCCGGGCCGGCCACGTTGTAGGTGCCCGGATGCTCCTCGACGACCGACCGGTGCAGCACCTCGAGCGCGTCGTCGAAGTGCAGGAACTGCAGCCGCGGATCACGGCCGAAGACGGTGGGCACCACCGGCTGGGAGAAGTAGCGGGTCAGCGTGGTGTCGGCGGTCGAGCCGATGAACGGCGCGAAGCGCAGCACCGTCGCGGTGACGTCGGGCCGGCGCCGGCGAAAGCCGCGGACGTACCCCTCGATGTCGAGGATGTCGCGGCCAAAGCCGCCGCGCGGCACCTCGCGCGGCTCGGTCTCCTCCGTGAAGACGGCCGGGTCGCGGAAGGACGCCCCGTACGCGGCGGTCGAGGAGCGGACGACCAGCTTGCGCAGCCGGGGCGCGCGCTGACAGGCGGCGAGCAGCTGCATGGTGCCGATGACGTTCTGGTCCTTCATGGCGGACCGGCCACCGTGCTGCTGGTCGGGGGCGGTGACCAGCGCGAGGTGCACCACCGCGTCGACCTCGAGGTCGGCGAGGAGGCCGCCGAGCGAGCCGGGGTCGATCCGGATCCGCTCGACCCCGTCGAGCAGCTCGGCGAACTCGTTGCCGGACTCCGCCGGGTCGATGCCGATCACCCGCTCGATCCGCTCGTCGCCGGCGAGCCGGGCGGCCACGTGCGCGCCGAGGTAGCGGCCCACCCCGGTCACGACGACGACCCCCGGGGCACCTGGGGTGCCACCGGGGGTCATCCTTCGCACCTCCCCCGGCAGGCGTGATCGAGCCGGGACATCCGCGGCCTGATCACCTGAGCCTCCGAGGGTCGACAGTTGGCAAGTGACGCCGTTGCCGGGCCGCGGGCCCGGCGTGGGTCACTTGCCGAGACGGCGACGCTGGACGCGGGTCTTGCGCAGCAGCTTGCGGTGCTTCTTCTTAGCCATGCGCTTGCGGCGCTTCTTGACCACCGAGCCCATACGACAGCCTTTCGATACAACGTGCGGGGCGGACCGGGTGACGCCACGCGGGTGGCATCGGCGACCGCTTGCGGACAACGGACCGGACCAGGTCGGGCGGCAAGGCGCACGGGGTGCGGTCACGGTCGGGGTCCAGGGTAGCGGGAGAGCCTCATCAGGACCAACGCGCCCCCGTCGATGCACCCGCCGGGGCGATCCCGCGTTCAGGGCCGCGGGCCCGCGCGGTCACTCCTCGCGCTCACATGAGCTGGGCCGGCTCGCGACTGCGGGGCCCGTCAGGTTGGGGGCGAGGGGCTGTCCGGTGACTCAGGCGGTCTCCTGAAAGGCGCCCCGGAGATATTCGTGCACCGCGTGTTCGGGCACCCGGAACGACCGGCCGACCCGCACCGCGGTGAGTTCACCGCTGTGCACCAGGCGGTAGACCGTCATCTTCGACACCCGCATGACCGTCGCCACCTCGGCGACGGTCAGGAACTTGACCTCCGACAGCCGACCGTCGGACTGCGACCCGGCCATGGCTCACCGACCCATCCCATGCCCGGCGCGTGCCAATCCGACGGTTGCTCCCGCTCGCACCGGCGACGCGCGTGTTACCAGTACGGTAGCGGGGCCGCTGTTACCGGCGCGATCCCTTCGTACAACTGATCATGAATCGGGCCTCGGTTCACCCGTTCTGAGCTGCCGATACCTCCCTCCCTGCGTCGTGCGTCCCGTTGCCGGAACCGCTGGCCGGGCACACGGAGCGCGACCGGCGGGGGTCTCCCGCCCGACGTGGCTGGGACTTCTCACTCGGCGCGCAGCGCGACCACCGGGTCGAGCTTTCCGGCCCGCTGCGCCGGGACCACCCCGAAGATGATCCCCACCGCCGCGGACACCCCGAAGGCGAGCGCCAGCGACCACCAGGTGATCGCCGCCGGGATCGGCGACACGGCGTCCACCAGCAGCGCGGTGCCGACCCCGAGCGCCATGCCGGTGAGCCCGCCGATCGAGGTGAGCAGCACCGCCTCCAGCAGGAACTGCACGCCGATGTCCCGGGGTCGGGCGCCGACCGCCTTGCGCAGCCCGATCTCCCGGGTCCGTTCCCGGACGCCGACCAGCATGATGTTGGAGACGCCCACCCCGCCGACCAGCAGCGAGATGCCCGCGATGGCCGCCAGCACACCGGTCAGCACGCCGAGGATGTCGCCCAGCACGCCGAGGATCTGCTCCTGGGTGACCGCACTGAACTCGGTGCCCGGATGCCGGCGGGTCAGCTCGGCCACGATCCGGTCGCCCAGCTCGTCGATCCGCTCCCGGTCCGGCGCCTTCACCGCGATCCCGTCGACCCGCTGGGTGCCGTAGAGCCGCTGCGCCGCGGTCACCGGAATGTGCACCTCGTCGTCGCGGTCCACGCCGAGGCTCTGGCCGAGCGGCGCGAAGACGCCGACGACCCGGAACCGCACCCCGGCCACGGCGATCTGCTGGCCCAGCGGGTCCCGGTCGGGAAAGAGCGCGCCGGCCACGGCGGCACCGAGCACCGCCACCCGGCGGCCGGTGTCCACGTCGGATCCGCTCAGGTAGCGGCCCCGCGCCAGCTCCCGGGTGAAGACCTGCGGGGTGGTCTCCAGCACCCCCTGCACGGTGCTGAAGTCGGTGCGGTTCCCGGCTCGCACGGTGGCGCCGGAGGCGACGGTGACCGCGACCCGGTTCGGGTCGCCGACCACCCGGGTGACCGCGTCGACGTCGGCCAGGGTGAGCGGGGAGACCGCCGGGGCCGCGCCGACGTCCAGCCGGCCGGGAACCACCAGGAGCAGATTCGAGCCGAGCCCCTCGACCTGCCGCTCGACCTGCTCCTTCGTGCCGGTGCCGATGGCCACCAGCACCACCACCGAGGCGACGCCGATGATCACTCCGAGCATGGTGAGCGCACTGCGCAGCCGGTTCGCGCGCAGCGCGTCCAGCGCCACCCGCCACGCCTCGGCCAGCCTCACCCGGCGTCCCCGTCCGATGCGTCGGTCCCGGCGGCGGCCGGGCGCGGAAGGCGCCCGGTGGCTCCGGTGGCGCCACCGGAGCCACCGGGCGGGCACCCCGGGCCGCTTCCGGACGCGGACCGGGGCTCCGCGCTGGGAGCGGGGACCAGTGTCTCAGGTAGGCCGGAGCCGGCGGACAGCGGTGGATCATGAAGGTCGGATCGGGCACTGTCGGCGACCACCACGCCGTCGCGCAGGGTTATCCGTCGCCGGGCCCGGGCCGCGACCTCCTGGTCGTGGGTCACCATCACCAGGGCGACGCCGGAGTCGGCGTTCAGCTCCTCAAGCAACTCCAGCACCGCCGCGCCGGTCACGCTGTCCAGGTTGCCGGTCGGCTCGTCAGCGAGCAGCACGGCCGGGTCGGTGACCAGCGCCCGGGCGATGGCGACCCGCTGCTGCTCGCCGCCCGAGAGCTGGTTGGGCCGGTGGTCGAGCCGGTGCCCGAGCCCGACCCGGCCCAGCATCGCCGCCGCCCGCTGCCGCCGCTGCCGGGCACCGACGCCCCGGTAGACCAGCGGCAGCGCGACATTGTCCACCGCGGACGTCCGCGGCAGCAGGTGGAACGCCTGGAAGACGAAGCCGATGGTCTCGTTGCGCAGGGTGGCCAGCTCCGGCGCGCTGAGGCCGGCCACCTCCCGGCCGCCGATCGCCAAGCGGCCGCCGGTGGGCCGGTCCAACCCGCCGAGCAGGTGCATCAGCGTCGACTTGCCGGAACCGGACGGCCCCACCAGAGCCACGTAGTCGCCGGACGCGACGGTCAACGTCACCCCGCGCAGCGCGGGCACCGACACCCCGTCGAGCTGGTACGTCCGGGACACGTCGACCGCCTCGATCGCCGGCACCGTCGAGCTCACCCGACTTCCTGGCCCTCACGGACCTGGTCGGCGCCGCGGACCACGATCCGGTCGCCGGCCTGCACCCCGCTGACGATCTGCACGAGGTCCTGCCCCTGCACACCCACCGTCACCGCCGCCCGGTCGGCCCGGCCCTCCCGGACCACCCACACCGCGTCCCGGCCGTCCGCCGAGAAGACCGCCGAGGCGGGTACGGTCACCGCGTCGGTGGCCTCGCGGACCCGCAGGTGGACCACGGCGTTCATGCCGGGGCGGGGCGTCGGGGCGGCTTCGCCCTCGCCGAGCCGACCCGCGCCGAGGGCGAGCCGCACCCGGTAGGACACCCCGCCGCGCGCCGAGTTGGTGGGCAGGACGTCCACCGAGCGCACCGTCGCGTCGTACGTCGCACCGGTCACCGCGTCCAACTCGACCTCGGCGGTGAGCCCGGCCCGGACCAGCAGCACGTCGGTCTCGTCCACCTCGGCGAGCAGGCCCAGCTCGCCGACGTCCACCACGGTCAGGACGGGCGTGCCGGCGGTGACCCGCCCGCCGACGGGGACCGCGCCGTCCACGCCGGGCGGCGGCCCGGTCGGCGCGGGGGCGAGCGCCCCGGGGGCGAGGCCGGCCGGCACGCCACCGGCACCGAGCAGCCCGGCCAGCGCCTCGGCCGAGCTGCCCCCGCCGCTCGTCCCGCCGGGCTGCACCACGCCGCCGATCGGGGCGCGCAGGGTGAGCGCGTCGACGGTCGCCTTCGCCAGGTCGTACGCCTGCTGGGCTTGCAGCCGTTGCGCGGCGGAAAGTGCGCCGACCGCGGAGTTCAACCCGCTGATGCCCTGCTGCACCGCCCGGACCGCCTGGTCCGCGGTGCGCGCGGCGGCGGCGTACTGCCGCTGGGCGGCCTCGACCTGGCGCAGCAGCGCGTCGCGCAGACGCGGGTCGCCGACCTTTCCGGCGGCGGTCCGCGCCGCGTCGAACGCCTCGGCGGCGGCCCGGTCGGTGCCGCGGCGGCTGCCGCCCAGCTCGCCGACCCCGACGCCGCGCCCGGCCCGCTTCGCGGCGGTCAGTGCCGCCCGGGCCTGCCGGAGCCGGTCCTGAGCGGACGGGGAGCTGATGACGGCCAGCACCTGGCCCTTGCGGACCCGCTGGCCGGGCTGGACACGCAGGCTGGTGAGCGTGCCGTCGGCGGGCGCGGTGAGGGTGGCCGCCGCCCGTGCGGTGACGGTCGCCGGGGCATCCACCACCTCGGTGACGGCGGACCGGCCGACCGCGGCGAGCGCGAAGGGCGACGGATCGTCGCCGCAGGACGCGGCGGTGGTGCCGGTCAGGACGACCGTGGCGAGCAGGGCGACGAGCAGGCGGGGCCGCATGGCTGCGCGCAGCCGCGGCGGATCGGTGCGGCGCACGCGGCCCATGCTACGAGCCGAGGTCGACGCCCGCCGATGTGGCCGGCTCGGCGGGCGCCAGATGGGGCGGCAGGCCGCCGGATCAGGTGACGAGGGCCCGGATGTACGCGACGCACTCGTCGTGCAGGGCGGGCCAGGGCTCGCCGAGGGTTCGCTCGGCGGCCTGCTCCATCGGCCTGCCTTCGTGCACCACTGCGGCGAAGAAGGCGAGCACCCGCTGCTCACCGAACCGGTCGACGAGGTGCCGGACGGCCAGATAGCCCAGACCGTAGCTGCTGGCGACCCGCTCGGCGGACGCGTCGTCGGCGGGCGCAATCCCGTCCAGCTTCCCGTTCCAGCCGCTCCGGACCAGCTGCCGCACCTCGGTCAGCCCGCTGTACCGGCCGACCGGCTCGCCGTCCGCCCCGGCGTACTCGGCCAGCCCCTCCACCAGCCACCAGTCGTCCGCGCCCGGGTAGCCCCTCTCGGGCAGGGACGAGGCGTGGGTCAGCTCGTGCCGGAGGAGGTCGTCGGTGCCGGCGGGGGTCAGCCCGTCGGCGTTGAGCACCACCTCCTGGTGCCCGCCTCCGACGGTGACCGCGTACCCGCCCGTCCACTTCGGCCGGCCGCCGCCGTACCAGCTCTCCCACTCGGTCCGTCCGGCGTAGAAGATCCGGTAGCGGTCGGGGACCGCACCGGTCGGCGCGTACCGGTCGGCCACCTTCGCCGCCGCCTCGGCCTGGGCCAGCAGGTTCGGCAGCTTGCCGCGCAGCGCGGGTGTGGTGGCGACGATGGTGCGCGGTCCGGTCGCGACGGCCAGCTCGCTGATCTCCCACGGCCGGGTACCGGTCTGCGCCGACTTGGATTCCTCGACCGCGACCAGCCGGGGAACTCCTCCGGCGTCCCGCCAGCGGGTACCGGCCAGCACCGGGCTGGGCCGGCAGCCGGCCACCACGAAGCAGTACTGGAATCGCACCAGCAGCCGCCACTCGCCGGCCCGGTCGGGCGTCGGGGTGGGCAGGCCGGTCACCTCGGCCCGCCAGGTGGTCACCTTCAGCGCGCGAAGGGCGGCGAACCGGCGCTTCAGGTCGGCGTGTGCGGCCGGCTCGGCGACCGCGAGGAAGCCGGCCCGGTCGCCGGCCAGCAGGGCCGCGGACTGCCGGTCCAACTCGGCCGCTATCCGATCGGCGAGCTGACGCCCGGCCCGGGTCGCCGGATCGTCGGCCGTCGGGTCGGCCCGGCTCAGCACCGCCCGGTGGGTCCCATCGCGGAGCACCCCGACCACCAGCACCGCCGGCAGTCCGCAGGTGAGCAACAGCACGAGCACCCCGAGCACCGTCCACACCGGCCAGAGTCGGCGCGGGGGACGCGGCTCGTCCAAACCCTCAGTCACGGGCGAAGGGTAACGACCAACCGGCCGATCGGGCGAGGGGTCACCACCGATCGGTTCGCCCGGCCGCTACTCCGGGTCGCCGGAACGACACCTACGCGGGGCGGCCGGCGCGGCGGAGCAGGGTGACGGTGACGGCCCAGACGGCGACCAGCGCGACCCCGAGCAGCGGCCGGCCGAGCAGGGCGAGCAGGCCGCCACCCAGTACGAACCAGCCGGCCTGGAAGGTGTGCTTGGCCGGCGCCGACAGCGGCACCCGGGCCTTCGGCGAGCCGAAGACTCCCCAGAGCGCGGCGAGCAGCACCGGCACCGCGGCGGCGGCGAGCAGCCGGACCGGGGTGGCCGCGTCCAGCGCCCAGCCCCACCAAGCGCCGATTCCCAGCACGGCGAGCTCCAGCAGGAAGAGCAGGAGCAGCCCGAAGGCGCGGATCATCGCCGCCGCCCGGGCCACGCCTGAAAGGCGGTGTCCAGCGCGGCGATCAACTCGTCGTACGAGCGGTCGACGTCGCGGGGCAGGCCGAAGCCACCGGCCGCCTCCAACGCGACGAACCCGTGCAGCGCGCTGCGCAGCATCCGGGTGGCGTCGACCGCCTCGTCGCCGGTGAGCCCGTAGCCACGCAGCACCGCGTAGATGGCGCCGACCGCCCGCTCCCCCGCGGCCACGTGCTCCGGGTCGGCCGGGTCCGGCACCCGCTGGGCGGCGGGATAGCGGCCGGGGTGCCGGTGGGCGTACGCCCGGTAGGCGGTGGCGATGGCGCGCAGGGCGTCCACCCCGGCCCGGCCGACGGCGGCGCCGGTCAGCTCGGTGGCCAGCTCGGCGGTGGCCAGTGCGGAGAGCTTCTGGGTGAGCGCGTCGGCGCCCCGGATGTGCTTGTAGAGGCTGGGCAGGGCGACGCCGAGGCGGGCCGCCAACGCGGCGAGGGTGAGCTGCTGGTAGCCGACCTCGTCGGCCAGCCGGGCGGCCTCACGCACCACGGTCTGCTGGTTGAGGCCGACCCTAGGCACCGGAGCACACCGCCAGGAACGCCGTCAGCTGCTCGGCCGCGCGCGCCGGCTGGTCGGCGTGCGGGTAGTGACCGGAGTCGGCGATCATCCGGGCCTCGGCGGTGGCGAAGAGGCGGCGCGCGGCGCGCGCCTCGGCGCCCGGGTCCTTGAAATCCGGGTCGCGCGCGCCCATCAGCACCAGGACCGGCTGCCGGACCTCCCGGGCGCGGGTCGTCCAGTGCGGCTCGACCGGCTCGATGACCCCGCGCATGGCCGCCATCCGACCGGGCTCCCGCAGGTTGGCGACCATCGCGCGGCGGAACGCGGCGTCGTCTGCCGGCCGCGTGACCGGGAACAGGGTCTTGTGGAACATCCCGAAGAGGCTCGGGCTGCGCATCACGGCCACCAGGGCGAGCCGCAGGGCCGGGTTCAGCTTGGGCTGCGTCACGAACGCACCGATCTGCACGATGCCGGCGACCAGCTCGGGGGCCTCGGTCGCCGCGAAGACCACCGCCGCGGCGGCCGACGAACTGCCGACCAGCACGGCCGGGCCGCCGCCCAGGTCGCGGACCACCGCCAGCAGGTCGCCGCCGACCTCCGCCGGGGCGTACGTCGACCAGCCGACGCTGGACGCGCCGTGCCCCCGGACGTCCATCGACGCCACCCGGTAGCCGGCCGCGACGAGCAGCGGCACCATGTGCCGGTAGGAGCCACGGTTCTCACCCATGCCGTGGGCGAGGACCACCAGCGGCCCGGCACCGTGCACCTCGTAGGCGATCCGACCGCCGACCCGATCAACGTAGCTCATGTCCATAACCAAAAAGCTAACCCTATTAGCCGTCGGCGTCAAGTCGAAACGAAAGACGGGCCGGCGGGACGTCGTCCCACCGGCCCGTCCGGGCGATCGGTTGCGGCTACTTCTTGGAGACCAGGGCGCGGCCGAAGAAGACCAGGTTGGCCGGGCGCTCGGCGAGCCGGCGCATCAGGTAGCCGTACCACTCGTCGCCGTACGGGACGTAGGTGCGCACGGTGTAGCCCTCGGCGACCAGCCGGGCCTGCTCCTCCGGGCGGATGCCGTAGAGCATCTGGAACTCGAAGCGCTCCGGCCCCCGGTCGAACCAACGGGCCCGGTCCTCGCCGATGGCGATCAACCGCGGGTCGTGGGTGGCCAGCATCGGGTAGCCGTCGCCGGACATCAGCACGTTCATGCAGCGGACGTAGGACTTGTCCACCTCGCGGGCGGACTGGTAGGCCACCGACTCCGGCTCCTTGTACGCCCCCTTGCAGAGCCGCACCCGCGAACCGGCGGTGGCCAGCTCACGGCAGTCCGACTCGGTCCGTCGCAGGTACGCCTGGAGCACCGCGCCGGTCGACGGGAAATCCTTGCGGAGCTTGGCCAGGACGTCCAGGGTCGAGTCGGTGGTGGTGTGGTCCTCCATGTCCAGGGTGACCGTGGTGCCCGCCGCGTCCGCCGCCGCGCAGATCGCCCGGGCGTTGTCGTACGCCAACTGCTCGTCGAACTTCTGCCCGAGCGCGGAGAGCTTCACACTGACCTCGGCGGCCGGGGTGAGCCCCGCACCGGCGAGCAGCCGCAGCAGCCTCAGGTACTCGTCCCGGGTGGCGTTGGCCTGCTCGGGGGTGACGGTGTCCTCACCGAGGTTGTCGAGGGTGACCGCGAGACCGTCGTCGACGAGTGCGCGGGTGGCGCGCAGCGCGTCGTCGGTCTTGGCGCCGGCGACGAACCGGCGGACGACGTCCCGGGTGAACGGGGCAGTCGCGACGAGCCGCTCGACCTGGGATGACCGGGAGGCGGCGAGGATGACGGAACGGAGCATGAGCCGAGCGTAACGCCCGTGCACGGGCCCGCGCCGAGGGGCGGCGGCCTTGCCCGGGAGCCGCCCCGGGGCACACGGACATGGCACGGATCGGCTACAACGATGCCGTGGAACGACACCCCCGACGCCGGCTCCGGTCGGCCTCCGTGCAGCTCGGCGCGCTCACCGCCCTGGCTCTCGCCCTGTCCGGCTGCAACCTGACCTCCGACGACGACGATGACGACGACTGCGCGCTCGGGCCCGGGGGCGGCGGCGACACCGTGGCGCTGGCGATGCGGGTCGCCGGCCCGTCCACGGCGCGCAGCGCCCCCGAGCCGGTCGCCGCCGCCGTGCCCGATCGGGGCGGCTTCGGCACGCACCTCGCCTCCTGCGGCGGCTGAGGTGCGCCGGGAGTCGGTCACCCCCCGACCGGACTGGGACGCCACCATCCGCGCCCAGGGGCTGGTGTACGTGGACACCGAGCTGCCCGACGGCGGGGTCATGTCGTACTGGGACGAGACCGCCGCCTACGCCTTCGACCTCGCCGAGGTGCTGCGGCTGGAGGAGGCGACCGAGGAGCTGCACCGGATGTCGGTCGCCGCTGCCGAGCACGTGGTGGCGCGCGGGCGGTACGCCGAGTTCGGCATTCCGGCGTGGGCGGCCGAGGCGGTGGCCCGGTCGCTGCGCGAGGGGCCGCCGACCCTCTACGGCCGCTTCGACCTCGCCTACGACGGCAGCTGGCCCCCGAAGCTGCTGGAGTACAACGCCGACACCCCGACCTCGCTGGTCGAGGCGGCGATCGTGCAGTGGTACTGGCTGGAACAGACCCGCCCGGAGCTGGACCAGTGGAACAGCCTGCACGAGCGGCTGGTCGGGGCGTGGGCGGCGGTCGGCGCCGGGCTGCACGATCGCCGGGTGCACGTGGCCTGGTCGAGTGAGGAGGAGTCGGGCGAAGATCACATGACGGCCGGCTACCTGGCCGAGACCGCTCGCCAGGCCGGTCTGGGCGTCGAGCTGCTGCCGATCCAGGAGATCGGCTGGGACGGCCGGCGCTTCGTCGACGCGGCCGATCAGCCGGTCACCACCTGCTTCAAGCTCTATCCGTGGGAGTGGATGCTCGACGAGCCGTACGGCCGGCTCGCGCTCGAACCGGGCACGCCGACCACCTGGATCGAACCGGCCTGGAAGCTGCTGCTCTCCAACAAGGCGCTGCTGGCCGTGCTCTGGGAGCTCTACCCGGGGCACGAGTACCTGCTCCCCGCGTACCTCGACTCGCCGCGCGGGATGTCCGAGTACGTGGCCAAGCCGCTGCTCGGCCGGGAGGGCGGCTCGGTGCGGATCGTCACGCCCACCGAGGAGATCACCAACCCCGGGATCTACGGCGACGAGGGCTGGTGTTACCAGGAGTTCCGGCCGCTACCCGAGTTCGACGGCAACCGGACAGTGCTGGGGAGCTGGATCGTCGCCGGTGAGTCGGCCGGCGCCGGGGTACGGGAGAGCGTCAGTCTGATCACCGACGGTTACGCGAGGTTCCTGCCGCACTACATCGACGCGCCGCGTCCCGCCTGAGTCGTCTACCGTTGTGGGGTGAACTTCGACGCGTACGCGCGAACCGGCGTTGACCTCGTCAACGCCCGCCTGGACGACCTCGACGACCTGCGGGCCCTCTTCCCCGAGACCAGCGCCTGGATGCGCGAGGAAGCCGCGGAACGGGACCTGGCAATCTTCCGGCGGGCGCAGAAGCGCCTACGCGACGTCTTCGACTACGGCACCTCCGGGCGGGACGCCCAGGCGGTCGCCGAGCTCAACGCCCTGCTGGAGGCCTACCCGGTGCAGCCGCGCATCTCGGGTCACGACTCCAGCGACTGGCACATGCACGTCACCAGCCGGGGCGCCTCGGTGAGCGCGGAATACCTCGCCGGCGCGGTCTGGGGCCTCTCGGTCTGGCTCTGCGAATACGGCAGCGCCCGGTTCGGTGTCTGCGCCGACGAGCGCTGCGGCAACGTCTACCTGGACACCTCGTCCAACTGCTGCCGGCGGTTCTGCTCGGAGCGCTGCGCCACCCGCTCGCACGTGGCCGCCCACCGGGCGCGCAAGCGGGCGGCGGTCGGCGAGCAGGTTCCCGTCGCCGCCCAGCCGACGGCGACCACCGAGTCGCTCACCCCGGTCAGCTGACCCCACCGGCCCGGCCGGTCAGGCCGGCACCGGCCGTGCCGCGCAACGGTCAGGCGTCGACCGGCGACGGCGTGCTCAGGTGCTGGCGGGCGAAGTCCAGGGCGGCCCGAAGGTCCGCCTCGCGCACCGCGCGGCTCTTCGCGCCCCGGGTCGACACCTCCACCGCCACCGAGCCGGTGAAGCCGCGCCCGGCCAGCGACCGCAGCAGCTCGGCGCAGGGCTGGGTGCCCCGGCCCGGGACCAGGTGCTCGTCGCGACCCTCACCGGTGCCGTCGCCCAGGTGCACGTGCGCCAGCGCGTCGCCCATCCGGTCGGCCATCTCCAGCGAATCGGTGTGCGAGGCGGCGCAGTGTGAGAGGTCGAGCGTGTAGGCCGGGTAGCCGGTCTCGGTCGGATCCCAGCCGGGGACGTAGGGGACGAACTGCCGGCCGGCCATCCGAACCGGGTACATGTTCTCGACCGCGATGCGCAGCCCCGGGTACTGTCCCGCGATGGCGTCCAGCCCGTCACCGAAGGTCCGCGCGTAGTCGCGCTGCCAGGTGAACGGTGGGTGCACCACCACCGTGGGCGCCTCCAGCGTCTCGGCCAGCTCGGCCGAACGGCGCAGCCGCTCCCACGGGTCGGGGCTCCACACCCGCTGGGTGACCAGCAAGCAGGGCGCGTGCACGGAGAGCACCGGCACCCCGTAGTGCTGGGAGAGCCCGCGCAGCGCGCCGGCGTCCTGGCTGACCGCGTCCGTCCAGACCATCACCTCGACGCCGTCATAGCCGAGCGCCGCGGCCAGTTGAAATGCCGCCGCGGTCCGCTCGGGGAAGACCGAGGAGGTGGACAGGAGCACCGGGACGCGGGAAGTCACACCAGCCAGGGTAGCCCGGTCGCGCCGAAGCATCGTGACGAGAAGTCGTAAAGCGGCCGGAACCGCCCCCGCCGACTCAGCCGGGACCGAGCTGGTCGAGTCGGCTCAGGATCACGCCCTCCCGCAGCGCCCAGGGGCAGATGTCCAGCGCGTCCACGTCGAGCCGGCGCATCACCGCCTCGGCGACGACCGCGCCTGCCATCAGCTGGTGGGCCCGGCCCATGCTGACCCCCTCCAGCTCCGACAGGTGCCCGGGCGGGATGTGCCGGATGAAGCCGATCACCTGGCGCAGACCGGTGCGGGTGAGGCGGCGTCGGGCCCAGAGTCCCGCGCCGGACGGGGCCGCCCCGGCCAGCCTGGCGAGGGTGCGGAAGGTCTTCGAGGTGGCGACCGGCCTATCCCAGCCCACCTCGGTCATCTCCTTGACCACCGGGTCGAGCACCCCGTCGACGTACGCCCGCAGCTCGTCGACGGCTTCGGTGGTGGGGGGCGCGGCGTGGCCGGGCGCCACCCGCAGCCGCTCCCGGGTCAACCGGCCGGCACCGAGGGGCAGCGAGACGGCCAGGCTCGGGTCCTCGTCGATCCCGGCGGCGATCTCCAGCGAGCCGCCCCCGATGTCCAACACCAGCAGCCGCCCGGCGGACCAGCCGAACCAGCGTCGCACCGCGAGGAACGTCATCCGCGCCTCGTCCGCGCCGGAGAGCACCTCGAGGCGTACGCCGGTCTCCTCCCGGACGCGGGCCAGCACCTCGGCCGCGTTGGTGGCCTCCCGGACCGCGGAGGTGGCGAACGCGATCAGGTCGTCGGTGTCCAGGCCGGCGGCCGCCGCCTTGGCCATGCTGACCGCCTTGACCAGGCCGTCGGCGCCGGCCTCGGTGAGCGCGCCGTCCGGACCGAGCTGTTCGGCCAGTCGCAGCACCACCTTCTCCGAGTGCGCCGGCCAGGGGTGCGCGCCGTGGTGCGCGTCCACCACCAGCAGGTGCACCGTGTTGGAGCCGACGTCGAGGACACCCAGTCGCATGACCTGACCCTAGGGGCAACACGTTTGCGCGGCTCGGCGGCCCGCGCGGTGTCCCCCGCGTAGGCTGGGCCGGGTGACGATGGAGCTCCGCGTGCTGGTGGACGAGCCCGACGACCCGCGCAGTCGTGAGGTGCCGCTGGACTTCCCTCGGGAGTGGATTGAGTTCGCCGACCCGGCGGACGAGAACCACCAGATCCGCGCCGACCTGACCTGGCTGCTCTCCCGGTGGACCTGCATCTTCGGTCAGGGCTGCCACGGCATCATCGCCGGCCGGGCCGCCGACGGCTGCTGCTCGCACGGCGCCTTCTTCACCGATTCCGACGACGAGAAGCGGGTGCGCGCCGCCGCCAAGCGGCTCACCCCGTCGACCTGGCAGCACTTCCGCCGGGGTTTCAAGAACTGGACCGAGAATGACACCATCGACGGGAAGAACCCGGCCCGGCGGACCGCCACCCAGGACGTCGACGGCCCCTGTGTCTTCCTGAACGACGCCGACTTCCCCGGTGGCGGCGGCTGCGCGTTGCACGCCCAGGCGCTACGCGACGGCGTGCACCCGTTGGAATACAAGCCGGACGTCTGCTGGCAGTTGCCGATCCGGCGGGATCAGGACTGGGCCAAGCGGCCGGACAACACGAAGGTGCTGGTCTCCACGCTGTCGGAGTTCGACCGGCGCGGCTGGGGCGCCGGCGGGCACGACCTGCACTGGTGGTGCACCTCCTCGACGGACGCGCACGTCGGCACCGAGCCGATGTACATCTCGTACGGCCCGGAGCTGACCGCGCTGATCGGCGCGCCCGCGTACGCGAAGCTGGCCGAACTCTGCGCGGCCCGCGTCCGCCAGGGGCTGGTCGCCCCGCATCCCGCCGACGCCTCCTGACCCCGACCGGCCGGACAGCCGGGCTGGTCACGTACCGTCACGGCCGCTCCGACGGGCGGGGATCCTGGTTCCGTCCTTTGCTCTGCTTCACCACAGGAAACAGTCACCCTCCGCGTTCGGCGCTGAAACCCCCGAGCCGCGCCGCCCGGCGAAACCGCAGCTCACGTCGGTGTTGCCGATAGTGCAGCAGAGCAAAGGACGAAAACACCACCCGGGCGAGGCGAGGGCGAGTCGTCGCGCTGAGTGATTGGCACCGGGAGACGCCTCGTTACCGAACGTGATCCATGCGGCCGAGCGCCAGCACGCGGTCCCGGCGCCAGCAAGCACCGGGGCCGGCGATCCGCGGTGGGCCCGCGTCAGGCGGAGCAGTCGTGCCGACGAGGGCCCAGGCAGAGGCGTGGGCCCTCGTCGCGTCCGTCGATCACGGCTCGAACTTGTAGCCCAGGCCTCGGACGGTCACGATGTAGCGCGGCGCGGACGGCTCCGGCTCGATCTTGGAACGCAGCCGCTTGACGTGCACGTCCAGCGTCTTGGTGTCGCCGACGTAGTCGGCGCCCCAGACCCGGTCGATGAGCTGACCCCGGGTGAGCACCCGCCCGGCGTTGCGCAGCAGGAGCTCCAGCAGCTCGAACTCCTTCAGCGGCAGCTGCACGGCCCCGCCGTCGACGGTCACCACGTGCCGCTCGATGTCCATCCGGACCGGGCCGGCGGCCAGCGTCGGGGCACCCGACTCGGCCACCTCGGGGGTCTGCCGGCGCAGCACCGCCCGGATCCGGGCCACCAGCTCCCGCGGCGAGTACGGCTTGGTCACGTAGTCGTCGGCGCCGATCTCCAGGCCGACCACCTTGTCGATCTCACTGTCCCGCGCGGTGACCATGATGATCGGCACGTGCGAGCGCTGCCGGAGCTGCCGGCACACCTCGGTCCCCGACATTTCGGGCAGCATCAGGTCGAGCAGCACGATGTCGGCGCCGGTCCGGTCGAACTCGGTGAGGGCGGAGGGACCGGTCGCGGCGACCGAGACCTCGAAGCCCTCCTTGCGGAGCATGTACGACAGGGCGTCGGAGAACGACTCCTCGTCTTCGACCACCAGAACGCGGCTCAACGGAGATTTCCTTTCCATTGCTGTCAGACCTGCCGAAGCTCGGCCGGACCGGGCTCGATCCCAACCGGCGGCAGTGTCGCCAGGAGGTCGTCCGGGGGACGGGCAGGCAGCCGGATGGTGAACGTCGATCCACCACCAAGAGTGCTCGCGACATCGACCCGTCCGCCATGGTTGCTCGCGATGTGCTTCACGATGGCCAGACCGAGCCCGGTGCCGCCGGTCGCCCGCGAGCGCGCCTGGTCCGCGCGGTAGAACCGCTCGAAGATCCGGTCGACGTCGCTGGGGGCGATACCGATGCCCTGGTCGGTGACGGAGATCTCGACGTGCTCCTCGCCGCCGTGAGCGGTGACCCGTACCGTGGTGTCCTCGCCCGAGTAGTTGATGGCGTTCTCGACCAGGTTGGCCACCGCGGTCGCCAACTGGGTGTCACTGCCGTACGCGGTCAGACCGCGCTCCCCGGACACCACCACCTCGATCCCCCGGGCCGAGGCCGTGGTCCTGGTCCGGTCGACCACCTCGGCGACCACCCAGTCGATCGAGACCGGCTCCGGTGCCGGCTGCGGCTCGGCGCCCTGCAACCGGGTCAGCTCGAGCAGTTCCTGCACCAACCGGCCGAGCCGGGTCGACTCGTGCTGGATCCGCTCGGCGAAGCGGCGGGCGGCGACCAGGTCCTCGGAGAGGTCCGGGGCGACCTCGCTGGCCGGCTCGGTGGCGTCCAGCAACGCCTCCGCCAGCAGTTGCAGGGCGCCGATCGGGGTCTTCAGCTCGTGGCTGACGTTCGCCACGAAGTCGCGCCGCACCCGGGCCAGCCGGTGCGACTCGGTCACGTCGGCCGCCTCCACGGCGATGTAGCCGGCACCGACCCCCATCGCCCGCAGGTGCACGCCGAGCGGATTGTCCCCCGCGTTGTCGCGACCCCGGGGCAGGTCCAGCTCGATCTCGCGCCGGATGCCGGTCCGTCGGACCTGCCCGGCGAGGGTACGGATGAGGGGATGAGCGGCAATCGAGCCCGGGCTGGTCCCGGTGCGGAGCAGGCCCATCGCCCGGGCCGCCGGATTGACCAGTACGGGAACATCGTCGGGATCCAGCACCACCACGCCGGCCCGGAGCGAGTCGATCGTACGGCGGCCGAGCCCGACCTGCGGATCGTCGGCTATCGCGGGCCTCCCCATGTTCCAGAGGGAGCTGCCGCTCCCGGTCGACGCGACGCGACGGCGCAGCGCCGGCACGATCCGGGGCAGCATGAACCCGGCGACCACTCCGGTCGCCAGTGCTACGGCCACCACGACCGCCACCGCCCAATCCACCTGGCGATCGTAGGGTCATTGTTAACCTAGCTACCGCCCAGACCAGGACGAACCAGGCTCGCTTCCGGCAAAGTTCACCCGTGCGTCCGGCGTCGTTCACCGGGGTTCATGTCGGGGCCGTCCGTCCCGCCTACCGTGGTCGTCGCACCGCCCACCCGGCGCCGGCCCCCGGCCGGCGGCAATCCGACCACAGGACGTGACAATGCGCGACGAGTTCCGGGCCGACCTGCAGATCGTCAGCCAGCTGCTGGTGGACATGGCCGAGGGGATCCGGTCCGCCATGCGCCAGGCCACCCGCGCCCTGCTCACCGCCGACCGGCAGGCGGCCGAGACGGTGATCGAGCGGGACGCCGAGATCGACGACCTCTACCGGCACGTCGAGGAGCGGGTCTGCGACCTGCTGGCCCGGCAGGCGCCGGTCGCCTCCGACCTGCGTGCCATGATCACCGCCCTGCACGTCGCCGCCGACCTGGAGCGGATGGGCGATCTGGCCGACCACGTGGCGAAGACGGCACTGCGGCGGCACCCCTCGCCCGCGGTGCCGGCCGAGCTGCGTCAGATCTTCACCGACATGGCCGCCATCGCCGACCGGATGGCCGTGAAGATCGGCTCGGTGCTGGCCAAGCCCGACGCCGACCTCGCCGCCGAACTGGACCGCGACGACGACGCGATGGACGACCTGCACAAGACCCTGTTCAGCGTGCTGCTCGGCGACGACTGGCCGTACGGGGTGGAGACCGCGATCGACGCCACCCTGCTGGGCCGCTTCTACGAGCGCTTCGCCGACCACGCGGTGAACGCCGGCGAGCACGTGGTCTACCTGATCACCGGGGAGCAGGCGCCGAGCGCCAGCTGACCACCGCACGACGAAGGCCCCCGGTCCGCTGGACCGGGGGCCTTCGCGCAGGTCAGCGGCCCTGGTTGGCGACCGCGGCGGCGGCGGCCTTCGCGGCGGCCGGGTCGAGGTAGGTGCCACCCAGGGTGAGCGGGCGCAGGTGCGGGTCGAGGTCGTAGCGCAGCGGGATCCCGGTCGGGATGTTGAGCTTCGCGATCGCCTCGTCGGAGATCTGGTCGAGGTGCTTGACCAGCGCGCGCAGCGAGTTGCCGTGCGCGGCCACCAGCACGGTACGGCCGGCCAGGATGTCCGGCACGATCGAGTCGTACCAGTACGGCAGCATCCGCTCGACGACGTCCTTCAGGCACTCGGTGCGCGGCATCAGCTCGGTCGGCAGCAGCGCGTACCGGGAGTCGCCCACCTGGGACCACTCGTCGTTGTCGTCGATCGGCGGCGGAGGCGTGTCGTACGAGCGGCGCCAGAGCATGAACTGCTCCTCGCCGTACTCGTCGAGGGTCTGCTTCTTGTTCTTGCCCTGCAGGGCGCCGTAGTGGCGCTCGTTGAGCCGCCACGACCGGCGCACCGCGATCCAGTGCCGGTCGGCGGCGTTCAGCGCCAGCTCGGCGGTGCGGATCGCGCGGCGCAGCACGCTGGTGTGCACCACGTCCGGCATCAGGCTGTGCTCACGGAGCAGCTCGCCGCCGCGCCGCGCCTCCTCCTCGCCCTTGGCCGTCAGGTCGACGTCGACCCAGCCGGTGAAGAGGTTCTTCGCGTTCCAGTCGCTCTCGCCGTGCCGCAGCAGGACCAGCGTCCCGATGGTGGGCCCCTCGCTAGCAGTCATGCGGATCATCCTGCCGTACGGCGCAGCCGGACACGCGGTGACCCGTCGTGACGACCACCACGTGGAAAAGCTGATGACCGGCGTTCCGACGGACGACTAGGTTGTAAGGCGCTTGGGATAGACCGGTCATTACCAAACGGGGGCGGCGGATGCGGACGGTGCACGGCTGGTTGCAGGACACGGCGGGTGGACTGCCGCGGCGGTTCTGGTACCTCTGGGCCGGCACCCTGATCAACCGACTCGGCTCGTTCGTGCTGGTCTTCCTGGCCATCTACCTCACCCAGGAACGTGGCTTCTCCGCCTCGCAGGCCGGGCTGGTGATCGGGCTCTGGGGCGTCGGCGGCGCCGTCGGCACCACCGTCGGCGGCACCCTGACCGACCGCTGGGGACGCCGTCCCACACTGCTCGTCGCGCACCTCGGCGCGGCCACCATGATGCTGGCGCTCGGCCTGGCCCGACCGCTCTGGGCGGTCGCCCTCGGCGCGCTGCTGCTCGGCACGTTCGCCGAGGCCGCCCGGCCGGCGTTCGGCGCCATGATGATCGACGTGGTGCCGGAGAAGGACCGGCTGCGCGCCTTCTCGCTGAACTACTGGGCGATCAACCTCGGCTTCGCCTGCGCCGCCGTGCTCGCCGGCTTCGCCGCCCAGGCCGGCTACCTGCTGCTCTTCGTGGTCGACGCGATCACCACGCTGGTCACCGCGCTGATCATCTTCATCCGGGTGGGCGAGACCCGGCGGGCCGCCAGCCCCACCGCAAAGGGCGCGCCGGCACCGGCGGGAGCGCTGCGCACCATCCTCAGCGACCCGATCTACCTCGGCTTCGTCGCGCTCAACCTCTTCAGCGCGCTGGTCTTCCTCCAGCACATCTCGATGCTGCCGATCGCGATGGGCGACTCCGGGCTGACCCCCGCCACGTACGGCTCGGTGATCGCTCTCAACGGCGTACTGATCGTGGTGGGTCAACTCTTCGTCCCCCGGCTGATCCGAGGCCGGAGCCGGTCGCACGTGCTCGCGCTGGCCGCCGTGGTGATGGGCGTGGGCTTCGGGCTCACCGCGTTCGCCGAGGCCGCCTGGTTCTACGGGCTGACCGTGCTGATCTGGACGGTCGGCGAAATGCTCAACTCGCCCTCCAACGCCACTCTCGTCGCCGAACTCTCCCCCGCCGCGCTGCGCGGCCGCTACCAGGGCGTCTTCTCGCTCTCCTGGCAGATCGCCGGGGCCAGCGCGCCGATCCTCGGTGGGCTGGTGCGCGAACACATCGGCAACAGCGCGCTCTGGCTGGGCTGCGCCGCGATCGGTGGCTTGATGGCGGTGGCCCATCTGATCTCCGGACCGGCCCGGGAGCGCCGCGCCACCATGCTGCGCCGGCCCGCCGAGCCGGCCGTCCCGTTGACCGACGTCCGCCCGCCGGTGCCGCAGGCCGCCGAGCCCGCGGCGACCGCGCCGACCGAGCCGATCGGGACCGTCGAGCCGGCCCGGGCCAGCTGACCCGGGGCGGTCGGGGCGGGGTCCGCGCTCCCCACCCGCGCGAGGTCGGATAACGTCGGGATCGGTAACGGTTAACAAAGCGAACTGTCGGGAGGGGCGCTTGCGCGGCCTGCAGCGCTGGTGGCAGGAGACCGCGGGTGGGCTCCCCGCCACCTTCTGGTATCTCTGGGCCGGCATCCTGATCAACCGGGCCGGCGCCTTCGCGATGCTCTTCCTGTCGCTCTACCTGACCGATGCGCGGGGTGCCAGCGAAGCGCTCGCCGGCACGGTCGTCGGGGCGTACGGTGCCGGCGGGGCGGTCGGTGTGCTGCTCGGCGGGGTGTTGGCCGACCGGTGGGGGCGGCGGGCCACGCTGGTCACCGCCCATCTGATCGCCGGCGGCCTGATGGTGGCGCTGGCCCTGAGCCGGCATCTGGTGCTCATCGCGGCGCTCGCCGCGCTGGTCGGGGTGGTGCACTCGATGCCCGGCCCGGCATTCGTGGCGGCGATCGTCGACCTGGTGCCCGAGCAGCGCCGGTCGCGCGCCTTCAACCTCCAGTTCTGGGCCTTCAACCTGGGCATGGCGGTCGCCTCGCTGCTGGCCGGGGTGCTCGCCGAGGCGAGCTTCCTGGCCCTGTTCCTGGTCGACGCCGCCGCCACGCTGGCCACCGCGATAGTGATCGCGTGGAAGGTGCCGGAGACGCTGGGCCGGGCAACCACCCCACCGGTTGGCCGGGCCGAGGCGGGCGGGCGGCGGCCGGGGCTGCGCACGGCACTCACCGACCGGATCTTCCTGACCTTCGTCGCGCTCACCTTCGTGCTGGCCGTGCTGACCATGCAGACCTCGACGATCATGCCGCTGGCGATGCGCGCGGACGGTCTCGGGCCGTCGTCGTACGGTCTGGTGGTGGCGCTCGGCGGCGCGCTGATCGTGCTCGGCCAACTGTTCGTGCCACGGCTGATCGACGGCCACCGCAAGGACGTGGTGCTCGCCGCCTCCACCGCGCTGATGGCGCTCGGCTTCGGTGCGCTCGCGCTCGCCAACGGGCTGGCGGTCTACCTGGTCGCGGCGGTCGTCTGGACGGTCGGGTCGATGCTGGCCGCCCCACCCAACGCCCAGATCAACGCGGACCTGGCGCCACCCGCGCTGCGCGGTCGCTACCAGTCGGTGTTCTACCTGACCTTCCCGGCCGCGTCGTTCGTGGCGCCGACGCTGGGCGGGGTGAGTCTGCAGTACCTGGGCGCCGGGCACTGGCTGATCGTGGGTGCGCTCGGGTTGCTCGCCGCGGGGGCCCACCTGCTCGCCGGTCCGCCCCGGGAGCGCCGGGTGGCCGCGCTACGCCGGGCCACCGACGCCGCAACTTCCCGAGCGGTGTCGACCGTGGGGGCGGGGAGGTCCACCGAGGGACGGACCGCGGATCCAGCCGCCGCCGGCGAGCGGAGTTCCGCCAGCTGACCGCGTCGCGGCTCACAACTCGTGGGTGCCACCGCCGTGGACAAAACGGTCATAGGACGCAGATATGCGAAGTGCCCACCACGCCCCGAATGGCAGTGGTGGGCACCTCGCGCACTGTGGGGCCGGCGGCGGCGGGCAACACTCACCCCCGTAAGCGTCGCCCGCTCGCGCCGCCGGTCCAAACAGGTGGGCACCGTCCCCCAACGGTTGGTCCACCCGTCTCATCGCACCTCGCCCGGTGCGCGGATCTGATCGATCCGCCGCTCCCCCGAACGTTTCCGAGCGTGGTGCGGTGCAATAAAGTTAGTTCGCCCAGATTCCGGATTCAACCCGCATCGGCTGTCTCGCCGGTCACAGAAACCGGCCTCCCGCTACTCCGGGCCTCGGTCTTCCCAACACCGGCTACCCGCCGACGATTCCCGCAAACGGTCAGCCGTCCTCACGATCGGGTGACTCGGTCCGGAAGAAGTTGCTCTGCCGACCGTCGCGCATCTGCTCCTGGTAGATGAGGTTCAGTCGGCGCAGGTCGAAGGTGTGGAACCAGTCGTCCCAGGTGATCTCGCGGATCCGGCTGCTCTCCCGGTAGCCCGGGATGTTGAACGTGAGGACGCCGGCCCGACCTTCCCGCTCGGTGCCCGCGATCGTGGCCGGCCTGGCCCCGCGTTCCTGAGCCCACCGCTGGATCACCTCGTGGTTGCTGGTCACCAGGCTGCGGCCCGGCCGCTCCGGCCGGTCGGCGAGCGAGGAGATCATCTGGGACGACCGTGCCGACCGGGAGGTGCTGCGCCCGGTCCGCAACCCGCCGCCGGTCGGGGCCGCCGCCGTACCGCCGCGCGCCGCCGTCGGTCGGTTCGCCGGGGCGGTCTTCTTCGCCGCGGCGCTCGGCCGCGCCGACGTGGTCCTCTTCGCGGGAGCGGCCCGCTTCGCCGCCGTCGTCTTCCGGGCGGCCGTCGTGCGCTTGGCCGCGGTCGTAGTCCGGGCGGTCGTCGTCTTCCGGGCCGGCGCCGTCTTCCGCGCCGCAGCCGTCTTCTTGGCCGCGGCTGTCTTGCGGGCCGTAGTGGTCTTCCGGGCCGGCGTCGTCTTCCGGGCCGGCGTCGTCTTCCGGGCCGCGGTCGTCTTCTTGGCCGCCGTGGTCTTCTTGGCCGCCGTGGTCTTCTTCGCCGCGGTGGTCTTCTTCGCCGCGGTGGTCTTCTTCGCCGCGGTGGTCTTCTTCGCCGCCGCCTTCTTCACGGCCGCCTTCTTCGCCGGCGCGGTCTTGTTCGCCGGGACCGCCCTGGCCCGGCTCGGCGCGGCCTTGCCCGCCCGGCCGCCGGCGGCCTTCTTCGTGGCCGCGGCGCGGCCGGCCGTCCTGGTGCCGGTCGCCCGGCCGGCCGGCCCGGTGCTCGTCCGGGCGGCGCCGCCGCGGCGCAACGTCCGCACCAACTCCTTCACCAGGTCCGGCTTACGCAGCGCGGAAATGCCGGATACGCCGTACCGGCGAAGCTGCCCGCGGATGTCGTCCACCCGCATCCGGCCGATCTCGGTCTCCGAGATCCCCGGGGTGTTCGGGGTCCGGTTCCCCGCCTGCCGCCTGGTACTGGTCGCAGTCCCGCCGCGACCTGAGCTGTTCCGCTGAGCCATGGCACGCTCCTCGACAGTCCGTCCTCGGCGCGCGGCGGGTCCCCAAACTGCCGCACCGCGCGGGGCGGCATACCCGTCAGGACGGCTCCGAACCTCCGGACGGCTCAAAGAGGTGGGCGAACGCGGCAAGGTTCGCGGTCGACTCGCCGCGCTTGACCCGCCACTCCCACTCCCGCCGGATCGAGCTGCCGAAGCCGATCTCCAGCATCGTGTCGAAGGACTCGTCGGAGTACGACAGCACCGCGCCGAAGATGCGGTCCAGCTCCTCGGCGTCGACGCCGGCCGGGTTGACCCGGCCGGTCAGGTAGACGTCGCCGACCGCGTCGATGGAGAAGGACACCGCGTACATCCGGGCGTTGCGCTGCAACAGCCAGGCCCACAGCTCCTCGCGCCGCTCGTCGG
This sequence comes from Micromonospora sp. NPDC051006, assembly GCF_044456245.1. Taxonomy (NCBI): domain Bacteria; kingdom Bacillati; phylum Actinomycetota; class Actinomycetes; order Micromonosporales; family Micromonosporaceae; genus Micromonospora; species Micromonospora sp. NPDC051006. The sequence goes on from NZ_JBITFP010000001.1 coordinate 390,303, forward strand.
GCTGACGCATGACGAACGCCTCGATCCGTAGCGCGTGTTCGCCGACGATCAGGTTGCAGATGGTCTTCAGCTTGTGGGTGCCGGGCAGGGTCACCGCGTAGGACTGCGGCCCGGTCCGCTCCCACGCCAGCTCTCGCTCGTCGCAGACCGACTCGATCAGGCTGCCAAGATCGCTCTTCCCGCTCACCGGACCCACTCTACGGTCGCTGCCGCCCGGCCACCGGATGGCGGCCGGGCGGGGGTGGGCCCCGTCAGAGCGGAGTCACCACGAGCAGGAGAGGGCGGGGTCGCCGGCGAGTTCGGCGGCGAGACGCTCCCGGTGCCCGACCATCGCCTCGCCGTACACGTTCAGCAGGCTGGCGACCGTGCGGTCCCAGGAGAAGCTGTGCGCGTGCCGCTCGGCGCCCCGGCCCAGCGTGGCGCGGCGCAGCCGGTCCGGCAGCAACTGGCCGAGCGTACGGGCCCAGTCGACCGGGTCGTGCCCGTCGATCAGCACGCCGCTCACCTGGTCGCGGACCGCGGTGACCAGACCGCCCACGGCGGCGGCCAGCACGGGCGTACCGCACGCCTGGGCCTCCAGCGCGACCAGGCCGAACGACTCGTTGTGCGACGGCACCGCGACGAGGTCGGCGGCCCGGTAGAGCGCCGGCAGGTCATCACCGGTCTGCGGCGGCAGGAAGCGCACCCGGTCGGCGACACCCAGCGAGGCAGCCAGCTCGATCAGGGCGGTGGGCCGGTCCAGCCCGCTGCCGCTCGGGCCACCGCAGATCACCACGGTCAGCTCCTCGGCCAGCGCCGGGTCGCGCTCACGAAGCGCGGCGACCGCTCGCACCAGCACGTCCGGCGCCTTCAACGGCTGGATCCGGCCGACGAACGCCACCACGTACCCCCGGGCGGGCAGGCCCAGCCGGCGACGGGCGGCCACGGTGGCGGCGGCCCGGTCCCCGGCGGCCGGGCGGAACCGGTCCAGGTCGACGCCGGGCTGCACGACCGCGACGCGGGCCTGGTCGGCCGCGTACCGCTCGATCAGGTCACGGGCCTCGACCCGGGTGTTGGCCACCAGCCGGTCGGCCTCGGCGACCACCTGCTCCTCGCCGATCACCCGCGCCTTCGGCTCCGGCCGGTCGCCAGCGGCGAGCTGGGCGTTCTTCACCTTGGCCAGCGTGTGGGCGGTGTGCACCAGCGGCACCCCCCATCGCTCCTTGGCCAGCCAGCCGACCTGGCCGGAGAGCCAGTAGTGCGAGTGGATCAGGTCGTAGTGGCCGGGCGGGCGGGCCGCCTCGGCGCGGAGCACCCCGGCGGTGAAGGCGCAGAGCTGACCCGGCAGCTCCTCCTTGGTCAGCCCCTCGAGTGGCCCGGAGGTGACGTGCCGGACCTGCACGCCGGGGGCCATCTCGACCACCGGGGGCAGGTCGCCCGAGGTGGCCCGGGTGAAGATCTCGACCTCGACGTTCGCCTCGGCGAGCCGCCGGGCGACCTCCAGGATGTAGACGTTCATGCCGCCGGCGTCGCCGGTGCCGGGCTGGTGCAGCGGTGAGGTGTGCACCGACAGGGTGGCGATCCGTCGGGGCCGCGGCCACGGTCGGGCACCTCGCTGACGACCCACGCCGGTGTGCAGTTCCGCCACGTCCGCTCCTTTTGTCACGGTTGATGCCGTCTGGCACGACCGGCGCTTCGGTCAACCTTTACGCCGGTTGACATCTTCCCCATCGGGCTTCGGAAATGCCTCGCGGCGGCCGACCGGCGTGACGGACCTCATCGTGGACGTCCACCCGCCCGCCCGGATCGACGGCACGGGCGGGGGTGACAATGGCCGGATGACCTCTGTCGCCATCGTCACCGGAGCGTCCAGCGGGATCGGCGCGGCCACCGCTCGCCGGCTCGCCGCCGAGGGTTTCCACGTGCTCGCCGCGGCCCGACGCACCGACCGGCTCACCGACCTGGTCACGGAAATCACCGCCGCGGGTGGCCAGGCCACCGCGGTGGCCTGCGACGTCACCTCGGACGAGTCGGTCGCCGCGCTGGCCGAGGCGGCCGCGGCCGCGCCGGGGCCGGTCACCCTGCTCGTGAACAACGCCGGCGGCGCGCGCGGGCTGGACCCGGTGGAGTCCGGGTCGCTCGGCGACTGGCAGTGGATGTACGACGTCAACGTGCTCGGCACGCTGCGGGTCACCCAGGCCCTGCTGCCCGCGCTGGAGGCGTCCGGGGCCGGCACCATCGTGATCGTCTCGTCCACCGCCGGATTCACCGTCTACGAGGGCGGCGGTGGCTACACCGCGGCCAAGCACGCGCAGACCGCGATCGCCGGGACGCTGCGGCTGGAGCTCAACGGGCGGCCCGTCCGGGTGATCGAGATCGACCCGGGGATGGTGAAGACCGACGAGTTCGGGCTGGTCCGCTTCGACGGCGACACCGAACGGGCGGCGGCGGTCTACGCCGGGGTGGCCGAGCCACTGGTCGCCGAGGACGTGGCTGACTGCATCGCCTGGTGCGCCACCCGCCCGCACCACGTCAACGTCGACCGGCTGGTGGTCCGCCCGCTCGCGCAGGCCGCCCAGCACAAGGTGCACCGGGTCGGCCAGTGAAGACCGGATGACCGGACCGACGCGGCGCCGGCCGTACGGCGTGGTCACCCGGGGCACCACCAACCCCAACCGGCTCCGCCGGGTGGACAACTGGATCGTGGCCAGCTGCGGCGACCTGCTCCGCGCCGCGGCCGACCCGCTGGTGGTGGACCTCGGCTACGGGGCGACCCCGGTCACCGCGGTGGAGTTGCGCGCCCGGCTCGCCACCGGGGTCCGCGCCGACGTCCGGCTGGTCGGGCTGGAGATCGATCCGGCCCGGGTGGCCGCCGCGGCGCCGGCCGCCGACCCGCCGGGGCTCACCTTCGCCCGGGGCGGGTTCGAGCTGGCCGGTCTGCGCCCGGTGCTGGTCCGCGCGCTCAACGTGCTCCGCCAGTACGACGAGAGCGAGGTGGCCGGGGCGTGGCGGACGATGACGGCCGCGCTGGCCCCCGGCGGGGTGCTGGTGGAGGGCACCTGCGACGAGCTGGGCCGGTTGGGCGGCTGGCTGCTGATCGACGCCGACGGGCCGCGTTCACTGACTCTGGCCGCCCGGCTCGCCACCCTGACCAGCCCGGCCGAGCTGGCCGAGCGGCTGCCCAAGGCGCTGATCCACCGCAACGTTCCCGGTGAGCCGGTGCACGACCTGATCCGTGCCCTGGACGACGCCTGGCAGACCGCAGCCGGTTACGCGACCTTCGGCCCCCGCCAACGCTGGCTGCACGCCGTCCAGTCCCTCAAGGACGCCGGCTGGCCCCTCCTGGACCGCCCCGCCCGCTGGCGCCTGGGCGAACTGACGCTCCCCTGGCCCGCCGTAACCCCCCGCTAACCCCCACCCCACCCCGCCCCGCCGCCGTTGATCATGCACTTGTGGTGCCGGGATCGCGGGCTTTCGAGGCTTTTGTCAACCACCACAACTGCATGATCGACGCGGGCCTGAGCGGGGTGTGCGGCGCGGGGTCCGCGCGGGAAGCGCGGGGGTGGGGGTGAGGGGGTGGGGGGTGCGGGGTGAGGGGTGCGGGGTGCGGGGTGCGGGGTGGAGGGTGGGGTGGGGGTTAGATGGTGCAGTTGATTAGGACGGGTTCGGGGTGGAGGGTGACGGCGAAGCGGGCGTGCACGCCGTCACGGATCTCGCGGGCCAGGGCGACCAGGTCGGCGGTGCTGGCCCGGCCGCTGCGGTTGGTCAACGCCAGCGTGTGCTTGCTGGAGATGGCGACGCCACCGGGACCCGGGTGGCCCTTGCCGAAGCCGGCCTTGTCGATCAGCCAGGCGGCGCTCACCTTGACCACGTCGCCGGCACCCGGCCAGGACGGCGGCTCGCCCAGGTCGGCGGCGCGCTCACGGAGCAGCTCGTACGCCGCGCGGTCCAGCACCGGGTTGGTGAAGAACGAGCCGACCGAGCGGGTGTCCGGGTCGGCCGGGTCGAGCACCATGCCCTTGCCGCCCCGCAGTCGCAGCACCGCCGCGCGGGCATCGGCCAGCGGCACCCGGTCGCCGACCTCGACGCCGAGCGCTCGGGCCAGTTCGGCGTAGCGCAGCGGGCCGGAGAGCGGCGAGCGGGTCAGCCGGAAGTCGACCGACAGCACCACCCAGCGGTCGCTGTACTTGAAGATGCTGCCCCGGTAGGCGAAGCCGCAGTCCGCGGCGGCGATCCGGCCGGTGGTCCCCTCGACCCGGTCGTGCACCTCGACGCCGGTGATCGTCTCGGCGACCTCTTGGCCGTACGCGCCGACGTTCTGGATCGGGGTGGCGCCGGTGGAGCCCGGGATGCCGGAGAGGCACTCCAACCCGGACCAGCCGTTGGCCACGGTCGCGGCGACCAGGTCGTCCCACGGTTCGCCGGCCTCGACCCGTACGGTCACCGTGTCGGCGTCCTCGGCGACCACCCGCAGCCCACGGGAGCGGACCAGCACCACCGTGCCGGGGAATCCGGCGTCGCCGATCACCACGTTGCTGCCCCCGGCGAGGATCAGCACCTGCTCGTCCCGACCGCCGGCCTCCCGGACCGCCCGTACGATCTCGTCGGCGCTGGTCGCCGGCACGATCCGGGCGGCCGGTCCGCCCGTCCGCAGGGTGGTGTAGCTGGCCAGGAGACTCACGTCGGCCGGGTCGGTTCCGGTTGTCGGCTGGGCGTAGACGTCTGACACACCTTTCACCCTAGGCTGAGGGGTAGCCGCGGCACCCACTGGTGGCCGGGTCACCCCCGGGAGGATGGCGATGAGCAGACTGCATGGCACGAAGGACTTCTGGATCGGCGCTCTCCGGGCGGAGGGCCCGTCGTTCGCTGCGGCGGTGGCCGAGGCCCCGGCCGAGACACCGGTGCTCTCCTGCCCTGGGTGGACCGTCGCCGACCTGACCCTGCACCTGGGTAGCTGCTACCACTGGGTGTCCTCGTTCGCCGGCTCCGGGTCGACGACCGCCCCAGCCAAGCGCCCCGAGCCGGTCGAGCCCGGCCCGGGCGTCACCCCGCTCGAGTACTGGCAGCGCGGATACGACCAGCTGATGACCCTGTTCGAGAGCCTCGACCCGGAGGCCCCGGCGTGGAACTGGGCGCCGCAGCCGAAGCGGGCCGGCTTCTGGCCACGTCGGATGGCGCACGAGACCGCAGTGCACCGCTGGGACGCCCAGCTTGCCATCGCCGCCGGTGAGCCGATCGAGGCGAAGCTCGCGGCCGACGGGGTGAGTGAGGTGCTGGACACCTGGCTCCCGGCGGGCCGGCGGCGCGCCGAGGGGCAGTGGCACGGGGTGGTGCAGCTCGCCGCGGTGGACGCGGCGCAGTCCTGGTATCTGCGGCTGCGCGGCGAGGGGGTGGCGCTGCTGGACACCGACACAATCCTCGACCACGACGACCACCACGCTCGGGCGCAGGTCACCGGCACGGCCAGCGACCTGCTGCTGGCGCTCTGGGGCCGGGTCAGCTTCGACACCCTGGACATCACCGGCGACCCCACCCTGCTGGACGGCCTCCGGCTCCGCTGACCCGGGCCCGATCCGGCAGCTTTCCGCGCAGCAGCGGCCATTCCCACCGGAATGGCCGCTGCTGTCGTCTTCGGGCTCCGGAACGGATCACTGAGAGCGCTCTCTTGACATGTGTTGCAGCGCACACCACCCTGTCGTGAGAGCGCTCTCTCGGATCTGTACCCACCACCACCCACCCGACCTGAGAGGGGTCCGATACTGATGGGTGTCATTGCGCGCCGCCGCCTCGCGGCGGTGGCCCTCGCCGCCACCACCGCCCTGGTCGTCACCGCCGGCTGCGGCGGCGGCGACACCGCCGAGGACGGCCCGATCGCGCTCACCGTGGACGTGTTCGGCCAGTTCGGCTACGAACAGCTCTACCAGGAGTACATGGCCGCCCACCCGGACGTGAAGATCGTCGAGCGGGGCACCGGCGGCAACCTCGACGAGTACTCGCCGAAGCTCACCCAGTGGCTCGCCGCCGGCAAGGGCGCCGGCGACATCGTCGCCATCGAGGAGGGGCTGCTGGTCGAGTACAAGGCCAACCCGGACAACTTCGTCAACCTGCTCGACCACGGCGCGGCAGAGCTCAAGGGCAACTTCCTGGAGTGGAAGTGGAACCAGGGAATGACCGCCGACGGCAAGCAGTTGATCGGGCTCGGCACCGACGTCGGTGGCATCGCGATGTGCTACCGCAAGGATCTCTTCGCCAAGGCCGGCCTGCCGACCGAGCGTGACGCGGTGTCCAAGCTCTGGCCGACCTGGCAGGACTACATCGCCACCGGCGAGAAGTTCAAGGCCGCGAACACCGGGGCGTCGTTCCTGGACGGGGCCACCAACACCTTCAACACGATCCTGCTCCAGACCGCCGGCAACACCTCGGGCTACAGCTACTACGACACCAGCAACAACCTGGTCGTCGACAGCAACCCGGCGGTGAAGCAGGCCTACGACACCACGGTGGACATCATCGACTCCGGCCTCTCCGGCAAGTACGGCTCCTGGTCGGAGGAGTGGGTCTCCGCGTTCAAGCAGTCGAAGTTCGCCACCATCGCCTGCCCCGCCTGGATGACCGGGGTCATCGAGGGCAACTCCGGGCCGGCCGCCAAGGACAAATGGGACATCGCCAAGGTGCCCGGCAACGGCGGTAACTGGGGCGGATCGTTCCTCGCCGTGCCCAAGCAGAGCGAGCACCGGGCCGAGGCGATCGAGCTGGCCAAGTTCCTCACCAGCGCCAAGGGTCAGATCGGCGCGTTCAAGGCCAAGGGCCCGCTGCCTTCCTCGCCGCAGGCACTCGACGACCCGGCCATCGCGAACGCGACCAACGCGTACCTGTCCGGCGCACCGGTCGGGCAGATCTTCGCCGCCGGCGCGAAGAGCCTGAAGCCGGTCTACATGGGCCCCAAGAACCAGGCCGTGCGCACCGAGGTGGAGAACGCGGTGCGGACCGTCGACCTGGGCCAGCGCAGTCCCGAACAGGGCTGGACCGACGCGGTGACCAACGCGAAGAAGGCCGCCGACAAGTAGCCCGAGCCAGCGGGCGGGCGGGCTCCGGACGCCGGAGTCCCGCCCGCGCCGCGGAGAGGAGTCCCCGGGCATGACCGTCCAGCTCGACGCCCGCCCGCCGGCCGCGCCCGCGCCCGGCCCCCGGCACCGGTCGCGGGAAGGCCGGCTCAGCCGGCTCGACACGCGGTACTCGCCGTACCTCTACATCGCGCCGTTCTTCCTGCTCTTCGCGATCTTCGGGGTGTACCCGCTGGGCTACACCCTCTGGGTCTCGCTGCACGACTGGGACCTGCTCGGCAGCGACCACCCGTTCGTCGGAGCGGAGAACTACACCCGGCTGCTGGCCGATGCCGACTTCTGGCACGCGGTGGTCAACACCCTGGGCATCTTCGTCATCTCGACCGTTCCGCAGCTGCTCGCCGCGCTCTGGTTGGCCAACCTGCTCAACCGGCGGCTCCGGTTCCGCACCGGCTGGCGGATGGCGGTGCTGATCCCCAACGTCACCTCCACCGCCGCGGTGGCGATCGTGTTCGGAGTGCTCTTCGGCCGCGAGTTCGGCATGGTCAACTGGCTGCTCGACGTGGTGGGGCTGGACGCGGTGGACTGGAAGTCCAACCGGGTCGCCTCCTGGGTGGCCATCTCGGCCATGGTCGACTGGCGGTGGACCGGCTACAACGCGCTGATCTTCCTGGCCGCGATGCAGGCCATCCCACGCGACCTCTACGAGTCGGCGGCGATCGACGGGGCGAACCGGGCGCGGCAGTTCTGGTCGATCACCGTGCCGCTGCTGAAACCGACGATCATCTTCTGCGTCATCATCTCCACCATCGGCGGGTTGCAGCTCTTCACCGAGCCCCGGCTCTTCCACTCCGGGACCAACCCGATCCGGGGCGGACCACTGCGCGAATCACAGACGGTGACCATGTACATGTTCGAGAACGCCTTCGCGCCGCACTACAACTTCGGCTACGGCTCGGCGGTCGCCTGGCTGCTCTTCGCCCTGATCGCCGTCGTCGCGGCGATCAACGTACTGGTCATCCGGCGGCTCGGCGGAACGCCGGGCGCCCGAGCGACGAAGCGGGGCCTGCGATGAGCCGCCTCTGGCGGGCGAGCCCGCTGACGTACGGCGCCCTGATCCTCGCCGCGGTCATGTCGATCTTTCCGATCTACTGGATGTTCGTGGTGGCCAGCCGCTCCAGCGACGCCATGGGTCAGGTGCCACCACCGGTCACCCCCGGCGGCAACCTGGGCGCGAACATCGCCCGGCTCTTCGACAACACCGACGCGTACTTCCTGACCGGCCTGATCAACTCGACGATCGTGGCGACCACCGTCACCGTCTCGGTGGTCTTCTTCTCCAGCCTGGCCGGGTTCGCCTTCGCCAAGCTGCGCTTCCGCGGCCGCAACGCGCTGTTGCTGGTGATCATCGCGACCATGATGGTGCCGACCCAGCTCGGCGTCATTCCGCTCTACCTCCTGATGACCAAGCTGAACTGGAACGACCGGCTGCCGGCCGTGATCGTCCCCGCGCTGGTCACCGGGTTCGGGGTGTTCATGATGCGGCAGTACGCGGGCCAGGCGGTCAGCGACGAGCTGATCGAGGCGGCCCGGATGGACGGCTGCGGCACCGCCCGGATCTGGTGGAACGTGGTGGTGCCGGCGCTTCGCCCGGCCGCCGCCGTGCTCGGGCTGCTCACCTTCATGACCACCTGGAACGACTTCCTCTGGCCGTACGCTGTGCTGAACGACCCGGAGAACCCGACCGTTCAGCTCTCCCTGCGGGCGCTCTCGGACGGGTACTACCAGGACATGTCGCAGGTCTTCACCGGGACGGCCCTCGCGACGCTGCCGCTGCTGCTGGTCTTCGTCCTGTTCGGCCGCCAGATCATCGGCGGGATCATGGAAGGTGCGGTCAAGGCGTGACTGAACTCCGATTTCCCGAGAACTTCCTCTGGGGCGCCGCCACCGCCGCGTACCAGATCGAGGGCGCGACCCGCGACGACGGTCGGGGCCCGTCCATCTGGGACACCTTCAGCCGCACCCCGGGGAAGGTGTATCAGGGGCACACCGGGGACGTCGCCTGCGACCACTACCACCGGTACGCCGACGACGTGGCGCTGATGGCCGAGCTGGGGCTGCGGGCGTACCGCTTCTCGGTGGCCTGGCCCCGGATCCAGCCCGACGGCACCGGCCCGGTCAACCCGCGCGGGCTGGACTTCTACGACCGGCTGGTGGACGCCCTGCTCGACCGGGGGATCGACCCGATCGTGACGCTCTACCACTGGGACCTGCCGCAGACCCTGGGTGACCGGGGTGGCTGGACCAACCGGGAGACCGCCGAACACTTCGCCACGTACGCCACCGCGATGTACGCGCGCCTGGGCGACCGGGTGGACGTCTGGACCACGCTCAACGAGCCGTGGTGCTCGGCGTACCTCGGATACGGCAGCGGTGTGCACGCCCCCGGCGAGCAGGACCCGGCTGCCGCCTTCACGGCCGTACACCACCTGCTGCTCGGGCACGGCCTGGCGGCCCGGGCGCTGCGCGCGGCCGGCGCGCGCACCGTCGGGATCACCCTCAATCCGGCCGACATACGCCCCGCGGACGAGGCCAGCGCCGCCGACGCCGCAGCGGTACGCCTGGTCGACGGGCTGCACAACCGGATCTTCCTGGATCCGCTGCTGGCCGGCGGCTACCCGGAGGACGTGCTGGAGCACCTGAGCCGGATCGTCGAGCCGACCTTCATCCGCGACGGCGACGAGAAGCTGATCGCCGCCCCGATCGACCTGCTCGGCATCAACTACTACCAGCCGACCTACGTCGCCGGTCGGCCGGACGGCGCCGGCGGCGGCGGTGGCACGTACCCGGGCACCGACGGCGCGGTGGAGTTCCTGCCGCCGGTCGGGCCGCTCACCGAGATGGGCTGGATGGTGGAGCCGGCCGGGCTGACCCGGCTGCTGGAGCGGATCGCCACCGACTACCCGGGCGTGCCGCTGCTGATCACCGAGAACGGCGCGGCGTACCCGGACAAGCCCGGCACCGACCCGACCGACGGCCCGGGCCAGGTCGCCGACACCGACCGGATCGCCTACCTCGACGGTCACCTGCGCGCGGCGCACGAGGCGATCTCCCGGGGCGTGGATCTCCGCGGTTATCTCGTATGGTCGTTCCTGGACAACTTCGAGTGGGCTGAGGGCTACCGCAAACGGTTCGGGATCGTGCACGTCGACTACCTGAGCCAGCGTCGCACACCGAAGTCCAGCGCCCGGTGGTACCAGGAGGTGATCTCCCGGAACGGGCTGTGACGGGGGGTTGGCGGCGATGACGACGGCGCAACGGCCGACGCTCGAAGAGGTGGCCCGGCGGGCCGGGGTGTCCCGGGCCACCGTTTCGCGGGTGGTGAACGGCTCCACCACGGTGGCCGAACCGATCCGGGAGGCGGTCCAGCGGGCGGTGGCCGAACTGGGCTACGTGCCGAACCTGGCAGCCCGCAGCCTGGTGACCCAGCGGACCGACTCGGTCGCCCTGGTCATGCCCGAGGCGGCCACCCGGGTCTTCTCCGACGACCAGGTCTTCCCCGGCATCATCCGGGGGGTCAGCCAGGAGCTGGAGGCGGCCGACAAGCAGCTGGTGCTGATGCTGGCCGGCTCCCCGGCCGGGCACGCCCGGGTGGAGCGCTACACCACCGGGCGGCACGTCGACGGGGTGCTCTTCGCCTCGCTGCACGGCGCCGACCCACTGCCCGGCACGCTCGCCCGGCTCGGCATCCCCGTGGTGTGCAGCGGTCGCCCGCTCGGCGACGTCCCGGTGCCGTACGTGGACGTCGACCACGTCGGCGGGGTCACCGCGGCGGTACAGCACCTGATCGACACCGGCCGGCGGCGGATCGCCACCATCGCCGGCCCGCAGGACATGGTGGCCGGCATCGAGCGGCTCGCCGGCTACCGGCAGGCGATGGCGGCGGCCGGGCTGCCGGAGCGGGTGGCAACCGGCGACTTCACCCGGGAGTCCGGGGCGGCGGCGATGCGCGAACTGCTCGCCGCCGACCCCGACCTGGACGCGGTCTTCGCCGCCTCCGACCTGATGGCGCACGCGGCGCTGCGTACGCTGCGCGAGGCTGGCCGGCGGGTGCCCCAGGACGTCGCGGTGATCGGCTTCGACGACATCGAGACCGCGGCCTACACCGAGCCGCCGCTGACCACCGTCCGGCAGCCGATCCAGGAAATCGGCCGGCAGATGACCCGGCAGCTGCTCCGGCTGGCGGCCGGCGGGACGATCGAGCCGGCCATGATGCTCCCCACTGAGCTGATCCTGCGCGACTCCGCGTAACCGACGAGCCGACGCCCGACTCCAGCGCGGCCCTCCGCCACCTTCCGGCACGGGCGGGGGCCCTCCTCAGCGAGGAGGGCCCCCACTACAGGGCGGTCGCTCTGGCTTCCGGTAGCCCCGGTCCGTCAGACCTCCGCGTCACGCCGACGGCGTACAGCGATGAGCGCGGCGCCGAGCGCAACCGTGCCGAGGCCGACGATCCCCATCGGGATCAGGCTTCCCGCGGACATGCCGGTGAGCGGCAGTTTGCTCTCGCTCGGAGCGACCGAGGGCGAGGTGGTGGACGTGGCCTCGGCCGACGGCTCGACGGTGGTCGGGACCCCCGCCGCCGGGTCGACCGGCAGCGGCACGGCGGTCGACGGCGCGACCGGCGACGGCACAGCGGCCGACGGGGCCTCCGCCGACGGTACGACCGGCGACGGCACAGCGGTCGACGGGGCCTCCGCCGACGGTACGACCGGCGACGGCACAGCGGTCGACGGGGCCTCCGCCGACGGTACGACCGGCGACGGCGCGACCGCCGACGGCACGACCGGCGACGGCACGGCGGTCGGCACGACGGGTGCTGGCGCCTCCGGCGACGGCACGGCACTCGACGGAATCTCCACCGCCGGGTCGACCGGCAGCGGCACGACCGGCGACGAAGCCTCCGCCGACGGCACGACCGGCGACGGCACGGCGGTCGGCACGACGGGTGCCGGCGCTTCCGCCGACGGCGCGACCGGCGACGGCGCGGTCGTCGGCTGGGTGCTGGCCGCACACGTACGGATGTGCATCGAGACGGCGGCCTCCCCCGTTATCACCGCGCTGGCGTCGGTCAGCGTCCACCCGGCGGGCAGCCGGATCCACGCTTTGCTGCTGCCCTGGTCGTTGACGATGGCCCCGCCGTCGGCCGGCATGGTCCGGGTCACCGTGCCTTCGTTCGGGCCGCTCCACGTGCCCGTCACGGTGACGAACTGGCCCGCAGTCGACATGCGCAACAGGTCGAAGACCCAGACGTCCTCGTCGGGGAACGGCCCGCCCCCGAGGTTGAGGTCACAGTCCTGGATGGAGCCGACCGCGGCGGTGGGCACGTAGCCGGGGCTGACGTCGATCGTGCCCAGTGCGGATGGCTCGACCGGCTGGGCCTGGGCGGCGCCCGCCGCGCCGACCAGAAACGAACCGGCGGTCGCCCCGGTAGCTATCAGCCTGACAAGTTCTGCTCTCACGATTCCCCCATGATCTTGAAGACACACCTGCTATCTCACGTTCGTACCAAAAATGAAAAATAATCCGCTTCGTGCAGAACATGTAGCTTTTACGGATTTTGGCCCTCGATGGGAACCATGGCCCGTCCGTCGCCGGCCCCCACCCTTCGGCCCCGCGGCGGCCGTAAATCGGTCGAACGGCTGTCGCGCCCGGGCTAGCGTCGGGCGGTGCCGACCCCCGCGAGCCTGATCCCCGTCCCCGCGCTCTCCGATACCGCCGAGTACGCCTACGCGGCCACCGTCGAGCCGCCAGCCCGGCTCGTCTTCACCGCTGGCGCCTGCCCGCTGGACGCCGACGGCGCCACCGTCGCCCCGGGCGACCACGCCGCCCAGGCCCGACAGGTGATGGCCAACCTGGAGACCGCCCTCGCGGCGGCCGGCGCACGGCTCACCGACGTGGTCAAGACCACCGTCTATGTGGCGTCGTCACGGCAGGCGGACCTGGTCACGGTCTGGCAGGTGGTCCGGGACGCGTTCGGCGACCACGAACCACCCAGCACCCTGCTCGGGGTGGCCGTGCTCGGCTACCCCGACCAGCTGGTCGAGGTCGAGGCGGTCGCGGCGGTGCGCAATGGCTGACTTTCGGATCCGGACCGCCACTCCCGACGACGCACCCGGCGTGGTCGCGCTGCGCACGCTGGTCCACCCGTACCTGGTGCGCGGGGTGGCGTCGACCCGGCTGATGATCGCCGAGCCCCCGCCCGGCGAGGAGTGGGCGGCGTTCGTCGCCGAAGTCGGCGACCGAGTGGTGGGCTGGGTGTCGGCGTACCGCAACATCCGGACGTCCGAGGCCGATTTCGGCGAACTCTCGCTGCTGCACGTCGACCCGGAGCAGCGGCGCCAGGGGGTCGGCGAGGCGCTGCTGGGCGAGGCGCTGGGCCACCTGCGCCACCTCGGGGTACGCCGGGTCCGCACCTGGGCGCAACCGGAGGCGCTGCCCTTCGCCCGCCGGCACGGCTTCACGCCCAGCCGGGAACTGCGCTACTCGGCGCTCGACCTGCGTCCCGCGCCGCCGATGCCGACGGCGCCCCCGGGCGTACGGCTGCTGCCGCTGGGCGAGGTGGACCCGCACCGGATGTACCGGGCCGAGATCGCCACGGCCGCCGACGAACCGGGCGACGTGGCCTCCGACGCGATCAGCTACGAGGTCTGGCAGTACGACGTCTGGCAGAACCTCGGCCTGGACAAGGCGGCCAGCACGGCCGTCGAGGTGGACGGCGAACTGGTGGCGTTCAGTGTGGTCAAGCGGGACGGCGACCGGATGTGGTCGGACTACACCGGCACCCTGCCCGAGCACCGCGGGCGTGGCCTCGCCCAGCTGGCCAAACAGGCGGCCCTGCACCGGGCCGCCGCCGGTGGGGTGCGGATGGCGTACACCTCGAACGACGAGGCGAACGCGCCGATGCTGGCGATCAACGCCCGGCTCGGCTACCGGCCGGTGGCCGCCCAGTGGTCCTGCCTCGCCGACCTGACCTGAGTTGACTCCGGTCAGCACCCGCCGTCAGCCGGCGAGCACCTGCTCGGCGATCCGGTGGGTTTCGGCGCCGAAGAGCACCAGCCGGGCCTGCGTGACGGTGGCCGGCGCGGCGGCCCGCAGCACCGTCAGCGCCTGCCGGACGGCGTCGTCCACCGGCCAGCCGTAGATGCCGGCGGAGACGAGCGGGAAGGCCACCGTCGCCGCCGCCAGCTCGTCGGCCACTCGCAGGCTGTTCGCGTAGCAGTCGCGCAGCAGCTCCGCGCGGTCCTCGGTGGCGGACCAGACCGGCCCGACGGTGTGGATCACCCAGCGGGCCGGCAGGTCGCCCGCCGTGGTGGCCACCGCCTGCCCGGTCGGCAGGCCGCGGCCGTACCGGGACGCACGTAGCGCCCGGCAATCGGCCAGGATGGCCGGCCCACCCCTGCGGTGGATCGCGCCGTCCACCCCGCCACCGCCGAGCAGCGAGGAGTTCGCGGCGTTCACGATCGCGTCCACCCGCTGGGTGGTGATGTCCCCCTCGACCAGGCTGATCTCCACGTCACCGCTCCTCGACCGGCTCGCCGGACGACCGCCGGTCCTCGATCGGCTGGCCGAGCGACCGCCGGGCCAGCAGGGTCGCGCCGGCCACCGCGGCCGGCATGATCAGTACGGCGCCCAGCGGGATCAGGAAGCAGAGGAAGACCGCCACCCCGAAGCCGAGCGCGGTCGGCCGGTCCGCCTTCAGCAGCGCGCGGCGCTGCGGCAGTCGCATCCCGCGCCGGTAAAAGGGCGCGCCGACCAGCTCGACGGCGAGGAACCAGCCGCCCACCGCGGCCCCGATCACCGGGACCACCGTCTGGCCGACCACCGGAATGAAACCGGCGACGAAGAGCGGGATGCCGACCAGGGCGGTGAGCGCCACCAGGCGTACCGAGTCGGCCATGCTGCGGCGGAGCGACGACCAGAACGGCACGTCGACCGCGCCGGGCGTGCCGCCGTACCGCTCCTCCACCCGCTCGGAGATCTTCTCGTAGAACGGGTCCCCGATCACCAGGGTGACCGCGGTGAAGGTGAGCACGCCGAGCAGCCCACCGAGCCCCAGGAAGGCCAGCCCGGCGATCACCCGGACCACGCTGCGCCGGGTGGTCGACCAGTCGTCGGCGAACGGGGTCACCAGCGCCGCCAGGTCGTCCACGAACCACACCAGGGCGGCGAGCGCGCCGAGGAAGAGCGCGCCGGAGATCAGCGCCGGCACGACGCCGAGCAGCATCAGGCCGGGGCTGCGCACGTAGAGACCGAGGCCGCGCAGGAGCAGTCCCGCTCCGGCGAGGAAGCGACCGAGGGCCCCGGTGACCGGGCGGGCGATGCTGCTGACGTCCACGATCGAAGAGCCTAGTTGCCCCCGGCACATCAACCGGTTGGTGGATCGCCGGGGTCAACCGCGGCCGCTGGAGATCACCAACGGCCGGTCGATCCTCCGCCGGCCCGCCGCCGCCACGCTGAAGAGGTACGGCTACGACGGCGAAAGGCGGCGCGATGGCGGTCATCGAGGTGACCAGTCTGCACAAGCGGTACGGCGACCTGGTGGCCGTGGACGACGTGTCGTTCACGGTGGCGACCGGGGAGATCTTCGGGGTGCTCGGCCCGAACGGCGCCGGCAAGACCACCACCGTGGAGTGTGTCGCCGGACTCCGCGTCCCTGACGGGGGCGGGGTGTCGGTCCTCGGGCTCGACCCCCGCCGGGACGCGACCCGGCTGCGCCAGCTGGTCGGGGTGCAGCTGCAGGAGAGTCAGCTGCCCGACCGGCTCCGGGTCGCCGAGGCGCTGGAGCTCTACGCGTCGTTCTACCGCGACCCGGCCGACCCGGCCCGGCTGATGGACGAGCTGGGCCTGGGCGAGAAGCGGAACACCCCGTACAAGAAGCTCTCCGGTGGTCAGAAGCAGCGGCTCTCCATCGCGCTGGCCCTGGTCGGCAACCCGAAGATCGCCATCCTGGACGAGCTGACCACCGGGCTGGATCCGCAGGCCCGGCGGGAGACCTGGGGCCTCATCGAACGGGTCCGGGACACCGGCGTGACGATCGTGCTGGTCACCCACTTCATGGAGGAGGCCGAGCGGCTCTGCGACCGCGTCGCGGTGATCGACCGCGGCCGGGTCGTCGCGCTGGACAGCCCCGCCGGCCTGGTGTCCACGGTGGTCCCGGAGCAGCGGGTCCGGTTCCGGCCGGCCACGCCGCTGGACGACGCGCTGCTGACCGACCTGGCCGAGGTGAGAGCCGTCACCCGTACCGGCAGTCAGGTGCTGGTGACCGGCACCGGCGACCTGCTGCACGCGGTCACCTCGGTGCTTGCCCGCAACCAGATCGTCGCCGCCGACCTGCGGCTGGAACAGTCCACCCTCGACGATGCCTTCGTCGAGCTGACCGGGCACCGCCCCGCCGACTGAAGAGGAAGCCAGCATGCACGCCTTCCGTCAGATCCTGCGGATCGAGACGCGGCTCTACCTGCGGGACCTGCCGACGCTGCTGACCACCGTCGGGCTGCCCACCCTGATCCTGGTGGTGCTCGGACTGATCCCCGCACTGCGGAAACCGGACCCGAACTTCGACGGGCAGACTTTCGTCAGCTACTTCGCCCCGTCGCTGCTGGTGGTCACGCTGGCGATGGTCGCGGTGAACGTCCTGCCCGCCGTGCTCGCCACCTACCGGGAACGGGGCGTGCTGCGCCGGCTGGCGACCACGCCGGCGAGCCCGGGGGCGCTGCTCGCGGCCCAGCTGGTGCTGGCGCTGGCCGGCATCCTGGTCAGCGCGCTGCTGGTCATCCTGGTCGCCCGGCTGGCCTTCGGGGTGCCGCTGCCCCGGCACCCTCTCGGCTTCAGCGTGGCCTTCGTCCTGGGCACGGCGGCCCTGCTGGCGCTGGGCCTGCTGATCGCCGCGGTCGCCCGGACTTCCAAGGCCGCCCAGGCCCTGGCGGTGCCGCTGTTCCTGGTCACGATGTTCTTCGGCGGGGTCTACCTGCCCCGGTTCCTGCTCCCGGACTTCCTCGCCCGGATCGGGGACTACACGCCACCCGGGGTGCAGGCGCTGCTCGACGCCTGGACCGGCACCCCGCCGCGCCCGCTGCACCTGGCGATAATGGCGGTGGTCGCGGTGGCCGCCGGTGCGACCGCCGCGAAACTCTTCCGCTGGGAGTGAGCGAAGACCGATGACCAGCACCGCGGAACAGGTCGACCGGCTGGCCGTGTGGGAGGCGCGCGAGGCGAGCCTCTACCGGGTCGTGCCCTACCTCGGGCTGCTCGTCGGGACGGTGCTGGCACGCTTCGCGCCGGCCCCGGGCAGCCTGCCGTTCCCGCCGACCCTGGCCGTCGCCGTGGCGGCCGGCTGCTGGGTCGCCTGGTTCATCACCCTGCACCCGCAGTGGATCCACCGGCAGGCGCTGATGGCGGTCTACTACGTCGGACTGCTCATCTCCAGCGCCGTGCTGGTGGTGGCCAGCCCGTGGTACGGCTTCTTCGCCTGGGTCGGTTTCGTGCACGCGTTCCTCCTGCTCCCCGGCCGGTGGCGGTTCGCCGGAGTGGCCGTGACCGGCGTGCTGGTCGCCACCGCGCAGAGCGCCGGCCCACCCACCTCGGCGTCGCACTGGCTGCTCTGGTCGGTGCTGGTGCTGTTCAACGCCGGGGCCGCCGGCGCGGTGAGCTGGTTCGGCACGGTCACCGAGCGGCAGAACGCCAACCGCAAGCTGCTGGTGGAGGAGTTGGCCGAGGCGAACCGGAGGCTCGCCGACACGGCCCGGGAGAACGTCGGGCTGCACGCCCAACTGCTCACCCAGGCCCGGGAGGCGGGCGTGCTGGACGAGCGGCAGCGGATGGCGCGGGAGATCCACGACACCCTGGCCCAGGGCCTGACCGGCATCATCACCCAGCTCGAGGCGGCCGAGCAGACCCGGGACCGCTCGGACGACTGGCGTCGGCACGTGGACAACGCGCTGGCCCTGGCCCGGGAGAGCCTCACCGAGGCCCGCCGTTCGGTGCGGGCGGTCCGCCCGGAATCGCTGGAGACCGCCCGGCTGCCGGACGCCCTCGCCGAGCTGGGCGGACGCTGGTCGGCCCTGCATCAGGTACCCGCCGAGGTCAGCACCACCGGCACGCCCCGCCCACTGCACCCGGAGGTCGAGGTCACCCTGCTGCGGGCCGCCCAGGAGGCGCTGGCCAACGTGGCCCGGCACGCCAAGGCCTCCCGGGTCGGGCTGACCCTGTCGTACATGACGGACGTGGTCACCCTCGACGTCCGCGACGACGGGACGGGCTTCGACGTCACCGACCGGCCGACGTCCCGGGAACCGGACGGCGGCTTCGGGCTGACCGCGATGCGGCAGCGGGTGACCCGAGTCGGCGGCGAGTTGGCCGTCGAGTCCGAGCCCGGTTTCGGCACCGCCGTCTCGGCGACCGTCCCCGCGCTCCCCGGAGGTGCCGGTTGACCGACCCCGTACGGCTGCTGATCGTCGACGACCATCCGGTGGTCCGGGACGGGCTGCGCGGCATGTTCACCGGCGACCCCGGGTTCGAGGTGGTCGGTGAGGCCGCGGACGGGGCCGAGGCGCTGGCCCTCGCCGCCGCGCTCCGCCCGGACGTGGTGCTGATGGACCTGCGGATGCCCGGGATGGACGGGGTGACCGCCATCGGCCGGCTGGCCCGCTCCGGCAGCATGTCCCGGGTGCTGGTGCTGACCACCTACGACACCGACGCCGACGTGCTGCCGGCGATCGAGGCCGGCGCCACCGGTTACCTGCTCAAGGACGCACCCCGTGAGGAGCTGGTCCGGGCGGTGCGGGCCGCCGCCCGGGGCGAGTCGGTGCTCTCGCCGAGCGTGGCCGGCCGGCTGATGGGGCGGCTGCGTTCGCCGGCCGAGGAGCCGCTCAGCCAGCGCGAGCTGGAGGTGCTCACCCTGGTGGCCCGCGGCTCTTCGAACCGGGAGACCGCCGCCCGGCTCTTCATCAGCGAGGCAACCGTCAAGACGCACCTGCTGCACGTGTACGCCAAGCTCGGGGTCAACGACCGGGCCGCGGCGGTGGCCGCCGCGTACGACCGGGGCCTGCTCACCCCCGGCGGGCGGTGACCGGGGCAGGATGGACCGGTGCGGGCGTCCCGGTTGATCTCGTTGGTGCTGCTCCTCCAGTCTCGGGAGACGATGACCGCGGCCGAGCTGGCCCGGGAGCTGGAAGTCTCCGAGCGGACCGTCTACCGGGACGTGCTCGCGCTCTCCGCCGCCGGGGTGCCGGTCTACGCCGACCGGGGGCGGGCCGGCGGCTACCGGCTGCTCGGCGGCTACCGGACCCGGCTGACCGGGCTGACCCGGGACGAGGCGGAGGCGCTCTTCCTCGCCGGGCTGCCCGGGCCGGCCGGCGACATGGGGCTGACCGACGCACTCGCCGCCGCCGAGCTGAAGGTGCTGGCCGCCCTGCCGCCCGCGCTGCGGGACGCGCCGGCCCGCGCCGGTCAGCGGTTCCACCTGGACGTGCCCGGCTGGTTCCGGGAGGCCGGGCCGCCGCCGTGGCTCAGCGAGCTGGCCGGCGCGGTCTGGCGGGACCGGGTGGTCGAGCTGCGCTACCGGCGGGGCGACCGCGAGGTCGACCGCACGGTCCGGCCGTACGGGCTCGTGCTCAAGAGCGGGGTCTGGTATCTGGTCGGCCGGATCGGCGACGACGCGCGCACCTACCGGGTGGACCGGGTGACCGGGGTCGAGGTGAGCACCGAGGGCTTCGACCGGGACGAAGGCTTCGACCTGGCCCGGTACTGGCGGGAGCAGGCCGGGGCGTTCCTGCGCACCATGCTGCGCGACCAGGTCACCGTCCGGCTCGGGCCCGCCGGGCTGCGTCAGCTCCGGCACCTGGTGGACGCCCCCTTCGTGTACGAGGAGGCGGTGGCCGCCGCCGAGGGGCCCGACGGGCAGGGCCGGCTGGTGCTGCGCCTGCCCGTCGAGTCCGTGCAGGTGGCATACCACCAACTGCTCTCGCTCGGCCCGGAGGTGGAGGTGCTCGACCCGCCCGAGCTGCGGGAGCTGATGGCCGGGGCCGCCGAGCGGATGGGCCGGCTCTACGCCGACCCGGGCCCGGCCGACCCCGGCCCGCCGGATCAGCGGTAACCGGTGTCGTCGGCCGCCTTGCCGACCGCGACCACCTCGTCGTGATAGCGCGCCCACTCGGGTCGGGTGCCGTCGAGGTCGGTGAAGCCGTACACCTGGGACAGCCCGCCGCTGTCCACGGACTGGCCGTGCCAGCGGGCCCGGTCCGGGTCGGCGGCGAGGGCCGCGACCGCGCGACCGACGAAGGCCGGCGTCTCCGACATGACGAAGTGCGGTTCCTTCGCCGCGCCGGCACGCCAGTTCTCCTCGGTGACCCCGAAGTGCTCGAGCATCGCCTCCGATCGCAGCCAGCCAGGGGTGAGTGCGACCGACGTGCCACCGTGCGGCGCCAGCTCGTGCGCCCAGATGAACCCGAGCCGGTTGACCGAGACCTTGGCCAGGTCGTAGAAGACCGAGAGCCGGTACGTCTGGTCGTTGTACGCCTTCGTGCCGTCGCCGATCTCCACCACCAGACCGCCGGGCCGGCGGATGAGCAGGGGCAGCGCGAAGTGGCTGGTGATGATGTGTGTGTCGATGGCCAGCCGCAGGGTCCGGAAGCCGGCGTCCAGCGGTTGCTCCCAGACCGGCTTCTCCCAGGTGATCAGCGGATCGCCGCCCCAGATGTCGTTCACCAGCACGTCGAGGCGACCCTGCTCGGCGTCGATCCGGGCGACCAGGTCCCGGACCTGCTCGGCGACCAGATGGTCCACCACGACGGCGATGCCCGTGCCGCCGGCCGCGGTGACCAGCTCGGCGGTCTCCTCGATGGTCTCCGGCCGGTCCATCTCCGAGCGGCCGGCCCGGCTGCTGCGGCCGGTGGCGTAGACGGTGGCCCCGGCCGCGCCGAGCTGGACGGCGATCTGCCGGCCCGCGCCCCGGGTCGCCCCGGCGACCAGCGCGACCTTTCCTGTCAGCGGTTTCGTCATGGGTCCGAGGCTGTCACCGATACCTGACAGCCGAAGTCCAGTTTTCGGATCGGGTGTCGTCCGTCATGCTCGCCGGCATGCACCTGCTGCTCTCCGGCGTCGTCGGCTCGGTCGCGTACGGGCTGGCCGGCCCGGGCTCGGACACCGACCGGATCGGCGTCTTCGCCGTGCCGACGGTCGCCCTGCACGGCCTGCGCCCGCCCCGCGAGTCGGTGGTCACCACCGACCCGGACGTGACGCTGCACGAGGCCGCCAAGTGGTGCCGCCTGGCGCTGAGCGGCAACCCGACCGCCACCGAGCTGGCCTGGCTGCCCGACGACTGCTACGAGACCCGCACCGAGTTCGGCGAACGCCTGATTGCCATCCGGTCGGCCTTCCTCAGCGCGCCCCGGGTCCGCGACGCCTACCTCGGGTACGCGGGACAGCAGTTCCGCAAGCTGGAGTCGCGCGCCGACGGGAGCTTCTCCGCCGACACCCGACGTCGTACCGCGAAACACGCCCGGCACCTCGCCCGACTGGTGCACCAGGGCCGGCTCCTCTACGCCACCGGCGTGCTGGAGATCCGGCTCGCCGACCCGGAGTGGTTCCGCGGGTTCGGCGACCGGGTGGCCGGCGGCGAGCTGGCCGAGGCGCGCGCCCTGCTGGCCGAGGCCGAGCAGGACTTCGACCGGATCCGCACTCCGCTGCCGGACCGACCGGACGAGGCGACGGTGGAGCGTTGGCTGCTTGACGTCCGGGCCGCTCATCTGCCCGCGGAGCTGACCCCCCGCTGACCTGCCCACCGGCGCCTTGCTCAGCTCCTCGCGGGTCGGTCAGTCCAGCAGTCGGACGCGGACCCGGCGGTTGGCCCGGCCCTTGCTCTCCACCTTGACCACCTGCACCTTGCCGATCTGCGCGGTGGAGGCGACGTGGGTGCCGCCGTCGGCCTGCACGTCCAGCCCCACGATGTCGACGATCCGCACCTCCTGCTCCGTCGGCGGGATCAGGTTGGACTGGGTACGGATGATGTCCGGCAGCGCCAGCGCCTCCGACCGGGGCAGCACCCGGACCGCGACCGCCCGGTCGGCGGCCACCTCGACGTTGACCAGCTCTTCGATCCGGGTCTTGAAATCGGGCGGCACCTCGGGGAGGTTGAAGTCCATCCGGGCCTCGCCCGGCTCCATGTTGCCGCCGGTGACCAGCGCGCCGAAGTCGCGGAACACCACGCCGCAGAGCACGTGCAGCCCGGAGTGGGTGCGCATCAACCAGGTGCGCCGCTCGTCCTCGACCGCGCCGGTCACCGCGGTGCCGGCCGGTGGCACCGGGTCACCCTCGGCGGGGATCAGCCAGAGGTCGTCGCCCTTGCGGGTACCGACGATGCGGGTCTGCACGCCCTGCCAGAGCAGCACCCCGTGGTCGGGTGGCTGCCCGCCACCGCCGGGGTAGAAGGCCGAGCGGTCCAGCACGATGCCCTGCTCCGGGTCGGCGTGCAGCACCGTGCACTCCCACTCGCGCAGGCTCGGATCGGCGAGGTCCAGCCGGTGCGTCCGGCCGTGGTGTGTGACGCCCATGTCAGGGCACGTTACTCGTTGAGGAAGCCGGAGATCCGCGCCCGCAGATCGGCGCGTTCCGACCAGAGCACGCCGGGCCGGTCGTACACGTGCAGGGTGGCCGCCGGCAACGCGGCGGCGAGCTGCTCGGCGACCTCGACCGGGTGCAGGTCGTCGCCGGCACAGCCGATCACCAGCGCCGGGGCGGTGACCGCGCCCAGCGCGCCGACGTCCGGCAGCGCGACCTGCTCCGGCAGGCCGGCGAGCCCGGGGGCGAGCCCGTCGCGGAGCAACTGGTCCAGGCGCTGCCGCAGGTAGGCCCAGCCGGCCGGGGTGTTACGCACGGCGGCCGGCAGCTCGACGGCGACGACCTCCGCGACCGCCGACGCGTCGCCGCTCTCCACCGCCTCCAGCAACGCGGTCAACCGCTGCCGGGCCACCTCGCCGCGCGGTCGGTCGAGCACCGCGGGCAGGAAGAAGACCATCCGCTCGAAGCGGTCCGGGCTCTCCACCAGCAGCCGGCAGAGCGCGCCGGCGCCGAGGCTGGCGCCGAACGCCCGGGTGGCACCGCCCAGGTCGGCGATCGCCCGCAGGTCGCGGGCCAGGTCGGGGTAGCTCCACGGCCCGGGTGGCGCGTCGGAGCGGCCGTGCCCGCGGAACTGGAAGAAGAGCTTTCGACCGGCCACTCCGCTGCCGAACGGCCGGGTCGTGGCGATGCCGTTGCCCAGCCCGTGCGCGAAGACGGTGACCGGGTCACCGGCGCCGGTGACCAGCCGCTCCAGGCGTACCCCGTGCGGCGTGGTGACCAGCTCGGTCTCCGGTTCGGGCAGTGCCGGCCGGCCGGTCCGCGGCCCGCCCGGGCCGGGGCCCCAGGTGCGCGGCCCGCCGTCCGGCGGAGGCGGCCAGCGAAAACTTCTCACCAGAAGCCTTTGCCGTCGCTCAGGTCGCGCAGCCCGACCCGGACGTCGAGCAGGTAGATGAGAGCGGCGGCGATACCGATCAGTCCGAAGAGGCTGATCGGGCCGAAGCCGAGCAGGGTCAGTACCAGGCAGACCGCCAGGATGGCGATCCAGCCGCCCTTGGGCAGGGTGCCGATGGCGGCGAAGGCGTCGGATCGCTGGGTGATGGCGTGCACCAGCGCGACGCCTTGGATGATCAGCGCGAAGACGAGCAGAACCAGCTCGATCACGTAGCGGACTTCGAAGGCGAAGATCGGCGCGGCGTTGGCCATGACGGCAAGCTTATGTCGGCGACCCCGGATACGTCCGACAGGACGCCTCCGGGGTCGCCAGTGGAACTGTTTACTCGGCGGCCGGGCGGGTCCGCTTGGTGGCCCGGGGCAGCTTCGCCGACGGGGTGGCGGCCGGCTTGGTGGCCTTGACGGTCCGGGTGGCCTTCTTCGCGGCGGCCGGCTTGGCCTGCACCACCTCGGCAACCTCGGCCGGGGTCGGCACCTCGGCCTTGGCGGTCGGGGCCGGCTTCGCGACCGGCTCGGCCTCGGTCGCCTCGATGTCGGCGTTCACGGTGTCGGCGGCCTCGAGGACACCGGCGCCGACGACTCGCTCCCCGCGGGCGACGAGCGCGCCGTACGCGGCCAGCGCCCGCTCCTGAGCGACCTGGGCGCCGGCGAACACCACGGCAGCGTTGCGGGTGGCCGCGGCGCGCAGCTTGTCAAGGTCGGCGGCCTCGCGGAGCTTGGCCAGGTCGGCCGCCTCACGGAGCTTGGTCAGGTCGGTCGGGACACCGCGCTCCCGCAGGCTGTCGGCCGTCTCGTTGGCGGTACGCAGCGTCGCGGTGGCCTTCTCGCGCAGCTCGACCCCGGTGACCACGGCCTTGCCGCCGAGCTCGGCGACGACCCTGGTGCCGAGGTCGCTGACCACGGTGGGCAGCTTGCGCAGCTGCTGGAACGCCAGTTCGCCGGCGCCGGCGGCGGCGTAGAGGGGGGCCGGGATGCGGTTGGTCTTCGGCTGGGTCATGACGTCTCCTCCTCGGCCGCGTCGGCGGCCTTCGGGGCCGCCGGACCGGCGGCCTTCTTCACGGGGGTGGTGGTGCTCGGCGGGGCGGGCGCCGGACCGGCCTCGGTGACGGCGACCGATTCGAGGACCGCCTCGGTCGGCGTGCCGTCCGGTGTGGTCGGTCCGGTGGCGGCCGGGTTCACCAGGCCCGCCGACTCGTCCGGGGTGTCGAGCCGGGCGTTCTCCCGGCGGAAGGTCTCGTAGATCTGGCTCAGGGACTGCTTCTGCGCCATGGTCAGGTCGGGGTCCACGGCGATCGCCGCGAGCACCCCCTGACCCTCCTTGTCGTCCAGCAGCCCGGCCCGCAGGTACATGGCCGGCGTGGAGACCCGCAGCGCGCTGGCGAGCTGCTGGAGCACCTCGGCGCTCGGCTTGCGCAGGCCGCGCTCGATCTGGCTGAGGTACGGGTTGCTGACCCCGGCCTGCTCGGCGAGCTGGCGCAGCGAAATCTTCGCGTTCCGCCGCAGGTCGCGAATGAACCCGCCGATGTCGGGAAGGTCCTTACCAGTGGCCATGCGACCGACGGTAGCCCGCCCTGCTAGCTGTTGCAAGCGTTTTGCTAGCCAGAGTTAGCGACGTCTCATCCACGCGCTTGCATGAGCATCGCCCGCTGGTACCTTCCTCCGATGACCAAGATCGAGGTGAACGGCGCGGTGCTGGCGTACGACGAGGTCGGCGCGGGTAGCCCCGTGGTGCTGCTGCACGCCGGCATCGCGGACCGGCGGATGTGGCGGGAACAGGTCGACGCGCTGGCCACCCGGCACCGCGTGATCGTTCCCGACCTGCGCGGCTACGGCGAATCGGAGCTGCCGCCGGCCCCGTTCACCCACCATGACGACGTGGTCGGGCTGCTGGACGCGCTCGACCTGCCCCGGGCCGCCCTGGTCGGCTGCTCCTTCGGTGGCCGGGTCGCGGTGGACACCGCGCTGGCCCACCCGGAGCGGGTCTCCGCGCTGGCCCTCATCGGCGCCGCGATCTCCGGCCACGAGTGGTCCGAGGAGACCGAGCAGCTCTGGGACGACCTGGTCGGCGAGGTCGATCCGGAGGACTTCGTGGCCAGCGCCGCCGGCGAGGTGCGGTTCTGGGTGGTGGGCCCGTCCCGGCAGCCGGCGGACGTCGACCCGGAGCTGATCCGCTTCGCCGAGGAGATGGACCAGCGCGCGCTCGCCGCCGAGTTGGCGCTCAGCGCCGTCGAGATCGGCGAGCTCGACCCGCCGGCGATCGAGCGGCTCGGCGAGCTGGGGATGCCGGTACTGGTCGGGGCCGGCGCCGACGACCTCGCGGACATCCGCCGTCTGGCCGACCGCATCGCGGCCGAGACCCCCCAGGCGGTGCGCCTCCCGGACGTACCCGACGCCGCCCACCTGGCGCCCCTGGAGCAGCCCCACCCGATCAACGCCGCCCTGCTCAACTTCCTCCCCTGACCCCGCCTGCCCCGCCCCCGCCCCCGACCCTGTTGATCAAGAGGTTCGCGTCAGTTTGGAGATCGAACCTGACGCGAACCTCTTGATCAACGCCGGTCAGGGGCCGGCGGGTGGGGAGGGGTTACCAGAGGGGGCGGATGGCGCCTACGGGGACGCCGCCGCCCAGGAGGGGAAGCTCGGCGTACTCGGTGAGGACCGGGGCCTCGACGCCGAGGCGGCGTAACGCGGAGACCAGCACCGGCATCCGGGCCCGGCCGGCGCCGTCGTCGATCTTCAGGGCCACCGCGCCCACCCCGGGCAGCGCCACGGCGATCACGCCCTCCGCGCCGACCTTGGCGAGCAGGCCGGGGATGCCGCGCATCAGGCGGGTGTCGTCGGCCTCGGTGCCGCCGACGATCTCGGGGTACGCCCGCATCGCGTCGGCCACCGTCCGGGGCAACGAGCCGACCTCGGCCGCGACCAGCTGGAGGAACGCCCCGGCCAGCCCGGTCAGCGAGACGGCGAGCACCGGAGCGCCGCAGCCGTCCACGCCCACGGCCGCCGCCTCCTCGCCGGTGAACTCCTCGATCGCCGCCCGCAGGCGCTGCTGCAGCGGGTGCTCCGGACGCCAGTAGCCGTCCAGCGGCCAGCCGGCCGCCAGGCAGGTGAGCAGCATGCCGCTGTGCTTGCCGGAGCAGTTCATCTGGGTCCGGGTCGGCCCGCCCCCGGCCCGCAGCACCGCGGCGCGGGCCGCCGCGCCCACCGGCAGGTCCGGCGGACAGTGCAGCGCCGACTCGTCCAGCCCGGCGCGGGCGAGCAGCGCACCGACCCGGGCGAGGTGGAACTCCTCACCGGCGTGGCTGGCGGAGACCAGGGCCAGGTCGGCCGGATCAGCCAGCGACAGGCCGGCGCGGAGCATCCCGATCGCCTGCATCGGCTTGCTCGCCGAGCGAGGGAAGATCGCGGATGTCACGTCACCGGTGGCGGCCACCGTCGCCCCGGACGCGTCGAGCACCACCACCGAGCCGCGGTGCATCCCCTCCACGAACCCGGACCGGACCACTTCGGCGAGCGGCGCGCCGCCCTCGTACGTCTTTCCCACGGTGTGGACGGTACCGACGGGTGCGCGGTGGGCGACGCCCGGGTGACCAGGTCTTCCCGGATTCAGTGACAGGAGTGCTGGACGGGGCTGCCCTTACAGCCCGAGCAGCTCGCGGGCCTGCGCGGTGGTCAGCGGCGGGCGCTGCGCGAGCTGGGCGAAGCCGACCGCGCGGGCGACCAGCTGCATGTTGGACTCCACCGGCCGCCCCTTGGCGTAGGTCACGGTGTCCTCCATGCCGACCCGCAGGTGCCCGCCGGCGGAGAGCGACGCTAGCAGCACCGAGATGCTGCTGCGACCGATGCCGGTGGCGGAGAAGGTCGTCCCCTCCGGCAGGTCGCGCAGCATCTGCCGGGCCGCCACCAGCGTCTCGGTGGTGCCCGGCATGCCGCCCGGCACGCCCATCACGAAGTCGACGTGCACGTGCCCGCCGTGCGGCAGGCCGTACTTGCCGAGCAGCCGCTGCAACGCGGTCAGGTGGCCGAGTTCGAAGATCTCGTACTCGGGCACGACGCCCCGCTCCTGCATCCGGGTGTGCAGGTCGACGATGAACTCCCAGCGGTTGAGGAAGACGTCGTCACCGAAGTTGACCGTGCCCATGGTGCAGGAGGCCATGTCCGGGCCGGCGTCGAGCACCGCGAGCCGGGCAGCCTCCGGGTCGGTGACCGCGCCACCGGAGGAGAGCTGGACGATCAGGTCGGTGCTCTCCCGCAGCGCCGCCACGGTCTCCCGCAGCCGGCCCTGGTCGAGGGTGGGCTTCGCCTCGTCGTCCCGGATGTGGACGTGGATCACGGCGGCGCCCAGCGCCTCGCACTCCTTCGCGGTGAGCAGCAGCTCGTCGAGGGTCACCGGCAGCGCCGGAACCTCCGCCTTGGCCGACTCCGCGCCGGTGGGGGCAACCGTGATCAACGTCCCTGTCGTCATGCCGGGATCCTAGACGCCGGGCTCAGACCGGGTCGATCGCCGCCACGGTCTCGTTGATCAGGAGGCGGGCGTCCTCCGGGACGTTCCGCTTGATCACCGCCAGCGCGATCTGGCCCAGCTCGTAGTGGTGCACCGCGGTGCCGACGAAGCCGACCGCCCGGCCGTCGAGGGTGACCGGGGTGCCGGCGACCGGCGGTTGGTCGGTGGTCACACCGTCCAGGTGCAGCAGGACGAGGCGGCGCGGCGGGCGGCCCATGTTGTGCACCCGGGCCACCGTCTCCTGGCCCCGGTAGCAGCCCTTCTCCAGGTGCACCGCCGGCTCGATCAGGTCCACCTCGGCGGGGATGGTCCGGTGGTCGGTGTCCACCCCGACCCGGGGCCGGCGGGCGGCCACCCGGATCGCCTCGTACGCCCAGAGCCCGGCGACGGGCACTCCGGCGCCGCGCAACTGCGCGACCACCTGCTCCATCGACTCCCGGGGCACCAGCAGGTCCACGCCGAGCGGAACCCGGCGGGCCCAGCCACCGACGGGCAGCGGCTTGACCGCGTACCGCACGGACGGTCGGGGCGGCACCGTGCCCTGGCGGAACTTCGGACCCGGCACCGCGACCGCGTCGGGTGCCGCCAGCCCGGTCACCCCGAGCGTCTCGAGCGCCGCGGTCGCCTCCGGCCCGACCAGCGAGAGCAGTGCGTGGTCGGCGGTCGCGTCGCGCGGCTCGACCTTGCTGAAGAACCGCATCTTCTCCAGGTAGGTCAGCAGGCCGCCGGTCGCTCCCGGCTCGGTGTCCAGCCAGGTGGTGAGGCCGTCCTCGGCCACCATGGCGTGCTGCTCGACGTGCCCGTGCGGAGAGAGGACCAGCAGCTCGGTGCCCTCACCGGCAGTCAGGTCGGCGAGGTGCTGCGAGGTGAGCGTGTGCAGCCAGCTGGCCCGCTCCTCGCCGGGCACCGCCACGACACCCCGGTGGGACCGGTCGACCAGGCCGACCGCGGTGTCGAGGACGCGCTGCTCGCGCATCGGATCGCCGTAGTGGGCGGCGACCCCGCGTACCCCGGCCGCCACGTGCGCCGGCTCGGGCTGGTCGCGGGTGGCCTCGTCGATGCTCTCGACGGCCACCGCGCCCGCGATGTCGATCATTCCGAGTCCCCGTTCTCACAGCGGCCACAGAGGCCGAAGAGCGACACGTGCCCGATGTCGACCCGGAACCCCCGCTGCTCAACCAGCTGGTCGGCGAGCGGCCGGAGCAGGTCGGGATCGATCTCGTCGATCGCCCCGCACTGCCGGCAGACCAGGTGGACGTGCTGGTGCTCCCCGGCGGCGTGGTACGTCGGCGAGCCGTGCGAGAGATGGGTGTGGGTCACCAGGCCGAGCCGTTCCAGCAGCTCCAGCGTCCGGTAGATGGTGGTGATGTTCACGCCCGCGGCCACCTCACGGACGGCCGTGTGCACCTGCTCGGGGGTGGCGTGACCGAGGTCCAGCACCGCCTGGAGGACGAGCTGTCGCTGCGCCGTCAGCCGCAGGCCACGGGAGCGGAGCATTTCCGCGAGGGAGGATTCGGACACCGTCCGATCATAGTTCGGCCGCCACGGCGCTCCCGGGCCGCCGCGTCCGCCGCTACGCTCGGCGGTCATGGTGACATCGAGGATCGCCGTGCTCGGCCGCGGCGCCGTGTCCGCCGGGGAGCCGGTGCTACGCGGGGACGACCTGGGTGTGCTGCGCGGCGACGGGCTCTTCGAGACCATGCACCTGCGCGACGGGCGGCCGTGGCTGCGCGACGCCCACCTGAGCCGGCTGGCCCGGGCCGCGGCAGCCGTGGAGCTCACCCTGCCGCCCCGGGCGGTGCTGGTCGGGCTGCTCGACGCGGTCCGCGCCGGATGGCCGGCCGAGGTGGAGGGCGCGCTGCGGCTGGTCTGCACCCGGGGGCCGGAGGGCGGTGGGCCACCGACCGTCTACGCCACCCTCGCCGAGGTCCCGGCGGCGTCCCGGCGCGCCCGGGCCACCGGGATCACCGTGGCGACCCTGCCGCTCGGCGTGCCGGCCGAGTCCCGGACCGCCCTGGACTGGCTGCCCGCCGGGATCAAGTCCACGTCGTACGCGGTGAGCACCGCGGCCCGCCGCTGGGCGCAGCGGGCCGGCGTCGACGACGTGCTCTGGGTCTCCTCCGACGGGTACGCGCTGGAGGGGCCGACCGCGAACCTGGTCTGGCTGACCGGCGGCACCCTCTGCACCGTGCCCGCGGCCAGCACCGGCATCCTGCCCGGCACCACCGCCGCCTGGCTGCTCGGGCACGCCGGCGAGCTGGGCTTCGACGCCGCCGAACGGATGGTCACCCCGACCGAGCTGCGCGCCGCCGACGGGGTCTGGTTCAGCTCGTCGGTACGCGGCCTCACCGAGGTCACCGCGCTCGACGGCGAACCGCTCCCCCGCTCCCCGCACACCCCACCGCTGCAGAAGCTCGTCGCCTTCCCCGTGCCGGACGTCGAACAGTCGTGACCATGAGGCTGACGGCGCTTTCCGCGCACGGCGGAGCCGTCAACCTCATGATCGACGCGATTGGCGGGCGGGACGGGTTGGGGACCGCGGAGGTCAGCCGGCCACGCGGGTGAGGCGGGCGGACAGGTGCGGGCTGAGGCCGTGGCCGACCGCGGCCATCTCCTGGGCGTAGAGCAGGGCGCCCTCGACAATGCCGAAGAGCCGGTGCCCCGCGGTGACCTCCTTGGCCGTCGCCGTACGCACCACGGCGTCGGTGACCAGCTCGACCTGGGTGCCGTTGCGCCGGCCGAGGTAGAGCTCCATCACCCCGGTCGGCGTGGTCAGCAACACCTCCAGCTCGTTGGTGGCCCGGTCACCGTCGAACACCGGCCGCCACCAGCCGACCTCGCGGCCGGCCGGGCGCACCGGGCGGCTCTGCTCGTCGAGGATCCAGGCCCGCGACTCGTAGGAGAGGAACGGCCTCCCGTCGTGGCTGATCCGGATCTCCTGAGCGAAGTCGAAGTCCTCGATCGTGGGGAATCCGCCCCGGCCACGGCCGCGCCACACGCCGATGTACGGCAGCAGGCCGTCCAGGGCGGGGTGCAGCTTCGGGCCGACCCGCAGGTCGTGGCTCTCCTCGTAGGGGTACGGCTCGACCGGCGGCGCGTTCAGCCACGGCGGCGGCTGGAGGGGGTTGTCGTCCGACGGATTCGCGCTCACCATTCACCTTTCGATCGCGACTGCGGGGCTCGCAAACCCGGCTCACTCCTCGCGCTCACCATTTACCTCTCGACAGGCGTACAGCCAGATAGACCAGGCCACCGGCGAGCGCGCCCAGGCCGGCGACCAGCAGGCTGACGAACCCGATCTCGGTGACCATCCCGACCATCCTATGCTGGGCCTCATGGCCCGCACTCTCGTCGTCAAGGCCACCGCCGGCGCGGACGCTCCGGAGCGGTGCGCCCAGGCGTTCACGGTGGCCGCGACGGCCGCCGCAGCCGGCGTGCACGTCTCCCTCTGGCTCACCGGGGAGTCCACCTGGTTCGCGCTGCCAGGGCGCGCCCAGCAGTTCGAGTTGCCGCACTCGGCCCCGCTGGCCGAGCTGCTGCACGTGGTGCTGACCAGCGGCACGGTAACCGCCTGCACCCAGTGCGCGGCCCGCCGGGAGATCGGCCCGGACGACGTGCTGCCCGGCGTACGGATCGCCGGCGCCGCGGTCTTCGTCGAAGAGGCGATGGCCGAGGGCGCGCAGGCGCTGGTCTACTGATTACCGGTCCACGAACCCGGGCCTGCTATGTCCGGTGAGGGCGGACTGCCGATACTGACCCGGTATGTCAGACCGCTGCCTACGATTCGGATGTGAGCGAGACGGCGGAGCGGTTCTTCGAATCGCTGCCGGCGCGCGCCCCCGACGTCCTGCGCGGCCTGGTCAGCGGAACCCTCCAGATCGACCTCTCCACCGGTGACGAGACCGACCACTGGCTGGTCGTGATGCGACCGGGAACGGTCGAGGTGAGCCGTCACCGCGGGCCGGCCGACGCCCTCTGGTACAGCAGCGCGGACCTCTTCGACCGGCTGGTGCGCGGCGAGGCGCAGGGAGTCGCCGCGGTGTTGCGCAACGAGAGCACGTTCAGCGGAAACGTGGTGCTCTTCCTGGCCTTCCGGAGGTTCTTCCCGGACCCACCGGGCACCCGTGATCCGCGCGAGGCGGCTCGGGAGCAGACCGGACGGCTGGCGTGAAGGACCTGGTCAGCATCCTGGACGGCAACACCTTCCTGGTTACCGACCGGCGCGGTGACATCGAGCCCTCGTTCGACTTCCCCACCGGGCTCTTCTCCTTCGACACCCGCTTCCTCTCCACCTGGCTGCTGACCCTGGACGGGGAACGGCTGCACCCGCTCTCCATCGACGACGCGGAGTCCTACCGCACCCGGTTCTTCCTGGCGCCCGGTGAGCCGACGCACTACCTGGACGCCCGGGTCTCGGTGATCCGCAGCCGGGCGATCGGCGGCAGCTTCGAGGAGGAGCTGACCGTGCTGAACCACTCGCGTGATCCGGTCGAGTTCACCCTGCGACTCGACGTCGGCGCCGACTTCGCCGACCTCTTCGAGATCAAGCACGCCCGGCAGAAGAAGGGCCGGACCACCGCCACGGTGAGCGGCAACGAACTGCGGCTGACCTACCGCCGGGAGGCCTTCCACCGGGAGGCGGTGGTCACCACCAGCGAGCCGGCGCAGATCGACGTGTCGGGCATGACGTTCCGGATCCGGATCGACGGGCACGGCGAGTGGACCACGCGGCTGCACGTGGCGACCGTGGTCTACGGCGCCCGCGGCGAGGACATCCGCGCCACCTTGCCGTACGGCGGCAGCCGGAACGTGACCGCCATCCAGGCCGAGCAGACCGAGCTGATCGAACGGGCGCCGAAGCTCGGCTGCGACTGCCAGCCGCTGGCCGGCGCGTACCGGAGCAGCCTGAACGACCTCGCGGCGCTGCGCTACGAGTCGATCGCCCTCGGGGTCCGGCTGCTCGCCGCCGGCCTGCCCTGGTTCATGACCCTCTTCGGCCGGGACAGCATCTTCACCTCGCTGCAGGTGCTGCCGTTCCTGCCGGAGCTGATCCCACCGACCATCCAGATCCTCGGCGGTCTCCAGGGGCACCGGGTGGACGACTTCCGGGACGAGGAACCGGGGAAGATCCTGCACGAGCTGCGGTACGGCGAGACGGCCGGCTTCGAGGAGCAGCCGCACTCGCCCTACTACGGCTCGGCGGACTCCACTCCGCTCTTCGTCATCCTGCTCGACGAGTACGAGCGGTGGACCGGGGACAGCCAGCTGGTGCTCCTGCTGGAGTCGCAGATCCGGGCCGCGCTGGACTGGATCGACAGCTACGGCGACCTGCTCGGCACCGGCTACATCTGGTACCAGACCCGCAATCACGAGACCGGGCTGCAGAACCAGTGCTGGAAGGACTCCTGGGACGCCATCTCCTTCGCCGACGGCCGGCTGCCCGGCTTTCCCCGGGCCACCTGCGAGCTGCAGGGGTACGCCTACGACGCGAAGATCCGCGGGGCCCGGCTGGCCCGGAAGTTCTGGAACGACCCGGCGTACGCCGACCGGCTGGAACGGGAGGCCGCCGAGCTGAAACAGCGGTTCAACCGGGACTTCTGGATCGCGGACCGGGAGTACTACGCGCTCGCCCTGGACGCCGACGGCCGGCAGGTGGACGCGCTCGCCTCGAACATCGGCCACCTGCTCTGGAGCGGCATCGTGGACGAGTCCCGGGCCGGCCGGATCGCCGAGCACCTGCTCGGGCCGCGGCTCTTCTCCGGTTGGGGCGTCCGGACCCTCGCCGACGACCAGGGTCGGTACAACCCGATCGGCTACCACGTCGGCACGGTCTGGCCGTTCGACAACTCGATCATCGCCTGGGGGCTCTGGCGGTACGGCTACCGGGAGGAGGCCGGCCGGATCTGCGATGCGATCCTGGCCGCGTCCCGGTTCTTCGACGGGCGGCTGCCGGAGGCGTTCGCGGGCTACGAGCGGAACCTCACCGACTACCCGGTGCGGTATCCGACCGCGTGCAGCCCGCAGGCCTGGTCGACCGGAACGCCGTTGCTGCTGCTCCGGGTCATGCTCGGCCTGGAGCCGCAGGGCGAGCATCTGATCATCGACCCGGCCGTGCCGGAGGGCATGGGCCGCATCGAACTGCTCGACATCCCCGGCCGCTGGGGCAAGGTCGACGCCCTCGGCCGCAGCCGCACCCCCACCGACCAGTCCCAACCCTGACCCGGCCGGGCCCCCGGCCCCCAACCCCCGGCCCCCGACCCGCAGCGCCCGGCGCCCGACCCCCGGCGCCCGACCCCCAGCGCCGGCCCGCCGGTGATCATGAAGTTGTTGTCATCCACCACGGCGCGTCACGGCAATAACTTCATGATCAACTGGCGGCCGGACAGGGCGTTCGCGGGGCCGGGGTGGGCGCGGGGGCCGGGGTGGGGTCAGGGGGTGGGGCAGGGGTGGGTGGCGGTCAGGCGGGGGTGCTCGGCTCGGGCGTCGGCCAGGACGGTCACCGGGCCGGTGCGATAGGCGTACGCGCCGGGGGTGTCCAGGACCGGGCCGCCGGTGGCGAGCGGGGCGAGGGCGGCGGCCGGGTCGGTCGAGCCGGCGGCAGCCTCGGCGGCGCGGGCGGTCCGGGCGACGCCGCCGCCGGGGCAGGGCGCGCTCACCAGTTCGGGCGTCGCCGGGCCCGGCTGGCCGAGGGCCCGCAGCGCGTCAGCCAGGGCGACCGTCTCCGCGCCGGCCGGGCCGGTCGTCGGGGCGTAGCCGGCACCCACGAGCCGGCAACCGGTACGGACGGTGAGCCGGACCCACCCGTCCTCGCCGGGTCGTCCGTCCAGGGCGACGAATTCGCCGACGTCGGCGCGCAGCCGCAGCCCGTCCGGCGTCGTCCGTACGCCGGCCCGCCAACCGGCCGGCAGCCGGTCCGCGATCCGCTCGAGCAGTTCCCGTTCACCGCCCTCGGGCACGGCCACGTCGACACCCCGGGTCAGGGTCGCCCCGTCGGCGAACGGGGTGATCCGGCAGCCCCGGTCGACCCGCGCCGGGGTCAGCTCCCACACCACCGTCCCGCCGGCCGCTGCGGCCAGCTCACCGACCGCCCGGTCCACCACCGGACCCGCCTCGCCGAGGCTGCGCTGTTCGCGCACGCTGGGCGGGTCGTCGCGGACGGAGATCCAGGCCAGCACCCCGAGCAGCAACGCCCAGGCGACGGTGGCGGCGAGCAGCCAGCGCCGACGCCGGGTGGGGGCCGGCGCGTCAGGCCCGGTCGGCGGGGCGTACCCCGCCTGCACAGCACCGCTCACCCGGTCATCGTGTCACGCGGCTGCAGCCCGGCCGGCGGCGCGTTCGGGGCCCGGGGCGGCCGGGCCGGCGCCGGCGCGGTCAGCCGCTGGTGGCCCGGGGCGCGGCGTCCAGCCGGTAGCCGACGCCGCGCACCGTGCGTACCCGGGGCCCACCGGGCAGCGGACGCAGCTTGCGACGGAGCCGTTTGACGGCCGAGTGCAGGATCGCCGCGTCGCCCAGGTAGGCACCGCCCCAGACGGCGCCGAAGAGCCGCTCGTAGCTCCAGACCGAGATCGGTGGGGTGACCAGCCGGGCGAGCAACTCCCGTTCGGTACGGGTCAGCGAGAGCGGTTCGCCGCGCCAGGTCACCAGGTGCCCGGCCCGGTCGACGAGCAGCTCGCCCCAGCCGACCGGACGCTCCGACGACTCGCCCGTAGCGTCGCCGGGCGCCTCGGGGGGCTCCGCCGGCTTCACCGGCCGCGGCGCGGGCGGGGGTGACGCCGTCGCTGTCGGCGCGAACAGCACCGCCCGCAACTCGGCGAGGTCGGCGCAGCTCACCACCGGCGCGACCCCGTCGAGGCGGCGTAACACCCGCTGGCGGACCGCGACGTCGGCGCTGACGCAGACGACGATAGGGACTTCTGCACCGGACACGCTGCCTCCTGGGCGGACGTGCTGACGTGAGAAGCTCCCACCCATCGGCAGTGACGACCACCGATGGGGCTCGGGCCAAGCCTAGCGGTAAGTCTCGGGCTCGTCACTGCCCGGAACCTGATCGAAGGCTCGGCGTCGTCGGTGTACACGACCGGGGCCGGCCACCCGCGAGGGTGACCGGCCCCGGTCGATCAGAGCAGTGGGTCAGGAGGCGACGGTGACGCCCACCTCGTTGATGCCCCGGCCGGCGGTCACGGCGGTGTCGCCGTTGCCGTGCCGGGAGAGCGCCCGCAGGGTCCAGGCGCCGGGCGCGGCGAAGAACCGGAACTGACCGGCTGCGGAGGTGACCACCTCGGCGGTGAACTCACCGGTCGAGTCGAGCAACCGGACGTAGGCGCCCGGCACGGCCTCGCCCTCGGCGGAGCGGACGACGCCGGTGATGACGGTCTCCTTCTCCAGATCCAGGCTGGCCGGCAACGGCGCGGCCTGGTCGGGAGCGGCGCAACCCGCAGCGGTGGGAGCAGCAGGAGCAGTCATGGCTCAGGCCTCCCCCGGCTCGTCGCCGAGCGCGACCGGCACGCCGACCAGCGAGCCGTACTCGGTCCAGGAACCGTCGTAGTTCTTCACGCTGCGGTGCCCGAGCAGCTCCTGCAGGACGAACCAGGTGTGCGAGGAGCGCTCGCCGATCCGGCAGTAGGCGATGGTCTCCTTGCCGTCGTCCAGCCCCGCGTCGGCGTAGATCCTGCGCAGCTCGTCGTCGGACTTGAAGGTGCCGTCCTCGTTGGCCGCCTTCGACCACGGCACGCTGATCGCGGTCGGGATGTGCCCGGCCCGCTGCGCCTGCTCCTGCGGCAGGTGCGCGGGGGCGAGCAACCGGCCGGCGAACTCGTCGGGGGAACGCACGTCGACCAGGTTCTTGGTGCCGATCGCGGCCACCACCTCGTCGCGGAAGGCCCGGATCGAGGTGTCCGGCTCCTGCGCGACGTACTGCGTCGCCGGACGGGTCACCGCGTCCTTGACCAGCGGCCGGGCGTCCAGCTCCCACTTCTTGCGACCGCCGTCGAGCAGCTTCACGTCGCGGTGGCCGTAGAGCTTGAAGTACCAGTAGGCGTACGCGGCGAACCAGTTGTTGTTGCCGCCGTACAGGACCACCGTGTCGTCGTTGCTGATCCCGCGCTCGGAGAGGAGCGCTTCGAACTGGGTCCTGTTCACGAAGTCCCGGCGCACCGGGTCCTGCAGGTCGGTCTTCCAGTCCAGCTTGATGGCCCCGGCGATGTGGCCAGTGTCGTAGGCCGAGGTGTCCTCGTCGACCTCGACGAAGACGACGCCCGGGGCGTCGAGGTTCTTCTCGGCCCAGTCGGCCGAGACGAGTGCGGTGTCGCGACTCATCAGATCACTCCCTGGTCAGGATGGATGGTGAGCCAGCGCGCGGAGATCGAAGTGTGTAAGTGTCGCACCACGCGCGGGACCCCTTGGGAAGGACGGATCACGGGTTCGTGCGACGGCGCCGCTGCCGGGCGATGA
Source organism: Micromonospora sp. NPDC051006 (assembly GCF_044456245.1). Lineage (NCBI taxonomy): Bacteria > Bacillati > Actinomycetota > Actinomycetes > Micromonosporales > Micromonosporaceae > Micromonospora > Micromonospora sp. NPDC051006. The sequence continues at coordinate 427,863 of NZ_JBITFP010000001.1, forward strand.
GGGGAAAGCACTGGGGTTTGCGAACCCTGCGTGCCGGTGGTCGCTCAGGCGACCGAGGACAGCCCCGCCGTCAGATGACGGGGCGACACAGGCAGGTGGCCACGCGGCACAGGTCGACCGCGCGCCGTTTGGTGAGGAGCGTCCCCATGGTCAGGGAGCCTACCAGCCACCACCGGAGGCGCCACCGGCCCGACCAGCATCCGGGACGCCGCCGCGACCCGGGGGCCGCCCTCGACTCAGCCGGCCGAGTTGATGGGTACGTCCTTCGCGTCCGCGGTGACCGTCAGCCCCTCGGGCGTCGGCCGGACCTCGCGGACGGCGAGCTGGAAGGGCAGGTCGGGCAGGGGCACGTCGACCGAGATGCCCTTGGCGTAGTTGTTCAGCAGCGTGCGGGCCAGCGGCAGGTTCGGCAGCCCCTCGGCGTCCAGGTTGTTGAAGCGCAGGCTGACCTGCCCCTGCTTGCTGACCGTCACGTCGGCCGTGCCGGTGACGGTCAGCTTCGCGCCGAGGATGTCCACCGGGGCGGTGACCGCGAGCTTGCCGCCCTGCTCGCCGAGGGTGAGGCCGGGCCGGTCGAGCAGGGCCGCCAGGCTCTGGTAGCTGATCGTGCCGGTGCCGTTGACGGTCTCGGCGACCACGTCACCCTGGCCGGAGCGGATGGTGTCGAGCGAGGCCCGGACGTTGCGGGCGTCCACGTCGAGCTCCGGAAGGCTGATCGCGTCGCCCTGCACCGAGCCGCGCACCTCCCGCAGCAGGATGGAGATGCGCTCGTAGCGGCCATCGAGCACCTGGTTGAGGAACGGGAAGCCGCCCACCTCGACCTCCGGCGGGGCGGACTGCGCGTTCTGCTTGGCCACCTCCTGGCGGACCTGGTCGGCGATGGCCCGCTCGGCCACGCCGACGGCCACCCGGTCGGCGATCACCAGGATCCCGCCCAGTACGAGCAGCAGGACGACGAGCACGACGAGCGCCTTGCGCCCGCGTCGCCGTGGACGTTCCTCGTACGCCGCTTGGGCCTGCGCCACACCGTCTCCTGTCTCCGCTCGCCGCGCCGCGGCGCATGGTCACTGCCGGTGCCGCCGGGCGGCGCACCGTTGGTACCCGGCCGGCGTCGCGCTCAACCGTACGTTCAGAGGAAGAGCATGCACATGGCGTACGCCGCCGGCGCGGCCAGGGCGAACCCGCCGAGCGGGCCCTGCATGTGCCGGGCGACCCACATGGTCGGCGGCTCGCCGGCCATCAGCCGGCCCGCCTCGGCGTAACCCACGGCGAGGTCGGCCAGCACGGCGGTGACCGCCGCGACCAGCCCGATGATGGCCGCCCGGGTCGGGGTGAACGGGGTGACCAGGTAGCTGCCCAGCGCCGCGCTGGCCAGGGTGCCGACCATCGCGCCGCCGACCACGCCGGCCGCACCTCGGGGCACCTGGGGAGCGAGCCGGGGCCACGGTGCGACCGCGTCGGTCAACCGGGCCACGGTGAGCGCGACGCCGCTGGCGGTCAGGCAGACGGTGATCGCCTGGGTGCCGGCCGGGATCCGGCTCAGCACGATCAGCGTGCCGAAGGCGACCACGCCGACCACGATCAGCAACGTGGTGCCGAGCGAGTCGGTCACCCGCACCCGGTCGACCCGGCGGACCAGCTGACCGAGCACGCCGAGGACGAAGCCGCCGGCGGCGACGTAGCCCAGCGGCGCCAGGCCGGCGATGTCCGACTGCACCGCCGCCGTGTCGGCCGCCACGGCCGCGCCCACGCTGACCAGTGCGACCAGCAGCACCGCGGGCGGGCGCATGGCCATCGTCCAGGCCAGCACGAAGAGCAGCTGGACGCCGAAGATGACGATCGCGAAGGGCAGCCGGTGCCCCGGCCCGGAGGTCTGCGCCCCGAGCACCAGGCCGACCCCGAGCAGGGCGGCGAACCCTGCGGTGGCCACCGAGAGCGGCCGGCGCACCTCGACGGGCGGCACGACCTCCTCGTCCGGCTCGACCGCCGCGTCGTCGTCCGTACGACGGGCCGGCTCACCACCGCGCCGGGCCCGGCGGGGTCCGCTGCGCTCCCGGCGATCATCGTCGTCGGGATTCGGGCCGCTGCGCGGCGCCGGCGGTTGGCCGTGGCCAGGGCCCGGACGGGGCCCGTCGGACCATGGGTCCCGGCCGGTCTCGGGCGAGGTGGAGGGAAACACGCCCCGATCGTGCCAGACCGACCCCCCGGCGCGGAGGTCACGGGTTTCGACAACGTTAAAAGGTGCGCCGCGATCAAGGGCAAAGCGAACAAAGTGGAAGTGCTCCCACGGCGCGGCCGGAGCGATCGGTTACGCTCAACCCGTTACCCCGCCCGTCAGCGACGCCGGGACCCACGCTAGTTCTCAGCGCACCCCGACACGGAGTGCAGCTGGTCGCGTGCGGCCGAGAGGCCGCCGGGACGGAGGTGATCGTGGAGATCCTGCTGCTGGTGAGCGCACGCGCAGGCGAACCGTCCGCAGTGCTGCCGGCACTCGACCTGCTGCCCCACTCGGTTCGCACAGCGCCGCGCGACGTCCGCACGCTGGTCGCCGGCCCGAGTCCCGACGCGGTCATGGTCGACGCCCGCTCCGAGCTCAGCGAGGCCCGGGCGACCTGCCGGATGCTGCACGCCACCGGGCTGGGCGTCCCGCTGGTCGCGGTGGTCACCGAGGCCGGGCTGATCGCCCTGAACGCCGACTGGGGCGTCGACGACGTCATCCTCGCCTCGGCCGGGCCGGCCGAGGTCGAGGCCCGGCTGCGACTCGCGGTGGGCCGGCTGACCAACGCGGTTGCCGGCGCCGGCGGCTCGATCCGGGCCGGCGAGCTGACCATCGACCCGGACACCTATGCCGCCAAGCTCAAGGGCCGGCCGCTCGATCTCACCTACAAGGAGTTCGAGCTGTTGAAGTTCCTCGCCCAGCACCCGGGTCGGGTCTTCACCCGCGACCAGCTCCTGCGCGAGGTCTGGGGCTACGACTACTTCGGCGGCACCCGGACGGTCGACGTGCACGTCCGACGGCTCCGGGCCAAGCTCGGCTCGGAGTACGAGTCGATGATCGGCACCGTCCGGCAGGTGGGCTACAAGTTCGTCGTGCCGCCGTCGCGGTCGCTGCCCGAGGCGGAGCACGCGCCGCTGCCGGTTTGACCCTCCCCCTCTCGGGGTCTATTTCCGATATGCCCTTTTTGCGCCGACAGTCGGACCTATTCTGACTGCCGGGTTGTCAGCGGAAGGGGCGATGGTGCGTGCGATGACCACGGGGAGCGGCGGGAGCCGGTGGACGGACCGGCTACGAGCGCTGCTGCGGCCGGGTTCCACCGGCCGCGCGGTCGCCACCGTCGCCGTGGTGGTGGCCGTGCTGCTCGGCTCGGCGTACGCCCTGGGCCGGAGCCTGGTCCCGGACCGGCCGCAACACAACGCCACCGGGGTCACCGGCGACCTGGACCCGGACTCCGCCGACCAGCCGGCCGAACCGGACACCTCGACCCCGCACCCGGACGGCGGCAGCGCCGGCCCGACCGAGGCGGGGCAGGACGGCTCCGCCCAGGACGCCACGGGTGACAACCTTTTCGGCGCGCACTCCACCACCGGCAACCAGAAGGTCGCGCTGACCTTCGACGACGGACCGGATCCGCAGTACACGCCGCAGGTCCTCACGGCGCTCCGCGAGTTCGGCGTGAAAGCGACCTTCTGCGTGGTCGGGGAGAACGCGCAGAACCATCCGGACCTGATCCGGGCGATCGTGGCCGACGGGCACACCCTCTGCAACCACTCCTGGAACCACGACGTCACCCTGGGCAAGCGTTCGCCGGCCGCGATCCGGACCGACCTGCTGCGGACGAACGAGGCGATCCGGGCGGCGGTGCCCGACGCGCCGATCGTCTGGTACCGCCAGCCCGGCGGCGCGTGGACCTATCCCGTCGTCTCGACGGCGCACTCCCTGGGCATGACGCCGGTGCACTGGACGGTCGATCCGTCGGACTGGGACACACCCGGCGCGGGCCGGATCACCGCGACGGTGCTCACCGCGGTCGAACCGGGATCGGTCGTGCTGCTGCACGACGCCGGCGGCAACCGGCAGGGCACGGTTGACTCGCTGTACCGCATCCTGCCGGACCTGACCTCGCGGTTCGAGCTGGAGGCGCTGCCGACCGACCCGACGTGACCCGGCGGACGGCCCGGGACGCCAGGACGCCGGCGGCAGCCCGGGGCCGTGCGGCTACGGTGACGGAATGAGCAGCGCCGAGCCCACGATCGACCAGGTGACCCGCAACGACCGACTCGCGCCCGCGGAGATCGCCGACGTGCTGGCCCTGGCCCGTTCGGCGGGCGACACGGACGGCTCGGATCCGCTCGACGAACACGTCCTGCTCCGGCTGCGCGACCCGGCCGCCGCGGCCGTGCACCTGACCGCGCGGGCCGACGACGGGACGCTGACCGGGTACGCCCACCTGGACACCACCGACCCGGCCGACGGGATCGGCGTGGAGCTTGTGGTGCACCCCGCGTACCGGCGGCGTGGCACCGGCCGAGCGCTGGCCCGCGGAGTGCTGGCCTCGGCCACCGGTCCGCTGCGGGCCTGGGCGCACGGCGACCACCCGTCGGCCGCCGCACTCGCGGTCGACCTGGGCTTCACCCGGGCCCGGGTGCTCTGGCAGCTGCGCCGGTCGCTGACCGCCCCGCTGGGCGAACCCCGGCTGCCCGACGGCGTGACGCTACGCGCGTTCCAGCCGGGTACGGACGATGCGGCCTGGCTCGCGGTGAACGCCCGGGCCTTCGCCGACCACCCCGAGCAGGGTCGGTGGACCGCCGACGACCTGCGGGTACGGCTGGCCGAGCCGTGGTTCGACCCGGCCGGCTTCCTGCTCGCGGTGGAGGACTCCACCGGGCGGCTGCTCGGCTTCCACTGGACCAAGGTGCACGAGCGCCCGGGCTCGGCCCGGATCGGCGAGGTCTACGTGCTGGGAGTGGATCCGACGGTGCACCGCGGCGGGCTGGGCCGCGCGCTGAGCACCGCGGGGCTGGCATACCTGCGGGACCGGCGCGGCCTGGACCGGGTGATGCTCTACGTCGACGAGACGAACGGCGGCGCGATGGCCCTCTACGAGCGGCTCGGCTTTCTGCGTTGGTCGGCGCACGTCAACTATCAGCTGGGCTGACCCCCGCCGCGAGCCGCGCACCCGCCCGGCGTGCGCGATGACGCCGGAGCACGACCGGTCACCGACAGATAACAGGGGCGCCTCGGCGCGGTAACACCGTACCGGAAATATACGGATACTTCCGACACGGGCACGCGAGTTCACTTAACGGACAACTCACCCTCAGCGAGCGGTCATCACCAGGGCCGCACGTGTTCACCTTCCGTTCATTTATGACCGGCGCTCCGGCTACCTGGCCCTCCTAACTTGTGGAATCAGCCGGTCACTGCCGGTCCCCGGGCCCCGATCGGGGCGCCAGGTCAGACGTGAAGGGAAACCCCTCAGGTGAAGCTCCAGCGGCTCGGCGCGATTGCCTCGCTCGCTCTTACCGCGACGCTCGCTCTCAGCGCATGCGGCTCGGACAACAACGAGCCCGCCACCGGTGCCAGCGCCTCCGGCTCGGCGTCCGCGGTCGACTGCGCCACCGGCACGCTGAACGCCCAGGGCTCGTCCGCCCAGAAGAACGCCATGGACGAGTGGATCAAGGCGTACCAGCAGAAGTGCTCCGGCGCCAAGATTAACTACGAGCCCTCCGGCTCCGGCGCCGGCATCCAGGCGTTCATCGCCGGCACCGCCGACTTCGCCGGCTCCGACTCGGCGCTGAAGCCCGAGGAGCAGCCGCAGGCTGACGCCAAGTGCCCCAGCGGCGCGGCCATCCACCTGCCGATGGTGATCGGCCCGGTGGCCATCGCCTACAACCTCGACGGCGTGGACAACCTCCAGCTCAAGCCGGCCACCCTGGCGAAGATCTTCGCCGGCAAGGTGACCAAGTGGGACGACGCGGCGATCAAGGCCGACAACCCCGACGCCAAGCTGCCGTCGACCGCGATCAACGCCGTGCACCGCTCGGACTCCTCCGGCACCACGGACAACTTCACCAACTACCTGACCAAGACCGCTGAGGCCGACTGGACCTTCGGCAAGGCCAAGGAATGGAAGGCCCCGGGTGGTACCGGTGCCGCCAAGTCCGACGGTGTGGCCAGCGCCATCAAGGGTCAGGCCGGCACCATCGGCTACGTCGAGTGGTCGTACGCCGAGAACGGTGGCCTGAAGATGGCCAAGGTCGGCAACGGTGCGGGTGAGTTCGCCGCGCTGACCGCCGAGTCCGCCGGTAAGACCATCGCCGGTGCCAAGGTCGAGGGCCAGGGCGACGACCTGAAGATGTCGATCGACTACAACACCAAGGAGGCCGGGGCCTACCCGATCGTCCTGGTGACCTACGAGATCGTCTGCGGCAAGGGTCTCGCCGCCGACAAGCTGCCGCTGGTGAAGGGCTTCCTGACCCACGCCGCCAGCACCGAGGGCCAGGCTGCCCTGACCGAGCTGGGCTACGCCCCGCTGCCGGAGACCGTCCGCACCAAGGTCGAGGCCGCGGTCAAGAACATCTCCTGACCCGAACACACCACTCCGCAATCGAATCGAGCGAGCAGATGGGTGAAAACCCCCACCGCTCGGCCGACGCCGGCACCGGCGGGACCCGCGTGACCCAGAGTCACGAGTGGCCCGCCGGTGCCTCGGCGCGTGTGGCCGAGGCACCAGTCAGCACCCGCACCCCGGGCGGCACCGGGCTGGGCGGCGGCGGCGCGCTGCCCCGATCCCGCAAGTTCGGCGCCGAGCGAGCCTTCCGCGGTCTCACCCTGGCCGCCGGCACCGCCGTCCTGGTCATCATCGCGGCGATCGCGGTCTTCCTGATCGCCAAGGCGACACCGGCCCTGCGCGCCAACACCGAGAACTTCTGGACCTTCGAGGGGTGGTTCCCCAACGACGCCGAGCCGAAGTTCGGCATCGGCGCGCTCGCCTTCGGCACCGTGCTCACCGCGGCCCTGGCGCTGGTGGTGGCGGTGCCGGTCGCCCTGGGCATCGCGCTCTACCTCTCCCACTACGCGCCGCGCCGGGTGGGCACCACGCTCGGCTTCCTGATCGACCTGCTCGCCGCGGTGCCCAGCGTGGTCTTCGGTCTGTGGGGCCGGGAGGTCTTCCTGAAGCCGGTACAGGACCTCTCCGTCTGGTTGAACAAGTACTTCAGCTGGATCCCGATCTTCGGGGGCGACGGGCCGTTCGGGAAGTCGATCCTGCTCGGCTCGCTGGTTCTGGCGATCATGGTGCTGCCGATCATCACCTCGCTCTCCCGCGAGGTGTTCCTGCAGACCCCGACCGCCAACGAGGAGGCCGCCCTCGCCCTCGGCGCCACCCGGTGGGAGACGATCCGCACCGCGGTGCTGCCCTACGGCCGGCCCGGCATCATCGCCGCGGTCATGCTCGGCCTGGGCCGGGCGCTCGGCGAGACCATCGCGCTGGCGATGACCCTCGGCATCACCTTCGGCATCTCGTTCAACCTGATCGAGAACGGCGGCAACAGCATCGCCGCGAACATCGCCAACACGTTCGGCGAGGCGAACGAGACCGGACGGGGCGCGCTGATCGCCTCCGGCCTGGTGCTCTTCGCGATCACGCTGATCGTCAACATCACCGCGCGCGTGATCATCTACCGCCGCCGGGAGTTCACGGAGTCGGCCGCATGAGCACCAGCCTCACCACCCACCGTCCCCGCCCGGCCGCCCAGCCCGCCACGCTGCGGGCGAAGCGGCTGCCCCGGTACGCCGCGCCGGTCATCGCACTGGCGGCCGTGCTGGTCGCCGCCGCCGTGGTGTACGGCGCCGGCATCGGCGGCCCGGCGCTCGTCGTGGTGCTCGGCGCGCTGTTCTACCTGGCCGGGCTCTTCGCCGCGGCGAACGCGGTCGAGGGGCGCCGCTCGGCCCGTAACCGCACCTGGAGCGCGCTGATCCACTCGGCGTTCGTGCTGGCCGTGCTGCCGCTCGCCTCGGTGGTGTGGACGCTGGTCAGCAACGGCGTCGAACGGCTGGACGGCAACTTCTTCCTCACCTCGATGAACAACATCGGGGCCCGCGACCCGAACGGCGGCGCCTACCACGCAATCGTGGGCACGCTGGAGCAGGTCGGCATCGCCGCCCTGATCACCGTCCCGCTGGGCATCCTCTGCGCCATCTACGTGGTCGAGTACGGCCGGGGCAAGTTCGCCTTCGCGATCCGGTTCTTCGTCGACGTGATGACCGGCATCCCGTCGATCGTCTCGGGTCTCTTCGTCCTGGCGTTCTGGGTGCTGATCGTGTCGCCGTGGTTCAACGACGGCCGGCCGAGCTTCTCCGGCTTCGCCGCGGCGCTCGCGCTCAGCGTGCTGATGCTGCCCACCGTGGTCCGCTCCACCGAGGAGATGCTGCGCCTCGTCCCGGCGCCGCTGCGCGAGGGCGCGTACGCCCTCGGCGTGCCGAAGTGGAAGACGATCGTGCGGATCGTGCTGCCGACCGCGCTGCCGGGCATCGTGACCGGCGTCATGCTCTCCATCGCCCGCGCCGCGGGCGAGACGGCGCCGGTGCTGCTCGTCGCCGGCGGCGGCGCCGGGATCAACTTCAACGCGTTCGAGAACAACCAGTCGTCGCTGGCGCTCTTCGTCTACCAGCAGGCCGGCGACGCCTCCCGGTACGCGCCCGCGCGGGCGTGGACCGCCGCCCTCACCCTGGTCGCCCTCGTGCTGATCCTGACGATCGCGGCGAAGCTGCTGGCCCGTCGCAACCGGCTCGGCCGATGAACCCCGGAGGTACCACCACCATGGCCAAGCGCATCGAAGCCTCGAACGTCACCGCCTACTACGGCGGCTTCAAGGCGATCGAGAACATCAGCCTGACCGTCGAGCCCAAGACGGTGACCGCCCTGATCGGCCCGTCCGGCTGCGGCAAGTCCACCTTCCTCCGCTCGATCAACCGGATGCACGAGGTGCTCCCCGGTGCCCGGGTCGAGGGCAGCCTCACCATCGACGACCAGGACATCTACGACCGCGACGTGGACGTCACCGCGGTCCGGCGCATGATCGGCATGGTCTTCCAGCGGCCGAACCCGTTCCCCACCATGAGCATCTACGAGAACGTGGTGGCCGGGCTGCGGCTCAACGGCGTACGGAAGAAGTCGATCCTGGACGAGGCCGCGGAGAAGGCGCTCCGCTCGGCGAACCTCTGGGACGAGGTCAAGGACCGGCTCGGCAAGCCCGGCGCCGGCCTCTCCGGCGGTCAGCAGCAGCGGCTCTGCATCGCCCGGACGATCGCGGTCGAGCCGCAGGTCGTGCTGATGGACGAGCCCTGCTCGGCGCTCGACCCGATCTCCACGCTGGCCATCGAGGACCTGATGTTCCAGCTCAAGGACAAGTTCACGATCATCATCGTCACGCACAACATGCAGCAGGCCGCCCGCGTCTCGGACCGCACGGCGTTCTTCTCGATCGAGAAGACCGGAGACCCGGGCCGGCTGATCGAGTACGACAACACCCAGCGGATCTTCAGCAACCCGAGCGTGAAGAAGACCGAGGACTACATCACCGGCCGCTTCGGCTGAGCCGTCCCCGGCACGCGTTCCACGGCAGAGTGGCCATTCAAAGGGGGATGGCCACTCTCTCCGTCTCCGGGCCGGTGTCGGCCGGCGGGTCCGGCCGGCGTCGGAGCGACGGGGGTCAGGGCAGCAGGAAGCGCGGCTCGCCGTCCGGGGAGAGCTCCAGGCGCGGGGTGACCGGGGTGGCCGCGTCCCGGGTCGCCGCCGCGCGCACCACGCCGGCCAGGTCACCGGCGGCCGCCACCTCGGCCAGGGTGACCAGGGTCGGTGGCAGCATCGTCAGCTCGCCCGCCTCGGCCCGGTCCCGGGCCTGCGCCGGGCGGATCCAGAGTGCGTGGTCGGCCTCGCCGGACACGTTGCGGGTCCGCTGCCCCTCGGGCAGCAGAGCGACGAAGAAGTACGTGTCGAACCGGCGCGGCTCGAACTCCGGGGTGATCCACCGGCTCCACGGCAGCAGCAGGTCGGAGCGGAGGGTGAGCCCGCGAGCGGCGAGCAGGTCGGCGAAGCCGCCCCGGTGCTGCTCCAGCGCGACCCGGGCGGCCTCCCAGTCGTCCCCGCTCACGTCGCCGACCACGCTCGCCGCGTCGGCGCCGGCGAGCAGCACCCCGGCCTCCTCGAAGACCTCCCGCCCGGCGGCGCAGACCACCGCCTGCGCGGCGTCCGGCGCGAGCCCGAGCCGGCCGCCCCAGTCCGCCGGGGTCGGGCCGGCCCAGCCGAGGTGCGCCTGGGAATCCGACCGATCCACCCCGCCGCCCGGAAAGGCGTACATTCCGCCGAAGGCCATCGCGGCGACCCGGCGGATCAGGTACACCTCGAAGTCGTCGCCGGCCGGGCGGAGCAGCAGCACCGTCGCCGCCACCCGGGGCACGGCCGGCACGCCGCCCTCGGCCCGGAACCGCCGGGCGTGCTCCACCAGGGCCGGCGGCGCGGCGAAGCCGTCGCGGTCGATCGTCATGTCGCGAGCCTAGTTCCCGATGGTGGATCATCCGATCGGCCGCCCGTCGCTCTTCGCTAGCGTTGCGGCATGACTCGTTGGGGAATCCTGGCCACCGGCCACATCGCCGGTCGGTTCGCCGAAGACCTCCGGCACGTACCGGGAGCCGAGCTGGTCGCGGTCGGTTCCCGGACCGCGGAGAGCGCGAAGCTCTTCGCCGACCGGCACGGCGCCCCACGGGCGTACGGCTCCTGGGCGGAGCTGGCCGCGGACCCGGAGCTGGACGCGGTGTACGTGGCGACGCCGCACGCCGCCCACCACGAGGCCGCCATGACGCTGCTGGCCGCCGGACGAGCGGTGCTGCTGGAGAAGCCGTTCACCCTCGACCTGGCGACCAGCGCCGAGCTGGTCGAGACCGCCCGTGCCGCCGGGGTCTTCCTCATGGAGGCCATGTGGATGCGATGTAACCCGATGATCCTGCGGGTGGTCGAGCTGATCGCAGACGGGGCGATCGGCACGGTGACCGCCGTGCAGGCCGACTTCGGGGTGGCCGGGCCGTTCCCACCCGAGCATCGGATGCGGGCCCGGGTGCTGGGCGGTGGCGCCCTGCTCGACCTGGGCGTCTATCCGCTGAGCCTGGCGCACCTGCTGCTCGGGGTGCCCCAGCACGTCCGGTCCTGGGCGAAGCTGAGCCCGGAGGGGGTGGACGAGAACACCGGCGTCGTCCTCGGCTACGACTCGGGTGCGGTCGCCACCCTGAGCTGCGGCATCGTGGGCGCCAGCCCGCTGGTCGCCTCGATCACCGGCACCGCCGGCCGGATCGAGCTGCCGTCGCCGTTCTTCCGGCCGGCCTCGCTGACCCTGCACCGCGCCGGCGCCGAGCCGGAGACGATCGCCGCCGACCTGACCGGGGGCGGCTACCAGTACGAGGCGATCGAGGTGCAGCGCTGTCTGGCGGCGGGGCTGACCGAGAGCCCGCTGGTGCCGCACGCCACCACCCTCGAGGTGATGGCCCTGCTCGACACCATCCGCGGCCAGATCGGCGTGGACTACGCGTGACAGCGGTCAGCCGCCGCCGATCCGGCGGCGGCTGGACGTGCCACGGGCCCCCGGCCGCCGTTCGAGCGGCGGCCAGGGGCCCGGTGTCGTTGGCGGTCAGCCGAAGAGCGGGCGGACCAGCAGGTAGGTGAGGCAGGCGATCAGCGCGGCCGCCGGGAACGTGATGATCCAGGCGAGCACGATGTTGCCGGCGACGTTCCAGCGCACGGCGGAGAGCCGCTTGGTCGCGCCCACACCCATGATCGCCGAGGTGATCGTGTGGGTGGTGGAGATCGGCGCCTTCAGCACCAGAGCGTTGAAGTAGAGCACCGCGCTGGCCACCGTCTCGGCGGCGAAGCCCTCCGGCGGGCCCAGGTCGATGATCTTCCGACCCAGGGTCCGGATGATCCGCCAGCCGCCGGCGTACGTGCCGAGCGCCAGCATGGTCGCCGAGGTCCAGAAGACCCAGCCCGGGATGTGCGTCTTGTCGTCCTGGAAGCCACCGGTGTAGAGGGCGAGGACCACGATGCCCATGGTCTTCGCCGCGTCCTGCATGCCGTGGCCGACCGACATGGCCGCCGCCGAGGCGGTCTGCGCCCAGCGGAAGCCCCGGTTGAGCCGGCCCGGCTGCCCCTTCCGGAACAGCCAGAGGATGGCCAGCATCACCACGTAGCCGAGAGTGAGGCCGACGATCGGCGAGAGCACCATCGGCAGGAGGACCTTCTCCCCGATGTTGACCCACTGCACGATGCCGCCGGTGGAGAGCAGGGTCGCGCCGACCAGGCCGCCGAAGAGCGCGTGCGAGGAGGACGACGGCAGGCCGAAGTACCAGGTGATCAGGTTCCAGGCGATCGCCCCGAGCACGCCGGCGAAGACCACCCCCAGGCTGGACACCCCGGTGGGCAGGGACACCAGGCCGTCGCCGACCGTCTTGGCCACCCCGGCGCCGAAGTGGGCGCCGACGAAGTTGCCGACCGCGGCCAGCAGCAGGGCGATCCTGGGCGTCAACGCGCGGGTCGAGACACTTGTCGCGATCGCGTTGGCGGCGTCGTGGAAGCCGTTGGTGTAGTCGAACGCCAGGGCCACCGCGATCACCGCCAGCACGGCGATGAGTTCGGGTGTCACAGGATCAGGACTCCTTGACCGCGATGGTCTCGACGGTGTTGGCCACGTGCTCGAAGGCGTCGCAGGCGGCCTCAAGCTCGTCGGCGACCTCCTTCATCTTGAGCACGGTCAACGCGTCGTACTCGCCGGAGAAGAGTCGGACCAGCAGCATCCGGTACGCCTGGTCGCCTTCGTTCTCCAGCCGGTTGCACTCGATCCAGTAGTCCTCGAGATCCTTCATCGACTTGAGCCGGGGCATCGCCTCGGCGGTCAGCTTCGCCTGCTGGTCGAGCACGTTGACCAGCTCGTGCATCTCCCGGGGCAGCGACGGCAGCTTGGTCAGGCCGTAGAGGTAGAGCAGGTTGCCGACCGCCTCCAGGTGATCCATCACGTCGTCGAGCAGCGAGCCGAGCCGGTAGATGTCCTCCCGGTCGAACGGCGTGATGAAGGTCGAGTTGATCTTCTTGTACAGCTCGTGGGTGATTTGGTCGCTGTCGTGCTCCACCTCGGTGAGCCGCTCGCTCACCGACTGCACCTCGACGCCCGGCAGGGACAGCTCGTTGAGCAGCTCGGTGCCCCGGACCAGGTTCTGTGCGGCCCTGGTGAAGAGCTCGTAGAAGGCGCCCTCGGTGGGGCGGAAGGAAAACTTCACTGCACGGACCTCGTCGTGTCGGTGGAAGGGTGGCGGAGCCCGCGCGAGCGCCCGCCCTGGGAATGCTAGGGAACGCTGATGGCGGGCATTCGGCGGCCCACCCCTGGTAGGGCCGCATTCACCGCTCGTTCACCTGCCGTTCACCTCGGTCGTCCCTTCCGCCTCCGCTCCCCCAGGCCGCAGCCGCTCGCGCTCCCGCTCCAGGTCGAAACCGGCTGGCGGATACCCCAGGTCGAGAGTGTCGAACGTCTCCCGGAGCAGGTGCGCCACCGCCCAGTCCCGGTACCACTTCCGGTCGGCCGGCACCACGAACCAGGGCGCGGAGTCCGGGCCGCAGCGGCTCAGCGCGTCGGCGTACGCGGCCTGGTAGTCGTCCCACCGGGCCCGCGCGTCGACGTCCGAGGGGTTGTACTTCCAGTGCTTGCGCGGGTCGTCGAGCCGTGCCAGCAGGCGCGCGCCCTGCTCGGCGTAGGAGATGTGCAGCATCACCTTGATCAGGGTCACCCCTGCGTCGGTCAGCTCCCGCTCGAAGGTGTTTATCTCGTCGTACCTGGCCCGCCAGACGGCCGCCGGCACCAGCGACCCGACCCGGGCCGCCAGCACGTCCTCGTAGTGCGAGCGGTTGAAGACGCCCACGTACCCGGGCGGCGGCAACGCCCGCCGGATCCGCCACAGAAAATCGTGCCGCAACTCCTCCGGCGTGGGCGGGCCGAAGGAGCGGATGTGCAGGCCGAGCGGGTTCATCGCGCCGGCGACCCGCTTGATCGTGCCGTCCTTGCCGCCGCTGTCCACCGCCTGGAGCACGAGCAGCACCCGGGGCGGCGCGGAGCCGGCCGGATCGGGCGCGGACTCCGCGGCCTTGGCGGTGGCGTAGAGCATCTCCTGCTGGCGGCCGAGCCCGGCACCGAGCAGCTCGACCTGCTCCCGGGCCCAGCCCTTGCGGTGCTCGCCGGTCACCGCCGCGTCGGGCAGCCCCGGCGTGGACCGCGGGTCGATCGAGCCGAGGTGGACCGGCGCGGTCACCCGCAGCAGCTCCCGCACCGGCCCGCCGACCGGCGGCACGACCACTCTCTCCCGAGGTGCGCTCATCCCCGGATCATCACCCACCCGCCCCGGATCCGCCCGTCGAGCGGCCTCTCCCAGCCCGGCCGTTCCGTCCGCCGAGCGGAGCTCTCGTGGCCCGGCTGTCACGTTCGGGGCGGCGGCGGTGTCCCATGGGCGGGAGGATGTGCGCCGGGGCGCGGCGGCGGGAGGGGCACGTGGTGCGGGATCTGGCGACGGAGTTCGAGGCCGAGCGTGGGCGGCTGCTGGCGGTGGCCCACCGGATGCTGGGCAGCCGCAGCGAGGCCGAGGACGCCGTGCAGGAGACCTGGCTGCGCTACGCCAACGCGCTCGCCGACCCGGCCGCCCGCGCCGAGATCCGCGAGCTGTCCGCCTGGCTGACCACCACCTGTGCCCGGATCTGCCTGGACGTGCTCCGCTCCGCCCGGGTACGCCGGGAGGCGTACGTCGGCCAGTGGCTGCCGGAGCCGGTGGTGACCCCGGTGGAGTCCGCCGGCCGGGGCGACGGTTTCGCCCCCGATCCGGCCGAACGGGCGGTCCGTACCGACCAGCTCGGCACCGCCCTGCTGGTGGTGCTGGAGCGGCTCGCGCCGGAGCAGCGGGTCGCCTTCGTCCTGCACGACGTGTTCGCGGTGCCGTTCGCCCGGATCGCCGAGGCGCTCGGCACCAGCGAGGTCGCCGCCCGGCAGCTCGCCTCCCGGGCCCGCCGCGCGGTCAGCGCGCCGGACCTGCCCCGGCACACCGCCGACCCGGCCGAGCAGCGGCGGGTGGTCGCCGCGTTCGTCGCCGCCGCCGAGTCCGGCGAGCTGGACCGGTTGCTGCACCTGCTCGCCCCGGACGTGGTCCTCATCGGCGACAGCGGTGGGCACTTCCCCACGGCCCGCCGCCCGGTCGTCGGCGCGGACGCGGTCGGCCGCTTCACCGTCGGACTCTTCGGCCGGGCCGGCCGCTACCACCAGCAGCTGCTGGCGCGGCCGGTGCTGATCGACGGCGTGTTCGGCCTCCAGCTCGAGACGGTGCACACCGACGGCCGGCCGATCCGGCTGGTCACCGCGTTCGCGGTGCACGACGGCCGGATCACCGCGATCTTCAACCAGCTCAACCCGGAGAAGCTCACCGACCTGCCGCCGCTCGACCCGGCCGAGGCGCAGGTGTGGCCGCCCCGCTGGTGAGCCGGAGGCCCGCTCAGACCACCAGGGCCAGCCACTTCCGGTAGGAGGTGGCGAACGGCTCGGTGCCGTCGCCGAGCGCGTCGAAGAGCCACCGGGCCGCCGCCTCCGCCTCGACCACCAGCTCCTCCGGGTAGCCGAACCGGACCCGGTGCTCGGCGAACTCGTCCTCGTCACGCAGCTCGACCGCGCCCGTGGCCCGGCGGCGGACCACGTCCAGGTCGAGGTCGAAGAGGTGGACGGTGTCGTCGGATTCCCACCGGGCCGGGCTGGCGATGTCGCAGTAGACCTCGCTGGTCCGCGGCGGCGGGTTGAACATGCCGGTCCACCAGGCGGAATGCGGGACCAGGAGGACGAACGGGATCTGCTCCACCGACGGTCGACCGTGGTAGACCGACTTGGTGCCGGCGGGTACGCCGAGCCAGACGCCGAGGTCGTCCTCGGCGAGCCGACGGGCCGGGTAGTCGCGGTGGGCGCTGCCGTCGTACTTGCGGTAGATCACGCGGACCACGTCGCTCGGCATGAGTCGCACCCTAACCGATCCCACCCACTCGTCGTAGCGCCGCCGTAACCGGACGGGCAGGCTGGAATTCCGCACCGGGCGCACGCCACGCGGCGGAGCGGCGCGGCCGGTGTCGGCGGCGACGGGTACCGTCGCACGGTGACTCCGCCCCGCGCCGCCACCGGATCCAGCACCCCGTCGGCCCGCTCCGGCCGGCGCCGGGGCGCCCGGTCGAGCGGCGCGGAACTGCTCGCGGCCGCCGTGGGCGCGGTGCCGGGCGGCGCCGCCCGCCCCGGCCAGCAGGAGATGGCGACGGCGATCGAGGAATGCGTGTCGTCCCGCGAGCACCTGCTGGTCCAGGCCGGCACGGGCACCGGCAAGTCGCTGGCCTACCTCGCCCCGGCGCTGACCGTCGACGGGCCGGTGGTGGTCTCCACCGCCACCCTGGCCCTGCAGTCCCAGCTGGTCGAGCACGATCTGCCCCGGCTCGCCGACGCGGTCGAGCCGCTGCTGGGCCGCCGGCCCACCTACGCCGTGCTCAAGGGTCGGCACCACTACCTGTGCCTGGCCCGGCTGGACAACTCGACCGAGGAGGAGCCGGAGGACACGCTCTTCGACGCGCCCGCGGCCCGCCCGGCCGCCGGCAAGTGGCTCGGTGAGGCGGGCCGGCTCGGCAAGCAGGTCGAGCGGTTGCGCGACTGGGCGTCCGAGACCGAGACCGGCGACCGGGACGAGCTGGACCCGGGCGTCGACGACCAGGCCTGGCGGCTGGTCTCGATGCCGGCCCGGGAGTGTGTCGGCGCGGGGCGCTGCCCGTTCGGCGCCGAGTGCTTCGCCGAGGCGTCCCGGGCCCGGGCCCGCGAGGCCGACATCGTGGTGACCAACCACAGCCTGCTCGCGGTCGACATGCTGGCCGGGCGGCAGATCGTCCCGCCGCACAAGCTGCTCATCGTCGACGAGGCGCACGAACTCGCCGACCGGGTCTCCTCGGCGGCCCAGGCCGAGCTGGTGCCGGAGCTGATCGACCGGTCCACCCGCCGGGCCCGGCCGCTGCTGCGACCGGAGACCGCCGACGCGCTCACCGCCGCCGGCGACGCCCTCGCCGTCGGCCTGGCGGAGGCGCCGGCCGGGCGGATCACCGCCGGGCTGCCCGCGCCGCTGCGCGAGGCGTGCACCCTGCTCGACGCGGCCACCCGCGCCGCGCTCGACGGGATCGGCGACATCAAGGCGGACGACCCCGATCCGGTACGCAAGCAGCAGGCCAAGGCGGTGCTCGACGAGCTCTCCACCACGGCGCAGCGGTTGCTCGAGGAGAGCGAGCACGACGTGGCATGGGTGGAGAAGCCCGACAACGGCTCCCGTCGGGCGCTGGTGGTGGCGCCACTCTCGGTCGCCGGGACCCTCGCCACCCACCTCTACGACGAGCGCACCGTGGTGGCCACCTCCGCCACCCTGACCCTGGGCGGCCGGTTCGACACGGTGGCCCGGGCGCTCGGGCTGGACGCCCCGACCCCGGCCCCGCCCTCGCCCGCCGCCGCCGCGCTGGCCGCCTCCACCGGCCGCCCCGGAGCGGGCACGCCGGGCGCGGGCGCGAACGGCGCGCCGACGGGCGCGAGCCGTGCCGAGCCGGGCGGACGACCGGGTGCGCTGATCCCCGCCAGCAGCGGGCCGGGCTGGCGCTCGCTCGACGTCGGCTCGCCGTTCGACTACGCCCGGCAGGGCATCCTCTACGTCGCCGCGCACCTGCCCCGCCCGAGTGTCTCCGGCCTGCCCGACGCGGCCGGCGAGGAGCTGCTCTCGCTGGTCGAAGCGCTCGGTGGGCGTACTCTCGGGCTCTTCTCCTCCCGGCGGGCCGCGCAGCAGGCGGCGGAGCTGGTCCGCGCGCGGACCGACCTGCCCGTGCTGCTCCAGGGCGAGGAGGCCCTGCCGCTGCTGGTCCGCCGGTTCCGCGAGGAGCGGTCCAGCTGCCTGTTCGGGGTGATGTCGCTCTGGCAGGGCGTCGACGTGCCGGGCGACGCCTGCCAGCTGGTGGTGATCGACCGGCTGCCCTTCCCCCGCCCCGACGAGCCGCTGGCGGCGGCCCGGTCCGCCGCGGTGGACGCCGGTGGCGGGTCGGGCTTCGCCGCGGTCAGCGTGCCGATCGCGGCGATCAGGCTCGCTCAGGGGGTGGGGCGGCTGATCCGGGCGACCGGCGACCGGGGTGTGGTCGCGGTGCTCGACTCGCGGCTGGAGACGGCCCGCGGCTACGGGCCGTTCCTGCGCCGCTCGCTGCCCCCGTTCTGGTACACCACCCGGCCCGACGTCGCCCGGGGCGCCCTGGAGCGCCTCGCCAAGGCCTGAGGCTGCCCGACGCCGGGCACGAGGCCCGGCGTCGGATCCGGGGTCGCGTCAGGGCGCCTGGGAGGCGACCACCACGGCGTCCGGCGGGGTGTCCGGCACCGTGCGGGCGGCGAGCCGGCGGACCGCCGTGTTGAGCACCGCGATCAGCGGTACGGAGACCAGCGCGCCGGTGATGCCCGCGAGCACCACGCCGGCGGCGATACCGATGATCACCGCGAGCGGGTGGATGGCCACCGCCCGACCCATGATCAGCGGCTGGAGCACGTGCCCCTCCAGCTGCTGCACACCGACCACCGCGCCGAGGATGATCAGCGCGGTCACCGGGCCGCTGTCGACCAGCGCGACCAGCACCGCCACGCCGCCGGAGAGCGCCGCGCCGACGATCGGGATGAACGCGCCGAGGAAGACCAGCGCGGCCAGCGGGAAGGCGAACGGGACGTCGAAGATGACCAGGAAGATGCCGATGCCGACCGCGTCGATGAAGGCCACCAGGACGGTCGCCCGGACGTACGCCCCGAGCGTCGCCCAGGAGGCCCGGCCGGCGTCGTCGACCTTCCACCGGGCGGCCACCGGCAGCAGCCGGACCAGGAAGCGCCAGATCCGGTTGCCGTCGCGGAGGAAGAAGAACGTCGCGAAGAGCACCAGGATGGTGCCGGTCAGCACCTCGGCCAGCGTGGCGGCCGTGCTGAGCGCCCCACTGGTGAACCGCTGGGTGTTGCCGTTGATCCAGTGCTGCGCCTCGTCGATGTAGCGGTCGAGCTGGGTGTCGGAGAGGTGCAGTGGGCCCGTCTTCAGCCAGTTCTGGATCTGCCGGACGCCCTCCGAGGACTTCTCGCTCAGCTCCGGCACCCCCTGGATGAACTCGTTCACCACCAGGGTCAACGTGCCGATCACCGCGGCCAGGCCGCCGACCAGCACCACCGCGGTCGCCAACGAGCGGGGGAAGCGGGCCCGCAGCAGCCAGCCGACCGCCGGCGCCAGCAGCGCCGAGAGCAGCAACGCGATGGCCAGCGGGATGATCACGATCTTGATGGTGCTGACGATCATCAGCAGCGCCCAGGCCACCGCGCCGACCACGATCAACCGCCAGGACCAGGCGGCGGCGATCCGCAGCGCGTGTGGCACGTCGGCGTCGTCCCGGCTGGCGGTGGAGGTGTGCATCGCCGCGGGGGCGGGGGCGCCGACCACCGTCGCCGTCGGCGGCGCCACCGGCCCCGGCGAGGTCGGTGAGGCCACTCCAGCCACCTCCGGCGGGTCTTCGGTCCGGTCCCGGCCGGACCGTACGGAGTCCCGTCCCGACTGGTACGCGCGGCCGAGCCGCTCGCGTATCCGCTCGAAGCGGCTCAAGCGCACCTCCTGGCAAGACGACCGGTCCGCCCACGGCGACAGGTCGGACAGCATACGCCGGACCGCACCACAGTAGGGCAGTTCCGCCATCCATTGCCCCCGTCACCACCTCGGTAACCACCGGCGGGCGTTGACCGGACCACACGGTAGCGTCTGCGGCGTGACCGCCCACGACAATCTCGACTCCGGCCTGCCGATCCGCATGCTGCACGACCGGGTGCTGGTCCGGATGGATGGCAGCGAGGGCGAGCGACGCTCGACCGCCGGCATCGTGATCCCGGCGACCGCGGCCGTGGGTAAGCGGTTGGCGTGGGCGACCGCCGTCGGAGTGGGTCCGAACGTCCGCTCCATCGTCTCCGGCGACCGGGTGCTCTTCGACCCGGACGACCGCTCGGAGGTCGAGCTGCACGGCCGGGGCTACGTCCTGCTCCGCGAGCGGGACGTGCACGCCGTCGCCGCCGAACGGGTCGAGAACGACTCCACCGGCCTGTACCTCTAGGTCCGCACCCCAGGCGTACCCGCCTCGCCTACGGCGAAGATTCCGCCGTTGCCGTCGCGGGCGTCGTTTGCACCGCCCCCGGCCGGGAAGCCAGCCGCACCACCGCCCTGGGGAGGGACGATGCCCGAGTGGATTAGGAAGCTGCTTTTCTGGGGCTTCATCGGATTCCTGATCTACTTCATGGCGTTCCGGCCGGACGGCGCGGCGGCGACGTTCAAGGCGATCGGCGCGGGCCTCATGGCGATGTTCCAGGGGCTCGGTGACTTCCTCACCGGCCTGATGGCCTGACCGGCCGGCCCGCACCGATCCCGCGACGCCGAGCGGCCGCGCCCGGCCGCCGCGCCGAACCGGCCGCGCACGCGGAACACCGGCGCGCCGCCCGGTCGGCGCGCCGGCTCCGCACGGCGGCGCCGCCCGGAAACCAGCGCCCTTCCTTCAGAAACGCCCCGGCCAGCCCGGGTGCGGGCCGTACCAGCCCGGCGGCGGATAACCGACCGGGTGCGCCGGCGGCGGCGCGGCGAGCACCACCGGGATCGGCACCACCGGCTCCTCCGGCGGGTCCACCGGCCGCTGCGAACCGTCCGGGAACCGCAGGTGGTAGCGGTTCCCGTCCCACACCCCGGCGGGGGCCTGCGGATCGCGACCGGCGAAGAACGACCGGTACGCGGTGATCGCGTCCAGCAACTCCCGTTCCTCCCGCGCGGTCCGCTCCCGGTCCACCGGCCGGCGGTCCAGGCCCCGCAGCGAGCCGTCGCGCAGCAGCGCCAGCCGGGTGGCGGCGAACTGGTAACCACGCATCGCCTTGACTCCGCCGTCGCCGGCCACCCGGCGCGCCCAGGCCCGCGCCGCGTGCCGGCGGCCCAGGCTGCTCAGCGCCGCCACCTCGGGCGGGCTCAGCCAGCCGGCACGGACGTAGTCCGGCAGGGTCCGCTCGGTGAGCCGCCCCTCCCAGGCGCGCAGCCAGACCGCCAGCCCGACCGTGCCGAAGAAGATCGGCACCATCACCCCGATGAAGCCGTACAGCATGATGAACGCCTGGCCGGTGGCCTGGGTCAGCGTCGGCAGCAGGTTCCAGGTGCCGTGCAGCATCATGGCCAGCAGCAGGCCGGCGATCGGGGCCAGCACCCGGACCCGGCGGTCGGCGGTACGCGCGGCGATGCCCAGCCCCACCCCGGTCATCGAGGTGAAGAGCGGATGGGCGAAGCCGAAGAGCAGGATCCGGACGATGAAGATGGCGATGACCTGCTGGGCGCCGGTCGCCGGCCCGAACTGCTCCACGCCGGTCCGGAACCCGTAGCCGCCGAGGTAGAGGATGTTCTCCACCATGGCGAAACCGACCGCGGAGAGCCCGCAGTAGACCAGGCCGTCGGTGATCCCCGACCACTCCCGGCGCCGGAAGATCAGCAGCAGGATCGGCCCGAGCGCCTTGGTCAACTCCTCGACGAACGGCGCGACGAGCACGCTGGTGAGGGCGGACGGCAGCCCCCAGTCGTCGAACCGGCGGGCGGCGAACTCGTTCACGGTGAGCGCGGCGGCGGTGGAGACGAACGCGCCCCAGGTGAAGCAGAAGACCAGGTACTTCAGCGGTTCCGGTTCGTACCGGTCGAGCCAGAGGAAGCACCCGACCAGCACCGGCACCGGCAGGATGGCGGCCACCAGGCCGATCAGCAGCGCCTGGGCGCCGAGGCTCTCGCCCAGGGTGAAGGCCATGAAGGTCGCGCAGGCGGCGATGAAGAGCACCACCGCGGCGAGCACCAGGAACCGTCGCCAGCCGAGCCGGCGCAGCGGCATCCGGGGCGCGGCACCGGGCGCGGGCGGGGCGGAAGGCGCGGTCGGCGACGGCAGGGCTCCGCCGGGCGGGGTGTCGGCCATGCGGTCAGCGTAGCCATCCCCGGCCGGCTGGTTCGGTCGCATCGGCGGCCGCTATGCTGCGGACAGGTCACGAGCGCCAGCGTCAAGCCCCGGCTTGCTGGCCGGCAACCCTCGTCGAGTTCGCGGTGGGGTGCCCCGGGTGATGACCGGGCCCGGCCCCGATTCGTGAGCCGGGCAAGCGCGGACCCCGTCCCGACGTGCACCCGGGGTCCCGGCCCCGGGAGGTTCTGCCATGTCCGTCACCCTCGTGCCCGCACTGCCCGCTCCGGCGACCGTTCCCGCCGCAGTCGGGCCGCTCGACGTGCTCGGCGTGCCCGGCGAGATCAACCTCGACTACGCGGCCACCGCGCCGTGCGCGCGTGTCGCGGCCGACGCGGTGGCCGAGCTGCTTCCCTGGTACGCCAGCGTGCACCGCGGCGCCGGCGCGCTCTCCCGTCGCTGCACGCTCGCCTACGAGCGGTCCCGGCAGACGGTGGGCGACTTCTTCGGCGCCCGCAGCGACGACCACGTGATCTTCACTCGGAACACCACCGACGCGCTCAACCTGCTCGGTCGCGCGTTGCCGCCCGGCACCACCGTGGTCACCTTCGCTGGCGAGCACCACGCGAACCTGCTGCCCTGGCCGCGCGGCTCGGTCCGGCTGCCCGTGCCGGCCGACAGTGGCGAGGCGGTCCGGGCCCTGGACGCGGCCCTCGCCGAGCTGCGGCGGGACGCCAACCCGGGGCTTCCGGTGCTGGTCGCGGTGACCGGGGCCAGCAACGTGACCGGAGAGCGCTGGCCGGTCGCCGAGCTGGCCCGGGTGGCGCGGCGGCACCGGGCCCGGATCGCGCTGGACGCCGCGCAGCTCGCCCCGCACGCCCCGGTCGACCTGCTCGAGTTGGACGTCGACTACCTGGCCGTCTCCGGCCACAAGCTCTACGCCCCGTTCGGCGCCGGTGTGCTGATCGGGCGGGCCGACTGGTTGGACGCGGCGCCGCCGTACCTCTCCGGTGGCGGCGCCACCAGCCGGGTCGGGGCGGCCACCCACGACGTGAGCTGGGCGCTCGGGCCGGCGCGGCACGAGGCGGGTACGCCCAACCTGCTCGGCGCGGTCGCCCTGGCCGCAGTCTGCGCCGCCCTCGCCGACGCCGATCGGGCCGCGCTGCACCGCCGGGAGCAGCGGCTGCTGACCCGGCTGCGGGACGGGCTCGCCGCGCTGCCGCACGTGGTGGAGCTGCGCACCTTCGGCCCGGACGCGCCACGGGTCGGCATCGTCTCGTTCGTGGTCGCCGGCCGGGATTCCGCCGAGGTCGCCGCCGAGCTGGCCCGGGGGCACGCGATCGGGGTGCGCGACGGGCTCTTCTGCGCCCACCCGCTTGCCCGGCGGCTGCTGACCGAGGCGGCGGCCCGTACCGGCCGCCGGGATCTGCCGCCGACCGCGCTGCGGGCCAGCATCGGCCTGGGCAGCACGACGGCGGACGTCGACCGGCTCCTGGCGGCGCTGGCAACTCTCGGTTGACCCCGGCGGACGCGCCCCGGGCCGGTCAGCCGACCGGGGGTGCGGTGGGCTGCTTCGGTCCGCTCTCGTCCGGCTCGGGCCCACCGCCCCGGGGTGCCTCCTGTTCGCCGAAGGACTTCCGGATCAAGCGGTTCGCCTCGTCCTGTTCGATGCCGGAGGCGACCAGGAGATCACTCGCCGTGGTACGCACCTGGGCGATCACCACGCTGCCGGAGAAGCCGACCCCCTCGGCGTACGCCCGGCCGGCCTCGCTGACCGCGCGCAGCGACCGTTCCCGGGACTGCTCCGGCTCGTCACCCACGGCGAACTCGTGCTTGAGCAGGCGGACCGACTCGGCCAGGTGCGAGATGGCGTCCGGCATGGGTCCGGGGACCGGTTCCTCGTCCTCGATCAGGGTGACCGAGCGGCGGATGAGCGTGCCGCTGTTGCGCATCGCCCGGTCGATCGGGTCGGCCGCCTCGGCGTAGTGGGTCAGCTCGTCGCGTCGGTGCCAGCGGGCCGGGGAGAGGGTGGCCGTCTCCTTCGCCCCCTCGATCGCCTCGGCGAGGTTGGCCAGCTCCTCCTTGTTGTTGCGCAGCCGGTCCAGGGCCCGCTGCACGCTGCCCCGGTCCAGGGTGCGCAGTCCCTCGGCGGTCGCGTCGAGCTGGGCGGAGAGCAGGTCCAGCGCCGGCCGGGCGGCGCGATTGATCACCCGGAGCGGGTTGAGCGGCAGCAGGATCGCCGTCACCAGCAGCGCGATCCCGCCGCCGACGAAGGCGTCGATGAACCGGGGGATCTCGAGATCCTGGGTGGAGGGGCTCAACGTCACGATCAGCACGGCGGTGGCGGCGGCCTGGATCACGATCGCGACGCTCGCCCCGGCGAAGATGGTCAGCAGGATGGCCGCCGTGACCACCGCCCCGAGCTGCCACGCGCCGGTGCCGAGCAGGTGGATGAGGAGATCGCCGATGCCCACCCCGATCGCCACGCCGACGATCAGTTCCACGGTCCGTCGGAAGCGCTGGCCGACCGAGGCGGCCAGGGTGCCGACGGCGGAGATCGGCGCGAAGACCGGCTGCGGGTTGCCCAGCAGCCGGTGCGAGACAAGGTAGGCCAGCGCGGCCGCCAGCCCGGCCTGCACCGCGAGCCCCGCGGCCATCCGGACCCGGTGCAGCCGATCGTGCAGCGTCGCCTTGCTCCGGTCCCGCACCTGGTCCATCGCCTCGGCGATGCGGGCGCTGTCGATGTCGGCCAGCCGGCCGTTCCGCAGGCCGGCACGGCGTAGAAAAGACGGACGTCTGCTCCCCCGGGCCACGGCCATGGCGGGTACTACCCGCGCCGGGCCGGGTGAATCCTCGGCGTTACGGCGGGAGCGCGGTGCGGCACACTCGACGGGTGGCTGACCTTCTCGACCGGTGGCGGGCGGCGGCGCGGGACGCCGGAGCAACCGATCCCGCCGGGCTGACCGACACCGGGCAGCAGCTGCTGCGCCGGTGGCGGGAGCCGCACCGGCATTACCACACCGTCGACCACCTGAGCGCCGTGCTCGACGTCGTCGACGCGTACGCCGGGCTGGCCGGGCGTCCGGACCTGGTCCGGCTGGCGGCCTGGTGCCACGACGCCATCTACGACCCGCGCGCTTCCGGCGACGCCAACGAGCGGGACAGCGCCGAGTTGGCCGACCGGTTGCTGGCCGGGCTCGGGCTGCCGGCCGCCGCGGTGACCGAGGTCCGCCGGCTGGTGCTGCTCACCGCCGGGCACGAGGTGGCCACCGACGACGCCGACGGCGCGCTGCTCTGCGACGCCGACCTGGCCGTGCTGGCCACCTCCCCGCCGGCGTACGACCGCTATGCCGCCGCGATCCGTCGGGAGTACGCCCACGTGCCCGATCCGGACTTCCGGGTCGGCCGCGCCCGGGTGCTCAGCGGGCTGCTCGCCCTGCCGGCGCTGTTCCGCCTGCCACCGCTGGCCGCGCGGTGGGAGCGGCCGGCTCGGGCGAACCTGCACCGGGAGCTGACCGCGCTGACCGGTCCGGCGTCCCGGCCGACGCCCGGTCCGGCGTAGCCGAGCGTGCCTCGGCGCGGACGAGGTGCTTGGGGCGGCGCAGCCCGGCCGCGCGGAGCAGCCGGACCAGCTCCCGGCTGGGCACCACCCGTGCCCCCAGCCAGACCGCCATCGCGAAGCGGTCGGCCGGAATGTCGTAGTGGTCCCGGTCGAAGCCGCGCCGGGGAGCGCCGAGCGCCTCGGCGAAGGCGTGCAACTCGGCGTAGGAGACGTCGCTGATCAGGTGCGACCAGAGCCGGCCGCGGGACGGCCAGCCGGGCCGGTCCAGGTAGAGCATGCCCACCAACCTAGCCCCCGCGCTTGTCGATCATGTTGATGATCGACGGTCGGCGACCTAGCCTCTCCAGCATGGCCGGAAACCCGCTCCTCGACGACCTGCGCGCCGCCCTCGGCGAGAGCGCCGTGCTGACCGACCCGGACCTGCTCCGCATGCACGAACGCGACGAGGCCGACCTCTGCTCGGCGGGCACCCCGCTGGTGGTCACCCGCCCGCGCAGCACCGAGGAGGTGGTCGCCGTGGTCCGGGCGGCCGCCCGACACGGCGTACCAGTGGTGCCGCAGGGCGCGCGGACCGGCCTGGCCGGCGCGGCGAACGCGGTGGACGGCGCCGTGGTGCTGAGCACCGTCGCGATGGACGCGATCCGCGAGATCGACCCGGTGAGCCGGATCGCGGTGGTGCAGCCGGGAGTGGTGAACGCGACGCTGGCCGCGGCGGTGGCGAAGCAGGGGCTCTGGTACCCGCCGGACCCCGGCTCCTGGGAGTCCTCCACCATCGGCGGCAACGTGGCCACCAACGCCGGCGGCATGTGCTGCGTCAAGTACGGCGTCACCACCGAGTACGTGCTCGGCCTGGAGGTCGTGCTCGCCTCCGGCGAGGTGCTGCGCACCGGCCGGCGGACCGCCAAGGGGGTGGCCGGCTACGACCTCACCCGGCTCTTCGTCGGCTCTGAGGGCACCCTCGGGGTGATCACCGAGGTGACCGTGGCGTTGCGTCCCGCCCCGGCGGAGTCGCTCACCCTGGTCGCGGTCTTCCCGTCCACCGCGGCGGCCGGCGCGGCGGTGGCCGAGATCGCCGCCCGCGGGCTCAGCCCGAGCCTGCTGGAGCTGCTCGACCAGACCCACCTGCGGGCCATCGAGGCGTACCAGCCGATGGGGCTGCGGACCGACGCCCAGGCCCTGCTGCTGGCCGCCGCCGACACCGGCACCCGGGCGGCCGACGACCTGGCCGGCCTGGCCGAGGTGTGCGAGTCCGCCGGCGCCGACGAGGTCTATGCGGCCACCGACGCCGTCGAGGCCGCGGCGCTGCTGCAGGCACGACGGCTGGCCCATCCGGCGATGGAGAGGTTCGCCGCGGAGGCCTACCCGGGCGGCAACGGCGGCCTGGTCATCGACGACGTGGCGGTGCCCCGGGCGGCGCTGGCCGCGCTGCTCGACGGGGTGTCCCGGATCGCGGCGGAGTGCGACGTGCCGATCGGCGTGGTGGGGCACGCCGGGGACGGCAACATGCACCCGAACATCGTGGTCGACCGGGCCGACCCGGCCAGCCTCGAGCGGGGCCGGCGCGCGTTCGACGAGATCATGCGGTTGGGCCTGGCGCTCGGCGGCACCTGCACCGGTGAGCACGGGGTGGGGTTGCTCAAGCGGGAGTGGCTGGCCCAGGAGATCGGGCCGGTCGGCGTACGGGTGCACCAGGCGATCAAGGCGGCGCTGGACCCGACGGGCCTGCTCAACCCCGGCAAGGTGCTCTGACCTGCGGAGATCGGAGTCAGCGCTGAGTGACCGGCCCGGGCAGGTCGACCCGGCTCAGCCGGTCAGCTCGGCCGGGGTGGCCTGGGTGAGCAGCAGGAGGATCTCGCCCGCGACGGAGGGCCGCTCCTCGCCCGGGCAGTCCTGGGAGGTGACCAGGCCCGCCGCGGTGAACAGGCTTGAGGTCAGCGAGTCGATGCAGGTGGCCCGGTAGCGCCGGGCCTCATCCGTCTCGCTGGCGAGCCCCGGGTCGGCGAGCATCTGCTGCAACCGGCTCGCCTGCTCCGGGTCGAGCGACCCGCTGGAGTTGACCCCGTCGCCGGCGCAGTCGATGCACTGCCAGGTGCCGTCCGGCTCGACCCGCAGGGTACGCAGCGGACCGTCGGCACCGAGCTTCTGCACGAGGCTGACCTGACCGTCGCCGACGGTGGTCGGCACCTCGGGGGCCGGCAGGCCGGCGGCAGCACCGCCGGGCGTGGGTTTGGGATCCTCGGCCGACTCCGCGCGGACCAGGGAACACCCGGTCAGCGCGGCGGCCAGCAGCACGCCGAGGAAAGGGACGAGTAGCCGTGTACGGGAAGGGCGCACCACTCGCCGCAACCTACAGGACCGTAGGTTGGCCTCGGTAGCCCTACACCTCGGTAGCTTATGGCGGGGAAGGCAGCGGCCGGAACCGGCCCCGGCGGGCCCTCGCCGGGATCTGCTGAGCCGGTCAACGGGACGGCAGCTCGACCGGGTCGCCGTCGCCGCCCCGGTCGGAGGCGTAGCCGCGGACGTCCGGCGCGCCCAGCCGGGCCGCGTCGGCCGCGACGTCGTCCGGCATCAGCTGCGACTGCCGCTCCGCCTCGACCCGGGCCCGGTAGTGCTCCACCTCGCGGCCCCGGCGGGCGGCGTCCCAGCCGAGCACCGCCCCCATCAGCTCGGCCGTGTGCTCCGCCGACTCCAGGCCGCGATGGCTGGTCTCGAAGGAGATCCGGGTACGCCGGGTGAGCACGTCCTCCAGGTGCAGCGCGCCCTCCGCGCGGGCCGCGTAGGCGACCTCGGCGGCCAGGTACTCCGGTGCCCCGGCCAGCGGCGAGGCGAGCAGCGGGTCGGCGTCGACCAGCGCGAGCACGTCCAGCGTGAGGGTGCCGTACCGCTCCAGCAGGTGCTCCACCACACCGACCGGCACGCCGTGCCGGCGGGCCAGGTCGGCCCGGTCGCGCCACATCGCGGGGTAGCCGTCCGCGCCGAGCAGCGGCAGGTCGGCGGTCCGCGACGGGCGTACGCCGCCCAGCCGGCGCGCCGCCCGGTCCACCACGTCGGTGGCCATCACCCGGTACGTCGTGTACTTGCCGCCGGCCACCAGCAGCAACCCGAGCATCGGCTCGAAGACCGCGTGCTCCCGGGAGAGCTTCGACGTGGAGTCGGCCTCGCCGGCCAGCAGCGGGCGCAGCCCGGCGTAGACCCCCTCGATGTCGGCCGTGGTGAGCGGCCGGTCCAGCACCTCGTTGACCTGCTTGAGCAGGTAGTCGATGTCGCGCGCCGAGGCGGCCGGATGGGAACGGTCGAGCCGCCAGTCGGTGTCGGTGGTGCCGATGATCCAGTGCCCGCCCCACGGGATGACGAAGAGCACCGAGGTGGCGGTACGCAGGATCAGGCCGGTCTCACCGGTGATCGCCGACCGGGGCACCACCAGGTGCACGCCCTTGGAGGCCCGGACCCGGATCCCGGGGCGCAGCCCCACGTCGTTGAGCATCCGGGACATGTCGTCGCTCCACACACCGGTGGCGGCGATGACCGTCCGGGCCCGCACCTCGAACTCGGCGTCCGGTGAGCCGGCCGGTGCCTCCAGGTCACGGACCCGGACACCGGTCACCTCACGGGCCTGCCGGATCAGCCCGACGGCCCGGGCGCTGCTCACCACCGTCGCGCCGAGGCTCGCCGCGGTGCGGGCCAGGGTGACCACCAGCCGGGCGTCGTCGACCTGCCCGTCGTAGTAGCGGATCGCCCCGGCCAGCGCGTCCGCCCGGAGGCTGGGGAAGATCCGGCGGGCGCCCTCCCGGGTCAGGTGGCGGTGCAGCGGCATGCCCCGGCCGGTGCCGAAGAGACCGGCGAAGACGTCGTACGCCGCCACACCGGCGCCGTAGTAGGAGCGCCGGAAGATCCGGGCAGGCAGGTCACGCACCCCTCGGCCGGCCGGGAGCGGCACCAGGAACGGGACCGGCCGGACCAGGTGCGGCGCCAGCCGGGTGGCCAGCAGCCCGCGCTCGGTGAGCGCCTCGTGGACCAGGTGGAACTCCAACTGCTCCAGGTAACGCAGCCCGCCGTGGATCAGCTTGCTGGACCGGCTGGAGGTGCCGGCGGCGAAATCGCGCGCCTCGACCAGGGCCACCTTTAGCCCTCGGGAGGCGGCGTCCAGCGCGGCACCCGCCCCGGTCACCCCACCCCCGATGACCAGCACGTCGAAGCGCTCCGCCCGGAGTCTGCGCAGGTCGGCGGCGCGGCGTTCGGGCGACAGCCGGCCGGCGGTGGATCGGGACACGTTGGGGTCGCGCACCCGTCCACGGTAACCGCCAAGACCATCCGGCGGCACGCGCGGCGCTCCACGCCGCCTCCGCGCACGCACCGGCCGGGCTGCCGGGCGGCTCGGGGGAACGGCGCGTCGTACTGTTTCTCAATGCAGGCCGAACCCCCCGTCTGGGCCGACGCCCGCCCGCCGACCGCTCCCCCGCCCGGACCGTGGCCGGTGGTGGCGGCCGTGCTGGCCGGTTGCTGGACCGTGGCGGTCACCGTGGCGATCCAGGCCGGTGGCTGGCTCACCGATCAGGTGCTGCTCGGCTTCGGGCGGGAGCGGGTCAGCTGGCTCTGGCCGGCGGCGGGCCTGCTGACGGTGCTGCTGGTCGGCACGCCCGCGCTGCTGCTGGCGCTGCTGCCCCGGTCGGCGGCGGTCCGGGCCACCGGGCGGGCCTGGCTGGCCGGCGCGTTGGCCCTCGGAGCGTTCGGGCTGCTCCGGGCCGTCCCGCCGGTGCACCACGAGGCGTACCTCGCCGGGCTGGCCGCGACGGCCGCGGCTGCCGCGGCGGTCCTGATCCGCCTCGCCCGCCGCCGGACGACCGACCCGGCGCCCACGCCGGTCGCCGGGGCGGAGGTCGAGGCGCCCGGTCGGCGCCGGCCGGGTGCGGTCACCCTGCTGGCGATCGCCGCCGGTCTGGCGCTGCTGCTGCCGTGGGCCTGGCTGGGCGCGCTCGGCGGGCTGTTGGAGACGCTCCTCGCGGCGCTGGCCGCCGCCGCGCTCGGCGCGCTGGCCGGCGCGCTGCTCGACGCGAGGTTCTGGTCCCGCTTCGCGCCCGGCGACCCGCCCCGACCGGCCCGGCTGGTGCTGGTCGGCGGCCTCGTCGCCGGGGTGGCCCTGCTGCTGCTCGCCGCCGGGGCCGGCCAGTCCGGCGCGCAGCTGCCCGCCCTGCTCACCCTCCCACCGACCGGCTTCGCGCTGGCCGCCCTGTACGCGGCCGCCCGCCGCCGGCACCCCGCCGTCGCGGTCCCGGCCGGTCCGACCCGGTGGGTGGTCGGGCTCGCCGCGTTCGGCCCGCTGGCGTTCGCCGACCCGGAGGAGATCACCCTGCTGCTGGCGACCACCCGGGACGTGCCGTTCTGGGTGGCGGCCGCCGCCGGCGCCGGGCTCGCGGTCGGGCTGCTGCTCGCCGCCGGGTACGGGCTGCTGCTCGCCCGGCCGGGCGGTCGTGTCCCGCGTCGGCGGACGGCGGCGGTCGCCGCCGCCGTGCTGCTGGTCGCGCTCGGCGCGGTGGACCTGGGCCCGGGCCAGCCGGGGTTGCACGGCGAGCGGCTCTTCGTGGTGCTGCGCGAGCAGGCCGACCTGTCCGGCCTGCCGGCCGCCTCGCCGGGCCGGACCGGCCGGGACGCCCGGGCCGTCGAGGTCTACCGCCGGCTTGTCGACACCGCCGAGCGGAGCCAGGCCGATCTTCTGCGGGAGCTGACCCGGCTGCGCCTGCGCCCCACGCCGTACTACCTGGTGAACGGGGTCGAGGTGGATGGCGGCCCGGCGGTGCGGGCCTGGCTGGCCCGCCGCCCGGAGGTCGCTCGGGTGCTGGTCAGCCAGCGGTTGCGCCCACTGCCCGCGCCGGCCGGCACCACGCGGGGCGCCGATCCCGCCCCGACCGGGTTGGAGTGGAACATCCGCCGGATCGGCGCCGACCGGGTCTGGAGCCAACTCGGGGTGACCGGCGCGGGCGTGGTGGTGGGCAGCTCGGACTCCGGGGTGGACGGCCGCCACCCCGCGTTGGCCGGCGGCTTCCGCGGCGGCGACGACTCCTGGTACGACCCGTGGGACGGCACCCGCTCCCCCACCGACGAGGGCGGGCACGGCACCCACACGACGGGCAGCGCGGTCGGCCGCGACGGCATCGGGGTGGCACCGGGAGCGCAGTGGGTGGGCTGCGTCAACCTGGACCGCAACCTCGGCAGCCCGGCGCACTACCTGGACTGCCTCCAGTTCATGCTGGCGCCGTTCCCGTCCGGCGGCGACGCGTTCACCGACGGGCGTCCGGAGCGCGCGCCGGACATCCTGACCAACTCCTGGGGCTGCCCCGGGATCGAGGGCTGCGACGCCGGGGTGCTCCGGCCGGCCACCGCCGCGCTGGACGCCGCCGGCATCTTCGTGGTCGCCGCGGCCGGGAACACCGGCCCCTGGTGCGCGTCGATCGACGACCCACCCGCGCCCTACCCGGACGTGCTGACCGTGGGAGCGGTGGACGACCGGGGCCGGGTGGCGCAGTTCTCTTCCCGAGGCCCGGTGCCGGGCGGGCCGGCCAAGCCGGACGTGCTGGCCCCCGGCGTCGGGGTCCGCTCCGCGATGCCCGGTGGCGGGTACGCCACGCTCGACGGCACCTCGATGGCGACCCCGCAGGTGGCCGGGGTGGTGGCGCTGATGTGGTCAGCCAGCCCGGAGCTGGTCGGCGACCTGCCCCGGACCCGCCAGCTGCTGCGGGAGACCGCGACGCCCGCCGAGCCGACCTATCGCTCCCGCAATCCGGCGGACGCCTGCGGTGGGCCCGCGAACATCACCGGGGCCGGCGTGGTCGACGCGTACGCGGCCGTACGGGCGGCCCGGGCCGCGGGCTGACGGTGGCCGGGCCTTGCGCGGACGGGTACCTCGTGATCTAGGGTCGGCGACCATGGACGCGGAGATCACCGTCAGCGAACTCACCCCCGATCTGGCGCCCGCCGTGGTGCGGCTGTGCGCCGGAGCGCTCGACCTGCCCGAGGACGCGACCGAGGCGGACGTCCTGGTGGACGCGCTCTGGACCCGGGCCGCCGCCGACCGGCCGGTGTTCGCGCTCGGCGCGTACCGGGGGGCGGAGCTGGTCGGGGTGCTGATCGGCTCGATGTCGGCGGCCGACCCCCGGCTCGGGCACGTCGACCTGGTCGCGGTCGCGCCGGAGCACCGCCGCCGGGGCGCCGGGCGGGCGCTGCTGGCCGGGGCGGAGCGGCAGCTCGCCGACCGGGGCGCGGCCGAGGTGCTGCTCGCCGGCAACCCGCCGTACTACGCCTGGCCGGGAATCGATGTCCGGTACACCCCCGCGGTCTGCGCCGCGCTGGCGCTGGGCTACCAGCAGGACCGGACCGCCTGGAACATGACCGCCGACCTGTCGTACGACGAGTCGCCGGCGCTGCGCTCGACGCAGGCCGCGGAGCGACGGTTGGCCGGCCAGGGGGTGACGGTGCGCCGCGCGGAGCCGGCGGACCTGCCGGCGCTGGCCGCGTTCGCCCGGTCCACCTTCGGCGGGGCCTGGGACGGCGAGTTGGCCGGGTCGGTGGGCCGGCCGGGGGCGGGCTGCCACCTGGCGGAACGCGACGGAGAGGTGATCGGCTTCGCGGCGTACGGGTCGTCCCGGCCGAGCTGGTTCGGGCCGATGGGCACCGCCCCGGCGGCTGAGGGCTCGGGGATCGGCGGGGTGCTGCTGCGGCGCTGCCTGCGGGACCAGCACGACATGGGGCTGGAATCGGCCCAGATCGGCTGGGTGGGGCCGGTGCCGTTCTACTCGGGCAGCTCGGGTGCGCGGATCGAGCGGGTCTTCTTCCTGTATCGGCGGACGATCGGGAACTGATCCGGGGCGAATAGGATATAGACCCGTATAGTGCCATTCGCCCTCATCCGTCGATCGACGCCCCCTACCGTTTCGGTAGAGGAGGCAGCAATGACCACGGACGACGAACACACCGAGGACGTCGCACCCGTCACCTGGACCCCGGTCGGCGATCTGCCCGGCCATCTGCCGATCGACCGGCTCGACTACGGGGACGCCGAACAACTGGCCGAGATGAGCGTCACCGGCGACCCCGCGACGGAGGAGCCGGTCGAGATGGTGGACGCGCCGATCCAGCTCCGCGCCCCGTACGACCGGACGCACAAGCGGCGCAACCAGCGCCCGCTGCCGACCTGACCGCGCCTGCCGGCGCCCGCCGACCTGGCGGCCTGACGACGAAACGGGGCGGACCGCTGACGCGGCCCGCCCCGTTTCCGGTTGGAACTGGACTCAGAAGTCCATGTCCCCGCCACCCGGACCAGCCGGGGCGGCCGGGGTCTTCTCCGGCTTGTCCGCCACGACGGCCTCGGTGGTGAGGAAGAGCGCCGCGATCGACGACGCGTTCTGCAGCGCCGAGCGGGTCACCTTGGCCGGGTCGATGATGCCCGCGGCCAGCAGGTCCACGTACTCACCGTTGGCGGCGTTGAGGCCGTGGCCCGCCTCCAGGTTGCGCACGCGCTCGACGACCACGCCGCCCTCGAGGCCGGCGTTGACGGCGATCTGCCGCAGCGGGGCGTCCAGCGCGATCTTGACGATCTGCGCGCCGGTCGCCTCGTCGCCGGTCAGGTCCAGCTTGTCGAAGGCGGTCTTGCCGGCCTGCACCAGCGCGACGCCACCACCCGGGACGATGCCCTCCTCGACGGCGGCCTTCGCGTTGCGAACGGCGTCCTCGATGCGGTGCTTGCGCTCCTTCAGCTCGACCTCGGTGGCCGCGCCGACCTTGATCACCGCAACACCGCCGGCCAGCTTGGCCAGACGCTCCTGCAGCTTCTCCCGGTCGTAGTCGGAGTCGCTCTTGTCGATCTCGGCCCGGATCTGGTTCACCCGGCCCTGGATCTGCTCGGCGTCACCGGCACCGTCGACGATGGTGGTCTCGTCCTTGGTCACCACGACCTTGCGGGCGCGGCCCAGCATGTCGACGTCGGCCGCGTCGAGCTTGAGGCCGACCTCCTCGCTGATGACCTGACCACCGGTGAGGATGGCGATGTCGGTGAGCATGGCCTTGCGGCGGTCACCGAAGCCGGGAGCCTTGACGGCGACCGACTTGAAGGTGCCACGGACCTTGTTGACCACCAGGGTGGCCAGGGCCTCGCCCTCCAGGTCCTCGGCGATGATCAGCAGCGGCTTGCCCGACTGCATGACCTTCTCCAGGATCGGGAGCAGGTCCTTCACCGACGAGATCTTGCTGTTGACGATCAGGATGTACGGGTCGTCGAAGACGGCCTCCATACGCTCCGGGTCGGTCATGAAGTACGCGGAGATGTAGCCCTTGTCGAAGCGCATACCCTCGGTGAGCTCAAGCTCCAGGCCGAAGGTGTTGCTCTCCTCGACGGTGATGACGCCTTCCTTGCCGACCTTGTCCATCGCCTCGGCGATGATCTCGCCGACGCTGGTGTCACCGGCCGAGATGGAGGCGGTGGAGGCGATCTGCTCCTTGGTCTCCACGTCCTTGGCGAGCTTGAGCAGCTCCTCCGAGACGCTGGCCACGGCGGCCTCGATGCCCCGCTTCAGGGCCATCGGGTTGGCGCCGGCGGCCACGTTGCGCAGGCCCTCACGAACCAGGGCCTGGGCCAGGACGGTCGCCGTCGTCGTGCCGTCACCGGCCACGTCGTCGGTCTTCTTGGCGACCTCCTTGACCAGCTCAGCGCCGATCTTCTCGTACGGGTCCTCGAGCTCGATCTCCTTGGCGATGCTCACACCATCGTTGGTGATGGTGGGGGCACCCCACTTCTTCTCGAGCACGACGTTGCGGCCCCGGGGGCCGAGGGTCACCTTTACGGCGTCGGCGAGCTGGTTCATGCCCCGCTCGAGGCCGCGGCGCGCCTCTTCGTCGAACGCGATCATCTTGGCCATACGGCGTTGTCCTCCTGGACACTCACGGGCCACCCGAGTGTGTGTCCCGGATGGGCCGCCTGGTGTACGCACCTTGGGGCGCCGTCGCCGTGGTGACGACGGCTCTCCTCGGCCGGGCCGGATAGCCCGCGACGACCGGCCACGTGCCCCACCGGCGGCTTGTCCCGCCGGCGTGGCCATGGCCCCACCGCCCCGACCTTTGGCACTCACAGTACGCGAGTGCCAATGACTTGTTTAGCACTCTCCCATGCCGAGTGCAAGCACGAACGCCGCGATCAGCCGAGCTCCGCGGCCAGTCCGGCGCTGTTCACCGGCCGCTCATGGACCCGCTGCTCGGCGTACGTCACCAACAGCCCCACCAGCTGCACGAGGTGGGCGGGGAGGGCCAGCACCGCGGTGACGGCGATCACCGCCACCACGCCGATCGCGGATCCCGGCGCGGCGAGCGGATCGGTGCCGAACGGGGCGGTGCCGACCCCCTCGATCACACTGGCGACCACGGTGCAGACGATCACCACGGCGACGACCAGGGCCACCCGCCCCAGCAGCAGCCCCAACCGGTCGTGGAACATCCGGAACGACCGGCCGATCGGGTTGTGCCGCTCGAAGAGGTAGACCGGCCCGGCCATGCTCAGCGCGAAGGCGAGGTAGATGCCGGGCAGGATGCAGAAGCAGACGCCCAGGCCGACGATCACGCTGATCAGCAGCGTCCAGCCCCAGAGCCCGAGCGCCCGGCGCAGGCCGTAGCGCAGCGCGGCGGCCAGGTCTACCGGCTCGCCGGCCGCCTGCCGGGTGATCACCCATGTCCCGGCGCCCCAGCCCAGGGCCTGCACCAACCCGATCACCAGGCTGCCGCCGACCAGCACCAGGAAGATGGTGGCCAGGTCGGTGAAGAAGGTGTCGGGCAGCGCGGCCGGGTCCTCGACGGTGGACGTCTCCCACTTCGCCGTCGGGTCCAGCCCGAGGGAGAGCACCGACAGCACCGCGGCCGGCAGCACCTGGGTGAGCAGCAGGATGGGCAGCAGCAGTCGCCAGCCGCGCCGCACCGCCCCCACGCACCGGTCGAACCAGCCGCTCAGCCCGACGCCGGGCGGGGTGACCAGCGGGTCCGCCGGATCAAAGCCGGGTGGGTACCACCCGGCCGGTGGACCCGGATACCAGGGCTGCCCGCCGTACGGCCCGGCGCCGGGCGGGTAGCCGCCGGTGGGCGGGAAGACCCAGCCCTGCGGCGCGCCCGGCGGCGCCTCCCAGGGAGGCGGCACGCGCGGATCCCAGCCGGCCGGCGCGGTCGGCGGAGGGCCGGCGGCCGGGGGCACGCGCGGGTCCCAGCCGGCCGTCGGCGGGCCACTGGTGGTGGGCACGGCCGGATCCCAGCCCGGCGGCGGGCCCCAGGCGGACGCCGCGGTCGGGTCCGAGCCGGGCTGGACGCCCGGAGCGTCGGTGGGCGGGGCTCCGGCGCCAGCGGGCATGGCCGGGTCGGCACCGGGCGCGGGCCTGGCCGGGTCAGCGCCCGGGGCGGGCGCGGGCCTGGCCGGGTCAGCGCCCGGGGCGGGCGCGGGCCTGGCCGGGTCAGCGCCCGGGGCGGGCCTGGCCGGGTCAGCGCCCGGGGCGGGCGTGGCCGGGTCGGGTTCGCCCGGGCTGGACCCGGACGGGTTGTCGCCGCCCGAGTGCGGACCGGACGGGTCGGGCTGGCCCGGGTGTGGGGCGGCCGGGGGCGGCTGGTCGGACATGAACCCTCCTCAGCGACGGCTGGAACGGTTCACGATCTTCCAGGGTCAGGCCCCGTGGCGCAGCCCCGGCCGGCACCGGCCGATGGTCCGGACAGGCGACGCCCGCTCAGGCGACGACGCGCACCCGCTCAGCCTGGGGGCCCTTCTGTCCCTGGGCGATCTCGAACTCCACCCGCTGGCCGTCGTCGAGCGCCTTGTAGCCGTCCATCTCGATCGCGGAGAAATGAACGAAGACGTCCTGCCCGCCGTCGACGGCGATGAAGCCGTAGCCCTTTTCGGCGTTGAACCACTTCACGGTGCCCTGTGCCACGGTGCACTTCCTCACTCTGCGCGGCGTTTCCTACCCGCGCGGCCGGGCACGGCCGGGCGCGCGGCGACCACCTTTTCCGCGATCGGCGACGGCCGCTGAAGAGGTGACCGAAATCGCACGCTACACGAGGAGTGACGGCGGCGCACGACCACAAATCGGGGCATATCGCACCCGATATCCAGCCGCGCGGCCATCGGCCGTCATCATTGTGGTAGGTATGCGGTCATGATGACCGCTCCGGCCCGACCCAGCCCGCGACAGGCGGAGATCCGCCGGGTCCGGCCGGCGGACGCCGCCCGGATGCGGGCCCTGCGGCTGGAGATGCTCGCCGACGCTCCGCTGGCCTTCCTGGAGACCGTGGCCGACGCGGCGGCCCGCCCGCACGCCGAGTACGCCGCCCGGATCGCGTACACCTCGGCCGGCTCGGAGACCGCGCAGTTCATCGCCGACCCGGGCGGCCGCCTGGTCGGGCACGCCGGTGGCACGGTCACCCCGACCGAACCCGGGCTGACTGTCATCTACGCGGTCTACGTGACCCCGACCTGGCGGGGTAACGGGCTGCTCGCCGAGCTGGTCGACGCGGTGGCTGCCTGGTCACGGGAGTGCGGCCGGCCGGAGCTGATGCTCGAGGTGGTGGTCGGCAACGACCGCGCCTACCGGGCGTACCAGCGGCTCGGATTCGTCGACACCGGCGTCCGGGTGCCGCACCCGACCATCCCGGCGCTGACCGAACTCCAGATGCGCCGCCCCGCCTGAGGGCGCCACACCCACCTTCCCCCAGCGCCGCCTGGACGTGGTGGCCTCGCGCCGCCTGGGAGGCCACCACGTCCGGCTTCGCAGCATGATCAAGACCGGGCGGGGCCGGGGACGCTAGGCGTGCCGGCGGCTCTGCACGATGCGGAACCGGTTCGCCACGTAGGCGCCGTCGGTGAGCGCGGCGTTGGCGGCCGGGTTGGCGCCACTGCCGTGGAAGTCGGAGAAGGCCGCCGACTGGTTCACGAAGACCCCGCCGGTCAGGTTGCAGGAGAGGTGCACGCCGATCTCGACCGCCACCTTCTCGGCCGCGTCCAGCACCGCCTCGTCGGTGGAGTAGACGCCTGCGGTGAGCGCGCCCTTCTCGCCCACGGTCCTGCGCATGATCTCCACGCTGTGCGCGGTGGAGTCGGTGGCGATGGCGAACGAGATCGGCCCGAACCACTCCCGGCCGTAGGTCGCGGTGTCGTCCGCAGCCAGCTTCACGATGGTCGGCGTCCGCACCACCGCGTCGGCGAAGGCCGGGTGCTCGACCGTACGCGACTCCAGCAGCGCCTCGCCGACCTTGGCGACCTCGTCGAGGCGCTCCAGCACCCCGTCGTTGACGACGGCCCCGGTCAGCTCGACGCCCCGGGCGGGGTCGGCGGTGAGCTTGCCGACCGCGGCGGCGATCCCGCCGGCCACCTCGTCGAAGCTCTTGTGCCCCTGGTCGGTCTCGATGCCGCCGGCGGGGATCAGGATGTTCTGCGAGGTGGTGCACATCTGGCCGCTGTAGAGCGTCAGCGTGAAGCCGAGGTTGCGGCACAGGCCGGCGAAGTCGTCGGTGGAGTCGATCACCACCGTGTTCAGGCCGGCCTTCTCGGTGTAGACGGCCGCCTGCCGGGCGTTCGCCTCCAGCCAGTCGCCGTACTCGGTGGAGCCGGTGAAGTCGACGATCTTGACGCTCGGGTGCAGGGCCAGCGTCGAGGCGAGCTTCTCGCCCGGCGCCTCGGCGGCCAGCAGGATCAGGTTGGGGTCGAAGCCCGCCTCGGCGAGCACCTCACGGGCGTACCTGACGGTGACGGCCAGCGGCAGCACGGCGCGCGGGTGCGGCTTGACGATCACGGGGTTGCCGGTGACCAGCGAGGCGAAGAGCCCCGGGTAGGAGTTCCAGGTCGGGAAGGTGTTGCACCCGATCACCAGGGCCACCCCGCGCGGCACCACGTGGAACGTCTTGGTCATCCGCAGCGGGTCACCCTTGCCGGCCGCCTTCTCCCAACCGGCCGTACCCGGGTGCCGGGTCATCTCGGCGTACGCGTAGGCGAGCGCCTCCAGCGCCCGGTCCAGCGCGTGCGCGCCGCCGGCCTGGAAGGCCATCACGAAGGCCTGGCCGCTGGTGAACTGCACCGCGTTGGCCAGCTCGAAGATGTGCTTGTGCAACCGGTCGAGGATCTCCAGGCAGACCCCGACCCGGGCCTGCGGGCCGGCGTCGCGCCAGGCCGGCAGGGCGGCGCTCGCGGCGGCCACCAGTTCGTCGGCCCCGGCATGCGGGTAGCGCACGGCCAGCTCCACCCCGAACGGGCTCACCTCGGTGGCGACCCGGTCACCGGCGCCCGGCTGGTCGAGCGGGAAGTCGCCGCGCAGGTACGCCTCAAAGGCGGCCTTGCCGTCGGCGGCGGCGGTCTCGCCGTACACCCGTGGGCTGGGCGACTCCGGGTAGGCGGACCAGTACCCACGCTCCGTGATCGCGGTCAGCGCACGGGTGAGGGTGTCGGCGTGCCTGTCGTACAGGGGGTGCGGGGTCTCCGTCATGCCCGCCATCATGCAACAGGACGCACCAAAATCAGTAGGGGCGTGTCACAACTCGGATCGTCTTCCTCCGCCTCTGCACCGGAATGACCGGACCGGGTCCGGGTAACCGCGCGGCCTGCGGAAGGAGGGAGCGGCCACGATTGGGAACCACCGAGATCCGGGTGCACGGGGTCGCCGACCGCGGTCCCGAGGCGACGCTGGACCGGCCGATCGTCAGCCGGGTCGCGGGCGACCGGAACGCCGGCTTCTACCGGGTGCATCCTGGCCTCGGCGATCCGCAGGATGCCGCCGGCGCCACGCTGGAGGCGTACCGCTGGAGCAGGCTGGCCGGTGGAACGGCGACCCGGACCTTCTCGCTGGTGCTGCTTCTGCCCTTCATGCTCGCCAACACCGCCATCTGGATGCTGCCGCCGGGCCGCCACAGGGAACCGGCCGGTAAGGCGATCTGCCGGCTGCTCGCCGCGACCCTCACCGCGATGTACGTGCTGTCGATCGTGGGGGTGGCCGTCGACCTGGTCGCCTGGCAGTGCGCGGCGTATCCGCGCTGCCTGGAGGGCCGTCGGGAGATCTCCTGGCTGGGGGGCCTGCCGCCCGGGCAACGCCTGGCGCTGCTCGCCCTGCTGCCGCTCCTCGCGATCGCGCTGGTCCGGTGGCTCGGCGGCCGCACCTGGCAGCTCCCCGAGAACGCCGGTGCGGGACCGGCGGCCCTGGGCGCCGAGCGGCTCGCCGACCCGGCCTTCTGGGACAACCGGGTGCTGCTGCTCCGGCTCCGCGCGCTGCACATCGCGATCGCGCTGGCCACGCTCGACCTGGCCCTGCTCCGGGCCCTCGTCCCGCACGACCGCGGATTCCCGGGCTACGCGCTGCTCGCCGCGTCCGCCGGCCTGCTCGCCGCCGCGCTGGTACTCCTCTGCCTGTCCCAGATCGAACGGCAGGGTGGCGCCCTGTGGGCGCCCCGCACCGTCCGGCTGGTGGTTCGGGGCGCGGTCGTGGTGACCGGGCTGACCCTGGGGTACGCCGCCCTGCCGCGGGCACCCTGGTCCGCCGTCGGCGGCCTGCCGGCGTACGACAGGCTGGTGGCCCTGCTGTTCGCCGTCCAGATGTTCCTGCTGCTGGCGCTGACGGCCGTCGTCCTGGTCCGGACGCCGGCGCGGGGGCGCTCGGCGCTGCTCGGTCTCGCCGCTCCTCTCGTGATCTCGGTCGCGATCGGGCTGGCCGTGTCGTACTCGTCGGGACTGAACTACGGCATCGCCGAGTACCTGGACCGGGGTTCCAGCCCCACCCCGGCGCGCCCCCTGCCGGAGGGCGCCCCGCCGCTCTCCCCGCCGGTCGCGTTCCGCTGGGCGGCCCTGGGCGTCTCTGCCGCGCTGCTGTCCGCCGCCACGGTGGCCCTGGTGGCAGTTCGCTACCAGCGGTCACGGCACCGACGGATGGCGGAGGAGATCGTCCGCCGGGAGTTCCCGGAGGCGCCACGAGCGGCTCCGGAGCGGGCGCGGGCGGTGCGCGACAAGCTCATCCGGGCCCGGATCGCGGACCGCCTCGGCCCGCTGCTCCTGGCGACGTACGCGTTGCTGTTCGTGCTGGGGCTGGGGGCCGCCGGGCTGTCGATGCGGCATGAGGGTCCGGAGGACGTGGCCCACCTGCTGGGCGGGCCGTCGCTGGCCCGCCCGGTGATCTTCGTAACCGACCTGGGCGGTCTGGTCATCGGGCTGTTCGCCCTGTTCCTGTTCGGGGCGGGGCTGCTCGCGTACCGGTCGCCCGCCATGCGGGTGGTCGGTGTGCTGTGGGAGCTGGCCACGTTCTGGCCGCGCGCGGCCCACCCGCTGGCCGCCCCCTGCTACGCCGAGCGCGTGGTGCCGGACCTCACCCGCCGGATCACCCACCTCACCACCGGCGGGGACCGCGTCGTGCTCTCCGGGCAGAGCCACGGCAGCGTGCTCGCCGCGGCGACCATTCTCCAGCTGCCGGCGTCCGCCCGTGCCCGCGTGGCGCTGTTGACCTACGGCACGCCGTTGGGGCGGCTCTACAGCCGGGTCTTTCCCGCCTACATCGGGACCGACGTGCTGCGGGAGGTGGGTGACCGGCTGGATTGGCGGTGGCTCAACCTGTGGCGGTGGACCGACCCGATCGGCGGGCCGGTCTTCGGCACGGACGCCGGGACTCCCGTCCGCGCCGCGCGCGTGGATCGCCGGGTGCGCGATCCGGCGGGGCTGCTGATCCCGCCCGGGGACACCGTCCCGCCGAAGATCAGTGGACACCGGTTCGTCCCGGACGACGACTTCCACCGGGCGGTCGGGGAACTGGTACGGCGGCTGGACCCGTCCGGCCCTGGCGACGGCGGAGCGGCGGTCAGACCGTGAGCTGCCAGTCGGTCCAGCCGTCCACCGGGCGGAAGCCGAGCTGCTCGTTGATGACGATCATGTGGCTGTTCTCCGCCGCGTTGAAGGTGTCGATGGCACGGACCGCCGGCTCGTGTGCGAGCAGATGGCGCAGGTTCTCGATCTTGGTGAGCAGACCGAGCCGGTGACCACGGTGCGCCGGGTCGACGATGGTGATCTGCTGGAACGCGTGCCAGTCGGTGGAGGCGCCGAGGTCGAGCAGGGTCCAGGCGACCAGTTTGCCGGACTCCTCGTGCTGCACCGCGACGTGGTACTGCCGCCGTCCGCGTGCCGCCAGCGCCCGCTCGGTGCCCCGGATCCGCTCGGCGTCGACCTGCTCGGCCTCCCACTCCAGGTCGCCGAGGGGCGCGTCGGTCGACAGCCGGCCGTCGAGGTAGGCGATGTCGGCGACGTACTCCTCGGGGACGAGGCCGTGCCAGCGGACCGTGCGGTAGCCGGCGGCGTGCGCCCGGGCGTCGGCGAGCAGCGCGTCCAGCGCGCCCTGGTCGACCCGGGTGGGGTCGAGCCGGCGGCGGACCTCGGCGAGCGCCGGCTGTGCTCCCAGCGCGGCGGCGAACGCGGCGCCGGCCGCCGAACGGGCCGGCCCGCCGGGCAGCTCCGTGACGGCCATCCCGATGACCCGCTTGCGGCCCTGCTCGCGCAGCAACCGCAGGCAGTGCTCGTGCAGCGCCCGGCCGACTCCCCGCCGCCGGTGCTCGGGATGGACCACCAGCTCGACGGTGGCGTTCTCGGTGTTGTCCAGCTGGGGCAGGTCCAGCGCCAGGTAGCCGGCGGGCACGCCGTCCAGCCGGGCCAGCGCCCAGAGCGTGACCGTGCCCGGCATCGGGTGGGTCAGCATGGCCTCGAAGCGCTGGCGACAGAACGGCGGGAAGTCGGGCAGGTCGGCGTCGTTCGCCGCCGCCCCGACCCGGTAGGCCTCGTCGATCACGGCCGGGTCGGCGGCGTCGAACGGCGCGATCGTGATGCTCATGCCGGAAGGGTGCGCCCTGGGAACGCGATCGGGCCAGCGAATTTTCGCTGGCCCGATCGGACGTTGGTCGGGAGGGACACTCGCACAACGCCTCCGGCGTTGGGTCGCAAGAACTTCAAAAGTCTTCGGCGAAATGCCCTCCCGCACGGAGCATCTTGCGCCGTCCGGTTCCTGCCGTCAAGTCCTTAGCGGTGGGTTTTCCGCACCCAGAGCGAAAAGCCGGTTACCCGGCGGATCGGCCTGATCCCCCGTCCGGGCGATCCGCGGGTCAGCCGAGCAGGCCGGCGTCGCGGGCGGCGCGCAGGGACGGGCGGATCCGATGGGTGGGGCCGACCTCGCCGGCGACCGCGTCGATGGTCTTCAGTCCCTCACCCGTGTTGAAGACCACGGTCTCCGCGGCCGGGTCGAGCTTGCCCGACTCGACCAGCTTGCGGAGCACCGCCACGGTGACCCCACCGGCGGTCTCCGCGAAGACGCCGGTGGTGCGAGCCAGCAGGCGGATGCCGGCGCGGATCTCGTCGTCGTCGACGTACTCCATCCAGCCCCCGGTACGGCGCACCGCCTCCAGCGCGTAGAGGCCGGCCGCCGGGTCGCCGATGTTCAGCGACTTGGCGATGCCGGTCGGCTTGACCGGAACGATCGTGTCGGTGTCGGCGTGCAGCGCGGTGGCGATCGGGTTGCAGCCGGCCGACTGGGCGCCGAAGACCTTCCAGCCACCGGCCGGCGCCTCGACCAGCCCGACCTCGACCAGCTCCGAGAACGCCTTGTCAATCTTGGTGAGCAGCTCGCCGCTGGCCATCGGGATGACCACCTGGCCGGGGATGCGCCAGCCGAGCTGCTCGGCCACCTCGTAGCCCAGGGTCTTGGAGCCCTCGGCGTAGTAGGGGCGCACGTTGACGTTGACGAACGCGGTGTCCTCGAACTCGTCGGTCTCCACCAGCTCGCCGCAGAGCCGGTTCACGTCGTCGTAGGAGCCGTCGATGGCGACCAGCTCGCCGCCGTAGACGGCGGTCGTGACCACCTTGCCCTGCTCGAGGTCGCTGGGGATGAAGACCACCGAGGGCACCCCGGCGCGGGCCGCGTGCGCGGCCACCGAGTTGGCCAGGTTGCCCGTGGAGGCACAGGCGTAGCGGGTGAAGCCGAGCGCCCGGGCGGCGGTGAGCGCCACCGAGACGACCCGGTCCTTGAACGAGTGGGTGGGGTTGGCGCTGTCGTCCTTCACCCAGAGCGGGGCGGTGATGCCCAGCTCGGCGGCGAGGTGCGAGGCGGCGACCAGCGGGGTGA
This sequence comes from Micromonospora sp. NPDC051006, assembly GCF_044456245.1. Taxonomy (NCBI): domain Bacteria; kingdom Bacillati; phylum Actinomycetota; class Actinomycetes; order Micromonosporales; family Micromonosporaceae; genus Micromonospora; species Micromonospora sp. NPDC051006. Next base: position 472,658 of record NZ_JBITFP010000001.1, read on the forward strand.
GGCCGGGGTTCAGGGTGACCCGGGTGGCCGGATCCTGACCGGCGGGCAGCAGCGCCGCGTAGCGCCAGATGTTGTCCGGGCCGGCCTCGATCTGCTCGCGGGTGACGGTGGCCAGCGCGGTGGCGTCGTAGTCGACCTCCAGCGGCCCGAAACACTCGTAACAGGCGTGCTGGGCGGCGAGCGGGTAGCGGGCCTCACAGGCCCGACAGACCAGGGCGCGGGCGGGGCTGGCGGTGGTGTCGATACCGGGGGCGGCGAGCGTCGACGTCATGTCGAAGATTCCTCTCATCTTTCCCCGCATCGCACGGTGCGGCGGGGACGGAATTGGCACCTGCCCCGCGGGTCGCTCAGCGATGAGCGCGCGGGGTGGTTGCCGGGGCGTCTTCGGGCCGTATCCCTCAGCCCCTCTGGATGAGGTATGCAGTTGTGCGATCGAGTCTACGGCCGGGCCGCCGACCGTCCAGCCCGCCGTCCCACGGTGTGAGCCGCCGTCATCTTCACCCGCCCCGAACGACCGCCCCCGGATCCGGGGGGCGGCCGAGCGGGCGGTCTAGCGCGCGACCACCGCCACCGGGTCGACCACCGCGACGGGGTCCGAGACCGCCGCCGGCCGGTCGACGGGCGGGGTGGCCCGCACCCGCGCCCGGGTGACCAGGTTGGCCGCGACCAGGGACGCGATGGTCAGCGCCGCGCCGGCCAGCTCGACCGGGCCGGGTCGGTAGCCGCGGGCGATCTGCACCACGAAGGTGGTCACCGGGACGAGGTTCATGAACAGCGCGGCGTTCGCCGAGCCGAGCCGCTGCACCCCGGTGTTCCAGGCCAGCACCGCGATCACCGCCCCCACGATCACGGCGTACGCCAGCTGCGGCGCGACCGCGACGAGGTCGGCGCCGGCCGGCGCGTGCTGCCATCCGGCGAGGTCGGCGACGGCGCTCGCGGCGAGCATGAAGAGCGTGCCGGCGAGCGCGGTCAGCGTGGTGTAGCGCAGCGGCGACCACTCGCCGAACCGGCCGGCCCCGTGCGTGTAGATCCCCCAACCGACGACCGCGCCGATCATCATGAGGCCGCCGAGACCGAACTGACCGAGCCCGGCGAGGCTGCCGCGGGTGATCACCAGGCCGACACCGAGGAGCGCGACCAGGGAGAGGGCGAGCAGAGCGGGCCGCGGGCGTACGCCGTCCCGGGCCCACCGGACCAGCTGGGTGACCAGCGGCGTGGTGGCCACGAAGAGGGAGATCTGCTGCGGCGCGGCGTGCTCCAGCGCCAGGTTGGTGAGCAGGTTGAAGCCCGCGAAGCCGACCACGCCGAGCACCGCCACCTCGACACCCCGGCCGCCGGAGCGCAGCGCGGCCACGCCCTCGCGGAGCAACAGCAGGGCGAGCAGGATCACGGTGGCGAAGAGGTAGCGGGCGGTGGTCAGGTTGAGCGGGTCGACCCAGGTCAGCGCGCTGGCCAGGACGGGGAACATCACGCCCCAGCTCAGCGCGGCGAGCAGCGGGAAGGCGGCGGCGCGAGAGCGCATGCTCAGCTCCTATGTTCGAGTATCTTCGAACCAACGATCCCGACCCTAGGAGCTTGTTCGAATATTGTCGAACAAGGGTTACACTGCTCACATGGAGCTGCACGAACCCGAGTTGCGCGAGGTGCCGGTCACCGCGGTGCTGGGGGCGCTCGCCGACGACGTCCGCCTACAGATCGTGCGGGCGCTCGCCGAGGGCGGCGAGTACGCCTGCGGCAGCTTCGAGTTCGGCGTCTCCAAGGCCACCCGCAGCCACCACCTGAAAGTGCTGCGCGAGGCCGGCCTGACCCGCACCAGGGCCGCCGGCACCAGCCGCTACGTCCGCCTGCGCCGCGACGAACTGGACCGCCTCTACCCCGGCCTGCTCGACGCCGTCCTCACCCGCGGCGCCGCACCCGGCGAGCGGGTCTGAACCGGTCCCGCCGCGGACCGCGACCCGGCTGGCGGTTGGCCCGCGAGTCCTGTCGACCTGCTCCATATCTGGGCCGGTCCAGATCTGGGGCAGTTCGACAGTGGGCGACCGGACCACCGGCCGCACCCGGACGGATACCGGCCGGCTGATCTTGGGAGGATGCAGCGGTGAGACCCCGACCGGCACACCTCCGTCTCCTGCTCGCTGGCCTGCCGCTCGTCGGGGCCGCGCTGCTCGGCGCCTGCACGTCGGGGAGCGGGCCGGCCAGCCGGGCCGCGGAGACCTCGCCCGCGCCGACGCCCGATGCGGCCGGCCGGTGCCCCGACTCGGGCGTCCTGATCACCTTTACCGGGTCGGACGCCGCGATGGGCCTGCGGGCGCTCGGCCTCGATCTGACGAACTGCGGCAGCACGCCCTACCTGCTCAAGGGCTATCCGGTGCTGCGCGTGCTGGACGAGCAGCGAGCCGCGATCCCGCTCCGGACGGTCGCCGGCGCCCGGGAGATCACCACCGGCTTCGACGCGCCACCCGGGCAGCTGATCCTCAACCCGGGTGAGCGGGCCCACGCCACCGTGCTCTGGCGCAACACCGTCACCGACTCGACCGTCGAGGCCAGCGACGGCGAGTACCTGGAGGTCGCCCCCGCCGCCGGCCAGCCCGCCCAGTCCGTCGACCCGGACGGCCCGATCGACCTCGGCAACACCGGCCGGATCGGGGTCAGCGCCTGGAAGACCGCCGAGCCGACCACACCGGCGCAGCCACCGGCCCCGACCGCGCCGAGCGGAGCGCCCTCGACCGCCGCGACGCCGGACAGCCGGCTATGAGGTCACGTCCTTGCGGGTGAAGCGCCAGTAGGCCAACGCCCAGAACAGGGTCGCGTAACTCACCGCCGAGATGGTGCCGCGCACCACGTCGTCGGTCTGCACCGGCGTGGAGAGCAGGCCCAGCCAGGCGGTGCTGAAGTGGGTGGGCAGGAAGGCGCGCACCGCGCCGAGCGCGGTGATCTGGTCCAGGATGCTGGAGAGGATCCAGAGCAGCACCGCGCCGCCGACCGCGCCGAGCGCGGCGTCCGTGGTGACCGAGAGCAGGAACGCCAGGCCGGCCACGACCAGCAGGACGATCGCCAGATAGCCGAGCACCGCCAGCAGCCGCAGCAGACCCTCCCCCGCCGGAAGCTCGGCGGCGACCGTGCTGCGCAGCGGCGACCAGCCGTAGCGCAACGTCCCGGCGAGCAGCGCGGTGCCGGCGAGCAGCAGCAACGCCAGCCCCGAGTACGCGAGCGCGACCAGCAGCTTCACCGTGAGCAGCCGGGCCCGGGGCACTGGCACAGCGAGCAGATAGCGCAGGCTGCCCCAGCTCGCCTCGCTGGCCACCGTGTCGCCGAAGAAGAGCGCCACCACCACGACCAGCAGGAACGACGCCGAGACGAAGATGGTGAAGAGGGTGAAGTTCAGTCCGCCCGAGGTGGCGAGCTCGATCAGGCTGCCGAACTCGCCGCCGCCGTTGTCGTCGTCGTTCGAGTTGAACTGGAACGCGATCAGGATGATCAACGGCAGCAGCACCATGAACCCGAGCGCCAGCTGGGTACGCCGCCGGGCCGCCTGCCGACGGAACTCCGCGGCGAACGGCAGCGTCGCCGACGGCCGGTAGCCCGACGCCGCGCCCACCATGGAAGTCCCCATCACCGGTCCCCGCTTCCCCGAGAGGTCTCGCCCACCAGGGCGAGGAACGCGTCCTCCAGGCGGCGCCGCGGCACCACCCGGTCCACTCCGATCCCGGCCCGGACCAGCTCGGCCACCACCTCGCTGCGCGCGGTGCCGTTGGTGTCCACCACCAGTTGGCCATCGCCCTCCGGCAGCACCCGGACCCCGGCCAGCCGGCTCAGCACGTCCCGCGCCGCGGCCGGGTCGGTGACGTCGAAGAGGACGCTCGGCGACTCGCCGACGATCTCCTCGACCGGCCCCGACGCCACGATCCGGCCCTTGTTGACCACCACGGCGTGGGTGCAGGCCTGCTCCACCTCGGCCAGCAGGTGGCTGGAGACCAGCACCGCCCGGCCGTCGGTGGCGTACCGCTGGAGCACCCGGCGCATCTCGGCGATCTGCGGCGGGTCGAGACCGTCCGTCGGCTCGTCGAGCACCAGCAGCTCGGGCAGGCCGAGCATGGCCTGGGCGATGGCGAGCCGCTGCTTCATGCCGTGGCTATAGGTCTTGATCTTCCGGTGCACCGAGTCGCCCAGACCGGCGATCTCCAGCGCCTCGTCGAAGTGCGCGTCGGCCAGCGGCCGCCCGGTGGCCGACCAGTACGCCCGCAGGTTCTCCAGGCCGCTCAGGTGCGGCAGGAAGCCGGGCCCCTCGACCAGCGCGCCGATCCGGGAGAGCACCGGCGAGCCGGGCACCAGTCGGTGGCCGAAGACGTAGATCTCGCCCGCGGTGGGCTGGGTGAGTCCCATCAGCACCCGCAGCGTGGTGGTCTTGCCGGCGCCGTTCGGGCCGAGCAGCCCGACCACCTGGCCGGGGTGCACCTCGAAGTCCACGTTGGAGACCGCGACGAAGCCGTCCGCGTACTCCTTGCGGAGCTGCCGCACGGCGAGCGGGACGTCCGCGTACGCCGGATGCACGGAGCTGTCCTGACGGCGGTGCCGGCGGCGGACCACGGCGACGACCACGACGAGCCCGACCACGATCGCGGCGAGCAGCCCGACCAGCACCCAGCGCCAGACGGCCGCCGCGGTGGGGATCGGGTCGCCGGCCACGGTGGGCAGGGCGACCGGCGCGTCACCGGCGGCCACCGTGTAGACGGTCGGCTCGGCCGGTGAGGTGTACGACTGGTCCGACGTGGCCACCACCACCCGCAGCCGATGCCCGGCCTCGACCCGGCGGACGATCGCCGGCAGGGTCACCGTCACCGGCTGGGCGTCGGCGATCCGCGCCGGCAGCCCGGTGAGCCGCACCGGGGCGACCAGACCGTTCGGCAGGGTGGCCGCGCCGTTCGGGTCCACGTCGTAGAGCTTCACGAAGAGCACCGCCTCGCCGGTCGGCGACGCGGCACGGACCGACACGGTCGGCGCTCCGACCACGTCCACCGCCTCCGCCAGCGGCGCCGACTCGAACCGGGCGTGCTGGCCGGGCACGTCCCCGGCCACCCCGTCCAGCAGCGAGGAGAGCGCACCGGCGAAGGGCACCGAGGAGATGGCCGCCGGGTTGCCGTTCGGCGGGTTCGCGATCTGCTGCTCCGGACCGGTCACCGCCACCGTCCTGCGGTCGTCCCCGCCGGTGCCCGGGTAGTCGGTGGTCCGGTAGCCGGTGGCCACCAGGCCGCGGTCCAGCGCGTCGAAGCCGGCGATCCGCGACCAGGTGAAGTCGTCGCCGGGGGCCGACCCCTCGCCCTTGACGTAGTGGTCCAGCCACTGCACGGTCAGGAACCGCACCCGGTCGGAGTCGGTCTTCGGCCCCTCGCCGCCGTCGTGGCCGCCGGTGAACCAGGCGACCCGGACCGGGGTGCCGGTGGCCGCGATGCCCCGTGCGTTGGCGTCCGCCTCGGTGAGCGGGAAGAGGGTGTCCGCCTCCCCCTGCACCAGCAGGGTGGGCGCGGTGATCCGGTCGAGCACCCCGGCCGGGCTGGACCGGCTCAGCAGGTCGACGGCGGCCTGGTCGGCCCGCCCGGTGGTGGCGATCCGCAGGTACGCGGCGCAGACGTCGGCGGCGAACCGCCCGCAGGACGGATCCGCGGCGCCGGTCGGCGCGCGTCCCGGGCCGGTGCCCGGGCCCTCACCCGGGCCGGGGCTGGGCGGCCCGGCGGACGCCGGGGCCCCCTGCGGCTGGGCCGCGGTAACCCCGGAGAGCCCGGCCGGCCCCGAACCGACGTTGCCCCCGCCACCGAAGAACAGGCCGGCCCAGCCCTTCTTGAACACGCCCGCGGTGGCCGGGCCGCCGGTGCTCTCCGGCAGGAAGCTCCGGGCCAGGTCGTTCCACGTGATCATCGGGACGATCGCGTCGACCCGCTTGTCCTGCGCGGCGAGCAGCAGGGCCAGTCCGCCGCCGTACGAGCCGCCGACAACGCCGACCTGCGGATCCCCGGCGGCGTCGGCGCGGATCTCCGGGCGGGCGGCGAGCCAGTCCAGCAGCCGGGAAGCGTCGCGCACCTCGTAGTCGGGGTGGTCCAGGTGGATCTCGCCGCCGCTGCGGCCGAAGCCACGCGCGGTCCAGGTGAGCACGGCGTACCCGCGACCGGCGAACTCGTCGGCGTCGACGCGCACCGACTCCTTCGTACCGCCGAAGCCGTGCGCCAGCAGCACCGCGGGAACCTGGTGCCCGGCCGAGGCGTCCGCCGGCAGGTAGAGCGTGGTGTCCAGGTCGACCGGCTGCTGGCCGTCCGGTCCGGATCGCACGGTCAGCACGGCTGCCTCGGTACGGACCTCGGGCCCGCGCGGCCGTACCGCCCAGACCACGGCGGCGACCAGCAGCACGACGACGGCCGCCAGCGCGACGGCGCGACGGCCGGTGGGGAGGGCACGCCGCATCCGGGCGACCGACAACGGCGATCTCATGCGGCACACGCTACGGGCCGGATCCTGAGCGTTGGCTGAGATCCGCCGTACGTCTGTCCGGTTGCTCCGACCGGCGTCCGGAGCGGTGCGACCGCCCATGATCCAACGCATCTCAGCGGGACGAATTCGGATCCCGTGAATTCCGAACATCCACAGTAAATCGGCTTCGATCCATGCATGTCACTCCGTCGGGCCGCACCCAACGTGCCGACGAGACGGACGAACAGTGACATCGCTCGAAGTGACGCAAAGCTGACCGATCGTCGGCGGGATCGCGAGCAGGCCATTCGGTTACTTTTCCGGTCCGGTACATGGGACTGCTCCGGCCACCCCGGGCCCGACACCGCCACCACCACCCTCCCCGTTCCTCGCCGCAGGAGACAGACCATGACCGTCCCCGCGCCACGGGCCCGTCGCCGGTCCGCCGGCCGCGTGTTGCCGCTGCTGCTCGTCGTGGCGCTGCTGGCGCCGATGAGCGTGCTGTTCCAGCAGACCTGGCGGCTCACCGACGACGACCGGAGCCTGGCCGTCCGGGAACGACTCGGGATCGAGTACCTGCAGGCGCTCGCCCCGGTCACCGCCGCCCTGGTCGACGCCCAGTCCGCCGCGGTCGCCGGCCGGCCCGCGTCCGCCGCGGCGCTGACCGGCGCGGTCGAGCGGGCCGCCGCGGTGGACGCCCGGATCGGTCCCGAGCTGCGCAGCCAGGAGCGTTGGGCCGGGCTGCGGGCCAAGCTGGAGGCGCTGCGCGACCGGAGCCCCACCGACCCGGAGGCCGCCTTCGCGGCGTACGGCGAGGTCACCGACCTGCTGCTGGACCTGCACCGCAAGGTCCGGGAAAGCTCCGGGCTGGTCCGCGACCCGGAGTCCGACTCGTTCTTCCTCCAGGACGCCGCCGGTCAGGAACTGCCGGCCGCGATGGTCGCGGCGGGCCGGCTCGCCGACCTCGCCACGCTCGCCACCCGCCGGGACGCCGACGACCGGATCCGGACGCTGGCCGAACTGGCCGCGCTGCGGGTGGGCGCGCTCGCGCCCGCCGGCGAGCTGATCGACGACCTGCGCGCGGCGGTGGACAGCTCGGAGAGCACCGACCTGGGCGGCACCGTGCTGACCCCGCTGGACACCTACCAGCGGGCCGTCGAGGCGCTCGCCGCCGCCTCCGGCCCCACCAGCACCGGCGTGATCGACCCGGCGCCGGTCGCCGGCGCCCGGCTCAACGCGCACGCCGCCGCCGAGCAGCTCCAGCCGGTCATCCTGGAGGAACTCGACGCGCTGCTCGCCGACCGGGTCGACGGGATGGACCGGGACCGGTGGCTGCTGATCGGGGCAGCCGGGCTGGCCGTCCTCCTGCTGGTCGTACTCGCCGGGGTGCTGCTCGCCGCCGCCGGTCGGGCGCGGCGGCGGGCCGTCGAGGCACGCCGGGCCCGGCAGGCGGACGCGGAGCAGGCGGGACCGCCCTGGCCGCCCCGACCCGGACCGAACGGACCGCCGAGCGAGGAGCCGTGGCCGGCGCAGGTGACCGGAAAGGGCGGCGACCCGGAGGCCGCGCGGCGGGGACCGGTCGATGCTGCTCGCTAGGCTCCGGATCCGCGGCAAGCTCGCGCTGCTCGTGGTCATCCCGCTGATCAGCATGGTCGGCCTCGCCGTCCCGGTGGTCCTGGACCGGGTGGCCGTCGCGCAACGGGCCGGCGACATCGCCGACCGGGTCCGGCTCGCCAGCCGGATCGGCACGCTGGTGCAGGATCTCCAGCAGGAGCGGATCCTCTCGGTCGGACTGCTGCTCGGTCAGGTGAGCCGGGCCGAACTGGTGCGCAAGACGGCCACGGTGGACGACCGGGTGGCCGACCTGCGGGCCGGTGGGGACGAGCCGCTGCCGACGCGGGTCGCCGACGCGCTGACCGGCGTACGCGCATTGACCGATGTGCGCACCGCGGTGCTCGCCGGCACGGCCAACCCGGGCCAGGTGATGGACGCCTACGGGCCGGTCGACCTGGCGCTGATCGACTCGCTGCGGTTGGCGTTCAGCGTCGACACCGACACCGCCGCCGGTCGCCAGGTGCTGGCCCTGGACGCGCTGCTCCGCGCCGACGAGGGGCTGGGCAGCTGCGCCACCCTGATCGTGCTGGTGAAGGCGACCGACGACCGGACGGTCGACGCCGGCTTCGTCGCCTGCATGGCCGCCCTCCGGGTGGACAGCGTGCGGTTCCGCAGCCTCATCACCGCTGAGCAGCGCGAGCTCACCGAGCTGAACGACGCCGCGGTGGCCGCCCGGACCAGCGCGGACTTCCTCAGCACCGGCGCGGTCAACCCGACCGGCGCGATCCGCAACGTGCCGTTGGCGACCCTCTTCCCGTCGGCCCGCTCGATGATCACCCTCGGTCAGTTCATCGAGAAGAAGATCGTGGCGGACGTGCTCGCCGAGGTGACCGGCGAGCAGCGGCGGGCGCTCACCGCCGCGTACCTGGTGGCCGGCGTGCCCGCGCTGATCCTGGCGGTTGTGCTGCTGCTCAGCGCCGCGGTGGCCCGGACGGTCGCCCGCCCGCTGACCCGGCTCACCCGCTCGGCCGACCGGGTCGCCCGGGTCGCCGAGGCCGAGCTGGTCCGGGTCGCCGACGACGAGTCGGAGAGCGCGCCGCCGGTCCGGCTCGATCCGGTCGACGTCCGGGCCCGGGATGAGATCGGCGACCTGGCCCGGGCGTTCGAGCGGGTGCAGACCACCGCGGCCCGGCTGGTCGAACGGCAGGTGGCCGGGCGGCGCAACGTGGCGCAGATGTTCGGCCATGTGGGTCGGCGGACTCAGAACCTGGTCGGCCGGCAGATCGCCCTGATCGACCGGCTGGAACAGCGGGAGACCGACCCGGGCCGGCTGGAGGACCTGTACCGGCTCGACCACGTCTCCAGCCGGTTGCGGCGCAACGCCGGCAGCCTGGTGGTGCTCTCCGGCTCGCCCGGCGCGGACGCGTACGTGGCGCCGGTGCCGCTGGCCGACGTGGTCCGCCTGGCGCTCGGCGAGATCGAGGACTACACCCGGGTGGACGTGCGGGTGCCGGCGGAGTTCGCGGCGGCGCCGGCGACGGTCGGCGATCTGGTCCTGGCGCTGGCCGAGCTGATGGAGAACGCCACCGTCTTCTCACCGCCGCACACCCGCGTGGTGGTGAGCGCCGAGCGGACCGGCGCCGGCGCCCGGATCACGGTGACCGACCAGGGCATCGGCATGACGCAGGAACGGCTGGCCGAGGAGAACGCCCGGCTGACCCGGCGGGAACGGCTGGACCTCGCCCCGACCGAGGTGCTCGGGCTCTTCGTGGTGGGCCGACTGGCCCGGCGGCACGGGTGGGCGGTGAACCTCGCCCCGACCAGCGGCGGCGGGGTGACCGCCCGGCTGGAGGTCCCGCAGACGTCACTCGTGCTCCGGCGCACCGAGCGGTCCGGCGCGGCGGTGGCCCGGGCCACCGTCCCGGCCCGGGAACGCCGAGCCACGAGCCCGGTGGGCGCGCCTCCGGCCGCCGCACCGGCGGAGCAGCCGCCACCGTCCGGAGTCGACCCGGGCGTGCTGACCCGGGCCGCCCGGAGCATGGCGTCCGGCGAGTCGTGGGACGCCTTCGGCGCCGGCGCGGAGCCGGCGTCGACGCCAGCCGGCGCCATCGCGTACCTGGAGATAACCGCGCCGACCGACGCCGTGCCCCCGCCGACGAAGGGTCCGGTGCCGGCGGGTCCGGTGGCGACAGGCTCGGTGGCGACGGGTCCGGTGGCGACGCCGCCGGCCGGCACCACCCCGGCCGGCCTGCCGCGCCGGCCGGTCGGACCCGCCGCCGGTGGCCGGCCGACGGTGGCCGGGGCGGGCATCCGGCAGCGGGTGCCGGGGACGAACCTGGCGCCGAGCGGTCCGCCGGTCGCGCCGGCGCCCGGCGCCGAGGCCGATCCGGCCGAGGTCCGCGCCCTGGTCGAAGCGGTCGAGTCCGGGGTACGCCGGGCTGAGCTGAGCCAGCCGGGGCTGGCCCCCCGGCTCGACCCGGACGTCCTGCCGGAGCGGCCACGGCTGAACCGGCGGGTGCCCGGGGCGAACCTCGCCAACTCGCCGTCCCGGCAGCCGGTCAGCCCGCACCCGGGGGATCCGGCCGAGGTCCGCGACCTCATCACCGAGTTCGAGGCGGGCGTCGCCCGGGCGCTGCGCGAAGTCAGTCCAGACCGTCGGAACGAAGAGGGATCAACACGGTGACCAGTTCCTTCCTGCACGACAACGTCGACCAGCCGTCGAGCCCCGCTCCCACCGGGGACCTGAGCCCCGAGGCCCGCACGTTCAACTGGCTGCTGGACTCCTTCACCTCGAGCACCGCGGGCGTGCTGGAGGCGATCGCGGTCTCCTCGGACGGGCTGCTGATGGCCATGTCCGCGATCCGGGACCGGTCGAACGCCGAGCGGCTGGCCGCGGTGGTCTCCGGCATGACCAGCCTGGCCGGCGGCGCCGCCAGCTGGTACGCGCTGGGCGGGGTGAACCGGGTGATCGTCGACATGGCCGACGGGTACCTGCTCATCAGCGCGATCAGCAGCGGTTCCGTGCTCGGAGTGGTCGCCGACCGATCGGCCAACCTGGGCACGGTCGCGTACGAGATGACCCTCTTCGCCGGGCGTGCCGGCGCCGCGCTCACCCCGCGACTCATCGCCGAGCTGAAGAACGCCGCCCAGCAATGACCGCCGAGGCCGCCGGCGCGGAGCCGGACCCGGAACCAGGGGTCCGCATCCGCCCCTACCTGCACGGGCCGCCCGCACCGGGCTTGCGCACACCGGCGGCCGACCCGCAGCCCGGGGAGGACGGACCAGCCGGCCCCCGCCCGTTCGTGCTGACCGCCGGAAGGGTGGACAGCGCGGACCCGGCGATCAGCCTGGAAACCCAGGTGACCGCCGCCGCGGAGGTCTGGTCCGGTGCGCCGGTCGCCCTGCTGGCACCGGAGCTCCAGGCGATCATCGCCCTCTGCGACGAGCCGATCTCCGTGGCGGAGATCTCGGCCCGCACCCGGCTGCACTTCGGCGTCACCCGGGTTCTGGTCGGCGACCTGCGCGCCGCCGGCCACCTCGAGGTGCACCTCGGACACCACGACGGCGCCTCCGATCCCGATCTGATCCTGCGAGTGATTGATGGACTCCGTGCGATCTCCTGAATGGCCGGTTGCCCCGCTCGGCGGGCTGGCCGCGAACAGTGCCGCCACCCGGTACGGCATGGCGGGCGGCGCCGGGCCGGCGGCGGCGCGCCCCGTGCACCCGCCGACCCCACCACCGCCCTACCGCCCGACCGACACGTCGGACGCGTCAGCGGGGGCACGCCCCGAGGCCGCGCCGGGGGCACGCCGGACCGGGCGGGTCGACGCCCCACCGGTGCCGGTCAAGATCCTCATCGCCGGTGGGTTCGGGGTCGGCAAGACCACCACGGTCGGCGCGATCTCCGAGATCGCACCGCTCACCACCGAGGCGGAGATGACCAGCGCCGGGATCGGCATCGACGACCCCGGGGCGCGCTCGGCGAAGACCACCACCACGGTGGCGATGGACTTCGGCTGCGTCACCATCGACCGCAGCCTGAAGCTCTACCTCTTCGGCACGCCGGGGCAGTCGCGGTTCGGCTTCATGTGGGACGACCTGGCCCGGGGCGCGCTCGGCGCGCTGGTGGTGGTGGACAGCTCCCGGCTGGACGACTGTTATCCGGCGATCGACTACTTCGAGCAGGCGGGGTTGCCCTTCGTGGTCGGGGTCAACGCCTTCGACGGACGGCTGGCGCTGGATCTCGACTCGATCCGGTGGGCGCTGGCGATCGGCGACCACGTGCCGTTGGTGCAGTTCGACGCCCGGGACCGGCTCTCGGTGCGGGACGCCCTGCTGGTCGTCCTGGACCGGGCGCTGGCGCGGGCCACCCGGAACAGGGAGGCCTGAACTCCTCGGCGGTCAGACCCGTTTCCTCGAAGGGGTGGTCGTGATGAGAGATGGGTTGGACGAGACACTGGCCCGGATGGCCCGGCGCGAGGACGCGCTGCGCCGGCGAGCCGCCGAGCCCACCGGGTCCTCCGGCCGGGAGGCGGGCGCGCACCGGCTGGAGAGTGACGCAGCCGTGGACGACGACCCGGTCCAGGAGGTCGCCGAGGCGCTGCGCCGGGTGGTGGCCGGGCATCCCGGGCTGGCGGTGAGCGTCCAGGTGGAGCTGGGCGGGCGGACGTACCCACTGCGGGTCGCCTGGACCGGCGGCGAGGTGACCCTCGGCGCGGAGCCGGACGCGCCCCCGCCGGCCTGGCCGATGTCGGTCAAGACGGTGCCGGGGTGGGCGCCCGGCCAGCGCGACCCGGCCCCGGACCCGGCGGCCCGGCTGGCCGAGCTGATCCGCCGCGACCCCTCGCTGCTCAGCGACCGCGACCCGCAGCGCTGACCGGACGGCGCGGGCGGCCGGAGGCTAGGGTCGGGCGGTGGCGCACCCAGAGTTGACCCTGACCGCGAGCCTGCGGCCGGCGGCGCTGGACGCCCGCCGCGGCGTCGTCCGGCTGCATCCGGAGGTGCTCACCGCGCTGGGGCTGCGCCCCGGCGACCCGGTGCGGCTGGCCGGCCGGCGGGTGACCGCCGGCATCGCGGCGGCGGCCGAGCCGGGCGCGAGCACCGCGTTGCTCTACGCCGACGACCTGGTGCTGGGCAACCTCGGCCTCCGCGACGGCGGTCAGGTGACGGTGAGCCCACTCCCGGTGACCGCCGCCGGCCGGGTCACCCTGGCCGGGCCGGTGGAGATCGTCGCGGCGGTGAGTCCGGAGATGCTCCGGCTGGCGCTGCTCGGCAAGGTGGTCACCGCCGGCGACGACGTCTCCCTGCTGCCCCAGGACGTGCTGCCGGACGCCTCGGTCCGCAGCCTGGTCGAGGCGGCCCGGCGCAGCCTGGCGAACACCGTCGGCTACGCCTGGACCAGCACCCTGCTCACCGTGGTCGGTGCGGAGCCGGCCGGCGGTGCGCTCGTCACCATGGACACCCTGGTGGGCTGGGAGCACGGGCCGGTCACCCACGGCGCCGCGGCCGGGGTCGGCCCGACGGGCGCGGGCACCGGTGCCGGCGACACCCTCGCCCGGGCCGCCCGCCGCAACGGTCGCGTCGAGGCGACGGCCGCCGACGCCGGCGCGGTCGAGGCGACGGTGCCGGCGGACGCGCCTGCGGTCGACGAGCTGCCCGGGCTGCGGGCCCAGGCCGAGGAGCTGACCGAACTGCTCGACCTGGGCTTCCACCACCGGGAGGTGCTGGGCCGGCTCGGCACCAGGGTCTCGCTCGGCGTCCTGATCGCCGGGCCGGCCGGCTCCGGGAAGTCGGCCCTGGTCCGCGCGGTCTCCGCGCAGGTCGGTGCCCGGGTCTGCGCGCTCTGGGCGCCGGAGGTGGCGGCGCTGACCAACCAGGCCGCCGCGGAGCGGCTGCGCGCGGCCGGCGCCGCGGTCCGGGACAACGGCCCGGCGGTGCTGCTGGTCACCGACGTCGAGGCGCTCGCCCCGGCGGACGGACCGGGCCCGGTGGCCACCGTCTTCCGCCAGCTGCTGGCCGAGACGGTACGGGCCGGAGCGGCGGTGATCTGCACCACCGGCCGGCCGGAGGCGGTCGATCCGGCGCTGCGCGCCCCGGACCTGCTGTCCCTGCGGATCAGCATCCCGCTGCCCGACCCGGCGCTGCGCCGGGACCAGCTGACCGTGCTCACCCGCCAGGTGCCGCTCGCCGAGGACGTCCGGCTCGACGAGATCGCCGGCCGGACCCCGGGGTTCGTCGCCGCCGACCTGGCCGCGCTGGTCCGTGAGGCCGGGGTACGGGCGGCGCTGCGGCAGAAGTCGGCCGAGAATCCGACCGTGGCGATGGTCGACTTCACGGCCGCGCTGGAGGTGGTCCGGCCGACCACGATGGCGGCGTCCACGCTGGAGCTGGCCACGGTGACCCTCGACGACGTGGGCGACCTGACCGAGGTGAAGCAGACGCTGACCGAGTCGGTGCTCTGGCCGTTGACCTACCCGGACACCTTCGCCCGGCTCGGCGTGCAACCGCCGCGCGGGGTGCTGCTCTACGGACCGCCCGGGTGCGGAAAGACGTACCTCGTCACCGCGCTGGCCGGCTCGGGGCGGGCGAACGTGCTCTCGGTGAAGGGCGCCGAGCTGCTCTCCAAGTGGGTCGGCGAGAGCGAGCGCGCGGTCCGCGAGCTGTTCCGCCGGGCCCGCGAGGCCGCCCCCACCCTGATCTTCCTCGACGAGGTGGACGCCCTCGCGCCGGTACGCGGCCAGGCCTCCGACGGCGGTACGACCGACCGGGTGGTCGCCGCGCTGCTCACCGAGCTGGACGGGGTGGAGGCGCTGCGCAACGTGGTGGTGGTCGGCGCGACCAACCGGCCGGACCTGGTCGACCCGGCCCTGCTGCGGCCGGGACGGCTGGAGCGGTTGGTCTACGTGCCGCCGCCGGACGCGGCGGCCCGGGCCGAGATCCTGCGGGCCGCCGCCCGCAACGTGCCGCTGGCACCGGACGTGGACCTGCCCGGGCTCGGCGGCGAGCTGGTCGGCTTCTCGGCGGCGGACTGCGCGGCGCTGGTCCGGGAGGCGGCGTTGGCCGCGATGCGCGAGTCGCTGACCGCGTCCACGGTCACCGCCGCCCACGTCGCGGCGGCCCGACAGCGGGTCCGCCCCTCCCTCGACCCGGCCCAGGTAGCCTGGCTCGCCGCCTACGCCCAAGGCCACCACCCCTGAACCCCACCCCTACCCCCACCCACGACCGCCGGTTGATCATGAAGTTATTGCCCACCGGACGGCGTGTCCCGGGCAATAACTTCATGATCAACGCGATGAGGCCGGGACGCGCCCGGGCGGGGTCAGTCGGTGGGTAGGAGGGGGCCCAGGGGGCCGAGGTCGAGGTTCAGGTCCTCCGGGGCCAGGCCGAAGTGCTCGCGCAACCCGACCATCTGCTCCTCCAGGGCCATCAGCGTCACGCCGATCCGCTCGATCTGCTCCTCGGTGAGGTCGCCCAGCTCGACCCGGCGCAGCGCCTGACGCTCCATCAGCTGACGGAGCAGCTCGACCACGGTGAGCACCAGGCTGGCCAGTCCCCGCTCGACGGAGTCGCGGTCCACCGTGAGCCGCCGGTCCAGCGGGGTCACCCGGGGCGGACGCCACTGTGGCGCGTCCAGCGCGGCGGCCAGCTCGGCCGCCTCGTCCCGGCCGGACCCGGCTGCCCCGTCCCGGCCGGACCCCGTCACCTCGTCCGGGGCGGTCATCCGAGGTCCACGATCGGCTCGATCGGCGCGCCCGCCGACGGCAGGTCGCCCGGCTCGGGTGGCGCGAGCGCACCGACCGAGGCGATCAGGGCGCGCAGCGAGATACGCACCAGGTCCACGTCGGCGATGGCGAGGGTGATGTCGCCGCTGACCACCACGCCGGTGGCCAGCACCCGGTCGAGCAGGTCGACCAGGGCGACCGGCCGATAGGCCAGCGGGTCGTCCGCGCTGTTCGGGGCGAGTGAGGTGGTCAACGTGCCGACCGCCGCGCCCCGCCGGTCACGCCGGCTCCCGCACGGTCAGCGCCGGCTCCGCCGACCGTTCCGCCACGAAGGAGTACGGCGGCCACGGGCCGGTCAGCTCCAGCCGCAGCTCGGGATGACGTATGCCGAGCGCCTCCACCAACCCGGCGAAGCCGGCCAGCGCCCCCGCGTCCACCAGGTACGCGCCGTTGAGCGCCATGGCGGTGGGCGCCCCCGAGAGCCGGCGGTCCTGCGGCGCGTGTCGCCGGGCGGCGACCGCTTGCCGGGCCAGCGCCTCATGCACCGCCGCGGCGGCGGAGTCGGCGGCCCGCTGCCCGTCCTCGCGGGCGGTGAGCTGGGCCCGGCGTCGCCGCAGGTACGCCGCGCCGGCGCCACCCGGACCGGCGGTCTGCTCGGCCCGGGGCGCCGCGCCCGGCACGACGTACCCCTTGACGCCCCACTCGCCGCGACCGGTGAGCCGGTCGAGCAGGGTGACCAGCTCGGCGCGGCGCTCGGTGAGCGAGGCGGCGACCCGCGCGTCGTCGTGGTGCACGGTGGCCAGCCGGGCCGGCACCACGGCGCCGGCACGGGTCAGGGCGTCGACCACCCGGTGGTGTGCCCGGGCCGCGCGTTCCAGCCAGGCCAGGTCCTCCAGGTTGCGACGCAGCGCCTCCTCGCCGTACTCGGCCAGCGACACGTCGCTCACCACAGCCACCAGGCCCGCCGCCCGGACCGGACGGACCGGCTCGCCGGCCATCCCGGTGATCGCGCCCAGCAGTCCCAGATCGGCCTCCCGGACCACGCCGTGCAGCCAGCGGCCGGCGAGCCCGCCGGTACGCCCCGGCGGGCCGGCCGCGTCAACCGTCGAACTCATCCCACTCCTCCCGTCCCGCGTCCCGTCGCTGCGCCCGGGCGGCGACCCGGGGACGGCGTTCGGCCTCGACCTGCTCCGGATCGCGGGGGCCGGGCTCCACCGGTGGGCGGGCCCGGGAGCTGAGCCACGGATCGTGCTCCCACCAGTCGATGCCGATCTGCCGGGCGGTGTCGACCGAGGCGATGACCAGTCGCAGCTTCAGCGTCAGCAGCTCGATGTCGAGCAGGCTCACCCGGATGTCGCCGGCGATCACGATCCCCCGGTCGAGCACCCGTTCCAGGATGTCGCCGAGATTGGCCGGCTCGTGGCCGGCGGGCAGCACCTGGCCGGAGTTCTGCACCACCGACGGGACACTCGTCATCTCAGCCCACCTCGCCCTTCCCCCGCTGGTAGCGCCGCACCCGCCGGTAGCCGAGCAGCACACCGTCGAGGTCGAGTTCCACCTCGTAGAGCCCGAGCAGATCGGTCGACGCCGGAATCCGCCGGTCCTCGACCACCTCCACGCCGACCAGCCAGCCGTCCTGGACCGCCCGCAGCGAGGTGGTGCCGACCGGTTCCCGGCCGGTCAGCTCGACGACCTGCCGCAGCCCCTCACGGGCCGCCTCGGCCGCCGACAACGGCTCGACGTACTCCTCGTCGTCGGCCCAGTCGTCCTCCGGCTCGGGTTCACGCCGGCGCGTCCGGTCACCGTCGCCGCGGATCAGATCCGTCATCGCGTACACCTCCTCCTGCTACGCCGCGCCCTTGCCCACCGGACCGCCCGTTCCGCTCCGCGCCCGGCCGGGCGGTCCGGGACCGGTCCCGTGGCTCGTCGCCACGCCGCCGGACCACCGCGCCGCGCCGCGCCCCGGTGCGGCCGGACCCTCCCGCCGGAGAGTCGTACCGGGCCGGCCCGGCGTCTCCCGGGGCGGGCGCCGGTTCGGGTGAGCCGGCAGTGGCCGCCGGGCGGGCGGCTCCGCCGGTCAGCCGGGCCAGCACCTGCTGCTGCCGCTGGTCCCGCTCCTCGGCGGTCAGCTCGCCCGCGGCGGCCGCCGCGTCCAACGCCTCCAGCTCCCGGCGGATGTTGGCCGGGTTGTACAGCTGCGACTCCGCCTCCCGGGCGATCACCTTGACCACCGCGGTCAGGCCACGGACCGGGGCGTACGGCAGGGTCAGCAGCGTCCCGAGGATGTCCATCCGCCTCAGCCCGCCAGCTCGTGGGCGCTGACGAAGTCGTACGGGGCGAGCGGGCCGAGCAGCCGCATCCGGACCAGCCCGCGGCGTTGCTCGGCGAACTCCTCGACGGTGTCCACGAACTCGTCCTCCCGGTCGGCGTCGACCAGGAAGGCGGCGTTCACCGCGTCCAGTTCGTTGCTCGGCTGTCGGGGCAGGCTCGACACGGCGAACGGCTTCAGCCGGTCGAGCAGTTCCCGGTTCTCCGCCTCCCGGCGCAGCTCCACCGCCTGACTGATCATCTCGCCGAGCCGGATCCGCTGCTCCCGGCTCACCTCCTCCGGACGGCCGCGTACCTGGTCGGCCAGGTCGGCGGCGGCCGGGTTCTGCTCCAGCACCGCGGCGATCAGCGCCGGCTCGTCGTAGCGACCGTGCACGACGTACTGGACCAACCCCTCCAGCTCGTCGAGGGCGGAGGCGAAGCGGTCGTGGTGCGCGTCCAGCAGGTCGCCGACCGCGTCCTCCCCGGTGACCACGGTGCCGAAGCGCACCGGCAGCACCGGGGCCACCGGGGCGGTCCCGTCGAGCAGGGTCTGGTACGCGGTGAGGTCCGCCGGCCTGCCGAGCGCCGCCTCCAGCGGTACCTCGCTCACCAGGGCGGCCACGTCGCCGCGCCGGACGACGGTCACCTCGCCCGGCGGGTCGCCGACCCCGGCGGCATCCGGGGTCGGCTCCACGTCGGACGGCACGATGCCGTAGATGAACAATCCTGTCGTGTCGGCCATCTCAGCGCTCCTCGTCCCGACGGCGGCGCCGGGGTCGGTCCCGGTCCCGCTCGCGGTCCGCGCCGATGTCGCCGACCGCGTCGCGGACAGCGCCGCCGAGCGCCCCGACGGTCTTGCCGAGCCCGGACACCGCCTTTCCGGCGCCGAGCGCTCCAGAGGCCCCCTCGACGAGGTCGGGTAGCCCCTTCTGGTTCCGGGGGGTGATGTCGAGCCGGTCCACCGCCTCGGCGAACCGCAGGTACGTCTCGACGCTCGCCACCACCACCCGGGCGTTGATCTCCAGCAGCTGGATCCCGACCACCGCGACGGAGACCTGGGCGTCGATCACCACGCCCTTGTCGAGCACGGTCTCCACCACGTCGGCCAGGCCCGACGACGACCCGCTGCGCTCCAGCGCGCTGCCGGCCGAACCGCCGGTGGTTGCCACGGTCATTCGTCCCGCTCCTCTCGACGACGGCGCACCACCGGACGGCGCGGCGGTTCCGGCGCCCGCCGGGGCCGGGGCTCCGACTCCTCGGTGGCACGCGGGCGACGGGCCCGCTCCGCGACCCGTCGGCGCGCCGGGCGGGGCTCCTCCGGAGCTTCCGGCTCCTCGGGCTCCTCCTCGTACGCCTCGTCGTACTCGTCCTCGTACTCGTACTCCTCGTCGGCCGGGCGGCGGCGGGCCGGGCGGCGGCGGGCAACGGGTCGGGCCCGCTCCCGGCGCGGCTGCTCCTCGGCCTGCTCCTCCTCGGCGGGCTCCTCCTCGGCGGGTTGCCTACCACCGCCGGGCGCCCGTCGCTCCTGCTCCTCGGGTTCGCGCCGGGCGCGCTCCTGCTCCTTCCGGACGGCGGTGTCGTGGTCGCGGACCACCTGCGAGTCCTCGATCTCACCGCGCCAGCCCTGCACCGCATCCGGGTCGAGGACGGTCTGCGTCATCACGTGCCGGACGAAGTGCTTGAGCTCCAGCCGAACCCGTCGCCCCTGGGCCCGCCAGAGGTTTCCGGTGTGCTCGAAGAGGCCCTGCGGGTGGTACTCGAGCACGACCAGGATCCGGGTCAGGTCGCCGGTCACCTCATGGAAGCTGACCGTGCCGTCGACCGAGCCCTTCTCGCCCTTGGAACGCCAGTGGATGAGCCGGTCCGGGATCTGCCGGACGATGGTCGACTCCCAGCTCCGGTGCGACCAGAAGATCTGTGCCTTCCAGTTCAGCTTCTCGTCGGACTGGGTGTCGACGTTCTCGACCTTCTTCATGAAGCTCGGGAAGTCGCCGAACTGGGTCCACTGGTTGTAGGCGACCCGGATCGGCACGCCGACCTCGATCGTCTCGACGATGTTGGTCACCTTGAGCTTCCGGCCGCCGCCGGCGCCCCCCTTTCGCCTGCCGAGCGCCGACATCACCTTCTCCTTGCTGCCGGCCACCCCGGCATGGAACATCGCTTTCACCGGGGAGTCGCCCTCGGCCAGTCGCTGCGCGCCGGTGGCGGCGGCGATCAGTCCGGGGCCGCCGCCCTGCTTGGCGTACTCGCCGAGCCGGCCGGTCGCGCCGGTCACTCGTTCGGTCACCGCGGCGACAGCCCGCTCACCGAGCGCTCCGGCCAGGCTCTTCACGTCGTCGGCGAGCTGGCCACGAAGCTTGTCGACCAGTTCTCGTGAGCCCGCGTTGGAAGCCACGGTCACCGCCCCCGCCGCTGGCCGGCGGGTTCACCGGCGTCCGCCCGCGAGGACCGCTCGGCCTCGCCGTCGGAGTGCGGGCCGCCCGTCACCTGCTCCGTGATGTCGACGGTGCGGCGGCGCAACGAGTCCGCCGAGCCGCGCAACTTGCCGCTGAGCGCGTCGATGCTGTTGCCGGCGGCAGCTGTCGCCGCCGCCTTGCCCGCCACGGCGAGCGGGCCACCGAGGCGGCCGAGGTGGGCCAGGTGGGGGGACGACTGCAACAGGTCCGTGCCCCGTTGCCACAACCCGCCCGGCTCCCGGCTCGCCCGGCCGGCGGCGACCGCGGCGGCCAGGGCGAGTGCCGTACGCAGTTTGCGGCGGCGACCCACCAGGTAGCCGACACCAACTGCCAGTCCGATTCGTGTTCCGCTTTTCATCAGTTCTCCTTCGCTCCCCCGCGGTCCGGACGCCTGCTGCGGTCGGGGCCGAAAGAGGGCCCGTCGTTCGACGCGAGCGGGACCTTCGATCAGGCGTCCCGTAATGGCGGACCCGGCGGGCAGTACCCGGCGGCATAGCCGCGAAACCGCATTCACAATTTCGGCGAAAGCGGGGACAGACGAATTCAGAAAGGCAGGCGCCGGAGGAGACAAACGGGACACGGCGGCGCGTAACCGCAGATCAGTAGCGGTAAGGAGCCAGCAGGAAAGACAGCGCTAACGGGATCAGCGGGCCGGCGGAGTCGAATCCAGACAGATCTCCGCGCGCACCTTTTCGCCGTCCTCACGCAATTTGGCGCCGCTCTTTTCCAAAACCGACAGGGCGCCGGCGTTGTCTCGGGTGGTCTCCGCCACCACGGCGTGCATGCCGGCTGCGGCTGCCTCGTTGAGCAGTTCCCGCAGGGCGGCACCGCCGATGCCCTGGCCGCGCGCCGACCGACCGAGCCACATCCCGGTCTCCACCGTGCCCGGCTCGTCGCGGCGCGTCATCCGGACCATGCCGACCACCTCGCCGCCGGCCAGGATCGCGTACATCTGGGTCCGGGTCGGGCCGGTCAGCCCGCCGAAGCTGGCCCGGTGGTATTCGCGGAAGGCCTCCCGGCGGGCGAGCGACCAGCCGGCCGGGGCCTCCACCGGGGGCATCACGTCACCCGGCTCCGCCTCTGCGGCCGCTACGGAGAGCAACGGCTCGAGGTTCCGCTCGTCCACCGGCTCCAACCGGACCGTACCCGCCACGTGCCGCAGTCTGCCGGCCCCACCGGGAGAAGTCCACCCCATCCAGCGGTGACTGGCGGTCCGTCGACAGGTACCGGCCGGTCGGGCGGCGTGGGGTGCCGCCTCACGCTCCGCTGTCGCCCGGGTCGAACTCGCAGAGCATCACCGAGGCGTCGTCCGAGCGCTTGTGCCGGCGTAGCCGATCCGGCAGGTCGCGCTCCGCGGCCCGGACCCGGTCGATCAGCGCGCCCGGCCCCTCCATCGTCACCACGTCCAGCAGCCCGGCCCAGTCGACCAACCCGAACTCCTCGACCGCGCTGGACGCGCCGTCGGAGAGCAGCAGTGCCCGGCGCAGCGCGCCGGGCCCGCGCAGCGGCACCGAACCGGCCACCGCGTGGTACGCCGCGTCCGGGTCGGCGGCGGCCACCCAGTAACCGTGGGTCTGGTTCATCCACTCCCGCTGTACCGTCACGGCCTGCCGGAACCGGGTGGCCCCGTCGGCGGCCCCCGCCGGCAGCAACGCGGCGGTGCGTCGCAGCTCGGCCATCGCGACGTCGAGGCGGTCGTCGGCCACGACGGTGACCCGACCACCGGCGTCCAGCACCAGCGGGCTGTCGCAGAGCACCAGGTAGTCGACCTGGTCACCGCCCTCGCGGAGCAGACAGACGGTGCTCGACGGGGTGCCCGGATGATCCAGGTCGCACCGGCCGCCGTGGTCAGCCCGCACCGCGAGGATGGCCGCCGCGAGGTTGCTCATCAGGCTCGCCGCCGGGCGGGCCGCCTCGGCCAGCCCGATCCGGGCGGCGAGGTGCCGGACGTACCACTCCGGACCGTGCACGCACCCGGTGTCGAAGCCCGCCGGAACGGTGGCGCCGTCCAGCACGCCGACCAGCGGGCCGAGCCGGAAGACGACGTCCTCGTTCACGTCCCGTCCGGGTGCCGGGGCAGAGGCGGAGCGGACCCGCATCAGCGGAGCCCGCCCCACCGCCCGTACCGGCTCAGCGGTGCCGGAGCTCACCGACAGCCTCCTGCGCCTGCTCTCGTACCTGATGGGCGGCCGTGCGGCCCTGGGACCCGACGTTGGCCGCACCCTTGGCGGCGGTGGACCCCATCGACCGGACCGCCTGCTGCGCCGGCTCGCGCATGTTCTCGCGGAGCTCGTGCCCAGCCCGGCTGGCCATGTTGCGCAGGTCGCCCGAGTGCTCAGCGACCATCCCCTTGGCCTGCCCGGCCAACTGCCGCTCCTGACGGCTGGCCGGGATCAGGGCGGAGGCCAGCAGCCCGGCGCCGAAGGCGATGAGGCCGGCCGCCAGCGGGTTGCCCCGGGCCTGTTCCCGGGACTGCTGCCCGAGCGAGCGCGCCTCGCCCCGGACGGAACCGGCTGCGTGCGACATCCGCTGGCCAGCCTCCTGACCCGCGTGCTGCACCGAGCCTGCGGCCTGGGACATCCGGTGGCCAGCCTCCTGGCCCGCGTGCTGCACCGAGCCGGTGGCCTGGGACATCCGCTGGCCGGCCGCCTGGCCCGCGTGCTGCACCGAGCCGGTGGCCTGGGACATTCGCTGGCCGGCCCTGTCGCCCATTTCTCCTGAGGTACCCATCACCTTCTCCTTAGCCCGGGCAAGCGTCCCACGGGCCCGCCCGACGCGGTCACCGGCGATCCTCCGCGGGTTGACCTTGTCGGTCAGCGCGTCGACGTCACTGCTCAAGTCGCTCCGGGTCTGCTCGATCTGTTGTCGGATCCGATCCGAATCACTCGACATCGTCTGCTCCCTCCCGGCTCGGGTCACCGGCCCCGCATCGCATCCGGTATCTGCCGTGCGGTCTGCTGAGTCCTGGGCAGCACGCCCTTCAACTCACGCAGCCTGTTCCGCCCGGTTACGGCCAGGATCGCCGTGACCACGGCCCAGAAAACGGCCACGATCAGCGCGGCCCAGCCCTGGTCCATCACGTTGGACAGACCCCACCAGGCCGCGTACGAGACGAACAGCACGGTCAGGAACCCGGCCAGCGCCGCGCCACCGAACATGCCGCCGGCCTTACCGGCCTGGGTCGCCTCCTCACGCAGTTCCGTCTTGGCCAGCTGAATCTCTTGACGGAACAACGTGGACATGTTGCGGCTGACGTCACCCATCAGGTCGCCGACCGACTGGGTGCGTTCCTTCTCCGGGGCGCTCATGGTGCCACCCCGCCCGGGATCTCCTGCCCCCGCCGGCCGTCAGGCGAGATGTTCTGCGCCCGGGCAGTACCGGCGTAGGGCCCGTCACTCGTGTACGGCGCCTCGGCCCGCCGACCATACGGCTGCGGGCCGGTCTCGCGTCGGGCACCCGGACCACCCTCGTGGTCCGGCGACTTCATGCTCCGGGTGAGCCGGCCGAACAGCAGTCCGGCCACCGCGGCCCCGGCCAGGAACCTGCCCGGGTGCTGGCGGGCGTAGTCGCGCACCTCGCTCAGCACGTCGGCGGGCTCGCGTTCGTCGAGCCAGCCGGCGGCCCGCTGCGCGGCGCCCGCCGCCTGACGGACTGCCTCACCGGTGAGCCCGGAATCGCTGCGGTCGGCCACCGAGCCGAGTTCACGGCCGATGCTCCGCAATCCCTCCGCGGCCCGGTGCTGCTGGGCCCGGGCCTGCTCGCGCAGCTGCGAGGTGGCCTCCCCGGTCAGCTGCCGGGCCTGCTCCCGTGCCTGCTCGGCCACCTGCCGGCCCTGCTCGGCTGCGGCGTGGCCGATCTGACCACCGGCCTGTGCGGTCTGGTGACCGACACGGGACGCCTGCTCGCGGGCCTGCTCAGCGGTGCCAGCCGGCGGTCTGTTCTGGTTGATCGCCGTCATCGTGCACTCCCTTCCTAGGCCCCAGGCCACGGTGTGACCCGGAACGCCCTCCGCGTACCCGTCCGGATCCGCGACATTCGCCCGCCGCCGGACCACAGGACCCTGGTGTCGGACGGGATCCGAACAGGTCACGCGGCCACTCCGAGCCGGGCCGTGGAAGGTCGGCACGGGACGATCGGCAGCGAGGGGACGGGACCGACCACGGATGCGGTGTGCGGCTGTTCAGCCGGTGCGGGCCAGACCGGGTGAGCCGGTGCAGGGATTCCGCAGCGGGCTGGATCAATCAAGTCCGGGTCAGACCGGACAGGTCCACCGGTGCCGTACCGGGACGGTCGTTCCGGCCCCGCGCGACGGATCAGGCCGAGATGGCGTGGGCCCGGGCCGATGTGCTCAGCGGCGGCGGTTGCGGGCGCGGGAGGAACGCAGCCGGCGCAGCCGGCCGATCAGCACCGGCTCGGCGGCGAGCGCGGCCGGGTTGTCGAGCAGCCCGTTGAGCAGTTGGTAGTAGCGGGTGGCAGAAAGGCCGAAGGCGTCCCGGATGGCCTGTTCCTTCGCGCCGGCGTGCCGCCACCACTGCTGTTCGAAGGCGAGGATCGCCTGTTCCCGCTCGGTCAACCCGGCGGCGGTAGCTGACGGCGCGGCATCGGCTGAGGCCGCCCGCCGAGCGTCGTCGACCTCGGCCGGGACGGTCTCCTGGGCCGGCACCGAACGGGGCGGCGGGACGGGGGCCGCGCCGGGCCGGGCGTTGCCGGCCGCGCCCAGCCCCGGCGTCGCATCCGGCGCGTCGGTGGGTGGCTCGGCGGCGGCCGGGGCGGCGTCGGCAGGCTGCATGGCGCTCCTCGGGCGAGCGGCCGGCACCGCGACGCCGACCGGGGGGACCCCAGCCTAACCAGGGCGGACGCCGGCCGCATCTGTCGTCGCGGCCGGCGTCCCGAGGGTCAGGAGATGTCGCGTCGGCGCATCGCCCAGAGGGCCCCGCCGAGGATCACCGCGACCCCGACCACCAGCATCACCGAGGACTGCTGCCAGGTGATGTCGAAGGTCTCCGGCTTGCACTCACCGGTGAAGGTGGCGTTGCAGGCTTCCCAGTTCTCCAGGGTCACCTTCTTCTGCATCCAGGCCGCCGCGTACGTGGGCAGCAGCCACGCCTCGACGAACGGAATCCGGGCCATGCTCAGCAGGATGCCGAGCCCGAACTGGCCGACCACCAGCAACGCGACCACGCCGCCGAGGGCCATCGCGGTGTGCCGGCCCAGCGAGGCCAGTGCGAAGCCGATGGTGGTGGCGGCGAGCACCAGCACCAGCCCGCGCAGCCCGGTCAGGGCGAGCGACTGCCAGACACCGGAGGTCACCTTCTCGGTGCTGCCCCGGAACAGGGCGACCAGCCAGAACCCGCCGTACCAGAGCAGCCCGGTCGAGACCGTCAGCGCGAACATCCCGGTGAGCAGCGCCGCCAGCTTGCTGAGCAGCACGGTGAGCCGCTTCGGCCGCCAGAGCAGCAGGTTCATCATTCCGCCGCTGCTCCACTCGGCGCCGATGAAGGACGCGCCGACGACGAAGCCGACCAGCCCCAGGATCGCCGCGAACGGGATCAGCATCTCGCCGAAGCTCTCCCGGAAGTCGAACGTCGACGGCAGGAACCACTCGGCCTGGAACGCCTCGCGCGGCGGGGCCGTGATCATGTCGCACTCCGGCGGGAACCGGTTGGCGTCCTTCGTGCCGGCCGCCTCGGCCTGCGTGCACGCCGCGCGTTCCTGCTCGGTGTAGCGCACCTGATCCTGGTACTGCTGCTCGGCCTGGCGCTCGGCACGGACTTGCGCGGCGGCGTCGATCTTCTGGTTGCTGAAGAACATCCCGACCACCACCGCCGCCAGCACCAGCAGGCCGAGCAGCGACATGTAGCGGGTGAAGCGCCGCTTGGCGAGCCGGCGCAGCTCCGTACGGTAGAGGCTCACGCGCCCCACCCCCCTCCGGCGGCACCGGACTGCTCCGACCCACCGACCTTCGTGGACTGGTCGACCTGCCGGTGCTGACCGGGGACCGGCGCGGTGGAGGTCAACTCGAGGAAGACGCTCTCCAGGTCGACGGCGATCGGCGCCAGCTCGCTGACGTAGAGGCCCTGCTCGGCGAGGAGTCGGGTGACCGTGGCCGGCTTGTCGACGCCGCCGAGCATCAGGTGGTCCGGCTGCCCGGTGACCCGGATCCCGGCCCGGGTGAGCGCCTCGGTTGCCGCGGGCAGGTCGGTCACCGCTTCGAGGCGTACCCGCACCGCGCCGGACGAGTGCTGGGCGAGCACCTCGTCGACCGGGCCGAAGGCGACCCGGCGGCCCAGCGAGATGATGGTGACCGAGTCGCAGATGAGCTGGATCTCGCCGAGGATGTGGCTGGAGAGCACCACGGTCATCCCGGACTCGGAGAGGTTGCGCATCAGGCTGCGCATCTCCCGGATGCCGCCGGGGTCGAGACCGTTGGCCGGCTCGTCGAGGATCAGCAGCTTCGGGTTCTTGAGCAGGGCCGAGGCGACGGCGAGCCGCTGCTTCATGCCGAGCGAGTAGGTCTTGACCCGCTCGCCGGCCCGGTCGCGCAGCCCGACCAGCTCGAGCACCTCGTCGACCCGGGTGGCCGGCACCTCACCCGCGGAGGCCAGCAGGGACAGCGTGTCCCGGGCGGTGAAGTGCGGGAAGAACTGCGGGCTCTCCACGATCGCGCCGACCTGACCGGCGACGGTCGGCAGCGCCGCGGGCACCTCGTGTCCGAGGATGCTCATCCGGCCGCCGTTGGGCCGGATCAGGCCGAGCAGCGTACGCAGAGTGGTCGTCTTGCCGGACCCGTTGGGGCCGAGGAAGCCGTGCACCTGCCCCGCGTTGACCCGCATGTCGAAGCCGTCCAACGCGTTGCGGGTGCCGCGTCGACGACTCTTGTACGTCTTACGTAGACCTTCGATCTCCAGGACAGCTGGCAAGCTGCACCTCCCCCGATGGGTTGGCATGTCAGGCGACACCATACGCGGTATGCACCGTCGTGCAATACCGGGTATGCAATGACGCGCCGAAAAACCCGGTCGGGGGTCATCCGATCACGCTGCGCGACCGGCCGGGCCGGACCGGGAAACGGGAGCGAGGTGCGGTGGGGGCGACTCAGGCGCAGACGACGTGCACGCCGGCCGCGCGGAACCCCTCGACCACGTCGGGGTCGGCGCCGGAGTCGGTCACCAGGATCTCCACCCGGTCCACCGGGCAGATCCGGGCGAACGCGTGACCGCCCAGCTTGGACGAGTCGGCGATGATCACTACGCGCTTCGCCCGCGCCACCATGAGGTTGTTCATCGCGGCCTCACCCTCGTGGTGCGCGGCCGCGCCGAGCTGCGGGTCGATCGCGTCCACGCCGAGCAGGGCGATGTCCAGGGTGACCTCACGCAGCAGCGCGCCGCCGAGCGGGCCGACCAGCTCGAAGGACTTCGGTCGGACCACCCCGCCAGCCACCACCACCTTCATCCGGGACCGGACCAGCAGCTCGTTGGCGATGTTCAGCGCGTTGGTCACCACGGTCAACTGGGCGCCCTCGGCGTTGGTGTTTAGATCCGGCCGGACGGCCAGCGCCCGGGCCACCTCGGTGCTGGTGGTGCCGCCGTTCAGGCCGACCACCGTGCCCGGCGACACCAGTGCGGCGGCAGCCGCGCCGATGCGCTGCTTCTCCGCCGAGTGCTTGGCGGTCTTGTAGCGCAGCGGCAGGTCGTAGGAGACCCCGTTGGCCACCGCGCCACCCCGGGTACGGGTGATCATCTGCTGCTGGGCGAGCTGGTCGAAGTCGCGCCGGATGGTCGCCTGGGAGACGTCCAGCCGCTCGGCGGCCTCCTCGACGCTGACCCGACCGCTGTCGGTCAGCATCTCGAGCAGCGCATTCCATCTGGCGTAGCGGTCCACCGTGGGGGCCCTCCCAGCGACTGCACGATCGGTGATTGATTGCGTGCACAGTAGTGCGCGAAACTAGGAGGGCGCAAAACACCGGTCTGCGCGAACGGGCAGCCGGTTGCCACGACGACCCCCGTTCGCGCAGAATGACGCGCGAAAGACGGGTATAACGAGCCGTATTGCGCACGGCCGCCTCGTGCGAGGAGTTGTGATGGCGTACGTCGACGCGGAGATCGCGAGTCAGCCCGACTGCTGGCGGGAGGCCGCGGAGCTCGCCGCCGGCGGGCACCCCGGCCTACCCGCCCCCGGCGAACGGGTCGCCGTCGTCGGCTGCGGCACGTCGTGGTTCATGGCGATGGCGTACGCGGCGCTGCGGGAGCAGGCCGGGCAGGGTGAGACCGACGCCTTCCAGGCCTCCGAGTTCCCCGCCGGGCGGCGCTACGACCGGCTGATCGCGATCAGCCGCTCCGGCACCACCACCGAGGTGGTGGAGCTGATCGAGGCGCTGCGTGGCCAGCTGCCGACCACCGTGCTCGCCGGCGACCCGGGTTCGCCCGCGGTGCAGCTCGCCGACGCCGCGGTGACCATGCCCTTCGCCGACGAACGCTCGGTGGTGCAGACCCGCTTCGCCACCACCGCGCTGGCCCTGCTCCGCGCCCACCTGGGCGAGAACGTCGGCGCGCTGGCCGCCGACGCCGAGGTCGCGGTCCGCGCCCCGCTGCCGATCGACCCGGGCCTGATCGAGCAGGTCACCTTCCTCGGTCGCGGTTGGACGATCGGGCTGGCCCAGGAGGCCGCGCTGAAGTGCCGGGAGGCCGCCACCTTCTGGGCCGAGGCGTACCCGGCGATGGACTATCGGCACGGGCCGATCTCGATCGCCGCACCGGGCCGGCTGGTCTGGGCGTTCGGCGCGCTGCCCGACGGGCTGCCCGAGGACGTCGCCGCGACCGGCGCCGCCTTCGTGCACAGCCGCACCCACGGTTGCCGCACCGTGCTCGGCAGTTGGGCGGCCGGGCGGAACCCGGTGGACCCGATGGCCGACCTGATCCTGGCCCAGCGGTTCGCGGTCGCCCTCGCCACCAGCCGGGGCCTCGACCCGGACGCGCCCCGACACCTGACCCGCTCCGTGGTGCTCGCGTGAGCGAGCGTCAGCGGGCGGACCACCGGCTCAGCCGGCGGTGCCTCGTGGCGGCACGGAGCGCAGCGGAGTGCTGGCATGAGTGACGGCGACGTCGTCGTCGCGCTGGACGTCGGCGGTACCGGCATGAAGTGCGCCCTGGTCCGCCCGGACGGCCGCACTGTGCACACCGAACGACACCCGACCGGTTCCGACCGCGGGCCCGCGGCGGTGGTCGACACCATCCTGGAGGTCGCCGAAGGGCTGGCCGGCAAGGCCTGCGCCGACGGTCGCACTCCGGTCGCGCTCGGCGTCGCCGTGCCCGGCGTGGTCGACGAGGGGCGCGGCGTCGCCGTCTGGTCGGCCAACATCGGCTTCCGGGACGTACCGCTGCGGGACCTCGCGGTGGCGCGGCTCGGCCTGCCCACGGCGCTCGGCCACGACGTGCGGGTGGGCGGTCTCGCCGAGGCTCGGCTCGGCGCCGGCCGGGGCGCCGGGCACGTGCTCTTCGTCGCGATCGGCACCGGCATCGCGGCCGCGCACGTCGTCGACGGCTCAGCCAGCGTCGGCGCGCACGGCGCCGCCGGCGAGATCGGCCACATCCTGGTCCGCCCGGACGGCCCGCGCTGCGGCTGCGGGCGACCCGGCTGCCTGGAGGCGATCGCCTCGGCCGCCGCGGTCGGCCGCCGCTACGCCGAGCTGACCGGGGTCCCGGCCGACGCGGCCGAGGTGGCCGAGCGGGCCGCCGCCGGCGAGCCGGCGGCGGTGCGGATCTGGCAGGAGACCGTGGCGGCGCTCGCCGACGGGCTCGCGACCGGGCAGGCGCTCTTCGACGTGGCCACGATCGTGCTCGGCGGCGGGCTGGCGCAGGCCGGCGCGCGACTGCTCGACCCGCTCCGCGCGGCGCTGCACGAGCGGATGACCTTTCACCGGGAGCCGCGGCTGGTCGCGGCGGCCCTGGGCGACGAGGCAGGCTGCCTCGGCGCCGCCCTGCTCGCCCTCGACGCCCTGGGCGTCCCGAGAACCGTGGAGAAGCAATGACCGTGCGGGTCAGCGGCAAGGTGGTGACCCCGAACGGCGTCATCCGTCAGGGCTGCGTCGAGTGGGACGGCGACCGGATCACGGCGGTGGCCGAGTACCCGGCGGTGCGGGACGGACACTGGATCCTGCCGGGCTTCGTGGACATGCACACCCACGGCGGTGGCGGGCACACGTTCACCACCGGCGACGCCGGGCAGGCTCGCTCGGCCGCCGCCTTCCACCTGGCCCACGGCACCACGACCCTGCTGGCCAGCCTGGTCAGCTCCCCGTACGAGCTGATGCGCTCGGCCACCGCCGCGTACCGTCCGCTGGTGCAGGAGGGGGTACTGGCCGGCGTCCACTTCGAGGGTCCGTACCTCTCGGCGGCCCGGTGCGGGGCGCAGAACCCGGAGTTCCTCCGCGACCCGTCCACCGACGAGCTGACCGAGCTGATCGAGCTGGCCGGCGACACGATCCGGATGGTGACCCTCGCCCCCGAGCGGGCCGGCGCCCTGGACGCGATCAAGCTGCTCACCGCGCACCGGGTGGTCGCCGCCGTCGGTCACACCGACGCCACCTACGACGAGACCCGCGCCGCGCTCGCGGCCGGCGCCAGCGTCGGCACCCACCTGTTCAACGGGATGCGCCCGGTGCACCACCGCGAGCCGGGCCCGGTGGTGGCCCTGCTGGACGCGCCGAACGTGGTCTGCGAGCTGGTCGCCGACGGGGTGCACCTGCACGACGGGACGCTCACCTTCGCCACCTCGGTGGTCGGCCCCGAGCGGGCCGCCCTGATCACCGACGCGATGGCCGCGGCGGGGATGGCCGACGGCGAGTACGAGCTGGGCGGTCAGGCGGTGACTGTGGCCGACGGGGTGGCCCGGTTGGCGACCGACGGCGCGATCGCCGGCAGCACCCTCACCATGGACGCGGCGCTGCGGCACGCGCTCGCCGCCGGGATCCCGATGGCCGACGCCGCCCGGATGGTCGCCACCACCCCCGCCCGGGCGATCGGGCTCGGCGACCGGGTCGGCGCCCTCCAGGTCGGCCTCCGTGCCGACCTGGTGGTGCTGGACGAGGAGCTGAACGTGGTCCGGGTGCTACGCGGCGGCTCCTGGCAGGAGTGACGCCGCGGTAGCGCTCGCAGCGTCCGCCCGGCGGGACCGGCGGCGGGCGGGCCGGGCTCAGCCGGCGGTGGGCACCTCGACGCCGAGCACGGCCTGCTCGTCGGGGCGGTGCGCCAGCACGTCAACCAGGTAGGACTGCACCGCGTGACGCATCCCGACGTCCCGGCCGGCGCGCTCGGAGAGCAGCCACTTGTGCTCGATGATCTGGGCGAAGATCTCCTGCGGCTCCAGCTTGCGGCGCAGGTGCGCCGGCACGGCCCGGACCACCGGCTCGAAGACCTCGGTCAGCCAGCGGTGCGCCGCCTGCTGCTCGTCGACGAGATCACTCTCCGCCCGGTAGGCGTCCAGGTCGTTGAGGAGCCTGCGGGCCTGGTTCTCCTCGGCGTCCAGGCCGGTCAGCCGCAGCAGCCGCCGGGTGTGGTAGCCGGCGTCGACCACCTTCGGCCGGACCAGGTAGCGCCCGTCGTCGATGGTCGACATGGCCACCTCGGCCACGTCGAAGCCCAGCTCGTTGAGGCGGCGGATCCGGCCCTCGATGTCGTGCCGGGCCTCCCGCTCGACCTGCTGCTCGTAGGTGATCTCGTGCCAGAGCCGCTCGTAGCGCTGCACGACCTCTTCGCAGACCGCCTCCGGGTCGATGGACTCGTGCAGCAGGCCGGCGGCCTGGAGGTCCAGCGCCTCGCCGAAGATGTTCACCCGGGCGATCTCCAGGTCCTCGCCGCGCTGGCCGTTGGAGAGCGAGGGGCGCAGCGCGCCGGTCTCCGCGTCCACCAGGTAGGCCGCGAACGCGCCCGCGTCCCGGCGGAAGAGCGTGTTGGACAGGGAGCAGTCACCCCAGAAGAACCCGGTCAGGTGCATCCGGACCAGCAGCGCGGCGAGCGCGTCGAGCAGCCGGCCCATGGTTTCCGGTCGCAGGGTGTGCGAGAAGAGCGCCCGGTAGGGCAGCGAGAACTGCAGGTGGCGGGTGATCAAGACCGACTCCAGGGGCTCCCCCTCCGGCGTCTGCCGGTCGGCGACCACCGCCACCGCCTCCACCGACGGGAAGTCGATCCGTTCCAGGGCCCGGAGCAGGTCGTACTCGCGCTCGGCGATGCGCTCGCGGGTCTCCTTGAACGCGTACACGTAGTCGCCGAGCCGGACGAACCGGACAATGTGCCGGGAGATGCCCTGCGGCAGCGCCACCAGGTGCTGGGCAGGCCACTCCTCCAGCGGTGTCGACCAGGGCAGGTCGAGCAGCGCCGGGTCCACGAGGGCAGACGTGATCCGCACGGGGACAAGCATGCCGCGTCCGCCCGGCGAAGGCTTCCCATCGTGGCTGGGCCCACAGCAGCCCGGTAGCGTGGTCGCGTGCGGGAGACCACGGCGGTACGGCGGAAGGTCCAGCTCAGACCGGTCCGTCCGGCCGGTTGGTGGTTCGACGCGCTGCTGCTCGCCGGACTGGTCGGGTTGACGGTGGCGCTCGCCGCCGATCAGCTCTTCGGCATCGACCGGGCGGTGGCCGACTGGGCGCAGGCCCACCGGCCGACGGCGGCGTACTGGGTGGCCCGGGTGTTGAACCTGCTCGGTCAGGGCACCCCGCTGACCCTGCTCGCCGCCGGGCTCGGGGTGCTGGTGGCGGTCCGGGTCCGCTCGATCCGGCCGGTGCTGCCGCCGGTCGTCGCCTTCCTGTTCACCTACCTGACCATCGGGCCGCTGAAGGTCTGGACGGCCCGGCCGGCGCCGAGCGCCAGCGTGAAGGAGCCGTTCCTGGCGCCGGAGCAGACCCTGCCGCTCTTCCAGCAGGACGTGCCGTTCCGCTTCGCCCAGTCCTACCCGTCCGGGCACGTGGCCAACGCCATCGTCTGGTACGGGGTGCTGGCGCTGCTCGTCGCCGCGCTGCTGCGCAGCATGGGCCGGCCGGTGCCGCACCGGGTGATCATCGCCGTACGGGTGCTGCCGCCGCTGATCGTGCTCTGCACCACCACCTACCTGGGCTGGCACTGGCTCACCGACTCGGTGGCCGGCCTGCTGCTCGGCCTGCTCCTGGACCGGCTGCTGCACCGGATTCCGTGGGACGACGTACCGCTGCCCGCCCGGCTGCCCGGGTCCGGCCGTACCGCGTTGTTCACCGCGGACGCCTAGCCTGCCGGCCGTGGTCCAACTCGAACGCCGGCTCGGCGTACCCGACGCGGTGCTCATCGGGCTCGGCTCGATGCTCGGCGCGGGCGTCTTCGTGGTCTTCGCCCCGGCCGCGACGGCGGCCGGCGGCGCCGGGCTGCTGCCCGCCCTGGTGATCGCCGGTTTCATCGCCTTCTGCAACGCCACCAGCTCGGCCCGGCTGGCCGCCCGCTACCCCGAGTCCGGCGGCACCTACGTCTACGGCCGGGAGCGGCTCGGCCCGTTCGCGGGCTTCCTGGCCGGCTGGGGTTTCGTGGTCGGCAAGACCGCGAGCTGCGCGGCGATGGCGCTGACCATCGGGGCGTACCTCTGGCCGGAGCAGGCGCGGCTGGTGGCGGTCGGCGCGGTGCTCGCGGTGACCGCGGTGAACCTGCGGGGCATCGGCAAGACCGCTCTCGTGACGAAGCTGCTGGTCGGGCTGGTGCTGGCGGTGCTGATCCTGGTGGCGGTCACCGGCCTGGTCGGCGGCCCGGTCGTCCTGGACCGGCTGACCGACCCCGGCGGCTCCGGACGCGGCGTGCTCACCGCCGCCGGCCTGCTCTTCTTCGCCTTCGCCGGCTACGCCCGCATCGCCACCCTGGGCGAGGAGGTCCGCGACCCGGAGCGGACGATCCCGCGCGCGGTGCCGCTGGCGCTCGGCGTGGTGCTGGCGATCTACCTGGTCCTCGCCGTGGTGGCGCTGGGGGTGCTCGGCGCCGACCGGCTGGCCGGTTCCGCCGCGCCGCTGGCCGACGTGGTGACCGCCGCCGGGCTGCCCGACCTGGCGTGGGTGGTCCGCGCCGGGGCCACGGTCGCGGTCACCGGCGTGCTGCTCTCCCTGCTCGCCGGGGTCGGGCGCACCCTGCTGGCGATGGCCCGCCGCCGCGACCTGCCCGGTGGGCTGGCCGCCGTGCACCCCCGGCGCCGGGTGCCGCACCGGGCCGAGCTGGCGGTCGCCGCGGTCGTGGTGCTGGTGGTGGCGCTCGGCGACGTACGCGCCGCGATCGGCTTCTCCAGCTGCACGGTGCTGGTCTACTACGCGATCACCAACGCCGCGGCGCTGACCCTCGGCCGCGACCCGGCCCGGAAGCTACCGGTTCAGGCGCTCGCCGGGCTCGGGCTGGTCGGTTGCCTGCTGCTCGCGGTCAACCTGCCGCTGAGCAGCGTCCTCGCGGGCTTCGGCGTGCTCGCCGTCGGCGCCGCGGGGTACGCCGCCCGGCGCCGGCGGGGCTGAGGGCGAGACTGCCGCCGAGCGGGGCGGCGGAGTCCCCGCCAGGGTGGGCGGAACCACGCCCCGCACGCCGAGGGCGGGTGGCGCCGCCTGGCGGGTGAGCCAGTCCAACCCGGCCCGGCGGGCGACCACGGTCAGCCGGTCACCCGCGAAGATCACCTGCCGGGGGTCGAGTTCCTTCCACCAGATCGTCTTGGCACCACCGGCCGGGGTGCGGGCGATCAGCCGCACCTGACCGTCCCGGGAGACCACGCTGAGCGGCCGGCCGTCCAGCTCGGATCCGGCGGCCACCGGCACCTCGGCGACCGGCAGCGCGTGCCGCCCGATCGGGATGGTGGCGATCACCGCGCGCTCGGTCAGCGCGCCGGTGAAGGCGGGCGCGGCCAGGTATGACACCGACCGGGAGACGCCGAGGCCGAACGCCTGCTCGACCCGCTCGGCGAAGTCACCGTCGAAGAGGCGCAGCACCACCCGCAGGTCGCGGCGGAGATCGCGGCCGGCGAGCGCCGACTCCAGGTTGGTCACGTCGTCGGTAGAGACCACCACCAGCGCCTGGCAGTCCGCCACCGAGGCGGCCACCAGGGTCTCGGGCAGGGCGGCGTCACCGACGACCAGCGGCACCCCGAGCTGCCGGGCCAGGGTGGCACCGCGCGGTTCGGGATCCTTGTCGATCGCGACGACCTCGACGTCGTACTCGCGCAGCTGGGCCATCACCCGGGTGCCCACGTTGCCGAGCCCGACCACCACCACGTGGCCGGAGCGGGCCGGTTGCAGCCGCCCGGTGTGCAGGGCCAGCCGGGCGTTGACGATCCCGTCGACCACGACCGCGGTGATCAGCGGGATCAGCGCCAGCCCGGCCAGGTTGAGCACCACCTGCATGATCTGCGCGTCGGCGGGCTTGGTCGTGTCGGGGTCGGCGCCGCTGAGCGTGGTGACCAGGGTGAGGTAGAGCGCCTCGGCAGGGGAGACGCCCTCGGCCCGGGAGATCAACGCGCCCAGCACGGCGATCACCGCGAGCAGCGCCATCACCGCGATGCCGATCTTGCGGGTGGCGAAGCCCCGGGCCGCCCGGAGCACCACCGCCACCGGCCGCCGCCGCGCCCGGACCAGCCGGCGGGCGGCCACCTCGGTGCCCGGCGGCTGCCCGGTCGCCTCGGCGAGCACCAGGTCGGCGACCGTCTGGTCGGCCGGGAGCAGCAGCGGCCGCTGCGGGTCGCTCAGGTCGGCCAGCCCGCAGGCCACGTCCTGCTCCCGCACGTCGGCGCGCCGGGCCACCCGCAGCGTGCGGTCCCGATGCTGGAAGTGCGACGGGTCGACCTCGCCGAGCGCCGCCGCGACGAACGCCGGTGCGGCCATCTCGGCGTCGGAGAGCACCTCGACCCGGGCCTCGAGCAGCGTCCGGACGCCGTCGGCGAGGGTGCCGTTGAACATCCGCAGCACCTGGCGGACCCGGCCGTCGACCGCCTGAGCGCAGAGCGCCGCGTGCAGGTTGCCCACGTCGTCCTGGTGCAGCAGGGCCACCCCCGCCGCGCCGGCCAGCCCGGCGGTCTCGAAGGTGGCCACGTCGAGCCGGTCGGAGCGGACCACCCGGACGCCGCGCAGCGTGGCCACGTCCGGCCCGTTGGAGCGGTATCGCTCCGGCACCACCACGGTCACCCGGGCGCCGCCGGCGGGCAGCTCGGTGTCGAGCAGCGCCTTGGCCACGTAGTAGGCGAGCGCGTCCCGCCCGCAGACGACGTAGTGCGGCCGGGGGTCACCGGCGGGGCGAAGCCGCCAGTTCCACTCGACCGCCCGGCGCGCCCGATCCCGCCACGGCTCCCCCATGCCCGGATCGTAGTCAGCACGACCACGCTGGGCGACCCCGTCCGGTTCCTGTCATGCCGGGCATGTCGGGCGGGCCGCCGGGTAGAACAGCGGTATGCAGACCTTCCTCCCGTACCCGGGCTTCCTCGCGAGCGCCCGGACGCTCGACCAGAAGCGGCTGGGCAAGCAGCGGGTGGAGACGATCCAGGTGCTGCGCGGGCTGACCTGGCCGACGTACGGCTGGCGCAACCACCCCGCGGTGAAGATGTGGGCCGGGTACGAGGAGGCGCTGACCCGCTACGGGCTGGACATGTGCGCGGTCTGGTGCGAGCCCGGGCGGGCCGACACCTGCGCCGGCACGATGAGCCTCGACCTGGCCAACGCCTGCGGCATCGACGTCATCCGCACCCAGGATGAGCTGGCCGCCGCCGGTGAGCTGCCGCCCTGGCTGGGCCGGGAGGACCTGCACCTGAGCCACCGATCGTCGCTGGTCCGCAAGGACCCCGAGCACTACGGGCCGCTCTTCGGCGACGTGCCGACCGACCTCGAGTACGTGTGGCCGGCCTCGGACCGCGAGCGCCGCTGCCTCGCATCCCCGCCGTGACGCGCGGGCGCGGTCGCGCGCCGGCCCGGCCGGTCGGGGCAGACTGGAGGCTTCGCCCGGGCGGGAGGTCGCAATGGCACTGTCGCGAGTGGTCGGCCCGCTGCTCGGCGTACGCCCGCGCCGGGTGGACCCCGGCGGCGGTGGCGCCCCCCGGGTGCCGCACCCGGCCTCGGCGGTGGTGGTGGGCGGCGGGATCGCCGGCATGTCGGCGGCGGTGGTGCTGGCCGAGCGCGGGGTCCGGGTCACCGTGCTGGAGGCCGCGGCCACCCTCGGCGGCCGGCTCGGCGCCTGGCCGGAGACGCTCGCCGACGGCGTCCAGCAGGTGGAGCACGGCTTCCACGCCTTCTTCCGGCAGTACTACAACTGGCGGTCGGTGCTCCGCCGGATCGATCCCGGCCTCGGCTTCCTCCGGCCGGTTCCGGGCTACCCGATCCTCTCCGCCCGGTGGCCGACCGAGGAGTTCGGCGACCTGCCCGCCGCGCCACCGCTGAACCTGCTCGCGCTGCTGGCCCGCAGCCCCAGCCTGCGCCTGCGCGACCTGCGCGGGATGGATCGCAACGCCGCGCTGCCGCTGCTCAGCTACCACCCGGTGCGCACCTACGCCGAGCTGGACGAGACCACCGCCGACGAACTGCTCGACTCGCTGCGACTGCCGGACCGGGCCCGGGCGATGCTGTTCGAGGTCTTCTCGCACTCGTTCTTCAACCACGAGGCCGAGATGTCGGCCGCCGAGATGGTCGCGCAGTTCCACTTCTATCTGCTCGGCAACGGTGAAGGACTGGCTTTCGACGCGCCGGACGAGGACTACGCGACGGCGATCTGGACGCCGCTGACCCGGCACGTCGAGCGGCACGGCGGACGGGTGGTGACCGGGGCGGCGGCCACCGCGGTGCACCGGGCCGGCGACGGCTGGCGGGTGGTCACCGGCGACGGCACGGCGTACGACGCCCGGCACGTCGTGCTCGCCGTCGACCCGCCCGCGCTCGCCGCGCTGGTCGGGGCCTCCGCCGAGCTGGCGGAACACGCGCCGCGGCTGGTGGCGCGGATGCCCGCCTTCGGCACCCCCGGCCCGCCGTACGCGGTGGCGCGCTACTGGCTGGACGGGGACGTACGCCCCGACCGGGCCGTCTTCAGCGGTGTGTCCCGGCAGCCGACGCTGGACTCGGTGACGCTCTACCACCGGCTGGAGCGGGAGCCCCGCCACTGGGCGCAGCGCACCGGCGGAAGCGTGCTGGAGCTGCACGCGTACGCCTGCGAGCCGGGCGTGCCCGCCACCGAGCTGGCCGAACGGATGCGCGCCGAGCTGACCACGCTCTGGCCGGAGGTGGCCGGGCTGCGCGTCCGTCAGCTGAGCACCCGGGTGGCAGCCCAGGCGCCGGCCTTTCCACCCGGCAGTTCCGCCTGGCGGCCCGGGGTACGCACCGACGCCGACGGGCTCTACCTGGCCGGCGACGGGATCGCCGCGGGTTTCCCCAGCGCGTTGATGGAGCGCTCGGCGGCGACCGGGGTCATCGCGGCGAACCACATCCTGCGCGCCGAGGGCGGCGCGGCCGAACCGGTCCACTCGGTCCGGCCCCGCGGCCTGCTCGCGAAGCGGGACTGACCCCGGGGCCGTCCCGGCGGGTGGGGCCGGCGGGTGGTGCCGGCGGGTAGGGCCGGATCGAAATCCGTTGCCCGCCCGGGTCGGGCGGACCTACCGTGATCGCGCAAGGTCAACCGCCGCACCGGGAGCCGTTCATGTCGATGTCGCACGTCACCACCGTGCCGTCGTGGCTGCCCAGCGACGGTTGCCGAGCCGAAGGCCCCGGGGACGACCGGCCCGACTGACGCGCGCCCGATCCGCGTCGAGCCGCCCCGTCCCCACCGGACCGGGCGGCTCTTCGCTGTCCGGCCCGTACGTCCGTCACCGTCATTGGAGGGAGATCCCGGTGGACGCCGTCCTCGTTGTCAACGCCGACCTCGGCCCGCTGCACCGGGTCACCGTTCAGCACGCCATCCGGATGCTCTGCCGCCGGGTGGCCGAGATCCACGAGGCCGAGCCGGACCAGGTGATCGGGGTCTTCCCGCTCCCCCGGGTGGTCCGGCTGGTCCGCTACGTGGTGACCCGCTGGCGGTTCAGCGCCGGCCCGGCCTGGTCCCGCGCCGGGGTGTTACGGCGCGACCGTCGCTGCTGCGCGTACTGCGACTCACCGGCCAGCACCATCGACCACATCCTGCCCCGCTCGCGCGGCGGCCGGAACACCTGGCGCAACACCACCGCCGCCTGCTACGCGTGCAACCAGCGCAAGGGCGACCGTACGCCGGCCGAGGCGGGGATGCCGCTGCGCCGGGAGCCGGTGGTCCCGAGCTGGGCTTCGCTCGCCGGGCGGTGAGCGGACCGGCCGGCGGGAACGGGGGGCCGCGTCGGGGTACGCCCCGGCGCGGCACCCGCCGGCCCCTGTCAGTCGTCGGCGGGCGGGGGCGCCCAGGCGAAGGCGGGGGTGCGGCGGTCGCGGACGGCGGAGATGCCCTCCCGAGCCTCGCCGCTCTCCAGCGCCTTCCGGTGCCACCAGGCGATCCGGGACGGCGCGGCGCGGTCGTCGACGATTTCCTTGGCGGCGGCCACGCTGAGCGGCGAGCGTTGGGCGATGCTCGCGGTGATCTCCTGCACCCGGGCGGCCAGCCGCTGCTCGGGCAGCACCTCGTCGACCAGGCCGATCCGTAGCGCCCGCTCGGCGTCGATCAGCTCGGCGGTGAAGAGCAGGTACTTCGCGGCCGAGGGGCCGATCAGCCGGGCCAGCCGGCGGGTGGTCGGC
Source organism: Micromonospora sp. NPDC051006 (assembly GCF_044456245.1). Lineage (NCBI taxonomy): Bacteria > Bacillati > Actinomycetota > Actinomycetes > Micromonosporales > Micromonosporaceae > Micromonospora > Micromonospora sp. NPDC051006. Next base: position 512,860 of record NZ_JBITFP010000001.1, read on the forward strand.
GCCGGGTAGACCAGCCCGAGCCGGGCCGGCGGTACGCCGAACCGCGCGTCGTCGGCGGCGACCCGCAGGTCGCAGGCGGCGGCGAGCTGGCAGCCACCGCCGACGCAGGCGCCGCGGATGGCCGCGATGGTCGGCTTGGCGAAGCCGGCGAGCCGCTCCTCGGCGGCCACCGCGATGCTGCCGTCCCCGGCCGCCAGCAGCTCGTCGAGGTCGCCCAGGTCGGCGCCGGCGCAGAAGGTGTCGCCCGCGCCGGTGAGCACCAGGGCACGGACGGCCGGGTCGGCCTCCAGCTCGTCGAGGAGCGGCGGAAGCTGCCGCCACATCGCCGGGGTCATCGCGTTCCGCCGCGCCGGGTGGTGGATCACCACCGTCGCCACCGGTCCGGTCACCTCGACGACGATCTCCGCGTCCGCCACCGTCACCCTCCCTCGCCCGACTGCGGTGACCCTAACGGCGCGGGCCCGACGACCACCCTTGAGGGTGGCCGCCGGGCCCGGCCCGACGCTGGTCAGCTCAGGAGGTGGCGATCCAGGTGTCGTCGAGGACGAAGGACGTCTTCAGGGAGGAGTCCTCGACGCTGGTGAACTTGAGGCTGACGGTCTGGCCGGCGTACGACGACGGCAACTCGAAGACCCGCTGGCTGTAGCCGGTGGTCTCGTCCAGGTTCGAGTAGGTCGCCAGGGTGCCCAGCACCGCCCCGCTCGCGCTGACCACCTGCACCTTCAGCGTGTCGTACGCCCGGTCGGTGGTGGTCTCGGCCGAGTCGATGCGCAGCCAGAAGCCGACGGTGTACGACACACAGCCGGCCGGCAGGGCCACCGACTGGGCGAGCGTGTCGGTGTGGGTGCTGCCGTACCCGCCGAGCCAGGCGTTGCGGGTGCCGGAGCGGGCCGGCTGGGCGCTGAACGACCCGACGACGCCCGAGGTGCCGGTCCACGGCGGGATGCCCGACTCGAAGCCCGGGTTGGCGAGCACCTGCGGTATCGCAGGGCAGGGCCGCCCGGTGTCCTTGATGGTCAGCGTGTAGACCGCCGAGTGGCTCACCGCGCCGCTGCCGGTGATGGTGACCGGGTAGACGCCGGGCGGGGTGGTGGCCGCGGTGGCGATGCTGAGGGTGGTCAGGTTGCCGGTCTGGACCGAGCCGGGGTTGAACGTGGCCCGCCAGCCGGCCGGCATGCCGAGCGTGGAGAACGTCACGCTGTGCGAGACGCCGGCGGTGAGGGCGGTGCTGACGGCGATCGTCTTCGTGCTGCCTGGGAAGACCTCACCGGAGGTCTCGTTGAGCGAGAGCGAGAAGTCGTTCCCGGTGACGCAGGCCGGGTCGTTGCCGGCCACGTTCACCGCGGTCCACGCCGCCCGGACGGCCTTGTACTCGACCGAGCACTTGCCGTACAGGTCGGTGGTCGCCTGCAGGGTGTACGCCCGCGAAGTGTTGGCCGGGTTGCTGGTGTTGACGTACGAGGTGTTGGAGGTGAAGTACACGTCCAGGGCGCGGAACCAGATCTTCTCCGCCTTGGCCCGGCCGATGCCGGTCATCCCCGAGGCGGAGCCGCAGACCGGCGAGGTGCCGTACGGCGTCGCGCCGGTGCCCTCGGCGAGGTTGAAGTAGAAGTGGTTGGCCACGCCGGACGAGAAGTGCACGTTCTTGTTCTTGGTGTTGGTCGACCAGCAGGTGTCCGACGCGCCGTCCAGCCCCGGGTTGTACATGTAACGCAGCGGGGTTCCGTCACCGTTGATGTCGACCTTCTCGCCGACCTGGTAGTCGCCCGGGTCGGCCGCGGCGTTGGCGTAGAACTCCACCATGTTGCCGAAGATGTCGCTGGTCGCCTCGTTGATGCCGCCGGACTCACCGTCGTAGGTCAGCCCGCCGGGAACGACGTTGTCGGTGACCCCGTGGCTCATCTCGTGCGCCGCCACGTCGAGCGAGATCAGCGGCCGGGTGTCGCCGATGTTGTCGCCGTACGTCATCCGGGAGCCGTCCCAGAAGGCGTTGTCGAAGTTCCTGCCGTAGTGCACCCGACTCGGCACGCCGGCGCCGTTACCGAAGATGCCGTTACGGCCGTGCGTGTTCTTGTAGTAGTCGAAGGTCTTGGCGGCGCCGTAGTGTGCGTCCACCGCGGCGGTCTGCCGGGCGGCGCCGGTGCTGCCGTGCGCGCCGGTGCCCCAGGTGTTGTCGGCGTCGCTGACCGTGGTGCAGGTCGACGTGGTGTTGTTCATGTCGCAGGTGGAGCCGTTGCCCCGCGCCGCGTCGATCATCAGGTAGGTGCTGCCGGCGGACGTGGTCTCGATGCTCACCGAGCCCGAGTGCAGGCTGTTGCCGGTGCCGGCGACCGTCTCGATCTCGTCGAACGACCCGACCACCGCGCCGGTCGTGGCGTCGGTGATCACGTGCAGCCGGGACGGGGTCTGCCCGTCCGGCAGCCAGCCGGAGAGGACGGTCTCCCAGGCCAGCCGGCCGGTGCCGGAGCTGGCGTCGACGAAGAGTTCCGGGGCGCGAGTCGACGTGATCTTGCCGGAGAACCGGGCCCGGGCGGCCTTCGTGGCGCTGGCCGCGGAGACCTTCGCCGTCGTGCCGAGGGTCAGTGGCGCGGAGAGGCCGACCGAGGAGCCGGCGTAGCCGCCGCTCGGCGTGGTGTGGATGACGAAGTCACCGCCGTACACCCGCAGCCCCCGATAGCTGCGGGTGTAGCGGGTGTGCGCGGCACCGCTGGCGTCCACCTTGGAGCTGTGCACCTGGTAGGACTCGGCGGTGGTGCCCTTCACCGCGCCGGGGTCGGCCCGCAGGATGGCCGCCGCGCCGGTCGGGCCGGTCGCGGGGGCGGTCGGCGCAGCCGCGTTCGCCGCGGTGGCGACGCAGGTCAGCGCGCCGCTGGCGAGTAGGGCGGCGCTCACGGCCGCGATGGATCTCTTCACGTGCCCTCCTGGTGGGGGAAGGTATGGAGCGGAAGCGGCGGGTCGACGGCGGAGAGACCGCGCCGTACCGCGACATCGACATCGACAGCGCCCGTCCGACCGAGCGGGCAGGTTGCGGGAACCGCGTGGAGGGCTGACGCGTCAGAGCCGCATGAGATCAGCCCCGCTGGCCGGTGTCAAGATCATGCTGATCATTGCCCTGGTCGGATGCACGACCACCGGCCCACGCTCGGCTCCTACGGCACCGGCCACCGGCGGCAACGCTCCTGGTGGGACGGCCACCGCGCCACCCACGGCCGGCACCGCCCCGACGGCGCCCACCCTCGACCCGACCCAGCCCGCGCCGACCCGCTCCGGTGCCGCCACCCGGGTGGTGCTGTTCCGGTCGGGCGGGATCGCCGGTCGCGGGGACAGCATCACCGTCGAGCCCGACGGTCGGTGGACGGCGGTCGACCGTGCCGGGTCCCGGCGTACCGGGCGGCTCGGTCCGGCGGATCTGGGCGGGCTGCACGGGCTGGCCGCCGACCCCCGGCTCGCCGCCGAGGCTCGCCGGTCGGCCGCGCCGAGCGGTTGCGCGGACGCGTTCAGCTACCGGCTGACCGTCGGCGCCATCGAGACCGGCTACGTCGACTGCCCCACCGACGCCGACCCACCCCCCGCCACCCGCTCCCTCGTGGAGCTACTGCTCCGCGTCACCGCCTGACCCACCCCGCCGCGCGTGGCAGTCCGACCCTGCGCGGCGTCGGCTCAGCTGCGGTACTCCGGGGGAAGGCCGGTGCCGCGCAGGTCGGCGGGGAGGTGCGCGACGTCGTTGAACGCGATCAACGTGGGCGGCGTGTCGGCGCGGTAGCGGATGACGGTCAGACCGGCGTTGTGGTGGTTCAGGCCCAGCCAGCGCGACCGCGGCGCATCCAGCGCATGCCGGACCAGCCGGGCGATGAGGAACGTGTGCGTGACGACCAGCTCCTGCCGGTCGCCCTCCTGCGGCGGCGTCGCGAACCGGTGGACGGCCGCCGCCGTCAGCCGCGGTCCCTCGGCCCGCTCGGCCGCGTCGAAGCCGTCCAGCAGCCGGGCGTACGCCGGCGGCAGGCCGGCCGGATCGGTCTCCTCCGGCAGGTGGTCGCCGGCCAGCTCGGTGGCGTACACGGGAATGCCGGGCAGCTGCGCGGCGACCAACGCGGCGGTCTCCGCGGCCCGACGCAGCGGGCCGTGGTGGATGGCGTCGAACGGCACCCGGCGCAGCCGCTCCCCGAGCAGCGTCGCCTGCCGGCGTCCCCGCTCGGAGAGCCCGGCCTCCGGCGGATCGGTCCCCGGCGGCGTCCCCGCCGGGCGGTCCTGCTCGCCGTGCCGGGCCAGCCAGAGCAGTCGGGTCGCCATCTCGTCACCTCACGCACGATCGGGAGGCGCGATCGTAGCCGCGCCTCCCGATCCGCGTCCGTCCCGCCGGTCCGCCGTTGTAGCTGGTCCGCCGTTCTAGCTGGTCCGCCGGACTAGCTCGTCCGGCCCCGCGCCGCGCCGGCGAGGACCGCCGTCACCCAGGCCCAGCCGACGACCGCGGCGAGCCCGAAACCGATCATGGTCACCGGCCCCGGCCGGACGATCATGACGATCCAGGCCACCGCGAAGTAGGCGCCGGTGCCCAGGCTCAGCCCGGCCCGGCCCCGGTCGCCGGCGCGGGCCGCCCGGCGGGCGACCAGCACGGTGGCCACGATCAGCGCGACGAAGGCGACCGCCGCGGCGAGGAAGTGCAGCCCGCCGTGCCAGCTGATCTGCCCGGCCCCGCGGGGCGTGCCGACGGGGAAGCCGTCCGCCGGGTCGGCGCTGAACACCCCGGCCGCCACCATCCCGGCCCCGTAGAGGGCGAGCAACCGGGGCAGCCAGGCCGACCCGCCCGGCTCGGCCCGGCGCAGCGCCCACCCGGCGGCGATGGTGAGCAGACCGGTGGCCAGGAAGGTGGCGATCTGGACCCAGCCCAGGTCGCCGGTGCTCAGCACGCTCACCGGGTGCCGGCGGAAGTCGAAGCCGTCCCGGGTCGCGGCCTGGACGAGCGCGGAGCCGATGAAGATCGGACCCGCCAGCGCGCCCCCGGCCAGCAGGAGCCGGTCCCGGCCGACGGCCTGCGCCGGGCCGGCGTGGTGGAGTGGGATCGCCTCGGTCACCGGTCCGCCCCTCAGCCCTGCGGGTGCATCTGGCCGATGCGGATCTTGTTGCCGAACGGGTCCCGGATCCCGAAGTCGATCCCGTACGGCCGCTCCGTCGGCTCGTCGGTGATCTCGACGCCCTTGGCGACCAGCGTCTCGTAGGTCTTGCGGGCGTCGTCGGTGGTGATGCTGAGCCAGCCGCCCATCGCGCCCTTGGTGAGCAGCTCGCGGACCTGCTCGGCGGTGGCCGGGTCCAGCGCCGGCGGCCCGGGCTTCTCCAGCAGGATCTCCCGGCTCCGGTCGCCGGGAACGTTGACCGTCAGCCAGCGCATGAAGCCGAGGTCGGTGTCGGTGTTCACCTCGAGGCCGAGCTTGCCGACGTAGAAGTCGAGCGCCTCGTCCTGGTCGAGGACGTAGATCTGGGAGCGGGTGACCGCGTTCATCGTCATGGCTATGACGCTAGAGGTCGGCCCTGACCTGCTGCTTATCCAAAACTGCTGGGTCTGGTCCAGGCCTTGGTGAAGCAGGACGGCACGTCGACGGGGAGCTTGCGCTTGCGGTAGTCGGTCGGCGACTCGCCGACGATCTGCCGGAAGGTCCGGCTGAACGTGCCGAGGCTGCCGAAGCCCACGGCGAAGCAGATGTCGGTGACGTCCCGGCCGCTCTCCACCAGCAGGTACATCGCCCGCTCGACCCGTCGGCGTTGCAGGTAGCGGTGCGGCGTCTCGCCGAACGTGGCGCGGAAGGTCCGGATGAAGTGCGCCTCGGAGACGTGCGCGATGCGGGCCAGCGCGGGAATGTCCAGCGGCTCGGCGTACGCCCGGTCCATCGCGTCCCGGGCACGCAGCATCGCCCGGTTCGACTCCTCCACCGCACGACTCATCCGCGACCCCCTCCGCGCGCCGCCGCCCGCCAGGCTACCCACGCGGTTCGACTACGACCCGGCCCCGGCCGGTGCGACACGACCCGGCAGGGCCATCCGGAGCAGCTCGTCGGCGGCCGGGCCGGGTGGCGTGGCGGCCGCCACGGCCACCGAGACCTGCCAACTCGGGCCGTCCTCCGCCGCGAGCGCGGCCACGTGTAGCCCCTTGGCCTGCGGCTTGCGGGTCACCGGGGCCGGCACCAGCGCCACCCCCAGCCCCTGGTGGACGAAGTCGAGCAGGGTGTGCACGTCGTTGACCTCGACCGAGACCCGGCGCTCGGCGTCCGCGCGGGCGAAGGTCTGGTCGTTTACCCGGCGGGCGCCCCAGTCGTTGCTGAAGTCGACGAAGTCCTCGCCCAGGAGCGCCGCCACGTCGACGCTGTCCTGCTCGGCCAGCCGGTGGCCGGGATGGCAGAGCAGGACCATCTTCTCGCTCGCCAGCGGCAGCAGGCGTACGCCGTCCGGCGGCGGGCCGGGCAGCGCCACGAAGCCCACGTTCAGCCGGCCCTGCCGGATCTGCTCGGTGACCTGCCCGGAGCCGGCGTAGCGCAGCCGGATCTCCACGCCGGGATGGGCCCGGCGGAACGAGCCCAGCAGCGGCGGCAGGTCGATGACGCCCAGGCACTGCTCGGAGCCGACGGTGAGGCTGCCGCGCAGCAGGCCGCGTACGGCGGCGACCGCGTCCCGGGCGGCCGTGGCGCTGGCCAACGTGCGATGCGCCTCCGCCAGCAGCGCCCGACCGGCGTCGGTCAGCTCCACCCGCCGGGTGCTGCGGACGAAGAGCTCGGCGTTCAGGTCGCGCTCCAGCGCCCGGATGGAGGCGGATAATCCGGACTGGGCGACGCGCATCCGCTCCGCCGCCCGGGTGAAGTGGCGCTCTTCGGCCACCGCCACGAAGTACTCCAGGTGCCGCAACTCCATGACTCAGCAGTCTATGTGCTGATTCTGAGCGGCTTCTTCTGTTGGACGGGGGCCGGTGGCGGTACCAGGCTGGAAGGCCTGGTCCGCGAACGCGGGACCGTGACGAGGAGGTCTTGCCATGCAGAGCCGCCGCATCGGCGACGTGTCGGTCAGCGCGATCGGGCTCGGCGGGATGCCGATGTCGATCGAGGGCCGCCCGGACGAGGACCGCTCGATCCGTACCATCCACGCCGCGCTGGACGCCGGCATCACCTTGATCGACACCGCTGACGCCTACCACCTGCACGCCGACGAGGTCGGCCACAACGAGTCGCTGATCGCCCGCGCGCTCGCCACCTACGGCGGCGACACGACGCAGGTGCTGGTCGCCACCAAGGGTGGACACCTGCGCCCCGGCGACGGCAGCTGGACGGTCAACAGCTCCCCGGAATATCTCGAGCGGGCCTGCGAGGCCTCGCTGAAGCGCCTCGGCGTCGACGCCATCGGCCTCTACCAGCACCACCGCCCGGACCCGAAGGTCCCGTACGCCGACTCCATCGGCGCGGTCCGCGACCTGCTGGACGCCGGCAAGATCCGGATGGCCGGCATCTCCAACGCCAACCCGGAGCAGATCCGCGAGGCCCAGGAGATCCTCGGCGGCCGGCTGGTCTCGGTGCAGAACCAGTTCTCACCGGCCTTCCGCTCCTCCGAGCCCGAGCTGGAACTCTGTGACCAGCTCGGCATCGCCTTCCTGCCCTGGTCGCCGCTGGGCGGCATCGCCCACGCCGACCAGCTGGGCGGGCACGCCGCCGCCTTCGCCGAGATCGCCGAGCGGCACGGGGTGAGCCCGCAGCGGGTCTGCCTCGCCTGGCACCTGGCCAAGTCTCCGGTGGTCGTACCGATCCCGGGCGCGAGCCGGCCGGAGACCATCCGCGACTCGGCGCAGGCGCCCGAGCTGACCCTCACCGCCGAGGAGCTGGCCAGCCTCGGCTGACCCACCGCGTACCCCGGGCGGGGGGGGGGCCCCCCCCCCCCCCCCCCCCCCCCACACCCCCCCCCCCCGGCCGGGGGGCGACCGAACACACCGCCCCCCCCCCCCCCCCCCCCCCCGCGGGCGCCGCCGCCCGCCCCCCCCCCCCCCCCCCGACCATCACCTGCGAAGGAGTGCCGTGAGCACCAGTTACCGAGCCGAGCCCGACCGGTACCGCGACATGGAGTACCGCCGGTCCGGCCGCAGCGGCCTGAAGCTGCCCGCCGTGTCGCTCGGCCTGTGGCACAACTTCGGCCACGACCGCCCGCTCGACACCCAGCGCGCCATCCTGCGCCGCGCCTTCGACCTGGGCATCACCCACTTCGACCTGGCCAACAACTACGGCCCGCCGTACGGCTCGGCCGAGGAGAACTTCGGCCGCGTCCTCGCCACCGACTTCCGGCCGTACCGCGACGAGTTGGTCATCTCCACGAAGGCCGGCTACGACATGTGGCCCGGCCCGTACGGCGAGTGGGGCTCCCGGAAGTACGTGACCGCGTCGCTGGACCAGTCGCTCGCGCGGATGGGTCTGGATTACGTCGACATCTTCTACTCGCACCGCTTCGACCCCGACACCCCGCTGGAAGAGACCATGGGCGCGCTGGACGCGGCGGTGCGGGCCGGCAAGGCGCTCTACGTCGGCATCTCCTCCTACTCCCCGGTTCGGACGGCCGAGGCCGCGGCGATCCTGCGCGAACTCGGCACGCCGCTGCTGATCCACCAACCGTCGTACTCGATGCTGAACCGCTGGATCGAGGACGACCTGCTGGACGTGCTGGAGCGTGAGGGCGTCGGCTGCATCGGCTTCTCGCCGCTGGCTCAGGGCATGCTGACCGACCGCTATCTGAAGGGCGTGCCGGAGAACTCGCGGGCCACCGCCCAGAGCTCGCTCTCGACGGACTGGCTGACCAAGGAGAACCTGGACAAGATCCGGGCGCTCGACGCGATCGCCGCGCGGCGCGGGCAGAGCCTCGCCCAGCTGGCGATCGCCTGGACCCTGCGCGACCCGCGGATGACCTCGACGGTGCTCGGCGCCAGCAGCGTCGCCCAGTTGGAGGCGAACGTCGCCGCGCTGGAGAACACCGCGTTCACCGACGACGAGCTGGCCGAGATCGACCGGTACGCGACGGAGTCCGGCATCAACCTGTGGGCCCGGTCGAGCGGATCCTGATCCGCGCGGGGCCGCAGTCGACGGTCACGCTCCGCCGCTGATTCGCCTCCGCCCGCGGCCTGCGGATGCCGGCGGCAACTCGCGACACAGGACGAGCGGGCGGGTCTCGTGACCCGCCCGCTCCTCAGCGTTCCCGGCTGGTCGGCGCACCGCGCCTACCGCCACCCGCTCCGGTCAACGCCGGCGACGGCTGGGCTCCGGGATGTTCGCCTCGACCTCTTCGTGGCGGACCTGCTCGTCGATCGGCCGGTCTTCGACCACCTCGTCCTTGGCCAGGCGGACCCGCTCGACGGGTACCTGTTCCTTGCCCACGACCGGACGCTCGGCGCGCAGGGTCATGTCCTGCTCGGCCCCGGCGATGTCGGCACGGGTCTTGCCCGCGTCCGCGGCCGTGATCGGCTCCCGCTGTACGTAAGCCTCGTCGTGCTCGACCGGAACCGTGGTGTGCACGTTCTCGGTGACGACGTACTTACGCAGCACAGCCTTGCCCGCCGGCTGGCTCTCGGTACCGACCCGCAGGCGCTCCTCGGACCGGATCAGGTCCTCGCGGCCCTGCGGCGCCCGTTGGGGAGCCGGCTGCTGTTGCTGCATCCGGTAATGCGCGTACAGCTGCGCGGTCTGGTCGGCGTTGAGCGGCTGCTCGGCGCCCGGCTCCACGGTCGGGGCACTCTTGACCGTCGCCTTGTCGTAGGCGACCATCAGCCGGCCGTCCTGCATCCGCGCGTCGCTCAGCGGGGCCATTGACTCGTGGTGCCCCATGATGCCGGTCTTCACGCTGACCCACGTCGGTTGCCCAGCGGTATCGGCCCAGACCTCGGCCACCTTACCGATCTTGGCACCCGATCGATCCTGGACGTCCTGGCCGTACAGCGAGCGCACCTGCTGTTCATTGAATCGCACTGGTCGTCCTCCTCTCGCGCGTCAGCCACTGGGTACCCGACGGCGACACAGCCATTCGTCCCCCGGGCTCTCCCGTAGCAGCGGATAATGCCGCGCCGACCGGACATCCGGAGCGGAGCGGGCTTTCCGCCCCGCGCGTCGGCAGCGGGCGTGGGGTGGCGACGGCCAAGCGTCAGCGGAGTGCGGCCCGCACGCCTTGACGGCGGCGCGGCGCGTCAGGCGGCCGGCGAGCGACTATCGTGAAACCGGTCGCGGTGGGCGTTGCTGGCGACGGCTCGCTCAGGCCGATACCGCCGTACGGTGCCTGGTGGAATTGGAGCCCCCGGCCGGGATCGAACCGGCGACATCTCGCTTACAAGGCGAGTGCTCTGGCCAGCTGAGCTACAGGGGCGCGTGCGTCGTCGCCAGCATAGCGACTGACGTCCGGATATCCCGCTTGCCAGGCATCCCAGCACGGGAAACGTCAACATCCCGACCGTCCCGGCATCGCCCGCTCACGATGACGGACGGCGATTGGTGTCTGCCCGTGCCCGGATGCCCGGAATGCGTATGCCGTCGCTCGCACCGAGATCGTCTCGTCTTGGCAGCGGCGGAAAAGCCGTTTACCGTGCAGTGACACGGACGACATGTCCGGCCGCCACGCGACCGCACCCGCCGCCCGTTGGCCGGCGCGGGCACGCGTCGGTCGCTCCTTCACTCGGATCGTCCGGCACGTTCCTGCCGGTGAAAGGAAGCGCTCCACCATGGCTACGGTCACCTATTCCAAGGCGTCCCGGATCTACCCGGGCACCGAGCGTCCCGCCGTCAACGAGCTGGACCTCGAGATCGGCGACGGCGAGTTCCTCGTCCTGGTCGGCCCCTCCGGTTGCGGCAAGTCCACCAGCCTGCGGATGCTCGCCGGCCTGGAGGACGTCGACGCCGGCTCGATCTACATCGACCAGCGCGACGTCACCCACCTCCCCCCGAAGGCCCGCGACATCGCGATGGTCTTCCAGAACTACGCCCTCTACCCGCACATGACGGTGTACGAGAACATGGCGTTCGCGCTCAAGCTCCGTAAGACCTCGAAGTCGGAGATCGACCGGCGGGTCAAGGAGGCGGCCGGGCTGCTCCAGCTGGAGGAGTACCTGGGCCGCAAGCCGAAGGCGCTCTCCGGTGGTCAGCGCCAGCGGGTGGCGATGGGCCGGGCGATCGTCCGCGAGCCGCAGGTCTTCCTCATGGACGAGCCGCTGTCGAACCTCGACGCCAAGCTCCGGGTGCAGACCCGTACGCAGATCGCGTCGCTCCAGGCCAAGCTGGGCGTCACCACCGTCTACGTGACCCACGACCAGGTCGAGGCCATGACCATGGGTCACCGGGTCGCGGTGCTGCTCGACGGTGAGCTCCAGCAGGTGGACACCCCCCGGGCGCTCTACGACACCCCGGCCAACGTCTTCGTCGCCGGCTTCATGGGCTCCCCCGCCATGAACATCAAGACCGTGCCGCTGGCCGAGCAGGGCGCCGAGTTCGCCGAGATGCACATTCCGCTGACCCGCGAGCAGGTCGAGGCGGCCAAGGCCGAGGGCGGCGACGGCAAGGTCACCGTCGGCTTCCGGCCGGAGGACTGCGACCTGGTCAGCCCGACCGAGGGCGGCATGCCGGTCGTGGTCGAGCTGGTCGAGGACCTCGGCTCGGACGCCAACATCTACGGCCACGCGGCGCTGGGCGGCAGCTCCGAGCGGTTCGTCGTCCGCACCGACCGGCGCAGCATGCCGAACATGGGCGACACCGTGTTCGTCAAGCCGCGCACCGGGCGCAGCCACGTCTTCCACGCCACCACCGGCAAGCGGATCTGACGTACGCAGTAACGAAAGGGCGGTCCGCTTCGGCGGCCCGCCCTTTTCGTCGTGCCCGAGGGGCGCCAGTCATGCGACGAGGCCCCTTCCCCCACCACGTCCGGTGGGGAAGGGGCCTCGTCGACGTCGTTACAGTGCCGCCGCGCGGCGGCGGGCCACCTCGGCGAGCGTGACCGCGGCGGCCACGCTGGCGTTCAGCGACTCCACCTCGGAGATCATCGGGATGCTCACGGTCAGGTCGCAGGTCTCGCCGACCAGCCGGGACAGCCCACGTCCCTCGGAGCCGACCACCACGACCAGCGGCCCGACCGCGGCCTCCAGGTCGTAGAGGTCGGTCTCGCCGTCGGCGTCCAGGCCGATGACCATGAAGCCCGCGTCCCGGCAGGCCTTCAGCGACCGGGTCAGGTTGGTCACCTGGGCGACCGGAACCCGGGCGGCCGCGCCGGCGCTGGTCCGCCAGGCGGTCGCGGTGATCCCCGCAGCCCGCCGCTCGGGTACGAAGACACCCTGCGCGCCGAACGCGGCGGCGGAGCGGATGACCGCGCCGAGGTTGCGCGGGTCGGTGACCCCGTCCAGCGCGACCAGCAGCGGGGCGGTCTGCTCCACCGCGGCGGCGACCATGTCCTCGAACGGCTGGTAGGCGAACGGCGGCACCTGCAGGCCCACGCCCTGGTGCAGCACCCCGCCGGTCATCCGGTCCAGCTCGGCCCGGCTCACCTCCAGGATGGCGATGCCCCGGTCGGCCGCGGTCCGCACGATCTCGTTGATCCGGTCGTCGCTCTCCATGCCCTGCGCGGTGTAGAGCGCGGTCGCCGGCACGCCGGCCCGCAGCGACTCCACCACCGGGTTCCGACCGACCAGCAGCTCCGGGCTGTCCCGGGACGGGTTGGACTTGCGCCCCGGGGCCACCCGCGGGCCGGTACGGCCACCGGTCGGCTTGCCACCGCGACCGGCCGCGCCGCGACCGCCGCCGGTGGGCACGCCCCGGCCGCCGCCCTTGCCCCAGGTGGTGTCCTTCGAGCCGGGCTGGCCGATCTTGGGGGCGCGCCCCTCCTCGGCCGCGGCCCGACGCTCCTTGTCCTGCTTCCAGGCGGTGCGCTGGGGCAGCTTCTCGGTGCCCGAGTAAGCCTTGTGCCAGGGCCGCTCGTCGGCCGGCAGGGTCTTGCCCCGCCCGGCGAGGGCATCCCGGTTCTTGCCGCCAGAGCCCTTCGGGGCGCCCGCCTTCGGCGTCAGTCGCCGGCCACGGCGCTGCGAGTTGCCGGCCATCAGTCCTGCTCTCCAATAGTCCAACGGGGGCCCTGGGGGGTGTCCTCGACCACCACGCCGGCCTGCTTGAGCTGGTCACGTACCGCGTCCGCGGCGGTCCAGTCCTTGCGGGTGCGGGCCTGCGCGCGCTGCTCCAGGGCCAGAGCGATGAGCGAGTCCACCACTCCGCGCAGGTCGTCCACCCGCCCGCCACCGGTCCACACCGGGTCGAGGGGGTCGACCCCGAGGATATCCAGCATCGTGCGGACGGCGGCCAGCGTGGTGCGGACCGTCACATCGTCGCCGCCGGTCAGCGCCGTGTTGCCGTCCCGGACCACCTCGTGCAGCACGGCCAGCGCGGCGGAGGTGTTCAGGTCGTCGTCCATCGCGGCGACGAACCCGGTCGGCAGCTCACCGAACTGCCCGGCGCCGACCCGCTCCACGGCCCGCTGCACGAACCCCTCGACCCGCCGGTAGGCGGTGGCCGCCTCGCGGAGCGCTTCCTCCGAGTAGTCGATCCGGGAGCGGTAGTGCGCGGCGGCGTAGTAGTAGCGCAGCTCCACCGGGCGCACTCCGAGCGAGTCGACGTACGCCAGGTCGAGGGTGTTGCCGAGCGACTTGCCCATCTTGGCGCCGCCGATGCTGAGCAGGCCGTGGTGCACCCAGTAGCGGGCGAACGGCAGGCCGGCGGCCTGGGACTGGGCGATCTCGTTCTCGTGGTGCGGGAAGGTCAGGTCGAGCCCGCCGCCGTGGATGTCGAACTCGGCGCCCAGGTAGCGCCAGCACATCGCCGAGCACTCGATGTGCCAGCCGGGGCGGCCCCGGCCCCACGGCGACGGCCAGTAGGCGTCCTGCGGCTCCTCGGGCTTGGCGCCCTTCCAGAGCGCGAAGTCACGGGGGTCGCGCTTGCCCCGGTCGGGGGCGTCGCCGGCGGACTGCATGTCGTCCGGCGACTGGTTGGAGAGCGACCCGTAGGCCGGCCACGAGGCCACGTCGAAGTAGACGTCGCCGGAGCCGTCGACGGCCGGGTAGGCGTGCCCGTCGGCGATCAGCTTGGCGATCAACTCGTGCATCTCCGGGATGTGCCCGGTGGCCCGCGGCTCGTAGGTCGGCGGCAGCACGTTGAGCGCCCGGTAGGCGGCGCCCAGGATCTGCTCGTTGGCGTACGCGATCGACCAGAACGCCTGACCCCGCTCCATCGCCTTGACAAGGATCTTGTCGTCGATGTCGGTCAGGTTGCGGATGAAGGTGACCTGGTAGCCGGCGACCATCAGCCAACGACGCAGGATGTCGTAGTTGACGCCGGAGCGAAGGTGACCGATGTGCGGCGGCGCCTGCAGGGTGAGACCACACAGGTAGACCCCCACCTTGCCGGCTTCCCGCGGGACGAAGTCCCGCACCGATCGGGTGGCGGTGTCATACAGGCGTAGCGTCACCGTACAAGGGTAGCCGTCCGTACATTTCGGGGGCGGCCGGTGCCGCGTCGTACGCTCTCTGTCATGGACACGGCGGCACGGCCCGGCGGCGCCCCGCCCGACGCGCCCACCGGCCCCGGCGGCGGGTCGGCAGGCACCGGCGGGATGCCCGGCGGTGGGTCGGCGGGTGAGACGGCGCAGACCCTGGAGCGCGGGCTACGCCTGCTGCACCTGGTCGCCGACGCGCCGGGCGGGCTGACCGTCACCGAGGCCGCCAACCGGCTGGGCATCGGCCGGGCCGCCGTCTACCGACTGGCCGGCCCGCTGACCGGGCACGGAATGCTCCGCCGCGACGAGGCCGGCCGGCTGCGTCTCGGCGCCGGCGTGCTGCACCTGGCCCGACGGGCCCAGCCGCTGCTCGCCGAGGGAGCGCTGCCCGCGCTGCGCCGCCTGGCCGAGCAGGCCGGCGCCACCGCGCACCTCACCGTGGTCGAGGGCGGTGAGGGGGTCGCCCTGGCCGTGGTGGAGCCCAGTTGGACCTCGTTCCACGTGGCGTACCGGACCGGGGCTCGGCACCCGCTGGACCGGGGGGCCGCGGGCCGGGCGATCCTGGCCGGCCGGGCCGGTTCCGCGGCACCGGTGGCCAGCAGCGGCGAACTTCAGGCCGGGGCATACGGGGTCGCCGCACCGGTGCTCGGGGTGCCCGGCCTGGAGGCGAGCGTCGGCGTCGTCGCGCTCGCCCCGCTGGACGCCGAGGTGGTCGGCGCCCAGGTACGCGCCGCCGCCACCGCCATCACCACCGCCCTCTCCTGACCCGCTCAACACGATGTCGCCGACATGGCGGTCTCGATCGCGCGGTGATACCGCCATGTCGCCGACATGGAGTCGATCAGAAATACCATGCCGGCTGCGGTACGGACCGGTTGTCCACAGGCGCCGGCTGCGGGACGGTCGGCGCTCGTCCACAGGGCTGCCGCCGGCCACCCGACGAAGGCGAGGGTGGGCGCATGCCTCCTCGTCCCCACCTACCAGAATCACTGGCCTGGCGGGTCTTCCGCGGCTCGGACGCCATCCGGCAGTGCCTGCTCACCCGGCACCAACTGCGCGGCGCTTCCTGGGTCCGGCTCCTGCACGACGTATATGCGGACGCCCGCCTCGACCGTGACCACCAGCTGATCTGCGAGGCCGCCCTCCTGCGGCTGCCACCCGGAGCGGTGATCGCCGGCCCCTCGGCCGCCTACCTGCACGGAGTCGAGCACGCGGCGTCCTTTACCGACGACGTGCACGTACTCGTGCCGAGGACGGCCCGGGTCGACTCCCACCGGGGCATTCGGGTGCACACGGCCGAACGTAGGTCGGCGATGGCCGGCGTCCACTCTCCGTCGACCGGCCGTCCGGCTGCCTCGGCCAGCGACAGTTTTCTCTACACGGGCCGCCGGATGCCCCGCTCCGACCCGACCGCAGCGGCCTGGGAGACGGCCGTCTGGCTGGATCCCGTCCGGGCGGTCGGCATCGTGGACGCCCTCCTCGGGCAGGGGCTCACCGACGACACCGCGCTGTCGGGCATCGCCACCCGCCACCTCGACCGGCCCGGTGGCCGCCGCGCCGCCTGGGTCTTCGGCCTCGTCGACGCGGGCGCGCAGTCACCACCCGAGTCCCATCTGCGGGTACGACTGGTGTTGGCGGGATTGCCACGTCCGGTCGCACAGCACCCGGTGCCGGTGGCCTCCGGCCTGATCGTGCATCCCGACCTGGCGTGGCCCGAATACCGGGTCGCCGTCGAGTACGACGGCCACTGGCACGCCGACGCCGACCAGTTGCACGCCGACCGGCGGCGGCTCAACCATCTGGTCGCCGCCGGTTGGCTCGTGCTGCACGTGACGAGCCGGCGCCTGCACCGCGAATTTCCCGCCGTGGTGCGGGAGGTGCGATCCGCGCTCCTGTCGCGCGGTTGGCGTCGCCCGTGATCGACACCAGTACGCCGATAAGGCGGTGTCAGCAGCGCTCCGATGCCGCCAGGTCGCCGACATGGAGTCGATCAAGCACGGCGACGCACGGGACGGGTCGATCACGCGGGCGGGGCCCGGTCGAGTGGTCGACCGGGCCCCGACGGGGAGGCGCGTTACGGGCGGGCGTTCGGCTTGAGCGGGGTGGTCACCGCGGCGTACGCGTCGACGATCCCGTAGCCGTAGAAGCCGTTGAAGTTGAGTCCACCGGCGCAGTAGGCGTCGAAGGTCTCGTCCCGGCCCTCGTTGCGGTACTGCTGCAGCCGCGGCTCGGGGCAGGCGTGCTCGGCCGCCGTCCGGTAGAGGTGCTGCTCGACCAGGTCGGGCGACATGCCGAAGCCGCCGCGGCCCTCGGCCTTGCCGTAGCGGCTGACGATGAGCGCGGCGACGCCGGCGGCGTGCGGCGACGCCATCGAGGTGCCCTGCAGGTAGGTGTAGTAGCCGCACTCACCGTTCGGCTTGCACTGCTTGAAGACCTCGTTGGCGATCCGCGGGTCGATGTTGCCGTCCGCGTCCACCCGGGGGTCCGGGATGTCGGCCGAGATCGGCTCCTCCTGGAGCACCTTCTTCGGGTACGTCGAGAGGATCATGTTGGCCGGGGTGCGGAACGTGTCGGTGCCGAAGCCGTCCCGGAACCAGCCACCCGGCGCGGCGATCGAGATCTGCTCGGTGCCGTAGTTCGAGTAGTCGGCCTTCTTGCCGGACGGGCCGACCGACGACACGCCGATCACGTGCGGGCCCTCGGCGGGCAGGTCCCAGCAGCTCTCGTTGTCGATCGGCCGCGGGTACGGGTCGGCGCCGTAGTCGGGGCTCGTCTCGTCCACCCGCGGGTTGCCGAGGTCCTCGTTGTTGTTGCCGAGCGCGCCGACGAGGGTGACGCCCCGGTTGTGGGCGTAGGTCAGCGCCCGCTTCATCGCCTTGATGATGGCCCGCTGCTCGGCTTGGTCCGCCGGCGAGTCGGCCGGGTTGGCGGTGCAGTTGTAGAGCCAGGGGTCCACGTAGAACGACATGTTCACCACGTCGAGCCCGGACTTGCCGGCGTAGAGCAGCGCGTTGACCACCGGGTCCAGGAAGAAGTACCCGGAGTCCTGGCCACCCTTGAGTTCCACCAGGGACACGTTCGGCGCCACCCCGGAGAGGCCGAAGCCGTTGGCCGCGGCGCCGATGGTGCCGGCCACGTGGGTGCCGTGCCCGCCGTCGTCGGTGCCGACCGCGTCGAGGCAGCTGGGCACCTCGCACGGGCCGTCGACGTCCACCAGGTCGGGGGCGAAGTTGCGCGACAGCGACCAGTTGAAGTTCGGGGCGATGTCCGGGTTGCTGGCGTCGACGCCGGTGTCCAGGACGCCGACGGTGACCCGACGGTCGCCGGGCTCCACCTTGCGGGCCCGGTCGGCCCGCATCATCTCCAGGCCCCAGAGCTTGTCGTCCAGCGGGTCGAGCTTCTTGCCGCGCCGGTCGGCGGCACCCTTGGTCTTCGCGGCGGCCAGCAGGTGCTCCTGCTCGACCAGGTCGAGCTTCGGCTTGCGGCCGATGGCCTTCTGCTCGGCGGCGCCGATCAGCGCGGAGGCGGCGGTCGCCTTGGCGGCGAAGTCGGCCCGGTCACTGCGCACCTGGTAGAGGCCGACCTCGTCGGTCCGGGCGGTGACCGTGCCGCCGGCCGCCCGGATCGCGGCGATCGCCGCGTCCGCGCCGACGCCGTCCTCGGCGACCACGGTGAACGTCCGGGAGCTGGTCGGGGCGGCGCCCGCGGGCACCCCCAGCCCGGTGACCGTGAGGGCCAGCACCGCCGTCGTGGCGACGGCACCGGCGGTGAAGCGTCTGCTCACCACATCGAGTCCTTCCGTTGCGGAAACGTGCCAGCCATCACACCGCACCGGCGGGAATTCCGCCACACGACAGTCCCAGGCCAAGGGCAGCCACCTTCACGCCGGCTGGCGCGGAGGTCCACCGGGGAACCACCGTCATCCGCTGGCAGTCTCGCGATCGTCCAGAGCGGCCAGCAGTTGCGACAGCTCCGCCACGGTGGACACCTCGCCGTCCGGGACCAGGCCCGGCGGACGCGGCAGGCCGAGGCGGTTGAGCCAGACGGCGCGCAGGCCGGCGCGCTGCGGCCCCCGCACGTCGTGCTCGATCGAGTCGCCGACGTAGACCACCTGCGACGCCGGACCGCCGGCCGCCGCGACCACCGCGGCGTAGAACTCCGGCGCCGGCTTCTTGGGCAGCCCGTTCTCGTGCGCGTACAACTCGAAGCTGAACTCGCCGGCGAGCCCGCAGCGTTCGGCGCGGCTGTTGCCGTTGGTGGCGAAGCCCAACGTCCAGCGCCGGCGCAGTGCCGCCAGCGCGGGCAGCACGTCCGGAAACGGTCGGGTGAGCGCGAACCGCCGCGCGAAGAAGAGCGCGGCGATGTCGTCCAGGTGCGCTTCGAGCCCGGCCCGGGCCAGCGAGCGGGCCAGCGCCGCCCGGCGGATCTCCATGACCGGCGCGGCGCTCAGTTCGCCGAAGACCGCACCCCAGTCCGACTCCACGTCCGCGAGCGACACCCCGGCCGCCGCCGGGGTCAGCCGCCGCATCTCCTCGAGTACGGCCACCAGCCCGCCGGTCACCGCCGGCCGCAGGTCGAGCAGGGTCTCGTCGGCGTCGAAGACAACGGTGGTCAGCACGCCGAGAAGAATCTCACCGGTCGCCGGCGAGCACCGGCTCCCGGTCGGCGTCCGTCGCCGTCCGGCCTTCGCGCAGTTCGGCGAGGCGGACCAGCGCGACGCCGGCGATGATCAGCGCACCGCCGAAGAGCTGCACCACGGTGGGCAGTTCGCCGAGCACCAGCCAGGCGATCAAGACCGCGAACATGACCTCGGTGAGCCCGACGAACGACGACAGTCGGGGGCCGAGGATCCGCGCCCCGGCGATCCCGGTCAGGTACGCGACCACGGCCGCGACCAGGGACAGGCCGGCGATCGGCACCAGCCAGCTGGTCTCCTGACCGGCGAACTCGACGGTGCCGAAGCTCGCGTGCAGGGGCAGCACCCCGACCAGGCCGAGCGCGAGCAGGGCGGCGGCGCCGACGGCCATTCCGCCGCTGGCCAGGACCACCGACGGAAGCTCGGCGTCGACCCGGCCGGCGAGCACGAAGTAACCGGCCAGCCCGACGGCGGCGCCCAGCCCCCAGAGCACACCCACCGGGTCGAGCCGGCCGGCGCCGGTGAGGTCGAGGACGAAGACCAGCCCGGCCAGAGCGGCCACCGACCCGGCCACGGTCAGCCGGCGGGGACGCTGCCCGTGGACCAGCCACGTCCAGGCCACCACCAGGATGATGCCGAGGTATTCCAGCAGCAGGGCGACGCCGACCGGCAGGTAGCGCACCGCGTTGAAGAAGCAGACCTGGGCGAGCGCCACGCCGAGCAGGCCGAAGACCCCGACGACGCTGAGGTTGCGCCGCAGCACGTGCCACTTGCCGCGCAGCGAGAGCGCCGCCGGCACCGCCACCACCACGGCGGCGATCCCGACCCGGGCGATCACGGCCGACGGCGCCGACCAGCCGGCCTCGATCAGCGAGCGGGCGAAGGTGCCGGAGGTGGCGAAGGTGACCGCCGAGAGCAGCGCGAGACCGAGGCCGAGCCCGGCGGCGGGTGGTTGATGCATCGGGCGCTCCTTGGCACGGCGGGGCGGTCATGGGCAAACTATGGGTATACCGATGACGCTAGGCGGCCACCCCGACAGGAGTCAAGTTGCTTTTCGCCCATGACACCGAGTGTTCGCTGACCGCCGCCACCGCGCTGGTCAACACCGGCGGCAGCGACGGGGAGGGGCTGCCCGACGTCGCCGCGCTGGACGAGTTCTATCTGACGCACGCCTACACCGGACGCCACGAGCACACCCGGGCCGAGCTGGATTCGGTACGCGAGCTGCGCCCCCGCCTGCGCCGGATCTGGGAGGCCGACACCGACGAGATCGTCGCCATCGTCAACGGCCTGCTTCGGGAGAACGACGCGCTGCCGCAGCTGATCACGCACGACGACGAGCCCTACCACTTCCACGCCGTGCCCCGGGACGCGCCGCTGGCCACCCGGATGGCGGTCGAGGCGGCGATGGCCGTCGCCGACCTGGTCCGCAGCGACGAGCTGAGCCGGCTGCGGATCTGCGATCACCCCGACTGCGACAACGTGCTGGTGGACCTCTCCCGGAACCGGTCCCGCCGGTTCTGCGAGGCGGGCTGCGGCAACCGGGCCGCCGTCACCGCCTACCGGGCGCGCAAGGCCGCCGGTCGGCAGTGAGCCGGCCGGCCGTCAGCGGGCCCGCCCGGTCAGCAGCCAGCGGGTGACGGTGATCCGGAACAGCAGGTAGGGGCCGTCCGGCGCGCCCGCGGTGATGTCCCAGCCGTCGTACCGTTGGCGGAAGCCGGCGATCACCTCGGCGGGGAACGGCGGGCGCAGCACGGCGGCATGCCCCTCGGCGACTACCGGGGCGTCCCCGCCCGGCAGCGCGAGCGACACCCGCGGATCGGCGGCGACGTTGCGGACCTTGCGATTCCGCTCGGCCGTGCCCACCCACCACTGCCCGTCGAGGAAGAGGTACCAGACCGGCGTCAGGTGCGGCGAGCCGTCCGGCCGCAGCGTGCACAGCCACACCACCCGCTCCCGGTCGATCCGGGCCAGCACCTCCGCGTCGGGCACGGCGGTCACGTCAGCGCGGCGGCGCGGCCACGAAGACCGCGCCGCGGGCCCGGCGCAGCTCCGCCAGCAGGAACGCCGCCGGCGTCGTCTGCCCACCCGTCATCGCCAGCCGCCCTCCAGCCGATCGGAAACACTTCCGACCGTACTGGCCCCGACCCAAGGCTGCGAAGGAGCCGACGGCGCGTTGATCAAGAGGTTCGCGTCAAGTTCGATCTCCTCGATGACGCGAACCTCTTGATCACTGGGCTCTCGTGGCCCGCCGGGTGATGACGCGGACGACTCAGCTCGAGAGGAGGGGCGCCCATGCCCGGCACGACGCGGTCGCCGACCTCTATCAGCTCAACCCGCACGACGGCGCTTCCTGGCCTGGGCGCCCCGGATCGGGCTGCGCCGGCCGGAGGACGGCCCGCACGGCTGAGCGCCCGCCGGCTCAGGGGTGGGTCATCCGGAGCAGGTCGAGCGCCTCGTCGAGCTGGGTCTCGGAGAGCTTGCCGCTGTCCAGGTGCCCCCGGGCGATCACCACCTCGCGGATCGAGGTCTGCTTGGCCAACGCCTCCTTGGCGATCGAGGCGGCCTCGTCGTACCCGACGTACCGGTTGAGCGGGGTGACGATCGACGGCGAGCCCTCGGCGTACGCCAGACAGACCTCGGCGTCCGCGACCAGGCCGACCACCAGCCGGTCGGCGAAGAGCCGGCTGGACGCGGAGAGCAGCCGGATCGACTCCAGCAGGTTGCGGCCCATCACCGGCAGCATGACGTTGAGCTCGAAGTCACCCTGGGAGCCGGCGAAGGCGACCGTGGCGTCGTTGCCGATGACCTGGGCGCAGACCTGCCGCATCGCCTCGGCGACCACCGGGTTGACCTTGCCCGGCATGATCGACGAGCCGGGCTGGAGGTCGGGGATGCGCAGCTCCCGCAGACCGGCGCGGGGGCCGGAGCCCATCCAGCGGATGTCATTCGCAATCTTGTAGAGCCCGACGGCGATGGTGCGCAGCTGCCCGGAGGTCTCCACCAGCGCGTCCCGCGCGCCCTGCGCCTCGAAGTGGTTACGCGCCTCGGTCAGCGGCAGCCCGGTCGACTCGCGCAGCTTCTCGATGACCGCGGCGGCGAAGCCGAGCGGGGTGTTGATGCCGGTGCCCACCGCAGTGCCGCCCAACGGCAGCTCGGCCAGCCGGGGCAACGCACCCTCCAGTCGCTCGATCCCGTAGCGGACCTGTGCGGCGTAGCCGCCGAACTCCTGGCCGAGGGTCACCGGGGTGGCGTCCATGAGGTGGGTACGCCCGGCCTTCACCACGGTCTCGAACTCGGCCGACTTGCTCTCCAGCGCCTCGGCCAGGTGGGTCAGCGCCGGCAGCAGATCGTGCGCCACGGCCTGGGTGGCGGCCAGGTGGATCGAGGACGGGAAGACGTCGTTGCTGGACTGTGAGGCGTTCACGTCGTCGTTCGGATGCACGTCGCGGCCCAGCTCCCGGCCGGCCAGGGTGGCGATCACCTCGTTGGTGTTCATGTTGGACGAGGTGCCCGAGCCGGTCTGGAACACGTCGATCGGGAACTGGTCGTCGTAGCCGCCGTCGGCCACGTGCGCGGCGGCGGCGACGATCGACGCCGCCACGTTCGCGTCGATCACGCCCAGCTCACCGTTGACCTCGGCCGCCGCGCCCTTGATCTGGGCCAGCGCCCGGATCTGGGCCGGCTCGATCCCCCGACCGGAGATCGGGAAGTTCTGCACCGCGCGCTGTGTCTGCGCCCGCCACAGCGCGTCGGCCGGCACCTCCACCTCACCCATCGAGTCGCGTTCGATCCGGTAGCCGGTCGCCTCTGGAGTCGTCACACGTACCATCCTGCCGCGCCGTCCGCCGACGTGCAGGTGATCGCGCGCACGCCCGGGTCAGTCCAACTCGGCGAGGAGGCGCTCGACCTCGTCCCGATCCGGCGCCTCGACCTGCCGGAACAACGCCAGCGCACGGGTCCAGTGAGCCCGCGCGGCGACCGGGTCCGACTCCCGCAGGCAGCGGGCGATCCCGTCCAGCGCCCGCGCCTGCTCGTGCCGGACATCCAACCGGGTGGCGTCCGCCAGCACCCGTCGATGCAGGTCCAACGCGCTACCGGGATCCCCCGCCGCGAGCAACGCCCGCGCCAGCAGGTTCCGCGACGCGCACTGCCCGCCCCGGTCGCCCGCCTCGATCATCGCGACCAGCGCCTCCCGGTGCCGGTCCAGCGCCACCTCCGGGTGGCCGCCCGCCCGCTCCAGGGCGCCGATCTCGTTGAGCAGTTCGCCGACGCCGTACCAGTTGCCGAGCCGACGCTTCATCGCGAGCGCGACCGTCAACCGGCGGACGGCCGGCTCGCCGTGCCCGAGCCGGGTCCGGGCGATCGCCACATGCCCCATCGCGTTCACCGTGTCGTAGAGCGTGCCGTGGGTGCGGGACAGCAGCAGTTGCCGGTGGGCGACGGCGAGCGCCTCGGCCGACCGACCGGCGGTCAGCAGGATGGATGCCTGGTTGGTGAAGACCGCGACGACGCCCGCCTCGTGTCCCTCCCGGCGAAGGATGGCCAGCGCCTCGTCCAGGTGCCGCAGGGCGACCGTGGCGTTGCCGATGAGGGACTTGAGTGCCGCCAGGTTCTTGTGGGCGCCGGCCAGACCCACCCGGTCGCCCAGCCGCTCCCGTAGCCGGAGGGCGATCTCCATGGACGCCACCGCGTCGCCGTAGCGGGCCTGGCGGTGATAGCCCGACGCGAGGTAGTTGTGCATCGTCGCTATCGCGGCCTCGTCGCCCAGCCGCTCCGCGGCCCGCAGCCCGGTCGAGTGGATCTCGATCAGCTCATCCAGATGGCCGTGCGAGTACCAGTAGCTCCACCCGGCGTAGGCGAGCTGCCAGCAGTAGGCTGCCCGGCCCTCCTGCTCGGCGAGCCGGACCATGGCGGCGATGCTGAAGCGGTGCTCGTCGAGCCACTCGATGCCCGGCGAGGCGCCCGTCTCGATCAGGTCCGCCCGCAGCGGCGGGGGCACCGGAAACGGCGCGGTCGTCGTCGACCGGTTGAGCTGACGCGCTGCCGCCGCGACCAGGTGCAGGTGGACGTTGAGCATCCGCTCGACCGCGGCGGACCGCTCGGCAGCGACCGCCGGATCGGCGATCAGCTGCTGGGCGTGGTCACGGACGAGGTCGTGGAAGCGGAACCGTCCCGGCTCGGTCTCCTCCGCCAGATGCGCGTCGACCAGCTCGTCGAGCAGGTCCTGCGCCTCGGCGAGCGACACGTCGGCCAGCGCGGCCGCCGCCCGGTTGTCGAACCGCGGCCCGGGGTGCAGCCCGAGCAGTCGGAACATCCGCTGCGCGGGCGGGGTCACCTGCGCGTACGACAGGGCGAAGGCCCTGCCGACGGAGCGCTCGCCGGCCACCAGCTCGGTGAGGGCGTCCCGCCCGCCGGCGAGCCGCGCGGCGAGGTCGGCGATCCGCCATCGGGGCCGGTGCGCCAGCCGGGCCCCGGCGAGCCGGATCGCCAGCGGCAGGTATCCGCACCGGCGGACCACCTCGGCGGCGGCCTCCGGCTCGGCGGCCACCCGTTCGACGCCGACCACCTTCGCCAGCAGCTCCAGCCCCTCGTCCGGGTCGAGCACCGCGAGCGACGACGGCCGCCCCTCGTCCAGCCCGGTCAGCCGCCGTCGGCTGGTGATCAGCGTCAGGGTGCCCCGACCGCTGGGCAGCAGCGGCGCCACCTGGCCGGCGCTCGCCGCGTTGTCCAGCACCACCACGGCCCGCCGATCGGCGAGCTCGCTGCGCCACAGAGCGGCCCGCTCGTCCTCGTCGACGGGGATCCGCTCACCGGGCACGCCGAGCTGGCGCAGCAGCGCGGCGAGCGCCGCCGCCGGGGACACCGGTTCACGCTCGCTGTGCCCGTGCAGGTCGATGAAGAGGTGCGCATCGGGGTAGCGCTCGACGAGCGCGGTGGCGAGGTGGATCGCCAGGGTGGTCTTGCCGCTGCCCGCCATGCCGTCGATGAGCTGGACCGACGTGTGGTCCTCGTCGATCTCCTTCACCAGCCGGGCCAGTGTCTCCTGCCGGCCGGTGAAGTCGCTGATCGCCCGGGGCAGGCAGCGGACCGGGGCGGCCGGCAGCCGCTCCGGTGCGGACAGGGCCAGGTCACCGGCGAGTACCCGCTGGTGCAGCTCCTGCAGCGCGGCGCCGGGCTCGATGCCCAGTTCGTCGGCGTAGAGCCGCCGGCCGTCGCGGTAGACGGCGAGAGCCTCGGCCTGTCGGCCGACCGCGGCGAGGGCGAGCATCAACTGGGCGCGCAGCCGTTCGCGCAGCGGGTGCTGGTCGACGCTCTCGGTCAGCTCGTCGAGCAGCTCGGCCGCGTGCCCGAGGCGCAGCTCGATGTCGACGCACTCCTCCAGCGCGGCGAGCCGGTGTTCGTCGAGGGCCTGCGCCCGGCGCCGCACGCTCCGGCTCGGGATCCCGCTGAGCGCCGGGCCACGCCAGAGGGCCAACGCCCCGCGGAAGTGCCGGCGGGCCTCGGCGAGTTGACCGGCGGCGAGCGCCGCGCGGGCGACGTCGACGCCGCGGGCGAAGACGTCGGCGTCCAACTCGTCCGGCCCGATCCGGACCGCGTAGCCCACCGGGTCGGTGACGATGGTCTGCGGCGGCACGTCGAGCTGGACGAAGCGGCGGCGCAGGCGGGACACGCAGGTCTGCAACTGGGCGCGGGCGGTGGCTGGCGGCCGCTCCTCCCAGACGGCGTCGACCAGCTCCTCCACCGGCACGATCCGACCGGAGCGCAGCAGCAGCATGGCGAGCACGGTCCGGTCGCGACCCGCGGTGACGGTGGCGTCGCCACCGCCGACCCGCAGGGGCCCCAGGATCCCGAACCGCATCTACTCTCCCCGCACTACAGGTGCAACTTCTCAGCAGGGTAGCCCGACGGTGACAGTTGGTCCCCGGCCGGTGATAGCGATGTGAGAGCGGTTCGGCAGCTACTGAGGCCAGACTCCTTGCGGGGCGTCAGTGTGTTGGCGTCCGACGGGGGCGGTGCGCCCGCAGCCCAGAGGTGGCGGGCGCACCGACGTCGACCGTCGCGGCTCCGGCAGACGAAAAGGGCGCCGGGCGGAAGCCCAGCGCCCTTTGTGCACTGACGCGGCAGGTCAGCGGCGGCCGACCGTCAGCACCGGCTTGGTGACCTCGGCGAAGAAATCGTTGCCCTTGTCGTCGACCACGATGAAGGCCGGGAAGTCCTCCACCTCGATCTTCCAGACCGCCTCCATGCCCAGCTCGGCGTATTCGAGCACCTCGACGTGGCGGATGCAGTCCTGGGCGAGTCGGGCCGCCGGGCCGCCGATCGAGCCGAGGTAGAAACCGCCGTGCTGCTGGCAGGAGCGGGTCACCTGGGCGGAGCGGTTCCCCTTGGCGAGCATCACCTGCGAGCCGCCGGCGGCCTGGAACTTCTCCACGTACGCGTCCATCCGCCCCGCCGTGGTCGGGCCGAACGAGCCGGAGGCGTAACCCTCGGGGGTCTTGGCCGGGCCGGCGTAGTAGATGGCGTGGTCGCGCAGGTACTGCGGCATCGGCTCACCCGCGTCCAGCCGCTCGGCGATCTTGGCGTGGGCGATGTCCCGGGCCACCACCAGCGGGCCGGTCAGCGAGAGCCGGGTCTTCACCGGGTACTTGGACAGTTCGGCGCGGATCTCGTCCATCGGCCGGTTCAGGTCGACCTTGACGACCGTCTCGGCGTCGAGCGTCTCGTCGGTGACGTCCGGCAGGAAGCGCGCCGGGTCGGTCTCGAGTCGCTCCAGCCAGACGCCCGACGGGGTGATCTTGGCGACCGCCTGCCGGTCGGCGGAGCAGGAGACGGCGATCGCCACCGGGCAGGACGCTCCGTGCCGGGGCAGCCGGACCACCCGGACGTCGTGGCAGAAGTAGCGGCCACCGAACTGCGCGCCGATGCCGAAGTTGCGGGTCAGCTCCAGCACCTCGGCCTCCAGCTCCACGTCCCGGAAGCCGTGCCCGGTCATCGAGCCGGAGGTGGGCAGCGCGTCGAGGTACTTGGCGCTGGCGTACTTGGCGGTCTTCAGCGCGTACTCGGCGGAGGTGCCGCCGATGACGATGGCCAGGTGGTACGGCGGGCACGCCGCCGTGCCGATCAGTCGCAGCTTCTCCTCCAGGAACTGCATCATCCGCGTCGGGTTCAGCAGCGCCTTGGTCTCCTGGTAGAGGTACGACTTGTTGGCCGAGCCTCCGCCCTTGGCCATGAAGAGGAACTTGTACGCGTCCGGGTGGCCGTCCGGGTCCTCGGCGTACAGCTCCACCTGGGCCGGCAGGTTGCTACCGGTGTTCCGCTCGTCCCACATGGTCAGCGGGGCAAGCTGCGAGTAACGCAGGTTGAGCCTGGTGTACGCCTGGAACACGCCCCGGGAGATCGCCTCGGCGTCGGCGCCGTCGGTCAGCACGTGCCGGCCGCGCTTGCCCATCACGATCGCGGTGCCGGTGTCCTGGCACATCGGCAGCACGCCGCCGGCGGCGATGTTGGCGTTGCGCAGCAGGTCGAGCGCAACGAAGCGGTCGTTCGGCGAGGCCATCGGGTCGTCGATGATCGACCGCAGCTGGGCCAGGTGCGCGGGGCGCAGGTAGTGCGCGATGTCATGCATCGCCTCGGCGGTCAGCGCGGTGAGCGCGGCCGGCTCCACGGTGAGGAACCGGCGACCTCCCGGACCGTGTACGACGTCGACGCCCTCGTCGGTGACCAGGCGGTACTCCGTCTGGTCGGGGCCGGTCGGCAGCAGGGGGGCGTACGAGAAGGCGGCGGCACTGCTCATGAGCGGAAAGCCTAGGGCAGACCGGTCGATCATTCCCACCCGCCGGGTGCCCGCTGGGACGCCGCTCTCATCCGGCCCAGGTGCGCGCGCATCGCGACCCGCCCCGGCCGGGCCGTCCCGCCCCGGCGCGGAACGCCGCGACCCGGTCAGCCGTCCGTGCCGCCGGCCGGATCGGGGCAGAGTTCACGCTTCGGCCCGCAGGTGCTGTCGTCGCCGGGCGGCGGGTTCGTGCCGCCCGAGCCCGGGACGCCGCCGTTGCCGGGTGGGGCGGGGTCGACCGCGGCGCCACCGAAGCGGACGTACCCGATCTCCCGCCCCTCGCCGATGATCATGCCGGTGGGACCGACGGCCAGCGCGTTCGCGGAGGTGCGCAGCACGGCCAGCTCCCGACCGTTGCGCGGGTCGAGGGCGACCAGCCGGGACGGCTTCTCGTCGGCGATCACCGCCGCGTAGGGAGTGAGCGCCGCTCCCGCCTTGCCACCGGCCGGTCGGGTCCAGAGCACCCGATCGGTGCCCAGCCCGCGGGCCGCCACCGAACGCTGGTCGCCCGCCCGGACCAGCGCGTACCGGTCGTCGACCGCGATCAGCTTCTGCCCCGCCTCGCCGACCCAGAGCAGCCGCCCATCGTAGCCGTCGAGCACCGCCTCCCGGGCGTCCGGCGCGACGCCGACCAGCACGTTCCGCGCGCCTTGCGGGTCCTCCCGCTGCGGGCAGCCGGCGTTGTCGGCGGTACGCAGGTTGATCCCGGACCGCTGCCAGACCTCCTGCCCGGTCGCCGGATCCCGGCCGGAGATCGCGAAGTAGCAGCTGCCGTCCTGGGATCGGGCGCTGATCCGCAGCAGCCGACCGCCGACCACCGAGAGCCGCTCCTCGCGGCCGGGCTCGACGTTCTGCAGCACCGCGCCGGTGGCGGTGTCCACCACGTGCACCCGGCCGTCGACCGGGAAGCCGAGCAGCGGCGGCACCGGCTCCGGGCCGGCGATCCCGTCCTCGATCCGGGGAGCGGTGAGCCGGCGGGTGCCGCGCAGCCCCGGGTTGTCGGCGAAGAGGCCGCTGCCGACGCCGGGCAGGAAGGCCGTCCACAGTGGCGCGGTGCCGCGCGCGTCCCAGGCGCTCAGGGTGCAGTCGGTCGGCTCGGTGCAGCGGGCGTCGAACAACATGTTGCGGTACGTCCAGACGGCCACCGCGTCGTCGTCCCGCCGCCGGGTCACCCCGGTCGTCGGGTCGAGCACTTCGTACCCCTTGACCAGCAGCTTGCCCACGACGACGACCGAGTTCCGGTCGGCGCCGGCGACCGCCGCCCAGTCCGCCTTGCGCTCCCAGAGCTGGTCGCCGGTGGCCAGGGCGCGCGCCTCGACGCGGGTGCGCTGCTCGACCACGACGGCGTCGCCGGCGAAGGTGACGCTCTTCGGGGTGCCGCCGATGCGCTGCTGCCAGACCACGTCCGGCTCGGAGATGGGCTCGCTCCGGTCCACCCAGTCCCACATCGCCGGGAAGGGGTTCCAGACCCCGGTAGCCGCGAGAGCGATGACCGCGATCAACGCGAGCAGCAACACGCTACGCGTTCTCAAGGCCGCTCCCCTTCGCCACACGCACACGGTAGCCACGATCAACGACGCGTCGGGCACGCGCGCCGCCGTGTCGCCGCGCTTTCTGCGCGAAGAGGTGTTATCGGGGACCGGCGGTCACCGGCGGACGGCAGACCGGACCAGCGGGAGCGTGCGATAGGGAATCTGCTCGGCCAGCGCGATGATCGTCGAGGCGCGGGTGATCCCCGCGGAGGAGACGATCTGGTCGATCACCCGCTGCAGGTCGGTGTTCGACCGGGCCACGATCCGGCAGAGCAGGTCGCTGGAGCCGGTGATGGTGTGCGCCTCCAGCACCTCCGGGATGGCGGCCAGGTGGGCGGTGACCGGGTCGTGCCCGTGCCGCTGGCTGATCTCCAGGGTCACGAAGCTGGTCACCCCGAACCCGATCGCCGCCGGTGAGATGTCCGGCCCGAAGCCGCGGACCACCCCCCGGTCGACCAGCTTGTCCAGCCGCGCCTGGACGGTGCCCCGGGCCACGCCGAGGCGGCGCGAGCACTCCAGCACACCGATCCGCGGCTCCTCGGCGAGCAGTTCGATCAACCGCGCGTCCAGCTCGTCGAGCTGTGCATCCTGCACACCATTCACGGGTGACCACCATACCGAATGTGCAACCTGACCAGCGATTACCCGGACAGTTGCCCACCTGGCCCCGGCCCGGCGATCCTCGCCACACAACCACCACGGCGGCCCACGAGGCCGGCCGGTACGCGAGGGAGGCCGCGATGACCCAGGCTATCGACCGACCGCAGTCGACCGAGGAGGTCGACGCCGACCGGCTCGTCGGCGCCGTCGACCACGACATCACCCACGACCCGTTCCCGGTCAAGGGCCTCGACCACGTGCACTTCCTGGTCGGCAACGCGAAGCAGTCGGCGCACTACTACTCGACCGCGTTCGGCATGACGTGCGTGGCGTACCGCGGGCCGGAGCAGGGCTACCGCGACCACGCCCAGTACGTGCTGACCAGCGGTTCGGCCCGGTTCGTGCTGACCGGCGCGGTCCGGCCGGACGCCGACGGCGCCGAGCACGTCGCCCGGCACAGCGACGGCGTCAGCGACATCGCGCTGGAGGTGCCGGACGTCGACGCCGCGTACGCGCACGCCACCGCGCAGGGTGCGACCGGCCTGGTCGAGCCGCACGACGTCAGCGACGAGCACGGCACCGTCCGGATGGCCGCCATCGCCGCGTACGGGGACACCCGGCACACCCTCGTCGACCGGTCCCGCTACACCGGCCCGTTCCTGCCCGGCTTCGTCGCCCGCGGCCCGATCGTGGACCGGCAGCCGATGATCGACGCCGGCACCCAGCCGAAGCGCTTCTTCCAGGCGGTCGACCACGTGGTCGGCAACGTCGAGCTCGGCCGGATGGACGAGTGGGTGGAGTTCTACAAGCGGGTCATGGGCTTCACCAACATGGCCGAGTTCGTCGGCGACGACATCGCCACCGACTACTCGGCGCTGATGAGCAAGGTGGTCGCCAACGGCACCCGCAAGGTGAAGTTCCCGCTCAACGAGCCGGCGATCGCCCGCAAGAAGTCGCAGATCGACGAGTACCTGGAGTTCTACCAGGGCCCGGGCGCCCAGCACATCGCGGTGGCCACCAACGACATCGTGGCCAGCGTCGACGCGATGCGGGCCGCCGGCGTCGAGTTCCTCGACACCCCCGACTCGTACTACGACGACCCCGAGCTGCGCGCCCGGATCGGCCAGGTGCGGGTGCCGATCGAGGAGCTGAAGGCCCGCAAGATCCTGGTCGACCGGGACGAGGACGGCTACCTGCTCCAGATCTTCACCAAGCCGGTGCAGGACCGCCCGACGGTCTTCTTCGAGCTGATCGAGCGGCACGGCTCGCTCGGCTTCGGCAAGGGCAACTTCAAGGCGCTCTTCGAGGCCATCGAGCGGGAGCAGGAAGCCCGCGGCAACCTGTAACACTTGCCAGCGTGACGCAACCCCCGTCGTACCCGATGCCGCCGGCCGGTGGGCCCCCACCCACCGCCGGCGGCTTCGCGCCCCCCGCCGGTCCGGCACCCCAGCCGTACACGGTCCCGCCGCAGTACGGTCCGCCCGGGCACCCGCCGCCGCACCACCCGTATGCCGGGCCGCCCCATCCCGCGCCACCTCCGACGCTGACCCCGGCCGGGCAGCCGCTGGCCAGCTTCGTCGACCGGCTGCTGGCCTGGTTGCTCGACGCCGCGATCGCGGGCGGGGTGGCGATGCTGCTGTTCATGCCGGTCTTCCTGGTGATCTGGTGGAACATGCTCACCGAGATGACCCGGACCAACCCGGACGGCACCCTCGCGCAGCCCGACCCGGGCACGATGGTCACCGAGGTCATGCTCCCGCTGCTGCTGGCGGAGCTCGGGCTGCTGGTCGTGATGCTCGGGTTCTACTGGCTCTACCACGTCGAATACCTCAAGCGCGGCGGCCAGACGCTCGGCAAGAAGGCGATGCGGATCCGGGTGGTGCCGCTCGACCCCAGCCTGACCCTCAACCGGGGGATGGCCGGCCGGCGGTGGCTCGTGCAGTACCTGGCCGCCACGTTCGTGCCGGGCCTCAGCTACCTGGACGGGCTCTGGCAGCTCTGGGACAAGCCCTGGCAGCAGTGCCTCCACGACAGGTTCGCCGGCACGGTCGTCGTTAAGGTGTCTGCGTGAGTGTGCAACCCGGCTGGTACGTCGATCCCGCCGATCCTGAGACCCGGCGATACTGGGACGGCGAGGGCTGGCTCGGCGCGCCCATCCCCGTCGACGCCACCCCACCGGACGGTCCGCCGCCGGTCGAGCCTCCGCCCCCGCCGGTCGAGCAGCCGGTCGCGCCCGGCCAGTCGCCGGGTTCGGCGCCGCCCGCAGCCACCGGCCCGGGCTACCCGCCGCCCACCGCCGGACCCACTGCCGGCTGGCAGGCCCCACCGGGCTACGGCCAGCCAGGCGTGCCGGGCTACGGCCAGCCAGGCGGTCCCGGCTACGGCCAGCCGGGCGGGCCGGGCCACGGCCAGCCGGGCGGGCCGGGCCACGGCCAGCCAGGCGGTCCCGGCTACGGCCAGCCGGGCGGCCCCGGCTACGGCCCGCAAGGTGGGCCGCCGCCCGGCTGGGCGCCGCCGGGCTGGCCCGGACGGCAGCCTGAGCCGCGGCCGCACGGGCTGCCGCTGGCCGGGTACGGCAGCCGGCTGGTCGCCCGCCTGATCGACTTCGCCATCCTCCTCGCGCTGAACGTCGTGGTGAACGGCTGGTTCGTCTGGCGGCTCTACCAGGAGCTGGCGCCGTACTGGCGGGAGATCTTCCGCCGCGCGCTGGCCGGCAACTCCTCCACCGACGGGCTGCCGCAGCCCGGCGAGCAGGCCGGCCTCCTCCAGGTGGTGATCCTGGTGATCGCCGCCGGGCTCTGGCTGGCCTACGAGGTGCCCGCCATGGCCTCGTCCGGCCAGACCTTCGGCAAGCGGGTGATGCGGATCAAGGCGGTGCCGCTCGCCGCCGACCAGCCGCTCGGCTTCGGCCCGGCGCTGCGCCGCTGGAACACCCTGGGCGGCGTGCCCACCCTGCTCTGGTACTGCTGCGGCCTCGGCCTGCTGCTCCAGGCGATCGACGCGCTCTCCCCGCTCTTCGACCACCCGCTGCGCCAGGCGCTGCACGACAAGCGGGCGCGGACCGTGGTCGTGCAGGTTCCCCGCAGCACCGGTTCCACCACCTCGGACGACCGCACCGACCCCTCGGGAGACATTCCATGACCGACACCGGACGTCACCAGCCGGGGCCGCGACTGACCCGCGCCGACCTGGACGCGCTGCCCAGTTACGTGCCCGGTCGCAGCCCGGCCGATCTGGCCCGCGAGCTGGGCCTGCCGGAAGCGATCAAGCTGGCCAGCAACGAGGTCCCGTACGGCCCGCTGCCCGGTGTGGTGGAGGCGGTCGCCGAGGCCGCCGCCGGGGCGCACCGCTACCCGGACATGGGTGTGGTCGCCCTCCGCGACGCGCTCGCCGAGAAGTACGGGGTGGACGCCGACCGGATCGCCACCGGCTGTGGATCGGTGGCGCTCGCCGAGCACCTGGTACGGGCCACCTGCCTCCCCGGCGACGAGGTGGTCTACGCGTGGCGCTCGTTCGAGGCGTACCCGATCATCGCGGCGACCAGCGGTGCGACCAGCGTGCGGGTGCCCAACGACGCCGACCACGGTCACGATCTCGCCGCCATGGCGGCGGCGGTGACCGACCGGACCCGGATGGTCCTGGTCTGCAACCCGAACAACCCGACCGGCACCGCCGTCCGCCGGGCGGAGCTGGACCGCTTCCTGGACGCCGTCCCCGACGACGTGCTCGTGGTGATCGACGAGGCGTACCGGGAGTTCGTCACCGACCCGGACGTGCCGGACGGGCTGACCTACCTAGACCGCCCGAACGTGGCGGTGCTGCGTACCCTCTCCAAGGCCTGGGGCCTGGCCGGGCTGCGGATCGGTTTCCTGGTGGCCCAGCCCGAGGTGGCGGCGGCCGTCCGCAAGGTGGTCACCCCGTTCTCGGCGAGCCTGGCCGCCCAGGCCGGCGCGCTCGCCGCGCTCAAGCAGGCCGCCGAGGTGCAGCGCCGGTGCGCCCTGATCGTCGCCGAGCGGGACCGGATCACCGAGGCGCTGCGCAAGTTCGTCCCGGACGTGCCGACCAGCCAGGCCAACTTCGTGTGGCTGCCGCTCGGCGACCGCGCGGTGCCGTTCGCAAAGGCGTGCGAGGCGCGCGGTGTGATCGTCCGGCCGTTCGCCGGTGACGGGGTCCGGGTCACCATCGGCACCCCGGCCGAGAACGACGCCTTCCTCGCCGCCGCCGAGGCCGCCCTGGCCTGACGCCGGATCCGGTCCGGTCCGCCTTCCCCGATGCGCGGACCGGACCGGACGATCAGGCGGCCGGCGCGGGTTGCCGGATCCGGGTCCGCCGCCGGTGGGCGTAGACCGCGAACAGCGCCAGCACCAGCACCAGCACCAGCACCAGCACCGAGGTGACCAGGCCGCCCGTGAGCACCTCGTCGGAGCGGTCCTCGCTGCTGGCCGCCGCCGCGGCGGAGACCCCGCCGAAGGTGACCGTGCCGGTGGCGGTCCGCTTCGTCCAGCCGCTGGCCAGGGCGAGCTTGGCCGCCCATGGCCCGTCCGGCAGCCGACGGTCGAGCAGCACCCGGATCGTGGTGCTGCCGTCCAGCGGTAGGGTCTTCGCCTCCGCTTTCACCGGCCCGGCGGCCAGGCCGCCCGGCCCGTCGCTGAGCCAGAGTTCACCGGCCAGGTCGAGTGCGCGCTTGCCGGTGTTGCGGACCTCGGCGCTGACGAACGGCGTCCCGTCCTTCTCCCGGCCGCCGGTGAGCGGACCGACCTCGAAGCCCGAGGGCGGCTCGCCGCCGGGGCCCACCGAGAGGTAGACCCGGATACCGGCCCGGCCGATGTTCTGCACGTTCTTGTCGTCCGTGCCGGGCACCTCGGCCCAGATGACCGCGTAGCGCTCGCCCGCCTCGGCCTTGCGTGGCACCTCGATGGTCACCAGAGCCTCGATCTCTTCACCCGGTGCCAGCGCCTCCTCGGCCGGTTCGACGGTTATCCAGCTGCTCAGCTCGTTCTCGGTGCGGTCCGGGGCGAACTCGAAGCCGCTGTCGCCGACCCGGGCCGCGGCGGCGTAGAGGGACACCTTCCGGTGGAGTTCGGAGTCGTTCTCGACCAGGACCCGGCGCTTGATGGTGGTGCCGGGCTTGAGGTGGTCGACGACGTACTTGTGCGCCCGGGTGTCGTCGCGCCGGTCGACCGGGGCGTCGAGGAGCCGGATCCCGACGGTCACCTCCGGTCCGCCCGGCTGCGGTGTCGGCGTTCCCCGGCCGGTGCCCGTTCCCGTCGTCTCCTCCGCCGGCACGTCGGCCTCGGGGACGACCGGTTCGACGAGCACGGGTGATCGGGGCGCCGGCCCGGGTACCGCGGCCGACGCCGACGCCCCGGTCGTGACCAGGAAGGCCACGACCAGGGCGAGCGCGCGGATGTGGTCATGCCACCGAATGGGTGATCACCCCCGAGTAGGTGCCACCGACGGCGGTGTCCGGGACGCTGATCTGGATGTCCGGAGCCCAGCTGGCGGTGTTGTTGCCGGTACCCGACGTCTTCGAGAAGGCGACCCGCGGCACGCCCAGGTTCACCCGGTCGGCCTCGGTGGGTTGGCCGGGTACGAAGCCCGTGCCCGTACTGCTAACCAGTCCGCCGGACCAGTACTCCACCAGGTTGGGGGTGATGGTCTCCGCCGGCGTGCCGCTGCCGGTGGTGAACGAGCCACTCGACACGGTGGTGACCCAGGTGGCGCTCAGGGCGGCCCGCTGGTCGGTGACCGTGACGGTGCCCAGCTCGCCGGTGAGGTTGCCGCCGGAGAACACGGAACCGAGGTTCACCGCGGAAGGGACGGAGATGTTCAGGTCGGCGGTAGCCACGGTGAAGGTGACGATGGTGTCGCCGGTCGGCGCGGCAGCGGCCGGCGTCGCCAGGGCCACCACGGCGGCCGCGGCGGCGGTCAGGGCAAGAAGTGGCTTCTTCATGACGATGACCGTAAGAGGGCATAAGACCATGAACAGGGACTATTCGGGCAAATCACTCTTCAGGCTACAGAGTGGGTGATTGTTCCCCGGTAGGTCCCGGCGACGATGCCGGTGGGGATGGTCACCCGGATCGCGGGGGCCCACCGGACGGCGTTGTTGCCGCTGCCCGCCGTCTTGCGGAACGCTTCGCGGGTCACCGCCAGCGTGACGGCCTGCGCCGACGTGGGCTGACCGGGGACGAGGGTCCCGCCGCCGGTGCTCCGGGTCGCCGGGCCGGACCAGTACGAGATCCGGTCCCTGGCGATGGTGCGCTGGGCGCCGCCGGGCCCGGCGGTGAAGACGGTTGCGGAGACGGTGGCCACCCAGGTGTTCGGGTTGATCGGGCCGCGGAAGTCGGTCACCTCGACCGAGCCGAGTTGGCCGGTGAGCGTGCCGCCCACGGCGCCGGCACCGAGGTTGACCGACGCCGGCACGGTGATGTCGACCCCCGGCGTGAGGGCCACCTGGAAGGTCCGGAGCACCGGCGCGGCCTCGGCCGGCGCGGGCTTATCAGAATGACGATCACGCCCACCAGGGCTGCCAGGAGTCGCACGGGTGTGACTATAAGTAGCTTATGTCCGATTTGTCGAGCAAGCTGGAGGCGTGTCCAGCGGTTCAGGTCGCCGCCAGTACCAGCGGCTCGGAGGTTAGGAAGAAGGCCTGGTCGTCCGCAGCCGGGTCGACCGGCTCCCGCAGCCGCTCGACGGCCACGTAGCCGTCCGCGGCGTACGCCGCCCCCGGCGTGTAGCCGGCGCCGTCCTGTCCGACCGTCAGCGTGAACCGGGACCGCTCGGCCCCGGTCGCGGGGTCGAGCGTGACCAGGTCCCGGGCATCGGTGAGCAGGTGCACCCGGCCCGGCTGGACCGCGATCACCCGACCCGGCCCGAGATCGGGGCGACGCCACAGCTGGGCTCCGGTCCGGGCGGACCGGCCGACCAGCACCCCCTCGACGATCCCGACCGCCTGCTCGCCGACGAGCTGGGTGTCGAGCCCGTCGAGCGCGGGCGCGGCCACCGGCGGCCCACCGCCGACCAGCCAACCCCGGCCCGCCGCGTCCCCCGGACCGGCCGTACGCAGCGCGGAGCAGCCGGACCGCCCGGTCTGGCAGCCCACCGGAGTGACCACCAACTCGTCGCCCGCGCCCGGCGGCCGCCACCGGCTGGCCACCGCGCCGGTGGCCGCGTCCCGGAACTCGACGACGGCCGCTCCGGCACAGCCGTCCACACTCACCACCTGCCCCGTCGGCGTGGTGCCGACGTCGCTACGGCAGCCCGTCGCGACCCCGGTCCGCCAGAGTTCGCGCCCGCTCGCCAGCTCGACGCCGCGCGCGTTCCCGACACCGGTCGCCACCAGCACCTCCCGGCCGTCGGCGGCGCGGGTCAGGTACAGCCCGGGCGGATCCCACACGATGGCCGCCCTGGTGCGCCGGGTCTCCGGCTTCCGCTCGGGGACCGGGCCGTCGGCGCGCCAGGCCACCTCGCCGGTCCGCGCGTCCAATGCGACCAGCCGCCCGTCCGACCAGCGGCTCACCACGGTGGTGCCACTGGCCACGACCCCGACCAGCTCGGCCGGCCAACGCCGGTACGACCAGTACGGGCTGGTCCGGTACCGCCCGTCGACCGGCCGGTCGGCGTAGACCTGGCGATGCGCGGCGTACACCCGCAGCCGCCCGTCCACGATCAGCGGGGCCGCGGGCAGCCGACCGATCACGCCGACGGCGGGCTGGGCGGCCGCCGGGTACCCGGCCCGGGCGACGGTGCTGACCTCGGCTGGGGCGAGCACCCGGTACACCGTCGCCGCGATCGCGGCGGTGACGAGCAGCACCGCGACCGCCAGCACGACGCGTCGCCGGCCGTTCGGGAACCCCATGCGCACCTCCGCCCGGCACCCTACCCAGCGGAGGCTGACCGAGCCCGGTCAGGTGTCGAGCGCCTGGCGACGCGCAGCCGACCGGGCGGGCGGCTTCCGGGGCCGGGGGGAAGCTCAGGCGGCCTCGACGGCCCCGGCCGGCCGCTCGGCGGCGACCGCGAGGTCGGCGAGGTCGCGCCGGAGCGCGTGCTCCACCGCCCGGGCGGCGAGCCCGCCGAGGAGCAGCGCGACCACCCGGCCGTACGGCGCGGTCGGCACGGCCTCCTGGGTGACGGTCACCGAGGTGCAGCCCTTGCGCCGCCGCCGCGCGGCACGCATCGTCCAGGTGATCCGGTAGTCGACACCGGCCCCGGACGAGATGAGCACCAGCAGCCGGGGCGGCACCGCCTCGACCACGCAGA
The DNA here is from genome assembly GCF_044456245.1 of Micromonospora sp. NPDC051006. Taxonomy (NCBI): domain Bacteria; kingdom Bacillati; phylum Actinomycetota; class Actinomycetes; order Micromonosporales; family Micromonosporaceae; genus Micromonospora; species Micromonospora sp. NPDC051006. The sequence continues at coordinate 551,246 of NZ_JBITFP010000001.1, forward strand.
ACTCCTCGACCAGGATGCTGCCGTCAGGCTGGGACCGCGGCTCGCGCCAGACCGTGCCCGGCCCGAACACGCCGGGGGTGAGCAGCTCCACCGGGCCGGCGAGGTTTCGCCCGGCCCGGCCGGGCAGGTCGGTCAGGAGGCGCCAGACATCGATGGCGTGCGCCTCGATCAGCCGGGTAACCGCCACCGTCGACATGCCACCTCCCGTGGCCTCGACGGTACGCCGGGTGAGCGTGGTTCGGGGACCGCCGGGCGGAATATCCACCGGTGGGAGATCCCGGTCGGTACGCCCGGCGGCCTCGGCGGGTCCGAGCGGTCAGCGGTCGAACTGACCGCCCCGGATCGCGTCGACGAAGGCGCTCCACCCCGGCGGGCTGACCGCGAGTGTGGGGCCGGCCTGGTCCTTGGAGTCGCGTACCCCGACGACGCCGAGGATGTCGACCAGATTGTCCGCCACCTCCACGCAGAGTCCCTGGTCGTTGGAGCGGCTGCTGGTGCGCCAGACGGCGCCGGCCAGATCGTGCATCGTGACTACCTCCCTGTGCGGTGACACGCCCCGTCCCGACCGGTCGCGACCGGCGGGCCGGCCCGGACCGGCGCGACGGGGCGACGGAATCCGGAGCGATCAACGCGGGAGGGTACGGCCTTGATCGCACAGTTGGTGCGATCAACAGATGATCACGATCGGACATCCGGAACCGCCGGCTGGCCGCAGGCCGGTGCGCCCCGACAGTGTCGGGCTCCCGACTCTGCGGCCCGGTCGACTCCGCGGTTCAGCGGGCCGGAAGGATGGTGCCGGTGACCTCGCCGAGGGCGATGGTGGTGCCGTCCGGGCCCGGTGCGGTCGCGGTGATGGTGACCGTGTCGCCGTCCTCGAGGAAGGTCCGGGTCTCCCCCGTGCCGAGCTTCACCGGTTCGGCGCCGCCCCAGGTCAGCTCCAGGAACGAGCCGACCTGCCCGCGCTCGGGGCCGGAGACGGTCCCGGAGGCGTAGAGGTCGCCGGTGCGCAGCGACGCGCCGTTGACGGTCAGGTGGGCCAACTGCTGGGCCGGCGTCCAGTACATGGTGCCGAACGGCGGCTCGCTGACCCGCTCCCCGTTCCACTCGACCGCCAGGCGGAGGTCCAGCCCGAGGTGCGGCACGTCGCGCAGGTAGTCGGCGACCGGCGGGTCCTGCTCCGGCGCCGGCACGAACGCGTCGCCGAGGGCGTCCAGCGGGGTCACCCACGCGGAGACCGAGGTGGCGAAGGACTTGCCGAGGAACGGGCCCAGCGGCTGGTACTCCCACGCCTGGATGTCCCGGGCCGACCAGTCGTTGACCAGCACCACGCCGAAGACGTGGTCGGCGAAGTCCTCGGCGCCGACCCGGCTGCCGAGCGGGCTGGGTACGCCGACCACGAAGCCGACCTCGGCCTCGATGTCCAGCCGGACCGACGGGCCGTAGACCGGACCGGCCGCGCCGGCCCGCTGGCCGCTCGGGCGGATCACCGGGGTGCCCGAGACCACCACCGTGCCGGCCCGACCGTGGTAGCCGATCGGCAGGTGCTTCCAGTTGGGCAGCAACGGAGGCTGCCCCGGCCGGAAGATCTGCCCGACGTTGCCCGCATGATGCTCCGAGGAGTAGAAGTCGACGTAGTCGGCGACCTCGAAGGGCAGCTGCATCCGCACCTCGCCCAGCGGCACCAGCAGCGGCTCCACCGCCGCCCGGTGCGCCGGGTCGGTGAGCAGTTCGGTCAGCCGCTGCCGCACTGCGGTCCACTGCGGACGCCCGAGCGCCAGGAAGTCGTTCAGGGTGGGCGAGCACAGGGCGCCGCCGGCCAGCACCAGGTCGGCCGCCTCGGCGCCGGCCAGGTCGAGCACGAAGTTCCCGATCCGTACGCCGATCCGGGGCTCGCGCCCGTCCTGCGCGAAGACCCCGTACGGCAGGTTGGCCACCCCGTACGGCGAGCCCTCGGCACCCGTCACCCAGGTCATGCGTCCTCGCCCCCGTTCACCAGCCGCAGCCGGGTCAGATCGGTCAGTGGTTCCTCAATGCTGCACGAGCCGAAGCCGATCCACAGCGGGCGCGGGGCGTCCAGCCGGCCCTCCACCTGCTGCACCAGCGGGCGCGGGTCGGCCGCGGTGAGCAGCTCGGCGACGGCCGGCACGCCCGCGCCCTCGGCGGCGGCGAGCGTGGCGGCCAGCACGTTGGCGAACCCGTGGTGGGTGAACCCGGTCTCCGGGTCGAGGTGCCGGACCGCGTGGTGCAGCCCGGCGGTCAGCTTGAACGGCAGGTCGCGGTCGCGGCAGGCGCAGATCACCGCGGCCAGCTCGTTCGGGGTCGGGAAGAGCTCCGCGGCCAGCCCACCGGTGCGGAACTTCGCCGCGACCGGCAGCCCGTCGGCGCGGGCCGCGGCGAGCGCGTCCAGCGCCCCCATCAGCCCGAAGGCGAGCGGCACCTCGGCGTAGACGGCGTCGACGCCCGCCAGCCTGTCCAGCAGACGCAGCAGGCTGGTGATCCCGGGGAGCGGATCCTCGCCCCGTCTCGCGACCGCCACCTGCACCTGACGGGCCGTCACGCCGTCCGGCGCGAGGAACGACAGCGCGAGGGGCAGGCTCTCGATGCCGGTGTCACCGACGACCCCGACCACGAAGCCCTCAGCCGGGTCGACGAGACCGCTCAGCTCACCGGCGGCGACAGCCGAGGCGGGGACCAGGAGCGGGCCGACCAGGTCGGCGTACCAGGCCGTGCGGTGCCGCCGGTGGGCGGCGACGGCGTCGGGCAGCGCGGCGCTGCCGGGTGGGAAGACGGCGGCGTCGTCCACGAGGCCGTCGAGGAGCGCGGGCACCTGCGTTGACACGGAACAAGAATGTACGCGACGCTGGCAAGGAACGGACAACCGCGTCCGATTATCGGACGCCCTCGGGAGCGGCCGGGCGGCGGACGGGCCGGCCGGGCACGGGACCTATCGGGAGGCGAGATGCCGCACTACCGCAGCGTCGGCGAGCTGCCGCGCAAGCGCCACACCCAGTTCCGCCAGCCCGACGGCAGCCTCTACGCCGAGGAGCTGATGGGCCAGGAGGGCTTCTCCTCCGACTCGTCCCTGCTCTACCACCGGTACGCCCCGACCGCGATCCTGGCGGCGGAGGAGTTCGCGCCGCCGACCTGGACCCGGGCGCCGAACCTGCCGCTGAAGCCCCGGCACCTGCGCACCCACAAGCTCGACTCGGCCGGCGCCGATCCGGTGCTCGGCCGGCAGTACCTGCTGGCCAACGACGACGTCCGGATCGCGTACGTGCTGGCCGACCGGCCGTCACCGCTCTTCCGCGACGCCACCGGCGACCACTGCCTCTACGTCGAGTCGGGCACGCTGCGGGTCGAGTCGACGTTCGGCGCCCTCGACGCGCTGGCCGGCGACTACGTCATCATCCCGACCTCGACCATCCACCGGCTGGTGCCCACCGGCGACCAGCCGGTCCGGCTGCTGACCATCGAGGCGGCCGGCCACATCGGCCCGCCCAAGCGTTACCTCTCGGTGCGCGGGCAGTTCCTCGAGCACTCGCCGTACTGCGAGCGCGACGTCCGCGGGCCGGACGCGCCGCTGCTGGTCGACGGCGAGGAGGTGGAGGTGCTGGTCCGGCACCGACGCGGGTGGACCCGGCACGTCTACGCCCACCACCCCTTCGACGTGGTCGGCTGGGACGGGCACCTCTACCCGTGGGCGTTCTCCATCCACGACTTCGAGCCGATCACCGGCCGGATCCACCAGCCGCCGCCGGTGCACCAGACCTTCCAGGGCCCGAACTTCGTGATCTGCTCGTTCGTACCGCGCAAGGTCGACTACCACCCCGACGCGATCCCGGTGCCCTACAACCACCACAACGTCGACTCCGACGAGATGCTCTTCTACACCGGCGGCAACTACGAGGCCCGGCGCGGCTCCGGCATCGAGCAGGGCTCGATCTCGCTGCACCCGTCCGGCTTCACCCACGGCCCGCAGCCGGGTGCCGCCGAACGCTCGATCGGGGTGGACTTCTTCGACGAGTTGGCCGTCATGGTCGACACCTTCCGCCCGCTCGACCTCTGCGAAGCCGCCGCCACCTGCGAGGACCCGGGCTACGCCTGGACCTGGGCGCGCCGCCCCTGAGCACCGTCGCCCTGGCCCGGCCAGGCCGGCGGACCGCCGCCGGCCGTGCTCACACCGGCGTACGCAACCAGACGACGAGTTCCGCGGTGGCGGCGGTGGCGATGGCGAGCACCAGCGGCCACGGGGTGCCGACCAGGGCGTAGACGAGGATCAGCACCGGTGCGGCGGCCGCCGCGTAGACAGCCAGGGCCAGGGTGCGGTCGGAGCGGAGCAGACCCGGCAGGATCGTCCGGGACAGCCCCGGCATCCGAGCGGCGAAACGCCACACCACCGCGGCCCCGCCGACCGCCGCGAGGGCGGCGGCGAAGCGGGACAGGCCGGCGCTGCCGGGGGCGAGGCAGGCGATCAGCACAGCGGTGATCATCGACCAGCCGGCGCCGTAGACGATGAGCTGGCGCAGGCCGGCCGAGATGGTCCGGCCCGAGTCGACCCGGCCCGGGTTCATCGCGGCGGCCTCCGCAAGGTGCTCCAACGCCTCGCTCCAGCGCCGCTGCTCCAGCCGGATCACACCCATGTCGTGCCGGGCCTCGGCGAGCTGCGGATCGAGCCGCAGCGCCTCCCGGTAGGCCCGCTCGGCGAGGTCGAACAGCTCCAGCCGGGCCGCGACCATGCCGAGCACCAGATGTGCGCGAGGCTCGTCGGGGGCCAGCTCGACCCCGCGCCAGGCCGCGTTGAGCGCCAGCTGGCCGTTGCGCGAGCCGGCCAGGATGGCCGCCGCGCTCAACTGGGCGTACGCGTCATCGGGGCCGAGAGCCAGGATCTCGTCGGCTGCCCGGGCGGACTCTGCGTACCGCTCCAGGTCGGCCAGGGCCATTCCCCGCACGACCAGGGGCGGCACGGTGCCCGGCGCGGCGGCCAGCGCGGCGTCGGCGGCGGTGAGCGCCTCGGCCGGCCGGTCGGCGGCCAGGTGCACCCGGGACAGCAGGGTGAGCGCGGCGGCGTTCTCCGGTTCGAGGGCGACCGCGTACGCGACCTCGGCGGCGGCCTCGTCGTAGCGCCCGAGTTCGGCGAGGAGCTGGGCGCGCTGGAGGTAGCCGTCGGCGGCGGACTGGTCGGGAGCGGCGTCGTTGGACATCGCGGCGAGCCTAGGCGGCCGGGGTGTCGTAGACCAGAGCGACCGCGACGCCGGCGAGCCCCTCGCCCCGCCCGGTGAAGCCGAGCCCGTCGGTGGTGGCGGCGGAGACGGTGACCGGCGCGCCCACGGCCTCGGAGAGCACCCGCTGGGCCTCCTCCCGGCGCGGCCCGATCTTCGGACGGTTGCCGACCACCTGCACCGAGACGTTGCCGATCGTCAGGCCGGCGTCGCGGACCCGGCGGGCGGTCTCGGTGAGCAGCGCGACCCCGGACGCGCCGGCCCACTCCGGCTGGTCGACGCCGAAGTTGGCGCCCAGATCGCCGAGGCCCGCCGCGGAGAGCAGCGCGTTGCAGGCCGCGTGGGCGGCGACGTCGGCGTCCGAGTGCCCGGCCAGGCCGTCCTGGTCGGGCCAGAGCAGGCCGGCCACCCAGCACGGCCGGCCGGCGGAGAAGGCGTGCACGTCGGTGCCGATGGCGACCCGGGGAACGATCATGATCAGAGAGTACGACGTCAGCCGGCCGCGGCCAGCAGATGCTCGGCCAGCGCCAGGTCGAACGGTCGAGTGATCTTGAGGGCGTACTCGGAGCCCGGCACGCAGAAGACCGGGACGCCCTGCTTCTCCACCAGGCCGGCATCGTCGGTGAGCGGGTCACCCGCTGCGGCGTGCGCGGCGGTCAGCACCGACCGGCGAAAGCCCTGCGGGGTCTGCACCGCCCGCAGTGCGGAGCGGTCCACGGTGCCGAGCACGACCTCCTCGGCGCCGACCTCCTTGATCGTGTCTACCACCGGGAGCACCGGGATCACCGCGTGCCGACCCGAGCGGACCGCTGCGGCCACCGCCTCGACCAGCTCGGGCGGCGTGAGCGCCCGGGCCGCGTCGTGCACCAGGATGATCTCCGGACCCGACGGCACGGCGGCCAGCGCGGCGGCCACCGAGGCCTGCCGCTCCGCTCCGCCGGGCACCACGATCACCGGCGCCACCGGAGCGAGCAGGGCCCGGACCGCGTCGACCTCGGCGGCCGGGGCCGCCACCACGATGGTGTGCACGGATCCGGCTGCGGCGAGCCGGCGCACCGCGTGCACCAGCAGCGACTCTCCGGCGAGCAGGCGCAGCGCCTTGGGCCGGCCCGGGCCGAGCCGTACGCCGGCACCCGCCGCAGGAACGAGGACCGCGACGTCACCGCGCGGATTGAGCTGCGCGGTCACGTCGCGGTCCTCGGTGGTTTGTTCGCCACGAAGTGGGTACGTCGATGCTGTGCGGACTAGGCCTCGGTCAGAACCTTGTCGAGCAGCGTCTCCGCCTCGTCCTTGGTGCTCTTCTCGGCCAGCGCGACCTCGCCGACGAGAATGTCGCGGGCCTTGGCGAGCATGCGCTTCTCGCCCGCGGAAAGACCCCGCTCCCGCTCCCGGCGCCACAGGTCACGCACGACCTCGGCCACCTTCAGCGGGTTGCCGGAGGCCAGCTTCTCCAGATTCGCCTTGTAACGCCGCGACCAGTTGGTCGGCTCCTCGGTGTGCGGAGCCCGGAGAACGTCGAAGACCTTGCCCAGGCCCTCTTCGCCGACCACCTCGCGCACACCCACGATCTCGGCGTTCTCGGCCGGCACCCGGACCGTCAGGTCACCCTGCGCGACCCTCAGGACGAGGTATTGCTTAGGCTCGCCCTTGATGACCCGAGTCTCGATTGCCTCGATGAGTGCGGCCCCGTGGTGGGGGTAAACAACGGTCTCGCCGACACTGAAAACCATAGGTTCGAAACCCCTTTCGCTGTGTCTAGGGTAACACGCTCAGGCACCGATGTCTCACCGCTGTCCTGACCGTTGGCGCAGCTCAGGGGCCCTGTGAGAGGTATTTCTTCGGCTTGACAGGCAGTCAAACCAATGGTTCGGACACGCTCCGTAACGTAGGGATGACATCCCGGTACGGGTGAACGGAACGCCGAGATCAAGGGCTACGCGCTCCTCCCATGGTATCCCGCTGGCCGCTATCGCGCCCAGGTGTAGCGGGACCCGGCCCCGGTGCGGGAGGCTGGAAGGTGAGCCGCTGTCCGCTCTCCGAGACGGTTTCAGGGGGTCCGATGGGCATGCCGGACGCTGAAGGCCACGGGCCGCCCGAAGGGTTGCCCGACCTACCACCGGAGTGGGGCCGAGTGGTCGTCCCCGACGACGCCACCGCGCTCGCGCCCGAGGCCGCGCAGGTGCGCCGGGAACTACGCAGGGCCGCCCGCCGGGCGGCCGGGCGTCCACCGCTCGGGCTGCCGCTGCTGGTCCTGCTGGTCGCCGTCCTCACCACGCTCGCCGGGCTGGTAGCGGTCAACTGGCCCCGCTCGACGCGCACCACCGACCGCCCGAGCCCGGGCCCCTACGCCCCACCGGCCGCGCTGATCGGCCGGCCGCTGCCCGCCCTGGACCTGGTCGACGCCGGGCAGACACCGGTCCCGCTGCGCGGGTTGGTGCCCGCGGTGATCATCCTAGTGGACTCCTGCACCTGCCCGGAGCGGGTCGCCGAGGCGATCGCCGCTGCGCCACCGGGGGTCACCGTGGTCACCGTCACGCACCTCGGGGCCGAACCGGCCACGCCCACAGCGGGCGCAGCCGCGGTACGGGCGCTCGCCGACCCCACGGACGGCCTGCGCTCGTTCCTGCACCTGCCACCCCGGCCAGGTGCCCTCGGCGCGGTGCTGGTGGACCGTGCCGGCCTGGTGGTCTCGGTGCACCCCGACCTCGGCCCGGTCGGCTCCTACCGCGCCGACCTGGCCCGGCTGGCCGCCTGAGCCGGCGGCCGGGCCGCGCTCGCCGCCCTTGTCTGCGCTGCGGTCAGTCGAGCCCGACGAGCTGCGCCTCGATCCGGACCGGTTCGCTGTCCACGGTCGTCAAAGAGATCCGGATGGGCTTGCCCGCCCCGGTCACCACCTGCACCTGCAACGAGCCGTCGCAGGTCGGTTGGGAACGTTCGTCGGAGCGCGAACCGGTGATCACGAGCAGCAGCTCGCCCGGCCCCGAGCAGCGACCCTGCAACAGGTAGCGGACGCCGTCCTCACCGGCGGACTGCCGGGTCACGCCCCGCTCCGGGCTCAGCGTCGTCCGCTCCCGCCAGTAGGTGTCGGGCGACCAGGGCAGATCGGCGTCGGCGTCCTCGCCACGCGACTGCGGTTCGCCCGGGTCGCCGCCGTCGGGCGCCCGGTCGACCCGGAAGGCGGCGCCGGTGGACGGGTCCACGTGGAAGACCGCGCCGGTGTCGGAGTCAGTGGACACGAAGCGCTCGGCGTCCGCCGACGGGGGGCTGGCCCCGCCGGACGCCGGGCCGGTGACCGGGGCGTTGGCCCGCCACCACCAGCCCCCGACGACCAGGGCGAGCACGGTCGCACCGGTCAGCACGCCGGCGCTCAGCCGGTCTCCCGCCACGACCCTCACCCGGCGAGCGTACGGCCCGGCGCTCAGCCCTGTCGATCCAGCAGGACGGCGTAGAGGGTCAGCCCGGGGCCGAAGGCGAGCATGACGATCCGCTCCGGCGGCGCGGCGGCCCGGCGCAGCCGGTCCAGGATCAGCAGCACGGTCGGCGACGAGCAGTTGCCGTGCTCGTCCAGCGTCGCCCGGGACGCCGCCAGCGCCTCGGGCGGCAGCGCGAGTTCCCGCTCGACCACGTTGAGGATCCGGGGACCGCCCGGGTGCACCGCCCAGCCGTCCACCTCGGCGACCGTCGTGCCATGCCGGGCCAGCAGGTCATCGACCAGGCCCCGCACGTGCGAGGAGAGCACCTGCGGCACCTTCGGCGAGAGCCCCATCCGGAAACCGGCGTCGGTGACGTCCCAGGTCATGTGGTCGGCGGTCGAGGTGTCGGTGACCGAGGTGACCTCGCGCAGCGCGTACCCGGGACCGCCGGGCAGCACCACGGCGGCGACCGCGGCGTCCGAGAAGAGCGCGTGCGAGACGATCTGCTGGGTGTCCACCCGGGCGGTGGAGGGCTGGATGTGCAGGCTGGTCAGCTCCGCGCAGAGCAGCAGCGCGGGGCGGCCCCGGGCGGTGACGAAGTCGCTGGCCGCGCCGAGCCCGGGCAGGGCCGCGTAACAGCCCATGTGCCCGACGAACATCCGCTGGGTGTGCGGGGCCATGCCGAGGTCGCGGGCGAGCAGAATGTCCAGCCCCGGTGTCGCGTAGCCGGTGCACGAGCAGACCACGAAGAGGCCGATGTCGCCCGCGTCCAGGCCGGCCGCCGTCAACGCCCGGCCGACCGCCTCCTTCCCCAGCGGCAGGGCCTCCACCTGGTAGCGCCGCATCCGCCGCTCGGTCGGCCAGTCGGAGACGTCCTCCAGCAGCGGGTTCACCGCGGCCTGCCGGCGGGTGACGCCGGAGTTGGCGAAGATCCGCTGAGCCAACGCCCGGGTGGTGCCGGAGAAGTGCCGGGAGAAGAAGCCCTCCCACAACTCGTCCTGCCGGGCGGAGGGCGGCTGCGCCGTCCCCAGGCCCGCGATCACCGGTACGGACACGATGCCCACCTCTCGTCCGACGCTGCCCTTCCGGAGCCCCTCCCCCGACCCGGGACGACCCCGGGTGGCTCCACGCTCACCAACGAGGCGCCGATGCGTCACGGTCCGGGTCGCCGCCCAGCGCCGCGATGCCGAGCCAGTCGGCACAGACATCCGAGGTGGCCGGATGCAGCGAGCCGCAGCGGGCGTCCCGGTAGAGCCGCTCGAGCGGGTGGCCCCGTCGGGTGGCCGAGGTGCCCGCCGCCTCCAACATGGATGCCGCGACGTCGGCGGCGGTGGTGCCGGCGAGCAGCTTGGCCCGCCACACCCAGCGATTGGTCTCGTCGTCGCCCGGCGCCTCGTCCACCCGACGAGCCGCCTCGGCCACCACCAGCTGCGCCGCGGCCACCGCCGCGTCGGCCCGGCCGAGCCGGGCCCGGACCGCCGGCAGGCCGGCGAGGTTGCGGGCGTTGAGGTGCTCGGCAGCCGCGTCGATCGCCGCCCGGGCCACCCCGACGTAGACCGCGGCGTAGCTGGCCACCAGCCAGTGCGGCATGAGCTGGGCGACCACCAGGGCGAGCCCCTCCACCCCGCCGAGCAGCCGGTCGGCCGGCACCGTCACGTCCAGGTGCAGGTCGTGCGAGGCGGTGGCGCGCATGCCGAGCGAGTCCCAGGTCGGCTCGACGGTGATCCCGGCCGCGCCGGCGGCGGGAACCAGGAACTGGGAGACCACCGACTGGTCGGCGGCGCTGCGGGCGGCCACCAGGTAGCCGTCGGCGTGCCCCGCGCCAGAGCAGAAGGTCTTGCTCCCCTTGAGGTGCCAGCCGCCCTCGACCGGCTCGTAGACCGTGCTGAGCTGGGAGAGCCGGGCACCGGCGCCGCGCTCGCTCATCGCCACCGCGTACCAGGCCCCCTGGGCCGCCGCGGCGAGCAGCCGGTCCCGGGCGGCGAGGGCTTCGTCCGGTACGCCGAGCGCCTCGGCCAGCTCCTCGGTGACGGCGCCGAGCGCGCCGGTGACCGAGGCGTGCATGTTGAACACCAGCGCGGTGGCTCCGTTGCCCCGGGCCAGCTCGGTGGCGACCGCCGCGTACTCGGCGAAGGTCGCGCCCTGCCCGCCCAGCTCCCGCGGGACCATCAGGCCGAAGAGGCCGGCCTCCCGCAGATCGTGGAAGTCGTCGACCGGGAAGACCCCGTCCCGGTCGTGCTCCGCCGCCCGGGCGGCGAGTCGCGGCGCCAACCGGCGGGCCGCCTCCAGCGCGTGCACGGTCATGTCCGCCCCCTTCTCGGCGTGCCAATACCCCCGCCGGTCTCCGACTATCCTTTCCGGACCCCCCAGCCCTGGTACAGCACCGCGGTCGAGCGCGTCGGCACGATCCGCGGCGCGCGGCCGGCCGGCGCGCCGGCGTTACGCATCCGGCGGACCAGCCAACCGAGCAGCCCGCGCACCTCCGGCCGGACGCCGCGCAGCCGCAGCTCGACGCCGTGCCGGGCGCATTCGGCGACCAGCGCCCGAGCGTCCACGAACAACCGTGGATCGTGGATGCCCCGCGGCACGGTCGGCAGCCGCTCGCCGAGGTGGACCGCCACCACCCGACTCACCGCAGTGTCGTTCAGGGTGTCCAGCACCAACAGGCCGCCCGGGCGGAGCAGCCGGCACGCCTCGGCCACCGCGCGCCGCCAGTCAGGCACATGTTCCAGCAGCTCTCCGGCGGCCACCACGTCCGCGCAGCCGTCCACCAGGGGCACCGCGGTGGCATCGCCGTTGACCGCGGTCACCCCGTGCGCGGCGGCCTGGACCAGCGCCGACCGGGTCAGGTCGACGCCCACGTGCCGGTAGCCCTTGCCGACCAGGTGTGGCGCGAGCAGCCCGGCGCCGCATCCGAGGTCGACGAGCAACGCGCCGGGCCGGTCGGCCGGCGGCACCAGGGCCGCCCGAGCCTCGGCGAGCCAGTGCAGCATCGCGAACACACCATCGGGCCGCCACCACTCGCCGGCCAGGTCGTCGTACTGCCGCGGATCGTTGGGCGGCAGCACCCGGTCAGGGGTGGGCGCCGCAGCCGCGTCTCGCATGGCAACGAGCGTGGCACGACTCCCCGGTAACGACCAGACTTCCCTTATGTCGACAAGGGTGTTAGGGCTGGTCAAGGCGAGCCATCCGGAGCCGGCCGCGGCGGTGACCGTGGTGACCGGCCTGCTCGCCGCCGGCGTCGGGCACCGGCCGGCCGGGATCGCCGCCGTGGTCGCCACGGTGTTGGCCAGCCAGCTCGCCACCGGCTGGGCCAACGACGCGCTGGACGCCGACCGGGACGTCGCGGTGGGGCGTACCGACAAGCCGATCCCCGCCGGCGTGGTCGGCCGGCGCACGGTGGCCCGGGCCGCGGCGGTGGCCGCGCTCGCCACCCCGCTGCTGGCGCTGGCCACCACCCCCGCCGCCGCCGTATGGATCACCGTCGCGCTGGTCTCCGCGCTGCTCTACGACTGGCCGCTGAAGTCCACCCCGGTGTCGGTGCTGCCCTACGCGGTCTCCTTCGGGGCGCTGCCCGCCTTCATCGTGCTGGCGCTGCCCGGGGCACCGGCGCCGCCGGTCTGGCTGGTCGCCGCCGGGGCCTGCCTCGGCGCCGGCGCGCACTTCGCCAACGTCCTGCCGGACCTCGACGACGACGCCCGAACGGGGGTGCGCGGGCTGCCGCACCGGATCGGCCCGGCCGCCAGCCGGGCCGCCGCGGCGGGGCTGCTGCTCGCCGCAACCGGCATCCTGGTCTTCGGCCCACCCGGGCCGCCGTCGGGGGTCGGGCTCGTCGCGGTGCTGGTCGCCGTCGTGGTGCCACCCCTCGGCTGGTACGGCGGGCGTGCGGCGTCCCGGGCCGGGCGGCGGCCGGTCGCGGCCTTCCGGGCGGTGATGCTGGTGGCGCTCATCGACGTGGTTCTGCTGGTCACCAGTGGTCGGGTGGTCTGAGCGTCACCCCCCGAGGTGGCATCCCCGGGTCGGCGTGCGCGCCTCGATCAGCTCCAACTACCCTGGAGCGCGGTCTGCGCGGGCATGGCCAGCCGTGCCCGGCGTACGCACCGGGTGTGATCGTGACGAGGAGGACCGACGTGACGCGCTCGATCAGGGGTTCCCGGCGGGCGGCCCTGCTGCTGTCCGGCGCGGCAGCGGCGACCAGCCTGCTGCTGTCCGGGTGCGGCGCCGGCCAGATCGCCGAGACCGCCAACAAGGAGCCGTCGGTCCAGGGCGTCAACCTCACCACGGGCAACGGTCAGCTGTCGGTCCGCGGCCTGCTGGTGGCGTTCCCCGGCACCGAGGGCTACAAGGCGGGCGAGAACGCGCTGCTCAACGCGGTGATCTACAACGACTCGCCGAACCCGGTCACGGTCACCGTCAGCAGCGAGGACGCCCGCGAGGTCGTGATCAGCGGTACCGGCGCGTCGGCCAGCGCTTCCGCGTCCGCCTCGGCCAGCCCGTCGGAGTCGGCGTCGGCGAGCCCGTCCGGGTCGGCCACGCCGAGCGGTTCCGCCTCGGCCAGCCCGTCCGACTCCGCCAGCCCGTCCGGCTCCGCCAGCCCGTCCGAGTCGGCCAGCCCGTCGGCTCCGGCCGGCCAGCCGGCCCGGATCGAGATCGCGCCGCTCAGCTACGTCCAGCTGAACGAGCAGGGCGAGCACCTGCTCCAGCTGATCGGCCTCGACGAGGCGCTGCTCTCCGGGCAGATCGTCACCGTGACCTTCGACTTCGGCAACGGCAACGCGGTCACCGGCCCCGCCCCGGTTGCGGTGCCGCTCACCCCGGGCGCCCGGCCGTCGCCCATCGTCGAGCGTGAGGGCGGCCACGGGGACACCTCCGAGGAGGGCGGCGCCGGCCACGGCGGCTGACCCCCGCAGAACTACGACTGACACCGCCGGCGTGGCGACCACCACGCCGGCGGTGTTTTCGTCGTACGACAGGACTAGCGTCCTGTTGTGACCACGCCCCGATCCACCTCCCCCCGTGGCGGCGCGGCGACCGGTCGCGGCCGCGCCACCGGCCGCGACCCCCGGCCCGCCTACGAGTGCGACGCCTGCGGCCACCAGCCGCCCAAGTGGGTGGGGCGCTGCCCGGAGTGCGGCGAGTGGGGCTCGGTGGTGGAGTGCACGGTGACTGGCCCGACGGTCTCCGGCCGGGTGGTCAGCTCGCGGATGCCGGCCGAGCCGGCCCGGCCCATCGCCACCATCAGCGCCGCGCCCGCCCGGGCCCGACCGACCGGGGTGAGCGAGCTCGACCGGGTGCTCGGCGGCGGCCTGGTGCCGGGCGCGGTGGTGCTGCTCGCCGGCGAGCCGGGGGTGGGCAAGTCGACTCTGCTGCTCGACGTGGCCCAGCAGTGGGCCGCCGGGGCGGGCAGCCCCTCGCTGGTGGTCAGCGGCGAAGAGTCGGTCAGCCAGGTCCGGCTGCGCGCCGAGCGGATGGGCACCCTGCACGACCAGCTCTACCTGGCCGCCGAGAGCGACCTCGCCGCGGTGCTCGGCCACCTCGACGCGGTCAAGCCGGGGCTGCTGGTGCTCGACTCGGTGCAGACCATCTCGACCACCGGCACCGAAGGGGTGCCCGGCGGGGTGACCCAGGTCCGGGCGGTCACCGCCGCGCTGGTCTCGGTGGCCAAGGAGCGCGGCATCGCCACCGTGCTGGTGGGCCACGTCACCAAGGACGGCCAGGTCGCCGGCCCCCGGGTGCTCGAGCACCTGGTCGACGTGGTGCTGCACTTCGAGGGCGACAAGCACTCCTCGCTGCGGCTGGTGCGCGGCGTCAAGAACCGGTTCGGCGCCGCCGACGAGGTCGGCTGCTTCGAGATGCACGAGGGCGGCATCACCAGCCTGGCCGACCCGTCCGGGCTCTTCCTGACCCGCTACTCCGAGCCGGTGCCCGGCACCTGCGTCACGGTGGCGATGGAGGGGCGACGGGCGCTGGTCACCGAGGTGCAGGCGTTGATCGGCGCGACGGTGGCCGGCTCGCCCCGCCGCACGGTCTCCGGTCTCGACTCGGCCCGGCTGGCGATGGTGCTGGCGGTGCTGCAACGGCGCACCGAGCGGCTCACCCTGCACGACCGGGAGGTCTTCGCGGCCACCGTGGGCGGCATCCGGGTGGTCGAGCCGGCCGCCGACCTCGCGGTCGCCCTCGCCGTCGCGTCCGGCGGGCTCAACCTGGCGATCGCGCCGCACCTGGTGGCGATCGGCGAGGTCGGGCTGACCGGCGAGGTCCGCCGGGTCGGGGCGGTGCCGCGCCGCCTCGCGGAGGCCGCTCGGCTGGGGTTCCGCGTCGCGCTCGTCCCGCCCGGATGCGGCCCCGAGTCGACCGGGGTGGCGTCGGAGCAGCTTCAGGTGACGGAGGTCACCGACGTCCGAGCGGCGCTGCAGTGTGCGGCGCGCGCGTCGGCGGGGTGACCGAGGGTGGCCGGCGCGGCCGGACCGCACGGGCGATACCGGACAGCATGTCGAGGGCCGGGCGGGGCATCGTGACACATCACAGTAACCGCGACAGCACCCACCGCACGCCAGTCCGTAGACTGTGCCCGTGCCGATCGACCGCGACACCACCAAGCCTGCCGGCGCGACGCCTCACGCCCGCACCGCTGCCGTGGGCTCGCCGGCCCGTCCCATCAGCGTGAACGTGACCGGGGCAGCCGGAGCCACCGGCGGTGACCCGCTGCGCGCCAACCTCGCGTTGATGGCGCCCGGCACCGCCCTGCGCGACGGCCTCGAGCGGATCCTGCGGGGCCGCACCGGCGCCCTGATCGTCCTCGGCTACGACAAGGTGGTCGAAGGGCTCTGCACCGGCGGCTTCCCGCTCGACGTGGAATTCTCCGCCACCCGGGTCCGCGAGTTGTGCAAGATGGACGGCGCGGTGGTGCTCTCCAGCGACGGCACCCGCATCGTCCGGGCTGCCGTGCACCTGATGCCCGACCCGTCCATCCCCACCGAGGAGTCCGGCACCCGGCACCGCACGGCCGAGCGGGTGGCCCGGCAGACCGGCTACCCGGTCATCTCGGTCAGCCAGTCCATGCGGATCATCAGCCTCTACGTCAACGGCCAGCGGCACGTGCTGGACGACTCGGCCGCGATCCTCTCCCGGGCCAACCAGGCCCTGGCCACCCTGGAGCGCTACAAGCTCCGGCTGGACGAGGTATCGGGCACGCTCTCCGCGCTGGAGATCGAGGATCTGGTCACCGTGCGCGACGCGGTCGCGGTGGTGCAGCGGCTGGAGATGGTCCGGCGGATCGCCGACGAGATCGCCGGCTACGTGGTCGAGCTGGGCACCGACGGCCGCCTGCTCGCGCTCCAGCTCGACGAGCTGATGGCGGGGGTCGACGCCGACCGCACGCTGGTCATCCGGGACTACCTCCCGGCCGGCCGCAAGTCCCGCACCCTCGACGAGGCGCTGGTCGAGCTGGACCTGCTCGGCGCCACCGAGCTGATCGACCTGGTCTCGGTCGCCAAGGCGATCGGCTATCCGGCCGCCTCCGACGCGCTGGACGCGGCGGTCAGCCCGCGCGGCTTCCGGCTGCTGGCGAAGGTGCCGCGGCTGCCGGTGGCGGTGGTCGACCGACTGGTCGTGCACTTCGGCAGCCTGCAGCGGCTGCTCGGCGCGACCGTGGAGGATCTCCAGGCGGTCGAGGGGGTCGGCGACGCCCGGGCGCGCGGCGTCCGGGAGGGGCTCTCCCGGCTCGCCGAGGCGTCCATCCTGGAGCGCTACGTCTGACCGGGCTCAGCCCGAGATGGTCAGCTTCACCGGATCGCTGAGCTTGGTGCCCACCCGGGCGAAGACCTGGTAGGTCCCGGCCGGCGGGTAGGGGCCGGCGGCCAGCCCGTTCGCGCACCGGCTGGTGTCCCGGCCGTTCCAGCCGACCTGGTAGGAGCGCTCGAAGCCGGGGGTGAACGACTGCACGTCGGAGCCCTTGCCGGTGCCGCAGGTGTCGGAGGACCAGACCTTCTCGGCGCCGGACTTGATGAACAGCTCCTGCAGGTCGGCGCCCACGTTCCGGCTGCACGTCCGGTCCGACCGGTTCTTGATCTTCAAGTGCAGGTCGACCACGGCGCCGCGCCCTACCGAGGAGGGCAGCGCCACCGCGGTCACGCTGATCTCGGTGTCGGTGCAGCTTCCGTCGTTCGTCCCGGCGGCCGGCGCCACCGGCGGATCGTCGGCCGGCGACACCGACGCTTCGGTGGACGGCTCGGCGACGTCAGGGTCGTCCGACGCCTCCGGCGGCGGCGCCCCGGTCTGCGGGGTGAGCACCGAACCCGTCGGCCCCGGGGTGGCCGTCGAGCTCGGGGACGACCCGGCCCGCGGGGTGTCGCCGCTGTTGCCCGACCCGGTGCACGAGTAGAGCAGCACAATCAGGAAGAGAAGCCCCGCTCCGAGTACGACGGCGCGACGCCGCCAGTACACGGCGGGTGCCAGGGGGCCGACCGTCAGACGCATGATGCCCCCACCGTAGCCGCGCGCCGGCCGGCACACCTGCGCGACGCGCCGGCAGGTTCACCCGCGGGTCGGCCCGGCGGTCCACTATGGACGTCAGATCCGCTCGCCGCGGCGGAATGCTGAGCCGACGTGTCCCTCCCCGCCGACGCCCACCGGTGGTGCCGCGGCCCAGCCCACGATCGGCTCGGCGGCGTCGTCCGGCGACTCAGAGATAGACCTTGCGCTGGTAGATGGCGTGCGCCCCGGCCACCCGGTCCAGGAAGAGCAGGCCGGCGCAGTGGTCGATCTCGTGTTGCAGCGCGCGCGCCTCGAAACCGTCGGTGACGAGCCGGACCGTGGCGCCGCTGCCCGGCAACTCCCCCTCGACGACCAGCCGACTGGCCCGCTTGACGTCCCCGGTGAGATCCGGCACCGACATGCAGCCCTCCCGGCCGGGCTTCCAGCGGGTCGCCTCGACCAACCGCGCGTTGCAGAGCGCGAAGGTCCCGTGCACGGTGACCGCCTTCGGATGCCCGGTCACGTCCACCGCGAAGACCCGGGCGCCCACGCCGATCTGCGGGGCGGCGAGACCCACACAGCCGGGCGAGACCCGCATGGTGGCGATCAGGTCGGCGGCCAGCCGTACCGTCTCCACCGAGGTCGGGTCCACCTCGCCGCCCGCCTGGCTCAGCGCCTGGTGCGGGGCGGCGACCACCGCACGTACCTCACCGGGCACGGTCAGCGTCTCCGGTGTCCAGTCGCCGAGCCCGGCGTACTCCGTGCCGGTGCGGTCGGCCTCCGGCTCCCGTACGTCCCCCGTCACAGCAGGTCCGGATCCGCCGGCCGGATCGTGACCTCGACGCCCAACTCGGCGGCGGCCCGGTCCAGCTGGCCGGTGAGGGTGTCGACGGTGCCGGGCGGCAGGTCCACCTCGGCGAGCACCACGTAGAGCGAGCCGACCAGCCGGGTGCTCAGATCGGTGACGTTGCCGCCGGCGTCGGTGAGCACCCGGGTCATCGCCGCGACGATGCCCATCCGGTCCGCCCCGTGCACCGCCACCACGTACGGCTCGCCGCCCGGCGCGACCTCGCCGTCCGGGGTCACCGCCCGTACGGTCGCCAGCAGCTGGCCGTCGGCGGCGAGCGGCGCCAGCGCGGCCTCGACATCGGCGGCGGCCGGCCCGACGCAGATCAGGGTCATCGCGAAGTGTCCCCGCAGCCGGGTCATGGTGCTGTCGGTGAGGTTCGCGCCCAGCCGGGCGAGCACCTCGGCGACGTCGGCGACGATGCCCGGCCGGTCCCGGCCGATGACGGTGATCGCGAGCTCGTTCATCCGGGCATTCTGCCCGATCCGCCACCGGTACCCGCGCCGCCCCGCCCAGCCCGCCCATCCTCCGGGACCGGCCCGCGTGACATCATCGGCGGCACGATGACTGAACCGAACTTCGCCACCCTGGTCAGCCGCTGGTACGAGGAGAACGCCCGCCACCTGCCGTGGCGCAAGCCGGACGTCGGCCCCTGGGCGATCCTGGTCAGCGAGGTGATGCTCCAGCAGACGCCGGTGGTCCGGGTGCTGCCCGCCTTCGAGGCGTGGCTCGCCCGGTGGCCGGTGCCGGCCGCGCTGGCGCAGGAGAGCCCGGCTGAGGCGATCCGGATGTGGGGGCGGCTCGGCTACCCACGCCGGGCGGTACGGCTGTACGAGTGCGCGGTCGCGATCGTGGAGCGGCACGGCGGGGAGGTCCCGGACCGGCTGGATCAGCTGTTGGCGCTGCCGGGCGTCGGCACGTACACCGCCCGGGCGGTCGCCGCGTTCGCGTACGGGCAGCGACACCCGGTGGTCGACACGAACGTCCGTCGCGTCGTCTGCCGGGCCGTCGCCGGCCAACCGGACGCCGGGCCGACCACCCGCCCCGCCGACCTGGTCGCCACCGAGGAGCTACTGCCCCTGGAGCCGGCTGCGGCGGCGCTGGCCAGCGCGGCCTTCATGGAGCTGGGCGCGGTGATCTGCACCGCCCGGACACCACACTGCGCCCGCTGCCCGGTGGAGTCGAGCTGCGCGTGGCGGGCGTCCGGGCAGGAGGCGCCGGCTGGGCCCACCCGCCGGCCACAGCGGTACGCCGGCACCGACCGGCAGGTCCGCGGCCTGCTGCTCGGAATGCTGCGGGAGGCGACCGGCCCGGTGCCGCTTCAGCGGCTGGACCAGGTGTGGACGGACGACGTCCAGCGGGCCCGCGCCCTGGCCGGCCTGGTGCAGGACGGCCTGGTGGAGCCAGCCGGCCCGGACACGTTCCGCCTCGTCGGCGACGGCCCGCCCCTGCCAGTCGCCGACCTCACCCACTGACCACCGGCGCCTCCCACCGGCACCGACTCTGCCGGCGCGCGGTTGATCCACTCCGTGTCGCCGACATGGGGGTGTCCGGCCGGCGCGGAAAGCGCAATGTCGCCGACATGCCGGCGTCCGGCCGGCGCCGACTCTGCCGGCGCGGCGTTGATCCACTCCGTGTCGCCGACATGGGGGTGTCCGGCCGGCGCGGAAAGCGCAATGTCGCCGACATGCAGTTGATCGAGTTGGTCAACTCGGGATCCGGGATGTCGGGTGTCCGGTCACCCCTGGTGGGCCCGATTTCTGTGAACCCGAGTTGATCAGCTGGCCGGCATCCGCAGAGCGGATGCCAGCGGCCAGGCGCGCGGGTCGGGCTGGCACGGCGAGCTCATCGGGGCCGGCGTGGCATTCGGGCGCGATAGCCGAGTCGGACTGGCCTGGCACGTGCGAGAGCCGGGCCAGCCCCGGAACGGCGTGCAAGGCGAGTGCAAAGGCGGGAGTGCCGGGTCGGCCGGGCGGGGCGGGGACAAAGGGCGGGGCCCCGGTGGCTTACGCCACCGGGGCCCCGTCACATTCGCCTAGCCTCACGCCGCCGAGTCGTCCGCACCCGCGGTGGCCGCGCCACCGAGGTCCGCCGGCACGGCGTCCGGCACCTCCACCGGCTTGTCCGCGCCCCGGAAGACGAGCTTGGACTTGTCGATGTCGGCCGGGTCGCCCTCGCAGTCCACCACCACGATCTGACCCGGGGTCAGCTCGTTGAAGAGGATCCGCTCGGAGAGGTTGTCCTCGATGTCGCGCTGGATCGTGCGACGCAGCGGACGCGCGCCGAGAACCGGGTCGAAGCCCTTCTTCGCCAGGTACTTCTTGGCGTTGTCGGTCAGCTCCAGGCCCATGTCCTTGTTGCGCAGCTGCGTCTCGATCCGCTGGATCATGATGTCGACGATCGAAAGGATCTCGGACTCGCGCAGCTGGTGGAAGACGATGGTGTCGTCGATCCGGTTGAGGAACTCAGGCCGGAAGTGCTGCTTGAGCTCGTCGTTGACCTTCTGCTTCATCCGGTCGTAGTTGGACTCGGAGTCCTCCGACGCCTGGAAGCCCAGCGACACCGCCTTGGCCACGTCGCGCGTGCCGAGGTTGGTGGTCAGGATGATGACCGTGTTCTTGAAGTCCACGATCCGACCCTGACCGTCGGTGAGCCGACCGTCCTCCAGGATCTGGAGCAGCGTGTTGAAGACGTCCGGGTGGGCCTTCTCGATCTCGTCGAAGAGGACCACCGAGAACGGCCGACGCCGCACCTTCTCGGTCAGCTGCCCGCCCTCGTCGTAGCCGACGTAGCCGGGAGGGGCACCCACGAGCCGGGAGACCGTGTAGCGGTCGTGGAACTCGGACATGTCCAGCTGGATGAGGGCGTCCTCGCTGCCGAAGAGGAACTCGGCGAGCGCCTTGGAGAGCTCGGTCTTACCGACGCCGGACGGACCGGCGAAGATGAACGAGCCCGACGGACGCTTCGGGTCCTTCAGGCCGGCCCGGGTACGCCGGATCGCCTTCGAGACCGCCTTGACCGCGTCCTCCTGGCCGATGACGCGCTTGTGCAGCTCGTCCTCCATGCGCAGCAGGCGCGAGGTCTCCTCCTCGGTCAGCTTGTAGACCGGGATGCCGGTCCAGTTGCCGAGCACCTCGGCGATCTGCTCGTCGTCGACCTCGCTGACGACGTCCAGGTCACCGGCCTTCCACTCCTTCTCCCGCTGCGCCTTCTGGCCAAGGAGCTGCTTCTCCTTGTCGCGCAGCTGCGCGGCGCGCTCGAAGTCCTGCGCGTCGATCGCGGACTCCTTGTCGCGGCGGACCTGGGCGATCCGCTCGTCGAAGTCGCGCAGGTCTGGCGGCGCGGTCATCCGGCGGATGCGCATCCGGGCACCGGCCTCGTCGATCAGGTCGATCGCCTTGTCCGGCAGGAAGCGGTCGGAGATGTAGCGGTCGGCCAGGGTCGCCGCCGCCACCAGGGCGGCGTCGGTGATGCTCACCCGGTGGTGCGCCTCGTAGCGGTCGCGCAGCCCCTTGAGGATCTCGATGGTGTGGGCCAGCGAGGGCTCACCCACCTGGATCGGCTGGAACCGGCGCTCGAGCGCGGCGTCCTTCTCCAGGTGCTTGCGGTATTCGTCGAGGGTGGTGGCGCCGATGGTCTGCAGCTCACCCCGGGCCAGCATCGGCTTGAGGATGCTCGCCGCGTCGATCGCGCCCTCGGCGGCACCCGCACCCACCAGGGTGTGGATCTCGTCGATGAAGAGGATGATGTCGCCCCGGGTGCGGATCTCCTTGAGCACCTTCTTGAGGCGCTCCTCGAAGTCACCGCGGTAGCGGGAACCGGCGACCAGCGCACCGAGGTCGAGCGTGTAGAGCTGCTTGTCCTTCAGCGTCTCGGGCACCTCGCCCTTGATGATCTTCTGGGACAGCCCCTCGACCACGGCGGTCTTGCCGACGCCCGGCTCACCGATCAGGACCGGGTTGTTCTTGGTACGGCGGGAGAGCACCTGCATGACCCGCTCGATTTCCTTCTCGCGCCCGATGACCGGGTCGAGCTTGCCCTCGCGGGCGGCCTGGGTCAGGTTACGGCCGAACTGGTCCAGCACGAGGCTGGTGGACGGCGCGGCCTCGCCCGGCGCGGCGCCCGCCGCGGCCGGCTCCTTGCCCTGGTAGCCGGAGAGCAGCTGGATCACCTGCTGGCGGACCCGGTTGAGGTCGGCGCCGAGCTTGACCAGCACCTGGGCGGCGACGCCCTCACCCTCGCGGATCAGACCGAGCAGGATGTGCTCCGTGCCGATGTAGTTGTGGCCGAGCTGCAGCGCCTCGCGCAGCGACAGCTCCAGCACCTTCTTGGCCCGCGGCGTGAACGGGATGTGCCCGCTCGGCGCCTGCTGGCCCTGGCCGATGATCTCCTCGACCTGCTGGCGGACGCCCTCCAGGGAGATGCCGAGGCTCTCCAGGGCCTTTGCCGCGACGCCTTCACCTTCGTGGATCAGGCCCAGCAGGATGTGTTCCGTACCGATGTAGTTGTGGTTGAGCATCCGGGCCTCTTCTTGGGCCAGGACGACAACCCGTCGCGCTCGGTCGGTGAACCGCTCGAACATGCCCTCGTGCTCCTCACGTGCCGTGCGCCTTGATGGTCAAGATCTTGGCGGGGCCGGTGCGCGAACGTCCGGGACGGGCGTCCGTGCCTCATTACTCTATCGCCGCGGACCGACTCAGCTGAGGTCGTGTGTCTCCGGGGGGAGCCGGGTTCGCGTCGTTTTGCACAACCGTGCGCGCTCAGAAGGTGTTCCGGCACCTCCGGCGCTACGCGCAGAGCGAAATTCGCCCCCGCCCGTGGACGGGCCGTTCGGGCCCTGGAGGGGCCGAATCCGCGTCGGCGCGGCCCGCTGGGGGCCCGCCCGGGAGTCATCCACAGGCTGTGGACAGAATCTCCACCGCCTGTGGACAACGTCGGCTCGCGGGGCTTTCTTCCCGGCCGCCGCGGGCCTCTAGGGTGTTTCGGCGCCGACCGGGGCCGCCGTGGGCCGCGGGGTGGTTCGGCACCGACCGGGCCGCGGTGGGCCGCGGGGGTGGTTCGGCACCGACCGGGCCGCGGTGGGCCGCGGGGGTGGTTCGGCGCCGATCGGGCCTCCGGGCGGGAATACGGCGACGCCGGCCCGAAGCGGTGCTCCGGCCCGGCGTCGGGTCGCCCGTACTGTCCGCTCGGTCAGCGCCGGGCGTGGAACTCGTCGACGATCTCCTGCGGGATCCGGCCCCGGTCGGAGATGTCCTTCCCGGCCTTCTTGGCCCACTCCCGGATCGCCCGGTTCTGCTCCCGGTCGGCGGTGGCGCCGCCCCGGCCCCGCGCCGCCCGGCCGCCGACCACGACGCCGCCGCGACCGACCTTGTTGCCGGCCGCCACGTACTGCGCGAATACGTCACGCAATTTCTCGGCGTTCGCACTCGACAGGTCGATCTCGTACTGAACTCCGTCCAGCGCGAACTTGACCGTCTCGTCAGCGTCCCCGCCGTCCAGGTCATCGACCAGCTTGTGAATGATCTGCTTGGCCACGTCCCACATTCCTTTCGAGCAGGGTGCTCCTGCTAACTCAGAGCACAATAACCCGTTCGGCGCTCGTTCCGTCAATAGGATGCGGTATAACGACCGGTGGCCGGGCCGGCGACTACTCGGGGCGGACCAACGGGAACAGGATCGTTTCCCGAATTCCCAGGCCGGTCAGCGCCATCAAGAGCCGGTCGATTCCCATTCCCATACCGCCGGCGGGCGGCATTCCGTACTCCATCGCCCGGAGAAAGTCCTCGTCGAGCCGCATCGCCTCGTCGTCGCCGCGGGCGGCCAGCTGCGCCTGGGCCACCAGCCGTTCCCGCTGCACCACCGGGTCGACCAGCTCGGAGTAGGCGGTGCCGAGCTCGAAGCCGAGCACGTAGAGGTCCCACTTCTCGGCCAGCCCGGGCTCGCTGCGGTGCGCCCGGGTCAGCGGGCTGGTCTCCTCCGGGTAGTCCCGGACGAAGGTCGGCGCCTGCAGGCCCGGGACGACCAACTCCTCGAACAGTTCCTCGGCGAGCTTGCCCGGCCCCCACTTCGGGTCGACGGCCAATCCCACCTTGTCGGCGTACTCCACCAGGCGGGCGCGTTCGGTGCGGACCGTGACCTCCTCGCCGAGCGCCTCGGAAAGCACCCCGAACAGGGTCACCGATCGCCACTCGCCGCCCAGGTCGAACTCCTGCCCGTCGGCGTGGGTGACCACCGTCGAGCCACTCACCGCGATCGCCGCCTGTTGCACGAGATTCCGGGTCAGCTCGGCCATCGTGTCGTAGTCGCCGTACGCCTGGTAGGTCTCCAGCATGGCGAACTCCGGCGAGTGCGAAGAGTCGACGCCCTCATTCCGGAAGTTGCGGTTGATCTCGAAGACCCGGTCGACACCACCGACCACGGCCCGCTTCAGAAACAGTTCCGGCGCGATTCGCAGATACAGATCGGTACTCAACGCATTGCTGTGGGTCACGAATGGGCGGGCGGCGGCACCACCGTGCAGCAACTGCAGCATCGGGGTCTCGACCTCGATGAAGCCCTGCCCGTGCAGGGAGTCGCGCAGACTGCGGACGGTCGCCGCCCGGGTGCGGACCATCTGTCGGGCCTGCGGGCGGACGATCAGGTCGACGTAGCGCTGCCGGACCCGGGCCTCCTCGGAGAGCGGCTTGTGCGCCACCGGCAGCGGCCGCAGCGCCTTCGCGGTCACCGCCCACTCCTCGGCCAGCACCGACAACTCGCCCCGACGGCTGGTGATCACCTCGCCGGTGACCCCGACGTGGTCACCGAGGTCCACCAGGCGCTTCCAGTCCTCCAGCCGCTCCGGGCCGACCCGGTCGAGCGAGAGCATCGCCTGAAGTTCGGTCCCGTCGCCGTCGCGCAGGGTGGCGAAGCAGAGCTTGCCGGTGTTCCGGATGAAGATCACCCGGCCGGTGACCGAGACCCGGTCCCCGGTGGCGGTGTCGGTCGGCAGCTCGCCGTAACGCGCGCGGACCTCGGCGAGGGTGGCGGTACGGGGGAAGCCGACCGGGTACGGCTCGACGCCGTCGGCGAGCATCCGGTCCCGCTTCTCCCGGCGGACCTTCATCTGCTCGGGAAGGTCGTCGGCGGGGTCCACTGGCAGGGCGTTCTGCTCGGTCACGGCACGCTTCCTCGTTACGGAGATACGGGGGTCAGGCCCGAGCGTACTCAAGCCCACAGAGGGCTGTTACCGGATAACCTGCCCGCCATGGTCGATCACACTCAGGCTCTCTCGTTCGGTGCCGCCGCGGCCGATTACGACCGCTTTCGGCCCCGATATCCGGAAGCCGCCGTACGGTGGGCGCTCGACGACATGACCGGCGCGGACGCGCCGGCCCGGGTCGTCGATCTCGCCGCGGGCACCGGCATCCTCAGCCGCGCCGTGCTGGCCCTGGGCCACCGGGTCGTACCCGTGGAGCCCGATCCGGGGATGCGGGCACAGCTGGCGAGCGCCACCCCGGGCACGACGGCGTTGGCGGGCAGCGCCGAGGCGGTGCCCCTGGCCGACGGCGCGGCGGACGCGGTGCTGGTCGGCCAGGCCTACCACTGGTTCGACCGGGAGCGCGCGCACGCCGAGATCGCGCGGGTGCTCCGCCCCGGCGGTACGTTCGCGCCGATCTGGAACACCCGGGACGAGCGGGTCGAGTGGGTGGCGGAGCTGGGCCGGATCGCCCACCTGGGCGACAACGCCGGGGACGTGACCGAGAAGTACGCCGACTTCGGCCCCGAGTTCGAGCCGATCGAGGTGGGCCACTTCGCCCACGTCACCACGCTCACGCTGGACGACCTGGTCGCCCTGATCCGGACCCGTTCCTACTGGCTCACCGCGCCGGCCGAGGCCCGGCAGCTGGTGGAGCGGGAGCTACGGGAGCTTCTCGCCACCCACCCGGAGCTGGCCGGGCGGGAGACGGTCGAGCTGCCGTACCGGACGATCGTGCTGCGGTCCCGGCGGCGGTGAGCCCCGCGCGACGCCCGGCCCCGGCGGCGGCCGGGGTCAGACGTTGCGCTCGTAGACCATCCGCAGGCCGATCAGCGTGATCATCGGCTCGTGGTGGGTGATCGTCCGACACTCGTTGAGCACCAGCGAGGCGAGTCCGCCCGTGGCGATCACCGCCCGCACCTCGCCCAGCTCGTCGGTCATCCGCTCGACGATCCGGTCCACCTGACCGGCGAAGCCGAAGTACAGGCCGGACTGGAGGCACTCGACGGTGTTCTTGCCGATCACCGACCGGGGCCGGGTCGCCTCGACCTTGCGCAGCTGGGCCGCGCGGGCGGCGAGCGCGTCGAAGGAGATCTCGATGCCCGGGGCGAACGCGCCGCCGAGGAACTCACCCCGATCGCTGATCACGTCGAAGTTGGTGGTGGTACCGAAGTCGACCACGATCGACGGGCCGCCGTAGAGGGTGTACGCGGCGAGGGTGTTCACCACCCGGTCGGCGCCGACCTCCTTCGGGTTGTCGATCGCCAGCTGCACCCCGGTCCGCACGCCGGGCTCGACGATCACGCTCGGCAGGTCGGCGTAGTAGCGGGCGAGCATGGTACGCAGCGAGCGCAGCGCCGCCGGCACCGTGGAGCAGGCGGCCACGCCGGTGATCTCGACGGCGTCCCCGGCGAGCAGGCCACGGAACATCAGGCCCAGCTCGTCCGCGGTGGACCGGGCGTCGGTCTTGATCCGCCAGGAGTGCACCAGCTTGTCGCCGTCGAAGGTCGCCAGCACGGTGTTGGTGTTTCCGATGTCGATGCAGAGCAGCACGACCGCAGCCTAGACAACGACCGTACGGGCGGGTGCGGACCGGCCGACGCCCCGTATCCTTGTCACATCGCGGCATGAACATGGGTCGATCCACGGCACGGCCGGACGGGGAGCGGACATGTCGGGAAAGTGGTGGGTGCGCGGGCGCAACACCCTGCGCCGGCGCCGGCGCCACGTGCTCGTGCTCATCGCCCTCGCGGGTGGGGCCGTCTGGATGGTCGTGCAGGCCTGGCACGCGTCCCGACGGGAGACCGGTAGCTTCGCCGGCGAGCTCTACCTCAACATCGGCGCCGCGCTGATCATGACGTTGCTGACCTACGTGGTGCTCAACCCGCTCTTCCGGGAGCTCCAGACCGCGAGCATCATCGAGCATCCCCGGCTGGATCGGGACGCGCTGATCGAGCGGGTGGCCCGATGCCGCGAGCTGGTCGCGATCCTGGAGACCTGGACCAGCATGCTGGAGGGCCCGTACGCCCGCCGGTTCGTCGCCGCGTTGCGCTCCTCGCTGGCCAACGGCGCGACCGTACGGATGCTGCTGCTCGACCCGGACTCCCCCGCGGTCCGGCTGCGCGGCGAGGAGCTGCGCCGCCGCGACGCCTCGGTGGCGATCCTCAACAACCTCTGGCACCTGGCCCGGCTGCACGAGGAGCTGCCCGAGTCGGCCCGGGCCCGGCTCCAGGTCCGGATCTACAGCGCGGCGCCCTCGGTGCAGATGTACCGCTGGGACAGCAAGGCGTTCATCTCGTTCTTCCCGGTGCGGGGCAGCACCTTCGACACCCAGCAGATCGAGGCGTACGTCTCGACGCCGCTCGGGGAGTTCGTCGACGACCGTTTCGCCGAACTCTGGGACACCGCGCCGACGCAGGACCTGGCCGCCTGCCTCAGCCTGCGGCTCTGCCTGCGCCAGGGCGGCCGCGACCTGGAGACCTGCGAGGCGCTCTACGTACGCTCGGACGGCGACTGGTACATCGCCGGCGCCGACCTGGTCCGCAACGTGGCCCGGCACGGCATGACCGGGCTGACCGTGGTGCTCGACCGACCGGAGGCCGACGGCGAGGTCTTCGCCATCGGCGAGGCCGACGAGCTGGCCCCGGAGGTCTACAACCGGGTGCTCGAACTGTTCCGGGCCAAGTACGGCCTGGACAGCCGGCAGGACACCGAGAACCGGGTCATCTTCAACCTGGCCAGCACCTCGCTCACCACGGTCTGACCCGCCCGGGACGGGCCCGTCGGTCGACCGGGCCCGGGCCGGTCATTCGGTACGCAGGTCCAGCGCGATGTCGAGGATCGGCGAGGAGTGGGTCAGCGCCCCCACCGAGAGGAAGTCCACCCCGGTCGCCGCGTACTGGGCGGCCACCGTCAGGGTCAGCCCACCGGTCGCCTCCAGCTCGGCCCGGTCACCGACCGCGGCCACCACCTCGACCAGCTCCTCCGGGGTCATGTTGTCGCAGAGCAGGAAGTTCGCGCCGGCCTCCACCGCCTCCACCGCCTCGGCGACGGTGGTCACCTCCACCTGCACCGGGACCTCCGGGAACGCCTGCCGGACCCGGCGGTACGCCGGCGTGATGCCACCCGCGGCGAGCTTGTGGTTGTCCTTGATCATTGCGACGTCGTAGAGGCCGAGCCGCTTGTTGGTGCCGCCGCCGGCCCGCACCGCGTACTTCTCCAGGGCGCGCAGGCCGGGGGTGGTCTTCCGGGTGTCCAGCACCATCGCCTTCGTACCGGCCAGCGCGTCGGCCCAGGCCCGGGTGTGGGTGGCCACCCCGGACATCCGGCTGAGCAGGTTGAGCGCCGTCCGCTCGGCGGTGAGCAGCAGCCGGGTCGGGCCGGTGACCGTCGCCAGCACGTCCCCGCGGGCCACCCGCTCGCCGTCGGCCGCGACCAGGGAGACCGACAGCGCGCGCTCGGCGGCGGTCACCTCGCCGACCAGCTCGAAGACCGCGGCGGCGACGGCCAACCCGGCCACCACCCCGTCGGCGCGGGCCACCAGGTCGGCGGTGTCGGCCTGCTCGGCCGGGATGGTGGCGACGCTGGTGACATCGAGGAAATCCGGACCCAGGTCCTCGGCGAGGGCGTTCTCGATCACGCGGCGCACCTCGGCGGGGTCCAGGCCACCGGTCCGCAGCGCCTGCTCCGTCGACTTCCTCATGGCGTTCCCTCCCACTGCTGCGTCAACCGACCCTGCGCACCGACCACCTCGACCAGGTGGCCCAGCCACCGGTCGTCGGCCGTCGGGAAGTCCTCCCGCCAGTGACACCCACGGGTCTCCTGCCGGGCGTACGCGGCGGCGACCAGCGTCGACGCCACGGTGATCAGATTCGTCGCCTCCCAGTCGGCCAGCCGCGGCCGGCCCCGCCCGGCACCGAGCTCGGCGAGCACCCCGGCGGTTCCGGCGAGGGTCGCCGCCGAGCGGAGCACCCCGGCGCCCCGGGTCATCGCCCGCTGCAGGGCCGGCGTCCCCTCCGCCGGGACGACCCAGCCCGTGCCGCCGACCCACGCACCGGTCTCCGCCGGTCGGGCCTGCTCGGGCAGGCCGGCGGCGATGTCCTCGGCGATCCGGCGGGAGAAGACCAGCCCTTCCAGCAGCGAGTTGCTGGCCAGCCGGTTCGCGCCGTGCACCCCGGTGCAGGCGACCTCGCCGCACGCGTACAGGCCGGGGATGGAGGTGCGGCCGCGCAGGTCCGTGCGGACGCCACCGGAGGCGTAGTGGGCGGCCGGCGCCACCGGGATCAGATCGGTGGCCGGGTCGACCCCGATGGCCAGGCAGGACGCCACGATGGTCGGGAAACGCCCGGCCAGGAACTCCCCGCCCAGGTGCCGGGCGTCGAGGAAGACGTGGTCGCTGCCGGTGGCGAGCAGCACCCGGTGGATGCCCTTGGCCACCACGTCCCGCGGGGCCAGTTCGGCCAGCTCGTGCTGGCCGACCATGAACCGCTTGCCGTCGGCGTCCACCAGATGGGCGCCCTCGCCGCGCAGCGCCTCGGAGACCAGCGGCTGCTGGGCGCGCAGGGCGCCGGGCGTCCGGGCGTGCTCCGGCACGATCAGCGCGGTCGGGTGGAACTGGACGAACTCCACGTCGGTCACCGCGGCGCCGGCCCGGATCGCCAGCGCCACCCCGTCGCCGGTCGAGACGGCCGGGTTGGTGGTGGCCGCGAAGATCTGCCCCATCCCGCCGGTGGCCAGCACCACGGCCCGGGCCAGCAGTGCGCCGACGCCGTCCTCGCTGCCCTCGCCGAGCACGTGCAGGGTGATACCGCAGGCCGGGCCGAGCCCGCCCGGGCCGTCGCCGGGCGCCCGGATCAGGTCCAGCACCAGGGCATGCTCGACCAGCCGGATCCACGGGTCGCGGCGGACCGCGTCGTGCAGCGCACGCTGCACCTCGGCGCCGGTGGCGTCGCCGCCGGCGTGCACGATCCGGTCCGCCCGGTGCCCACCCTCCCGGGTGAGCATCAGAGACCCGTCCGGGTTCCGGTCGAACTCGGCGCCGATCCGCATCAGCTCGCGAAGCCGGGTCGGCCCCTCCTCCACCAGGACGCGGACCGCCGCCGGGTCGCAGAGCCCGACCCCGGCGACCTCGGTGTCCGACGCGTGCGCGGCCGGGGTGTCCCGTGGGTCGAGCACCGCGGCGATGCCGCCCTGCGCCCAGCGGGTCGATCCGTCGTCAATGTTGACCTTGGTGACGACGGTGACGTGCAGACCCGCCTCGCGCAGGTGCAGCGCGGCGGTCAGCCCGGCCACGCCCGAACCGACCACGATCACGTCGGTGGTCTCCACCCAACCGGGCGCGGGCGCGGCCAGCAGGCTGGGCAGGGCCGGCAGGTCGACGGTCGGAAGGTCCATGCAGACAGTCAACCGCGAACCGCGCTCGCGAGAGGCGGCGGGGGCGGGACGAGTGGTTTCGGCTACCTCGTCCCGGGCACGGTCAGCTGGTGCGCACCGGCAGGGCGGCCGGGCCGGCGCCCTTGAGCGAGCCGGTGACCGTCCGGTCGCTGAGCCACAGGTAGCAGCGCACCCCCCGGTCGCCGACCCGCCACCGGCCGGCGCCGGGCAGCCGGACGACCACCCCGCTGCGGTAGCGCAGGTCGTTGTCGTCCGGCACGCCCACGTACCGGCCGAGCACCGTGCGGCAGCCGGCGTAGAGGGGTGCCCAGTCGGCGTCCCGGGTGGGGTAGCCGCCCTCGGGCGCCGGCCACACCCCGACGAACTCGGCGTCGTGCCGGGACGCGCAGTCGACCGGCAGCAGCGTCTGCACGCCGCCTCCGCCCCGACCGGTGCGGGCCTGCTGACAGCCCAGCCGCAGCGGGGAGGGGCCCTTCAACACGTCCCGCAGGCTGCCGGTACGGGTGACCACGGTCGCCGCGGCCTCGACCGTGGTCAGCTCGGACACGTCGCAGCGGTACCAACGGGAGCCCGCCGACCAGCCCGGGCCGGAGGGCAACGCGACGGAGAGGCGCAGCCGGCCCGCCCGCCAGTCGGCGCCGACGTAGCCGCTGGTCCGGGCGTCGCATTCGGCGAACGCGCCGCGCAGTTGGGTTGAACCGCCGGCTGGCGGCGTCGCCCCCTCCACGGGGAAGGCACCCACGTGCACGGTCTCCACCCGGTGCGGCGCGGCGCAGTCGACCGGCTGGTAGGCGGCGAGGGTCACCACGTCGGTGAAGTCAGCCGCCTGGCACACCCCGGCGGCCGGGGTGAACGCCGCCGCGACCGGCAGGGTCGGCCAGTCGTCGGTCAGATCGCCGTCGCCGTCGGCGGCGCAACCGACCAGCAGGGCGGCCGTGCTGGCGAGCGCGAGCAGGACGGTCAACGAACGGCGCATCGCGGCCTCCCCCAGCCACCGCCCGCCCCGCGACGGGTGTGACAAGGGTAACCAGGAATGACCTAGCGGTGACAGACCGCGCAGGCCATCTGGGGCGCGTCAGCGCGCACGCCCACGGTCATCCCGCGCAAAGGGGACGAACAGCCACGCGGGTACGGTCAGACCGCGGCGAACGGATTGGACACCGGATCACCGGCGGTGCCGGCGGCGGCGGTGGCCGGGTCCGCGTTCAGCTCGACGACCCGGTTGTCCCCGTCGACGTGCACCACCCGGGGCCGGTAGGTGCGGGCCTCGGCGTCGTCCATCTGCCCGTACGAGATCAGGATGACCAGGTCGCCGGGGTGCACCAGGTGCGCGGCGGCGCCGTTGATGCCGATCACCCCGCTGCCCCGCTCGCCCGGGATGACGTACGTCTCCAGCCGGGCGCCGTTGGTGATGTCCACGATCGCCACCTGCTCGCCGGGGAGCAGGTCGGCGGCGTCGAGCAGATCCTCGTCGACCGTCACCGAGCCGACGTAGTGCAGGTCGGCCTGGGTCACCGTGGCGCGGTGGATCTTCGACTTGAGCATGGTTCGCAACATCGGGGTGCGCCTTTCGCGGAACGGGCCGGGTTTCAGGATCGGGGGGCGAGCGGGATCGCCGCGTTGTCGATCAGACGGGTGCCGCCGACCCAGGCCGCGATGAGCAGCCGGGCGGGCCCGCTGACCGGTCCCGGCTCCAGGTCCGGGTCGGTGAGCACCAGGTAGTCCAGCCGGGTGCCCGGCGTACCGGCGCCGAACGCCTGGTGCGCCGCGGCCAGCACCTCGCCGGCGTCGCGCCCCTGCTCGGCCGCCTCGGCGCCGGCCCGCAGCGCCGCCGACAGGCTCAGCGCCGCGGCCCGCTCAGGCCCGGAGAGGTAGCGGTTACGGCTGGACAGGGCGAGCCCGTCCGGCTCCCGCACGGTCGGCACGCCGACCACCCGGACCGGCACGTCGAAGTCACGGGCCATCCGCCGGATCAGGGTCAGCTGCTGGTAGTCCTTCTCACCGAAGAAGGCGAGATCCGGGCGGGTGAGCTGGAACAGCTTCAGCACCACGGTGAGCACCCCGTGGAAGAAGCCCGGCCGGCTCTGCCCCTCCAACTCCTCGCCCAGCGGGCCCGGATTGACCCGGACCGTCGGCTCGCCGCCGGGATAGATCTCGTCCCGGCTCGGCGCGAAGACCACGTCCGCGCCGGCCCGCCGGCAGATCTCCAGGTCGGCGGCGAGGGTACGCGGATAGCGGTCGAAGTCCTCGTTCGGCCCGAACTGCAGCGGGTTCACGAAGATCGTCACCAGCACGTGGTCGGCCTGCTCCCGGGCCGCCCGCAGCAGCGTCTCGTGCCCGGCGTGCAGCGCGCCCATCGTCATCACGACGCCGACCGTGCCGGTCAGCGCGGCCCGCGCCTTGGCCAGCTCCTCGCGGGTCGTCACCAGCTCGGTCACGCTCCCACCTCCCGCCCCGTGCACAGCGCCGACGGACCCGCGGCCATTCCCGGCCCGGTCACGCGGCCACCTGCCGCTGAGTGTCGGCGAGCACACCGAGCAGCGGCGCGGCGTCGGCCGGGCGCAGCCGACCGGCCGCGATCGCCCGGTCCGCGGTGCGCCGGGCCAGCGCCAGGTAGGGGGCGACCGACTCGGGGGCGGTGGCCGCGAGCCGGGCCAGGTGCCGCCCGACGGTGCCCGCGTCGCCCCGGGAGACCGGGCCGGTGAGCGCGTCGTCGCCGAAGCGCAGCGCGTTCTCCAACGCGGCCCGCAGCAGCGGGGCGAGCACCTTCTCCGGCTGACCCACGCCGGCGTCGCGCAGCCGGTCGGCCGCCTCGTTGACCAGGGTCACCAGGTGGTTGGCGCCGTGCGCCAGCGCCGCGTGGTAGAGCGGCCGGTCGGCCTCACCGATCCACTCCGGCACGCCGCCGAGGTCGGCGACCAGCCGGGCGGCCAGCGGGCGCAGCTCCGCCGGCGCGGTCACCCCGTACGAGATGCCGGCGAGCCGGCCGAGGTCGTCGGGCGTACCGGTGAAGGTCATCGCCGGGTGCAGGGCCAGCGGGCGGGCGCCGACCGCCACCGCCGGGGCGAGCACGTCGAGACCGTGCGCGCCGGAGGTGTGCGCGATCAGTTGCCCGGGGCGGAGCGCGCCGCTGTCGGCCAGGGCGGCGACGACGCCGGCCAGCGAGTCGTCCGGCACGGCGATCAGCAGCAGGTCGGTGCCGGCCCGCGCCACCGCGGTCGCGGCGCGACGCGGAACGGCGGGCAGCAGCAGCGCCGTGCGGGCTCGGCTCGCACCGGACCCACCGGTGACGGCGACCACCCGGTGCCCGGCGGTGGCGAGCGCGGCGCCCAGCACGGCGCCGACCCGCCCGGCGCCGATCACGCCGACGGTGAGGGTACGGGGGAAGGTGACAGCAGCCGGGGCGCCCGGTCGGGCGCTGCCCACGGTCGCGGCGGCCCGCCGGGGGGCGGCCGGACGCGGGCGCAGCGGTGCGCTCATGTCGACGATCCAGTCCTCGAGAAGGGGTACCGGTCGATGGCAAGTATGCGCCGAGGTGACGGAGTGGGAACAAGGGTGTGTGAAAACCTTCACCGCTCGGGAGCGCCCCGGCGGCGGGTCGGACCCCGGCCGGCGCCACACCGCCCGGCAAGGGGCCTTACCGCAGGTCAGCGGCGGTCGGCCAGGTAGCGGCGTCGACGAACCGGTCAGCAGCAGCGGTACGACAAACGCCGGGGATGAGGAGTCGTCCCGCACCGGCTGACCCGTAGGGTCGGCACGGTCACGGACCCTGGACGAGGGATGAACTGATGCCGATCCACTGGCGGGACGCGATGGACCGGGCGCTCTACGGCCCGGGTGGCTTCTTCGTCTCCGGGGCCGGGCCGGCCGGGCACTTCCGCACCAGCGCGCACGCCTCCCCGGCCTTCGCGGCCGCCCTGCTCCGCGTGGTGGAGCAGGTGGACGTCGCGCTCGGCCATCCGGCCCGGCTGGACGTGGTGGACGTCGGGGCTGGTCGCGGGGAGCTCCTGTGCGCGTTGGTCGAGGCGGTGGGGCCGCCGCTCGCGGGGCGGCTGCGGCTCACCGCCGTCGAACTCGCGCCGCGCCCCGACGACCTGCCGGCCGGCATCGACTGGGTGCCCGAGATCCCCTCCGGGATCACGGGGCTGCTGCTGGCCACCGAGTGGTTGGACAACGTGCCGCTCGATCTTGCTGTGCACGCCTCGGATGGCTGGCGCTATCTGCTGGTCGATCCGGGAACGGGTGCGGAGGCGATCGGCGATGCGGTCAGCCCCGAGGACGGCGAGTGGCTGGCGGCCTGGTGGCCGGTGCCCGACACGGCGGTCGAGGCGCGGGCCGAGATCGGGCGGAGCCGGGACGAGGCCTGGGCCGGAGCCGTGGGCCAACTCGACCGAGGGCTGGCGCTGGCCGTCGACTACGGACACCTGCGCGGCGACCGCCCGATCGACGGCAGCCTGACCGGGTACCGGGGCGGGCGTCAGGTGCCGCCGGTGCCCGACGGGTCGTGCGACGTCACCGCGCACGTCGCCATGGACTCGGCCGCCTCCTGCGGTGAGCGGGTCGCCCGGTGCGCGTACACCCTGGGGTCGCAGCGGGAGGGGCTGCGGGCGCTCGGGGCCGACGGTGGCCGACCGCCGCTGGCGCTGGCCGGCACCGACCCGGCCGGCTACCTGCGGGCGCTCGCCGCCGCGTCCACGGTGGCCGAACTGACCGACCCGGCCGGCCTCGGCGGGCACTGGTGGCTGCGGCAGCCGGTCGGCGTCGAGCTCGACCCGCTCGTGGCACGATGACGGGCATGACCACCGAGACCGGGGACCTCCGCGAGCTGACCGTCGGCACCGGAGCGGGCCTGGTGGCGGGCACCGGCGGGCAGCAGCTCGGCACCGACATGGTGCTCAACATCGGCCCGCAGCACCCGTCCACGCACGGCGTGCTCCGGCTCAAGCTCGTCCTCGACGGCGAGCGGGTGGTCTCGGCCGAACCGATCGTCGGCTACATGCACCGGGGGGCGGAGAAGCTCTTCGAGGTACGCGACTACCGGCAGATCATCGTGCTGGCCAACCGGCACGACTGGCTGTCGGCCTTCGCCAACGAGTTGGGCGTCGTGCTCGCCGTCGAGCGGCTGATGGGCCTGGAGGTGCCGGAGCGGGCGACCTGGCTGCGGATGGCACTCGCGGAGCTGAACCGGGTGCTCAACCACCTGATGTTCCTCGGCTCGTACCCGCTGGAGATCGGTGCGATCACCCCGGTGTTCTACGCGTTCCGCGAGCGGGAAACCCTCCAGGCGGTGATGGAGGAGGTCTCCGGCGGCCGGATCCACTACATGTTCAACCGCGTCGGCGGGCTGAAGGAGGAGGTGCCGGCGGGCTGGACCAGCCGAGCCCGGGCCGCCATCGGCGAGGTACGCGGGCGGATGCCCGACCTCGACAACCTGATCCGCCGCAACGAGATCTTCATGGCCCGCACCGTCGGGGTGGGGGTGCTCTCCGCCGCCGACGCCGCCGCGTTCGGCGCGTCCGGCCCGGTCGCCCGCGCCTCCGGGCTCGACCTGGACCTGCGCCGCGACGACCCCTACCTGGCCTACGACGAGTTGGACGTGCCGGTGGTGACCAAGACCGCCGGTGACTGCCACGCCCGGTTCGAGGTGCTGCTCGACCAGGTCTACGCCTCGCTCGACCTCGCCGAGCAGTGCCTTGACCGGGTCGACCGGCTCACCGGGCCGGTGAACACCCGGCTGCCCAAGGTGGTCAAGGCGCCGGAGGGGCACACCTACGCGTGGACCGAGAACCCGCTCGGGATCAACGGCTACTACCTGGTGTCGCGCGGGGAGAAGACGCCGTGGCGGTTGAAGCTGCGCACCGCGTCGTACGCCAACGTGCAGGCGTTGGCGACCCTGCTCCCCGGCTGCCTGGTGCCGGACCTGATCGCCATCCTCGGCTCGATGTTCTTCGTGGTCGGCGACATCGACAAGTAGCGGGCCCGGGCCGCTTCGGCGGGCGGGCGGTCAGCGCCAGCGGTCGGCGCGGGCCCCACCGGCGCGCGGCACGTCGTCCTGCGGCGGATAGCCGTAGTACTCCTCCTCGCCCCGCGCACGTCGGCTTACCCGCTCCGGCTCGACGTCGGTCGGCTGGTAGCCCCGCTGCCGCGGCGGACGCCACTCGTCCGGCACCGGCACCCCGCCGGCGGGCAGCCCCGGGCGCTCCTCCGGCTCGGCCCAACCACCCCGCCAGCCCTCGTCGCCACCCCGGTCGTAATCCCGGCGTGGTTCGTCCCGGCGCGACTCGTCCCGGCGCGGCTCCTCGCGGCGGACCGACGCCCACCGGTCGGCCACCCGGTACTCGGTGCCGGTGGCGTCGGCGTGCACCTCGGCGTGCCGCTCGCCGATCCGCAGCTCCCGGCCGCGATCGTCGTCCCGGACCGCCGCCCACCGGTCCCCGGCCCGCAGCTGCGCCCAGTACTGCCCGGTGTCGTCAGGCCGCTCCGGGCCGGGCCGCTCGGCCGGGACGCCCCAGCTTGGCTCGCCCGCCACCGGCTGCTCCGACCAGCCCCGCTGGTCTTCCGGGGCCGACCGGGACCGGTCGTCCCGCCGGTCGGCCCGGCCCCGCTCGTCGCGTTGCCCCTCCCAGCCCGACTCGGCGCGCGGGTCGGGCTGCCCAGCCCATCGCCGATCGTCGCCGGGGCGGGAGCGCTCGTCGGGAGCGGCGTACCCGGGCCGGGACCGCTCCTCGGGCCCGGTGCCCGCCCAGGAGTGCTCGTCGGGGCGGGACCCGCCCCAAGCCCGCTCCTCCGCCGGGGGCGACCAGGCGCCGGCGTATCCGCCGCCGTAGCGGCCACCCGCCGGTTCGGCCGATCCCCCGTCCACGATTGTGTGTCGGGTGGTGACGTGCACCGTCTCGGTGTGCCGGACCATGCCGACCGGGCGGTGCGGCTCCGCGGCGGCCCGCCCGTCGTGCTCGGCGGGACGCGCGGCGGCACCGTAGACGCCGGGCTGGGCGGCGGCCGGACGGTCCCCGCCGTACACCCCGGCGGAACCGGGCCGCTCGCCGTGGACGCCGGCTGGGCCGGGCCGCTCGCCGTAACCGCGGGCTGGCTCGGGGCGCTCGCCGTAGACGCCAGCGGGGTCCGGACGCTCGCCGTAGACCCCGGCCGGCTCCGGGCGCTCGCCGTAGACGCCAGCGGGGTCCGGACGCTCGCCGTACCCGGCTGCGGGCGGGCGCTCAGCCCCGTGTTGACCCGGTGCGGGCCGGTCGGCAGCGTGCCGGTTGGGCTGCGCCCGGCGGGGTTCCTCGTCGTCCTCCCAGTCGGGCCGCCCCCACCGGGGCGCGGCGTCCTCCTGGGCCGCCCGACCTCGGCCGGGCGGGGCCTCCTCGGCCGGCTCGACGGCGGCGGACACCCGGGCGCGACCGGCGCCGGCCGCCTCCGTACCCCCGGCGAGGGCTGCGCTGGTGGACTCCATCCGCCGGTGCACCGCGGCGACCGCCTCCTGGGCCCGCTGGGCCTGGTCGAGCGCCTGGTTGCCGCGCTGGGCGGCGGCCACGATCTCGCCACGCAACTCCCGGCGGAGCTGCTCCATCTCGTCCAGCAGCTCCTCGGAGCGGGCCTGACCGCCCTCGCCGTCGGCGCGCAGCGCGATCGACAGGCCGATCAGCACCACGGCCAGGATGGCGAGCACGGCGGCGAAACGCAGCGGGCCGTTGCCGTCCGCGACCAGCAGGATCAGCGCCGCCACCGGGGCCAGCGCCACGCCGATCCAGAAGAGGACGGTCAGCAGCGCCGGACTGCGCTTGGCGTCGGAGGTGACCGAGGCGGGCATGGCTGTGGAGCCTACCGAGAGTTGCCGCCCGTGGGAACGGGCCCACGACCGGCGGCGTACGCCGGCAACCGCCCGTGCGGACCGGGTGCACCCGCCGTTCACCGTGCCCCGCTCGGCGTTCGGGGCGCAACGGACGCGGCCGGTCGTCGGTGGCCACCAGGGCCACCGGCGACCGGCCGGCGTCGGGATGTCGGGCGCTGCCGCGCCCGGACGGGTCAGCTGGCGGCCAGCGCCCCGTCCGAGGAGAGGACCAGGCCAACGCTGGCGGCGCCGGTCTTCAACGCGTTCTTGGTCTGCGGCCCACCGGCGTCCAACGAGCTGAACGAACCGGCGTTGAAGTTGTAGACCTGCACCAGACCGGCCTGGCACTTCGGCCGCTGCGGGCACTCCGGCGGACCGGCGAGCACCGTCGCCTGGCCGGAGCACTTGCTGGCCAGCTCGGAGAGGTTCTTGACGCCGTACTTGTCGGCGAACGCCTTGGTGACCGCGAAGGCGTTCTGGTCCTGCGCCTGCGACGGCGCACCGAAGACGATGCCCACCTTGTCACCGCTGGCCTTCAGCGCGGTGACTGTCTTGCCGAGATCGGGGGACGAGACCGGCTGGGCGTTCGCCCCGTTGGCCTTGGTGTTGAGGAACTCGGCTATGGACGCCGCGTACTCCGGGACGACCTGGATCTCGCCCTTCTCCAGGGCGGGCTCGTAGAGCTCCCGGTTACCGATCTGCTGCACCCGCACCTGGTAGCCGGCGGCGGTAAGCACGATCCGGTAGAGCTCGCCGAGCGTCTCGCTCTCGCTGAAGTTGCCGGCGCCGACCACGATCTGGCCGCCCGGTCCCTTGGCGATCCCGTTGGTCAGGTTGTTGGCCGTGGCGAACTCCTCGGCCGCCGCCTT
The DNA here is from genome assembly GCF_044456245.1 of Micromonospora sp. NPDC051006. Classification (NCBI taxonomy): domain Bacteria; kingdom Bacillati; phylum Actinomycetota; class Actinomycetes; order Micromonosporales; family Micromonosporaceae; genus Micromonospora; species Micromonospora sp. NPDC051006. Next base: position 590,531 of record NZ_JBITFP010000001.1, read on the forward strand.
CGGGGTCTTCCGGTCGACGTCGACCGCCTTGTTGAGCTGGATCAGCTTCGGCGTGTCCAGCGCGGCGGAGACCTTGTCCAGCGCGGCGATCAGCTGCGGGTTCGCCGCGTCGGCGTTGACCGCGGGGATGATGTTGTCACTGTTCTGGAGCTTCTTGTCGTCGTCGAGGACCACCAGCTGGTCGCCGGCCACCGGGGCGCAACCGGCCCCACTCGCCCCCTGCTGGGGAGCGTCGGTGCCGGAGGAGCCGGCGCCACCGCAGCCGGTCAGCAGCCCGGCGACGGTCAGGGCCGCGGCCCCGCCGATGGCCAGTCGTGTGCGTGCGCGCATGATGCCCGCCTTCCGTGTCCCGGCGCGACCCGTCCGGGCCGGCCGCGTGTCCGACGGGCGAACCTGCTGTCGGGTCACCCGCGATCTATCACCCAACATCTTCCACCCGGGTACGACAACCGGAGGCGACCTTTGTCACCGTATCGTCACACCCGTGACCTGGCCGTCGGCCGGAATGCGCATCCCCACGGCTGGCACGGGTCTCGCGGGCCGGCCCCGACCGCCCGGTGGCTCAGGTCGGGCGCGACGCGGGTCGACTCAGCCGCCGGCGACCGCGTCCGCCGCCCGGCGGTTGGCACGCCGGCGGGTGGCGCGCAGCGGGCGGGGCGTGACGACCCGCTCGACCAGCGCCAGGATCAGCTCCACCAGCACGGCGAGCCCGGCGACCAGCACCCCGCCAGCCAGGATCTGCCCGCCACCCGCGGCGATGTCCAGCCCGAATCCGGCTCGGATGATCTGGCCCAGCCCGCCGCCGTTGACGAACGAGGCCAACGCGGCGGTCGCCACCACCTGCACCGCGGCCGTCCGGAACCCGGCCGCCAGGTAGGGCACCGCCAACGGCAGCTCCACCCGCCGCAGGACCTGCCAGCCGGAGAGCCCCATCCCCCGTGCCGCGTCCCGGGCCTCCGGGTCGGCCTGACGCACCCCGGTGTACGCGTTGGCCAGCAGCGGCGGCACCGCGAAGACGGCCAGCGCGACGATCACCGACGGGCGGCCGAAGCCGAGGAAGGTCAGCGGGAGGATGGTCAGCAGGGCGAGCGTCGGGATGGCCAGGCTGACGTTGGACACCAGCACCACCAGGCCGCCACCCCGCCCGGCGTGCCCGAGCCAGAGCCCGATCGGCCAGGCCACCAGGCAGCCGAGCGCCACCGCGGCGGCGGAGAGGAACAGATGCTCGCCGAGGCGGTCCAGCACACCGCCGGGGTTGGTCCAGTTCAGCGGGTCGTTCAGCCAGACGACCGCCTGCTCGATCACGCTCACGACGACCTCCGGGTCAACCACGGAGTGAGGAACCGGCCGACGGTGGCCAGGATCAGGTCCAGCACCAGGGCGAGCAGGACGCAGAGCAGCGTCCCGGTCATGATCTGGGCCTTGAAGAAGTTGTTCTGGAAGCCGGCGAAGATCAGCTGCCCGAGCCCGCCCCGGCCCACCACGACGCCGACGGTGACCAACGCCACGGTCGAGACGGTCGCCAGCCGCAGGCCGGTGAGGATGCCGGGCAGGGCGAGCGGAAGATCGACCCGGAACAACCTGCCCCAACGGCCGTAGCCCATGCCCTCGGCCGCCTCACGGACCTCGGGTGGCACCTGACTCAGCCCGGCGACGGTGTTGCGGACGATCACCAGCAGCGCGTAGAGCACCACCACGCTCAGCACCGTGACCACGCCGATGCCCAGGTAGGGCGCGACGAACGCGAACAGGGCCAGCGACGGGATGGTGTAGAGCACCCCGGTGAATGCCAGGATCGGGCCGGCCAGTGCGCGGAACCAGTACGCCGCCACGGCCAGCGGAACGGCGATCAGCGCGGCGATCAACACCGCGCGGGCGGTGAGCGAGGCGTGCTCACGCAGCGCGGCGAGGATCGTGTCAGAGTTGTCCCGCACGTACTGCCAGGAGAACCACGGGTTACCCGGGTCGGCCCGGTAGCTCAGGCGGAAGGACATACGTGGACGTTACCCCGGAGACCTCCGGCGCCGGCGGGCGCGCGACGGCCGACGCCGCACGCGCCGCGTCGATCAGCCTCGAGGGAATCCACAAGCGCTACCCGGACGGAACCGAGGCCGTACGCGAGCTGAGCCTCGAGGTCAAGGCCGGCGAACTGGTGGTGCTGATCGGCCCGTCGGGCTGCGGCAAGTCGACCGTGCTGCGGATGATCAACCGGTTGATCGAGCCCACCGGCGGCCGGATCATGCTCGGTGACGAGGACGTCACCCGGGTCGACCCGGTGCGGCTGCGCCGCCGGATCGGCTACGTCATCCAGAACGTCGGCCTCTTTCCCCATCAGACCGTGCGGGCCAACGTGGCGACCGTCCCCCGGCTGCTCGGCTGGCCCCGGGAGCGCAGCCGGCGTCGGGTCGACGAACTGCTCGACCTGGTCGGCCTCGACCCGAGCCAGTTCGGCCGCCGCTACCCGCACGAACTCTCCGGCGGTCAGCGGCAGCGGGTCGGGGTGGCCCGGGCGCTCGCCGCCGACCCGGTGGTGCTGCTGATGGACGAGCCGTTCTCCGCCGTCGACCCGATCGTCCGGACCAGGTTGCAGGAGGAGTTCCTCCGGTTGCAGGCCGAGGTGCGTAAGACGATCGTGCTGGTGACCCACGACCTCGACGAGGCGGTCCGGCTCGGCGACCGGATCGCGGTGCTGTCCCAGGGCGGGCACCTGGAGCAGTACGACACCCCGGCGGCCCTGCTCGGCGAACCCGCCACCCCGTTCGTCCGCGAATTCGTGGGCGCCGACCGGGGGATCCGCCGGCTGGTGGTCACCCCGCTCGACCGGGAGACGCTGGAGCCGCTGCCCGCCGGCGGGCCGCCGGACGCGCCGACCGTGCCGCTGCGCGGTTCGGCGTACGACGCGCTGGCGGTGATGCTCACCTCAGCGGCGGACCGGGTGGTGGTCACCGACGAGGGGCGGCCGGTGGGCGTGCTCGGCCGCCAGCGCGTGCTCGACCTGGGCCGAACTGAGTGATGCCGAGCTGGGCCAGCCGGGTGGTCAGGCCCGGCCGCCCAGGCTGGCGGTGGCGATGACCCAGCCGGTGAGGAAGCCGTAGCTCGCGCCGGCGCCGGCGGTCTGCAGCGCGCCGAGCATCGAGGCGCCGGGCCCGAGGAGCACCCCGAGCAGGCCGGCGATCCCCCCGGCCAGCACGTACGCCGCCCAGCCGGAGAAGAACTGGCTCAGCGGCCCAGGCACCCGGGCGACCTGCGTGGCCGGCAGCAGGTAGAGCAGGGCCGCCGTGAGGATCACCAGCAGGATGGCCCGCAGGTCGGCCGCGAGCACGCCGCCGGCCTGGCCACTGCCGTCGACCAGCCAGGCCGGCCAGGCGAGCAGCCGCAGGTACCACCCGCCGGCCGCGTTCGGGTCGGTGTGGCCCTGCGCCCAGCCGACGTACGCCGGGCTGCCGGTGACGGCGACGAGCACGAGCGCGGCGAGTGTGCCGGTGCCGGCCGCCGTGCCGTAGCGGCTGACCGCGCCGGTCCGGTTGGTGATCGCCATGATCCCGTCACTTTCCGGCCCGCCGAGGCGGGCAGATGCGTAGCTGCCGGCCCGTCAGTGCTTCATCAGGTAGTCGATGAAGGCGGCCCGCAGCAACGGCTCGTGCTCCTCGTAGCCGTGCCCGGTCAGCTCCCGCCAGAGCGCGTTGGCCTCGTCCACGATCGGCCCGACCGAGTTGGGCGCGCCGTCGAGCGCGGCGGCCTCGTCCGCGTTCGGCAGGCGCCGCAGCACCGACCAGAAGAATCCGAAGTCACGGTGCTCCCGGGCGAGCGCGAACGCCTGCTCCCGCAGCTCCTCGGTGGGGAGCGCGTCCAGCTCCGTGAACGAACGGCCGCCGGTGGGGGTCGCTGGTGTCTCGGTCATGCCGCCGAGCCTAACCGCCGAGATCACCTGCGGCCCGTTGGACCGGGGCTCAGCGTTCGTCGTCGTCCCAGCGGCGCGGCTCGTCCTCCCAGCGGGGCGATCGCCACGGGTCCACCGGGTTCTCCGCGGAGGGGGTGGGCACCGCGGGCGGCCAGTTGTCGACCGGTCGCGGTCGGGGCATGGCCCAGCCCGAGCTGATCGCGCCGTCGCTGACCGGCTCGGGCGCGTCCGCGATCACCGGCCCGGGGCGCCCGTACCGCTCGACCAGGCGGGTGACCAGCAGCCCGACGCCCAGCGCCGCACCGCCGAGCGCCCACCGGCTCACCGTCCAGCCCCGCGCCTGCGCGTACGCGAGGAAGGCCGACACCAGGCCGACCGCGAACAGGGTGCCGAAGATCCCGCCGCGCCGTCCGTACGCGCTGGTCCCGGCGAGCAGCGCCACGCCGATCGCGAGCACCGTCCAGTCCAGGCCGGCGGTGGGAGCCACCGGCGCGGTGCCGTTCGCCGCGATCAGCACCCCGGCCAGCATGGCCAGCACCGTCGAGCAGACAAGCGCGCCGGTGGTGACCACCGCGGCCACCACGCCCCGGCGCCGGGACGGGTCGGCGACCGGACGGAACCGGCCGACCAGCCGGCGGATCGCCCGGATCGCGCCGAACAGCCCGCCGAGGACGGCCACCGCGGCGAAGCCGGCGAAGAGGTAGACCGCGTGCCGGCGCGGGTCGTACTCGCCCTGCACCAGCACCGGGGCGGAGCGGCGCTCGATGTAGACCACGACGCCCGCCGCCCCGGCGAGGCTGGCCGCCCAGCCCGGCACGTGCAGCACCACCACCGCGAGCCCCAGCAGCAGCCCGGCCACCGCGGCGACCGCCGCGGCCGGCGCGACCGCGTCCGCCACGCCCCGGTCACCCTGCTCGGCGAAGTGCAGCGCGGCCGCGACCGCGACCGGCCCGATCGCCAGATTCGGGGCGGCGGTCCGCAGGCTCAACCCGGCGGCGAGGGTCAGCAGGCCGAGGGCGACCACGTCGACCAGGAGGGTGCGCAGCCCGGAGCCGCGCAGGACGTCCGGATCCTCCCGCCAGAGCAGCCAGGCCACGGCGGCCAACCCGACCAGCAGCACGATCTCCCAGCCGATGTGGACACCGACCCGGTCGCGGCCGGGCTCGCCGTGGCTGGGATCGTCGAAGACGTTCTCCAGGACCGCGGCGGGCACCCCCGATGAGGGCTCGATCGACCCGTCGCGGCCCGGTTCGTCGTACCCCATTGACGCCGCCTCCCTTGGCCGGTCGTCCTGGTCCGACGCGCGGGCGGACCGGCGCGGCCGTTGCTCTCCGGTCGCAGGCACGCTACCCGCGCCGCGAGCCGGACGTAACCCCTCGACCAGCACCGATCCCGCGCGGGCCGGTCAGCGCTGGCCGGGGCGGCTCTCGCGGTCGTCGGGCTCGCGGTCGTCGTCGGGGCGCTCCGGCACCCGGCAGGACCGCTCCAGCCACAGCGCGGCCGCCACCAGGGCCAGCGAGGCGAGCAACCCACCGCTGGCGGGCGCCCGGTCCTCCATGGCGGCTCGGGTCGACTCGACGAAGAGCCATCCGGTCAGCCCGGCGTAGAAGCCGGCGAAGATCGCACCGACCAGCGAGGACGCCTTGGCCAGCACCACGAACCGGGCGACCAGCAGCGGGTTGACCGGCTCGCGGCCCGGCCGCTGCTCGATCCGGCCCCGGGTGTTGATCGCGGCGTACCCCTCGAGCACGGCGAGCGCGGCGAGCGTGACCACCGGCAACCAGGGCAGCCGGGGGATGCCGTTGTAGTAGAGGCTGCTGATCAGCAACCAGGCCGCCGCGGCGGCGGCCAGACCGGCCACCACCAGGGTGGAGATCCGGGTCGGGCCCATCCGGAACTGATCCGGGCCGCGCCCGCCGGGCCTCGGGGACCGCGACTGCGTCATGCCGGCCGCCTCCGCTGGGTCATGCCGTCGACTCTATCGCCAGATCCGGGCGAGGGCGCAGTTCCGGCGCGTCGGCGGCGGCCGGGCCGTTGGTGAGCAGGTCGGTGAGCCAACCGTGGCCGGGCAGCCGGCCGTACGGCTGGATGTCGATCCACGGGCGCAGCACGAACGCCCGCAGGTGGGCCCGGGGGTGCGGCAGGGTCAGCTCGGGGTCGTCGCTGAGCACCGGCTCGTCGTCGTCGCCCCAGACCGCGATGACGTCCACGTCGAGGGTGCGTGGGCCGAAGGGTCGGTCCGGGTCGCGGGTGCGGCCGGCCGCGCGCTCCGCGGCCCGGGCCCGCTCCAGCCAGTCGCGCGCGGTCGCGGTGGAGTCCTGCGCGAGCAGCGCCGCGTTGAGGTACGCGGGCTGGTCCGGGTCCCCCCACGGTGGAGTCTCGTACACCCCGGAGACCACCAGCACGGTGTCGCCGAGCGCGGCGACCGCGGCGCGCAGGTGGGCCAGCCGGTCACCCAGGTTGCTGCCGAGGGAGAGCACCACGCGGCTCACCGGGCACGCGCCTGGGTCATCGTGACGGCCACGTCGGTGAAGGTGTGCGGCACCGGCGCCTCCGGTTTGTGCACGGTGATCGTCGCGCTCGCCACCCGCGGGTCGGCCAGGCAGACCGTGAGCAGCCGGTCGGCGAGCGTCTCGATCAGGTTGACCGGCTCGCCGGTCACCACGGCGACCAGGCGCTCCGCCAGCTCGCCGTAGTGGACGGTGTCCGCCACGTCGTCGGAGCGGGCGGCCGGGCCGAGATCGAGGTCGAGCACCGCGTCGACGACGAAGTCCTGCCCCTGGGCGCGTTCGAAGTCGTACACCCCGTGCCGGCCGCGCGCCCGCAGCCCGGTGAGCTGGATCCGGTCGGTCACCGCTCCCCCTGCCCGTGGGCACCGGCCGGAGCGGACCCGACGCCGGCGGTCGCCAGCAGACGCGGACTGCCGCTGGCCCGCCAGACGGCGAGCGCGTCCGCGGTCGCGCGGACGTCGTGCACCCGCACTCCCCAGGCGCCGGCCGCCACGGCGAGCAGGCTGGTCGCCACGGTGGCCGCCTCCCGCTCGCCGGTGGGCCGTGCACGGCCGTCCGGGCCGGCCAGCAGCGCGCCCAGGTAGGACTTGCGGCTCGCCCCGAAGAGCAGTGGATAGCCGAGGTCGAGCAGCTCGGGCAGGCGGGCGGTGAGCTGCCAGTTGTGCGTGGCGGTCTTGGCGAACCCGAGCCCCGGGTCGAGGACGATCTTCTCGGCGGCGACGCCGGCGCGCAGCGCCTCGTCGACCCGCTGCGCCAGCTCCGTCCGGACGTCGGCGACCACGTCGGCGTAGGTGGCCAGGTCGCGCATGCCACGCGAGTGGCCGCGCCAGTGCATCAGCACCCACGGGCAGCCGGCGTCGCGCACCACCCGGGCCATGTCGGGATCGGCCAGGCCACCGGAGACGTCGTTGACCACCACCGCGCCGACGGCGAGCGCCGCCTCGGCGACCCGGGCCCGGCTGGTGTCGATGCTGACCGCCACACCGGCCCCGGCGAGCTCGCGGATGACCGGCAGCACCCGGGCGGCCTCGGTCTCGGCGTCGATCCGGTCGGCGCCCGGCCGGGTGGACTCGCCGCCCACGTCCACCAACTGCGCCCCGTCGTCGCGGAGTCGGACGCCATGTCCGATGGCGGCGTCGAGGTCGGCGTACCGTCCGCCGTCGGAGAAGGAGTCGGGCGTGACGTTGAGGACGCCCATCACCACTGGGGCCGGGGCCCGTACCAGATCGGTCACGACTAGACCGTACCGGTCGGCCGCGGGGCCTCCAGGGGGCCGGGTGGCGACCTCCCACAACGACCCTGACATGCGCATTGGAACAGGTGTACGATCGGTCGTCCGGGTCGGATCGGGCAGCCTCTTCGCGGCTTGTCGCATTCCGGGGCGGGCCGTACGCTTTGGAATTGCCCAGCATCGAGATGGCGAAGCTTGGAGGGAGGGCCGAAGCGGGAAGAATCCGGCCAAACCTCGCCACTCTCCGTGGTGAGTAACGAACACAGGGTCAGTCACGCTGCGCCCAGTGAGCACATTTCCCGCCAGGCATGCCTATTGCACCGCCGCGGCTGCGCCGGCCGCGATTTGGGGAGGTTTCAGTGATCGCCATCGAGCTCATGGAGACGGCGTCCTCCGGCGTCGCCCACGCGCTCTCCGCCCTGGCGTCGACTCCACTCGCCGAGCCGGCGCCGAAAGGCATCGACACCGAGGGTGTCGTCACCTTCTTCGCCAGCAAGGTAGCGCCGATCCTGCTCGCCGTCCTCGGCGTCATCTTCATCGGTCGAGCCAGTCGCGGCGAGATCTCCAAGGTGCTGACCAGCTCCGCCATCGCGATCGTCGGGTTGGCCTTCATCGCCGGCGCGGCCACGCTCTTCTTCGTCGGTGACTACCTGATCGATCTGATCTTCGAGTAGACGCGGGCAGATATGCGGCTGCGCACCGACGACGACATCTACCGGGCACGCCTGGTCTACCTCGGGCCGCCCGGCTACACCCTTCCCGTCCACCTGCCGTACGCCCAGTACGGACTCTTCATGCTGCTCGTCCCCCTCTACATGTTCATCCACTGGCTGTTCACGCTGCAGGTGGAGCTCTTCCCCGCGTGGGAGATCGCGCTCGCCATCGTGAGCACGTCGTTCATCTTCCGGTACGTCGACCCGGACCGGCCGGCGCGGATGGTCATCCGTACCGCGCTGACGGACTGGCGGCGCACCCGGGAGCCGGCCGCCGAGCAGCGCGATCCGCGCCTGGTCGGCAGCGGGATCAGGATCCGGGAGGAACTGGCATGACCGGGCGTACACCGTTCGGACGGTCGCACGACGCGGGTGAGGCGGTCGCATGAGTCGCTCTACCACGCCGGGTTCCCCGGCCGGCCGTCCGGCCGTGCCGGACAGTCACCGTGCGCGTTCGCTCGATTACCCAGATGCCGAGCTGGACGAGGCCGCCCTCGATCCCGCGCTGGCCACCTCACCCGGGCACGGGGTCGGTGTCTTCCAGGCACCCCGGCCGGTCCCGCGCCGGGCTCCGGCCGCCGAGCCGGGGCCGACCGGGGAGAGCCCGGACATCGACTCACCGTTCCTCGACCTCTTCGGCGGGCCACGTCCCGGCCCGGGCCGCCCGGCCGCGCCGCACGGCGGCACCGGCCACCAGCACTCGCCGATACCGCAGCAGCAGGCCGCGATCGAGCCGGCGCCCGCCGCCGGCGCGGTCCCACCGCCGCCACGGCTGCCCGCCGCCCCGCCGGACCGGTTGGCGACCGGGCTGCCCTACCGGGCCCCGGCCGCGCCGGTCGCCGAGCCGGAGCCGCCGGCCCGCTCCCGGGTGCCGCACCAGGCGGGCGACCGACTACCGGCGGTACGCCCGCCGGTCGACGCCGAACCGCTGCCCGACCGGCCCACGCCGCTCGCTCCCGCCGCGCCGGTTCCGCCCGCCGAGCCCGAGCCGCCGTCCCGGCGGTCGACGGAGATCCGGCCGGAGCGCGGTCGACCGGCCAAACCGACGAACGGACGTGAGGTCGCCGCGCCCCGACAGCGCTCGGCGGCGCGGAACCAGCCGATCAAGCCGGCCCGGGTCCGCGCCCCGAAAATCAAGTTCGGGGATCGCGACCCGTCGGTCGAGCTGGCGATCACCGAGATCGCCGGTCACCTCACCTTCACCCCCAACACGGTCACCGCCTGGTACTGGCTCCCCGAGGTGCGGTGGGCCTTCCGACCGGACGCCGAACGCGAGGCACTGCTGTCGGCGATCTCCGAGCAGTACGCCGGCCTCGCCGGCTTCCGGCTGCACCTGCGCCGCACCACCCGCCCGTTCCCGGCCGACGAGTGGGCCCGCACCATCGACGCGCACACCGCCGCCCCGCTGCCCGACGTGCCCGGCACGACGAGCTGGGCCGACCACCTGGTCGCCGCGCAGCGCCACCTGATGTCGGTCAACCACGCCGAGGGGCAGACCTACCTCGGGGTCACCTTCGCCCGCCGGTCGCTCGGCGACACGCTCAGCGAGCGGGTGCTGCGCGCCTTCGGCCGCGGGGTCGCCGAGGGTGAACGCCGCCGGCTGGGCCGGACGGTCGAGCAGTTCGACGAGGTGCTCGGCGCGTTCGGCATGCGGGGGCGGCGGGTCACCGCCCAGGAGCTGGAGTGGCTGCTCTACCGCTCGGTGGCGCTCTGCATGGCGCCGCCCGGCGCGCTGTCACCGGTCACCGACGGGCGCTGGGAGCGGGGCGACCTGCTCGCCCTCACCGAGCAGGTCGAGCGCTACCGGACCCCCTACGGCTCCACCGTGAAGCTGGTCAACCGGATGACCGGCGAGGAACGGCACGTGGCCGTGCTCGCCGTGGGTCGGATGGAGCCGCTGGAGATCCCCGAGCGGCACGAGCCCTGGCTGCACTTCCACGAGCGGCTGCCCTGGCCGATGGAGATCTCCACCCGGGTCGACATCCTCGGCTCCGGCGACTCCTTCCGGAACCTCGAGCACCGGCTCCGCATGATCCGGTCTCAGCAGCTCGACTACGCCGAGCACGGCATCGACGCCCCGCCGGAACTGGAGCGGCTGGCCAAGCGGGCGCTGGTGATCGGCGACGAGATGACCACCGGTCTGCCGGTCGACTCGGCGCGGGCGCACGGCTGGCACCGGATCGCGGTCGGTGGACGGACCCGCGAGGAGTGCATGGAGCGGGCCCGGCGGCTGATCCAGCTCTACTCCCGCGAGCTGCGCATCTCGCTGCAACACCCGAAGAACCAGGACTGGCTCGCGCGGGAGTTCATCCCCGGCGAGCCGATCGCCAACACCGGCTACGTACGGCGGATGCCCGTACCGCTGCTGGCCGCGGCGCTGCCGCAGGCCGCCTCCACCGTCGGCGACCGGCGCGGCGACCTGATCGGCCGGACCGCTGGCACCTGCCGCCGGCCGGTCTTCCTCGACCTGCACTACCCGATGGAGGTGCGCGAACGCTCCGGGCTCGCGGTCTTCGTCGCCGAGCCCGGCGGCGGCAAGTCGACCCTGCTCGGCGCGCTCGGCTACCTGGCTGCCCGGCGGGGCGTCCAGGTGACCCTGCTCGACCCGTCCGGCCCGCTGGCCCGGCTCTGCGCCATGCCCGAGCTGCGGCCCTACTCCCGGGTGCTCAACCTGACCGGCTCCGAGCACGGCACCCTCGCACCGTACGCGCTGATCCCGACGCCGCTGCGCAGCGAGTTCGCGGTCGGCGCCGCCGGCGACCGCGAGTTCGAAATCGCGGTCTCCAACGCGCGTGCCGAGCGACGGATGCTGGTACAGGACATCTGCATGATGCTGGTGCCACCGCAGGTCGCCCGGGAGGCGTCCACCGCGACCCTGTTCCGGCACGCCGTACGCCAGGTGCCGGCCGAGGAGACGTCCACCCTGGACGACGTGGTCACCTGCCTGGGCCAGCTCGACGACGACGCCGGCAAGGAACTGGCGAACCTGCTGCTCGACACCGCCGAGATGCCCCTGGCGATGCTCTTCTTCGGCCGGCCACCGGAGGGCCTGCTCGGCCCGGACGCGGCGCTCACCGTCATCACCATGGCCGGGCTGCGGCTGCCCGACCTGAAGATCGAGCGCGAATACTGGTCGGCCGAGGAGGCACTCGCCCTGCCGATGCTGCACACCGCGCACCGGCTCGCGGTCCGCCGCTGCTACGGCGGGTCGATGTCGTCCCGCAAACTGGTCGGCCTGGACGAGGCGCACTTCATGGAAGGCTGGCGCTCCGGGCGCTCCTTCCTGGTCCGGCTCGCCCGCGACTCTCGCAAGTGGAACCTTGCCGCGCTCGTCGCCTCCCAGAACCCGCGCGACATCCTCGGCCTCGACGTGCAGAACCTCGTCTCCACCGTCTTCGTCGGCCGGATCGCCGAGGACAGCGAGATCGCCTCCGAGGCGCTCCGACTGCTCCGGGTACCGGTCAACGACGGCTACGAGGCCACCCTGGCCTCGCTCTCCGCCGCCGACGCCTCGTCGTCCGCCCGGCTCGGCTTCCGCGAGTTCGTCATGCGCGACGTCGACGGGCGCGTGCAGAAGGTCCGGGTGGACGTCTCGTACGTCGACGGACTGCTGGACCACCTCGACACCACGCCCGCCGCGATCGCCTCGGCGGCCGGAGTACTGCCGAACCTCCCCCTGCCGGATCTGGAGGCGTGACATGGCGAGGGCCCGGGCAAGGATCACGGCGCTCCTGCTCGCGCTCGGCGTACTGGCCGGGGCCACCATCGGCTGGCCGCTCGTAGGCGCGACCCCGGCGGTGGCCGCACCGGTCGCCACCCAGGCGGCCGCCGACCTCTGCACGACCCAGGAATGGCAAGCCGACTTCCGCGCCTGCGTCAAGAAACTCCAGCAGGTCGCCGAGTCCGAGGCGAACTGCTGGAAACCGCCGACTCCCACCGCACCGGATTCCGGGCTCGCCGGATGGTTCGCCTCGCGACCGGAGTCCTCGAAGCAACTCGGCCCGAAGGGTTACTACAGCGACTACGGGTACGCCGGCTACGGCTACACGACCTACCGGGTCGAGGGCGGCTGTGCGTCCTCGGTGCTGCACCCCGACTACAAGTTCAGCAATACCGTCGCCAACGGCGAGTTCATGGTCGCCACCGCGATCGTCGGGGCTTCGAACGCGCTACGTGAGCGCGCCTGGGACCCACGCTCGATGTGGAGCTGGGCCGACCCGCTGGTGGACCAGGCGACCAAGGCCGTCTACCAGAAGGTGTTCAGCGTCTTCGGGATCATCACGCTCTGCGTGGTCGGCCTCTACCTGCTCTGGCGGTCGCGCCAGTCCGACATGAGCAACGCCATGACCACGGCTGGCTGGGCGCTGCTGGTGATGGTGGCTGTCACGGCCCTGGCCGCGTGGCCGGTCAAGTCAGCCAACCTCGCCGACAGCACACTGATCACCACCCTGGGCGTCGTACACGATGCGGTCGGGCCGGCATCCAAGGGCACTCCTCCTGAGAAGTGCGTAGTACCGAACCCGGACGCCTGCGTCGAGAAGCGGCCACCGGCGGTGCGAGCCAGCGACACGGCCACCGAATCGATGCTCTACCGGAACTGGGTGCGGGGCGCCCTCGGCTCGGCGGACAGCGAGACTGCGAAGAAGTACGGACCGGCGCTTTACGACGCTAAATCCTTGAACTGGGATGAAGCGGAGTCCATGCGCAGTAATCCCGCCACTCGCCCTGTGATCATTAAAGCTAAGCAGCAGCAGTGGATGACCGTCGCCGCGCAGGTCGAGCGGGAGGATCCGGAGGCCTACGAGTACCTCCAAGGGGTCCGGGACATGGATCGCATCGGCGCCGGTTTCATCGCCGTGCTCGCGTCGTTGCTCTTCGCGATGTTCGACCTGACCGCCTCGCTGCTGGTGCTGCTCGGCTTCCTGATCTTCCGGTGGGCGGTGATCGCGGCACCGATCCTCGGCACGGTGGGCCTGATGCGCCCCGCCAGTGCGGGGCTGCGGCGGCTGGCCAACGCGGTCGTCGCCGCGGTCTTCAACATCGCCATCTTCGGTACCGGCGCCGCCATCTACCTCTTCGCGGTCGACCTGATCATGAGCACCGCCACGTTGCCGGGCTGGCTTCAGGTGGTGCTGGTCTGGCTCTGTGGGGTCGTCGGCTGGCTGCTACTTCGTCCCTACCGACGGATCACGCAACTCGGCGGCAAGGACAACAGCGAGGCGGTCAGCTCGGCCGGCTCATGGCACCGCCGGTTCTTCCGTGACATGCGTGCCGCCGCTCGACTGGACGTCGCGGAACCGGGTGGAACGGCGGAGCCGGCCATCGGTCGCCGCAGGGCGGCGGTGGCGGAACAGACCAGGCTTCGCCCGGAGGCGCGGCACGAGGATCCCGTACACACCGCACCCGGTGGCACCGAGCGTCAGCGACCCGACGGCCGTGAGCGCGCGGACGAGTCGCCGAAGACCGAGGAACGTTCCGCCGCTTCCCGGCCGGCGGCACCCCGGCCCCGTCGTCGTCAGCCGGCTACCTGGACCGAGCCGGACGTCCCGGACGAGAGGCCGTCGTTCGTCGTCTACCGACCCGGCTCGGTGGAGACCACACCGGACCGGCCGACACCACGGATCCGATCCGAGGCGCGGTGATGGCGGTGCGACGCGCTCTGGAGTTCCTGCTCACCCGGGTGCTGCGGTCCCGGCTCGGGATCGCGATCGCCCTTGCAGTCGTCGTGTTCGGCATCATCGGTGCGGCGCGGCTCGTCGCCGGATCCGGTGATCCGGCGCTCGGCCTGAGCAATCGCCCGAGCCAGCCGATCACCACGGTCGAGCCGGACGCCGGTGACGACGGGGTGATCGGCTCCGACACACCGGCCAGCCCGACCACGCGGCCCGGTGCCCGCACTCCGGAGCAGACGGCAGACCGGTTCGTCGCCGCCTGGTTGGGCAGGCCGGGCATGACCGCCGAGCAGTGGCACGAGGGCATGCGTCCACTGTCCACGCCCAATCTCGTCGCGAAGCTGGCCGGGGCGGACCCGGCCGGAGTTCCGGCCGGGCAGGTGACCGAGAAGGCCACGCTGCTGCCACGCACAGAGAGCTTCGTCGAGGCGCTGGTGCCGCTTGACACCGGGCGGCTCCGCCTGGAACTGGTGGCACCGGACGGGCAGTGGTTCGTCGACGCGGTGGACTGGGAGCAGGGATGAGTGACCAAGGTCGTCCCCGTCGCAAGTTGCGCATTGGCGCCCTCGCCGGCGCGCTCACGATCACGATGGCGTTGCTCTGTTGCACCGGGGGCAGCGCTGCGTTCTTCCTGACCGAACTGGGTGGCGACTCGGCCGAGGAGATGACGCCGATGAGCGCCGAGTGCACCGGTGACTTCCGGGTCGACGTCACCGGCGACATGCCTCGGCTCGCCGACTACGGCGACAAGCAACTCCGCAACGCAGCTAAAATCATCAAGGTCGGGCAGGAAATGAAGGTCCCCGCGCGCGGGTGGGTGATCGCCGTGGCGACCGCGATGCAGGAGTCCAGGTTGCTCAACCTGGCGAATCGGACGGTCAAAGAATCCGACAACCTGCCCAACGAGGGTGTCGGGGCAGATCATGACTCGGTCGGCCTCTTCCAACAGCGCGCCTCGTGGGGCACGGTCCGGCAGCGGATGATCCCGGAGTACGCCGCCCAGAAGTTCTACGAGAAGCTGCTCAAGGTCCCCGGGTGGGAAGGGTTGCCGTTGACGGCCGCCGCGCAGAAGGTGCAGATCAGCGCCTTCCCGGACGCGTACGCCAAGCACGAGGCCCTGGCCGCACAGATCGTCGACGCGCTGGCCGGCGGGGCGGCCCGAACAGCGTTGGTCGGCGGTCGGCAGGTCTGCGACGCGGCCTCGGGCAAGGAGATTGCGGCGTCCGGTTGGACGGCCCCGATCGTCGGCGGCGTCGGCTCCGGGTTCCGGACCGCCAGTCGGCCGGGGCACAACGGTGTCGACATCGCCGCGTCCAAGGGCACGCGCATCCACGCGGCCGCGTCCGGCCGGGTCCTGGTCTCCCGCTGCGACCCTGACAACGGCGGCCAGCTGAGTTGCAACGTCGATGGCTACCCGGGCAAGGGCGGCTGTGGCTGGTTCGTCGACATCCTGCACGCCGGGGGCATGATCACCCGCTACTGCCACATGGTGACCAAGCCGATCGTCGAAGTGGGGCAACGGGTCCAGGCCGGTGACGTCATCGGCGAGGTCGGCAGCAGCGGTAACTCCTCCGGCCCCCACCTGCACTTCGAGGTGCACCAGAACGGGGACCGCAGCAGCCGGGGAGCGATCGATCCCGTGCCGTTCATGCGTACCCGAGGTGCGCTGCTCAAGGACGCAGGCTGAGACACCGGCTGCCATGAACGAACCACTGCCCGATCCGTTCGCGGACCATCCCGACTGGGCGCCCCGGCCACCGCGACCGATCGACATAGTGCCGGCCATTGGTCGGGTCGAGTTGCGCGGGCGGCGAGTACAGGTGGGACTTCCCGGTCTGGGCTGGCGCGGCGACCTCCGGGCGGATGACCGCGTCGTCCAGAACAGCCGCACCTACGTCCCGGTGATCCCGGAGCACGAGTGGTACCGCGCCGAGGCCGAGCAGGTCGAGGTCTTCGCCCCACTGATGCCGGTGGAACGGGTATGGGTCGAGACCGTCGGCACCCGCCGCGGTTCCAACCCCCCGTCCCAGGAGGGGCCGATCCGACTCGTGTCCCTCGACGGCCCGAGCCACCGAGCCCCGACAGCGGTGATCGACGCGGACTCCGTCGTCGGGCGCCGCGTCGTGCACGTCATCGACTCGACGGAGCGGCGCGACCTCCGCGCCGTCACCGAGACCTACTCGGGTGCGGAGGGCGACATCTGCGTCCGGGTCACCCCGGAGGACGAATGGTATCGATGGGCATGGCGAGGTCAGGCACCCACCACCCTGGAGGTGCCGGTTCATCTACTGTGGATTGAGTGACATCAGTTGCTTAGCCGTGAGCCTTCGCAGACTCTCCAGTCCTCCCCCAGCTGCGTGCTGAACCGCCACGACTGCCGATCACTTTGAGTGATGCCGTCGACCATCGCAGAGATGATCAGCTCGACCTGCACGCTGGCAGCATCTCCCTGCCTTTGCACGGCAAGAGGACCCCAGCCGACCGATATCGAAACGCCAAACCGCTCTTCCCGAGCCAGAAGATCGTCGCGCAGCGCTCGTAGCGCATCGAGCTTTCCGCCGCCGTCGCAGGTGAACTGGTCGGCCCGCACGTCGTTCCGATCGACGAAAAAGGCTTGGATGTAACTGGCTACCACCACATCGGGGGCGCTGCGGTCCGGGGTGGTGGCGCGGTCGTACAGGACGTAGCCGGTTATGGCGCCGCCGAGACAGAGGAGCGCGAGCACCCCGCCGACGACGGTGAGCACGGTGCGCAGCCGGCCTCGTGGCCGCTGTGGCGCCGGGGCGGCCGGGCCCGGCGGCAGCTGCTCGCCGGGGGGCCGTTGCGCCGGTACGCGGGAGACCTGGGAACCGGCGGGGGGCTGCACTGATTCCACCTCCTGAGGCTATCGGCTGGACGCCGCGTACCCAATGCCTCAGTTGCCGCGGATCGTGACGGACCGCTCCCATGCGGTGAGATCCACGACAACAACCGCGCACCGCCGCCACACCTCCCGGGTAAGCGGCCTCAGCTGGGATACCGTCTCTGCTCGGGGAGGTTGCCAACCTCGGGCAGAGGGGGTGGACACGGTGGCCGGTCCGAAGACCCGTACGAACCGCGCCGCTGCTCTGCACCGCCAGGCGGCGGCCACCGCGGCGGCCGCCGCCAACATCCTCGACGAGACCCGGCCGGTCCCCGCTGACCAGCGTCGCCAGTACGAGCTGGCCGACCGGCTGCGTACGGTGGCGGCGCTGGTGGCGCCCGGCTGGTCCGGCACTCCCCTGGAGACACTCGCTGCCGACGCGCCGCCCGGTGAGGGTCCGCCGCCGTTCGTCCGGGTCGGCACCGCAGCCCCGCTGGACGACGCCCGTTTCCCCGCCCTGGTGCCACTGATCGGCACCGGCCACCTCAGCATCGACACCGACGCTCGGGATCCGCGGGTCGCCGGTCTGCTCCGGGCCGTCCTGCTGCGCGCGCTCGGCGCGACGCCGGCCGGCGCGCTGCTGGTCCGCGCGGTGGACGCGGCGGGTACGACGCTCGCTCCGTTCGCTGCGCTGGCTGACGCCGGGCTGCTCCCGCCGCCGGCCGCCGACGTGGCCGGCCTGCGGTCGGTGCTGACCGAGGCCGAGCAGTGGGTGGCCCCGGGGTCCAGTGGCCGGCGGCGACACGACCGCACGCTGCTGCTGGTCGTCGCCGCGCTGCCCGAGCTGACCGGCGCGACCGACCTGGCCCGGATCGAGGCGTTGGCCGAGCAGGGCCCTGCGGCGGGGATGCACCTGGTGGTCGCCGGCTGGGCGGCCCCCGGCCCGTACGCCAACCGTCCGCCGTTGCCCCGGGCCACCACGCTCGCCATGCGCAACGCGTACGCGCTGCTCGGCGACCCGCCGGAGGCCTCGTTCACCAGCCCGGGCGCGGATCCGCCGGGTGGGTTGAACTCCCCGGTCTTCGTCGAGGTCGATCCACCGGCGGAACTGGTCGGCGCGGTCTGTCGCCGGCTCGCCCGGCAGGTGGAGGCGGGCTCCCGGCTGGCACTGGCCGACGTGCTCCCTCCGACCGACGAGGAGCGCTGGTCGGCCAGCTCGGTCGACGGCCTGAGCAGCACGGTAGGTGACGCCGGCGGGCGGCCGGTGCCGCTCGGCTTCACCGAGCTGACGCCGCACTGGCTGGTCAGCGGACGCGCCGACGGGGGACGCTCGGCGTTCCTCACCACCGCCCTGCTCGGTCTGGCCGCCCGGTACGGGCCGGCGGAGCTGGAGCTCTACCTGGTGGACCTGGGCGAGGGCGAGTCCTTCGTGGAGTTCCTGCAGACCGAGCGGGACCGGTCGTGGATCCCGCAGGTCCGGGCCGCCGCGATGGCCGCCGACCGGGAGTACGTGCGGGACCTCTTCGACCGGCTGGCGACGGAGGTCCGCCAGCGCGAGGAGGCCGGCCGCCGGGCGGGCGGGCAGCGTTACGCGGAGCTTCGCGAGCACCGGTCCCTTCCCCGGATCGTCTGCTTGGTCGACAACGTGCCGATGCTCTTCGCCGAGCGGGACCGGCTCGCCGCCGACCTCGCCGCGCGGCTGGAGGCGCTGGCCCGGGCGGGCCGGGCGTACGGCGTCCACCTGGTGCTGGCGGGCGCCGGCGAGCTGGGGCTGGCCGGCCGCTCGGACGGCGGGCACCGGGATTCCCTGCTCGGTCAGTTCCCGGTCCGGGTGGCGCTACCGGGCGGCAGCGCCGTGCTGGAACCGACCAACGACTCGGCCGCCGGCCTGCCCGTGGGCAGCGCGGTGGTGAACACCGCCGGTGGTCTCGGCGGCCCGCGTGGCGCGGTCCGCGGGCACGAACGGCTGATCCGGTACCCGGATCCGCAGGACGCGCCGGAGGTGGTGGAGCGGCTGCGGCACGAGCTCTGGTCGGCCCGGCCGGAGGGTTCCGCCCCGCCGGTGGTGTTCGCCGGCTACGCCCGCCCACTGCTGCGCAACGACCCGCGCTACCGGGCGGCGATCGCCGGTCAGGTGCACGCGCCGGCCGCGCTGCTGGGCCGGGCGGTCGACGTCGGCCGGTCGACGGCGGCCGTGCCGCTCGGTCCGGCGGCCGGCCGCAACCTGGCCGTCCTGGGTCCCGGCCCGGAGGCGGCCCGCCTGCTGGTCACGGCGGCCCGGAGCACCGCCGCGCACCATCCGCCCGGCAGCGCTCGCTTCGTCGTCGCCGCCCCCGACGCCAACTGCCGGGTGCTGGCCGAGGCGCTGACCACAGAGCTGGCCGCCCGGCACACCGCGAGGATGGTCGACGTCGCCGACGTGCTCGACGTGACGGACGACGACGAGCCGACCTACCTGGTGGTCTTCGGCCTGGACCGGGCCGGCGCGGAGGAGCTGCCCGTCGAGCGGCTGCGGGCGCTGCTGCGGGATGGGCCGCCCGCCGGGCGTCACCTGCTCGGCTGGTGGCGGGTGGTGCCGCCGTTCGCCGCGCTGCTCGAACCGGAGGACGCGGTGGACAAGCTGGCCGCCGTCGCCGCGGTCGACGTGCCCGGCGCGCAACTCGCTGCGGTCTTCCACCGCCCGGTGGAGTGGCGACCCCGCCCGGGCCGGGTGGTGCTCTGGGACGGCCCGGACGAGCAGGGGTTGGTCCTGGTGCCGTTCGCCGAGGAGGAGGCGCCGCGATGATCGGGAACGGGAGCCGGGCGTTGGGCCGGAAGGCGGGCGGGAGCGTCCGGCAGGAGCCACGGGATCCGGTCGGGCCGGGCCGGCAGCGCACCGCCGGGGCGCGGGAGGCCGCTCCGCAGTCCCCGAGCCCGGACGCCGCCCTCGACGCCTGGCACGGCTACCTCGCGGCCGCCCGCCAGTTGGACGGCGTGCGCCGGGGCGCGGCGGCCGCCGCCGGTGAGCAGGCCCGGTCGGTGCAGGCGGCCCGGGAGGAGCTGACCGAGGTCCGGGCCCGGCTGGCAACCCAGCAGACCCGGCTGCACGAGCGGGGCGTACCGCCGATCTCGCTGGTGCCCTCCCCGCCGGAGCTGACCGAGTCGGCCCGGTCGATGGCCGGCGGGCCGGCGACCGTGCTGGCCGCGCTGCGTACCGCCCGGGGCCGGGCCGACGCCGCGGACGCCGCGCTGGTCGCGCGGCATCCGCTCCGGCCGGCGAGCTGGTCCGCGCGACCGCGGAACCTGCTGGTGTACGGGCCCCTGGCGCTGCTGGTGCCGCTGATCCAGGTAGTGGTGTACGTGGCGACCGGTGCCGGCCCGGCGAGCGTCGCCGCGTTGATCTTCGGGCTGCCGATGCCGGCGGTGGCCTTCGTGGCCGGCTGGGTCGGTATCGGGCGGCTGTTCCGGCCCGGTCCGAACGAGCGGCTGGACCGGACCTCGCGGTTCGGCGCCCTGGTCTGCCTGGTCCCGGCGGTGCTGGTCACCGCCGGCCTGCTCCTCGCCATGCTCGCCGGCTGACCCGGCTGCTACCCGCCGCCACCGCTGCCGGAGAAAACGGCCGGCCGCCCCGGTTACCCGGGCCGACCGGCCGCAAGCTCGTTCAGGTCGGGTCAGCGGGGCATGATCAGTGCCATCGCCTCGGCCCGCGACTTCGCGTCGGTCTGCAGGCTGCCGCGCACCGCCGACGTGATCGTCTTCGCGCCGGACTTCTGGATGCCGCGCATCGCCATGCACATGTGCTCGCACTCCAGCACGACCACCACGCCGCTCGGCGCGAGCTTGCTCATCAGCAGGTCGGCGACCTGCGAGGTGAGCCGTTCCTGCACCTGCGGGCGGCGGGCGAAGACCTCGACCAGCCGGGCCAGCTTGGAGAGCCCGGTGATCCGGCCGTCCGGGCCGGGGATGTAGCCGATGTGAGCGCTGCCCCGGAACGGGAGCAGGTGGTGCTCGCAGAGGCTCATCACGTCGATGTCCCGGACGAGCACCAGCTCCTGGTGGTTGGCCTCGAAGGTGGTGCTGAGCACCTGGGCCGGGTCGACCCGCAGGCCGGCGAAGAGTTCGGCGTACGCCCGGGCCACCCGGGCCGGGGTCGCCTGGAGCCCGTCGCGGTCGGGATCCTCGCCGACCGCGATCAGGATCTCGCGTACGGCCTTCTCGATCCGGGCCAGGTCCACGGTTTCCTCGACCGGCCCGCCCGCGAGCTTCCCGTTGATCAGGCGGGCGGCGATGTAGTCCAGCCCGTCGTCGCCGTCGGGCTCGGTAGCGGAAGCGGCCAGCCCCCGGTTCCGGGAGCTGGCCGCTGGGTCCGTACTCAGTGCGTGCCGTCCGAGTTGTTGGACGAGGTACCGCCACCGACCGACGCCTGCGCGCCGTCGGCCTCGGCCTGCGCCTTGAGCTTGTCCTTCTCCGCCGGGGTGAGCACGGGCGGCTCGGTGGAGGGCTGACGCTTGCCGAACCCGTTGTAGGGCGCGAGCGGCGGACGCTTGACCACCCGGGCGCAGATCCGCGCCATGTCGGCGGTGGAGAGGGTCTCCTTCTCCATCAGCTCGAGCACGATGTTGTCCAGGACGTCCCGGTATTCCACCAGGATCTCCCAGGCCTCGTCGTGCGCCAGCTCGACCAGCGCCCGCATCTCGCCGTCGATCTCGGCGGCCACCGAGTCGGAGTAGTCCCGCTCGTGGCCCATGTTGCGGCCGAGGAACGGTTCGTCCCCGCTGGTGCCGTACTTGATCGCACCGAGCTTGGAGCTCATGCCGTACTGGGTGATCATCGCGCGGGCCAACTGGGTGGCCTTCTCGATGTCGTTGCCGGCACCGGTGGTGGGCTCGTGGAAGACCAGCTCCTCGGCGGCCCGGCCGCCCAGCGCGTACGCCAGGGTGTCGATCATTTCGGCCCGGGTCTGGGTGTACTTGTCCTCCGTGGGCAGCACCAGGGTGTGGCCCAGCGAGCGGCCACGGGACAGGATCGTCACCTTGTGCACCGGCGCGGCGTGCGGCAGCGCCCAGGCGACCAGCGCGTGCCCACCCTCGTGGTACGCGGTGATCTTCTTTTCCTGGTCGCTCATCACCCGGGTCCGACGCTGCGGACCGGCGATGACCCGGTCGATCGACTCCTCGAGGGAGTCGTTGCTGATCGCCCGCTGGTCCTTACGCGCGGTGAGCAGGGCCGACTCGTTGATCACGTTGGCCAGGTCGGCGCCGCTGAACCCCGGGGTACGCCGTGCCACCGAGTCGAGGTCGACGTCGGGGGTGAACGGCTTGCCCTTGGCGTGCACCCGCAGGATGGCCTTGCGGCCCTCCATGTCGGGGGCGTCGACCGGGATCTGCCGGTCGAACCGGCCCGGGCGCAGCAGCGCCGGGTCGAGGATGTCCGGCCGGTTGGTGGCGGCGATCAGGATGACCCCGCCCTTGGTGTCGAAGCCGTCCATCTCGACGAGCAACTGGTTGAGGGTCTGCTCGCGCTCGTCGTGACCGCCGCCCATGCCGGCGCCACGGTGGCGGCCGACGGCGTCGATCTCGTCGACGAAGACGATCGCCGGAGCGTTGGCCTTCGCCTGCTCGAACAGGTCCCGGACCCGGCTGGCGCCGACACCGACGAACATCTCGACGAAGTCGGAACCGGAGATGGAGTAGAAGGGCACTCCGGCCTCGCCGGCGACCGCGCGGGCCAACAGCGTCTTACCGGTACCGGGCGGACCGAAGAGCAGCACGCCCTTCGGGATCTTCGCGCCCAGTGCCTGGTACTTGGCCGGGTTCTGGAGGAAGTCCTTGATCTCGTGGAGCTCCTCCACCGCCTCCTCGGCGCCCGCGACGTCCGCGAAGGTGGTCTTCGGCGTGTCCTTGGTGATCATCTTCGCCTTGGACTTGCCGAAGTTGAGCACCCGCGAGCCGCCGCCCTGCATCTGCGACATGAAGAACAGCAGCAGGAGCACGAGCAGCACGATGGGGAGCAGGTTGACCAGCAGGCTCACCCAGATGCTGTCGGACGACACCTTGGCGTCGGCGGGGCCGGTGACCCGGTTGGCCGCCTTGGCCGCGAGGACCTCGTTCCAGACCTCGTCACCCACCTCGGCGGGGAACTGGGCCTCGATCCGGTCGGTGTTGGTGTCGCCGAACTTGGTCTTCTGCGCCAGGTCGAGCTGGAGCGTCTGCTCCTTGTCCTGGAAGACGACCTTATTGATCTTGGCGGTGTGGAGCTGGTCAAGCGCAACGGAAGTGTCCACCCGGTGGTAACTGGGACCAGAGGTGAACAACTGACTGAGCACAACGGCGCCGAGGATGACCAGGATGATCCAGACCACCGGTCGGCGGAAGAAACGCGTACGTTCCATACTGTTGTCGAGCGCCGGGGCGCCCGCATCCTCCTGATCGACGTCCTGACCGTCTGATGGTGTTGCCGCCTGTGGCGGCGGCCGGAGCCGCCGTGCGGGCCGGCCTCGACCCCGAAGCGCGACAACTGCCGCGCCGCGGTCATTCGACGGTACACCGTGTGCGCACGGAGTGAGCTTGCGAGCCCCGCACTCGGCACACTCGTCGACATCGACGCAGCGCCCCGTGGGCGGAGCCCGCCAGCCACGCGCCGAGACGTACGGCGGGACCGGGCGGGACCAGCGTGGCGGGGAGTCCGACCCGGCCACCAGCGAACACCCGGTCAAGCGTTCGAGGGGCCGAGCGCGAAGGTGCCTCCGCGCCACCGGGCTCCACGGTAGCCGGAAGAGCTGAGAGTCCGCTGAACGTCGGCTTGACAGCTGCCGATGCGAGTGGCGCTCAGGAGCGGGCGTAGACCTCGGGCTTGAGCACGCCGACGTAGGGCAGCTCGCGGTAGCGCTCGGAGAAGTCGAGCCCGTACCCGACGACGAACTCGGTCGGGATGTCGAAGCCGACGTACTTCACCGGCACCTGGACCTTGACCGCGTCCGGCTTGCGGAACAGCGCGACCACCTCGACGCTCGCCGCGGACCGCGACTCCAGGTAGCGCAGCAGCCAGGAGAGGGTGAGGCCGGAGTCGACGATGTCCTCGACGACCACCACGTGCCGGCCGGCGATGTCCCGGTCCAGGTCCTTGAGGATGCGTACCACGCCGGAGGAGGTGGTGCCCTGGCCGTAGGAGGAGACGGCCATGAACTCCAGCTCGGCGGGGGGCCCTTGCCGGCCGAGCGCCCGGGCGAAGTCGGCCATGAACATCACCGCGCCCTTGAGCACGCAGACCAGCAGGAGCCCGTCGTTCACGTGGGCGTAGTCCGCCGAGACCTGCTTGGCCAGCTCCGCCGTCTTCTCGCGGATCTGCGCTTCCGAGATGATCACGTGGTCGATGTCGGCGTCGTACCAGGAGCCGTCAGCCATGACTCCTAGCCTGCCGTACGCCCACCGGCCTCCGTCGGCGGGGCCGCCCCTTTTAGCGCGGTCCCGCCCGGGATTTTCTCGGCAAAACTGGACCAACAGCATCAGCAGGTACGGGACTGCCAGCGGCGACCTTCGTCGGTCGGCTTCCAGTCGGCCGAGTCGCGGGTGTCGGCGGTCAGGCCGGTCGCCGAGGCGACGGCGAGCAGGACGAGGAACAGCAGGAACAACAGGAACTCCATGGCGGCGCTCACTTTCGCACGATTGCTAACGGTTTCGCCGCCGGTGCGCACCGGACTTGACCCCAAGTCTGCGCCGCTCCGTTCCGGGTCGACAGTGGCAGGAATGCCAATGGCCCTCGATTTCCTGCCACCGGCGGGGTTACCCTCGTCACATGCTCCGCACCGTCGCCGTCCTCGCCCTCGACCAGGTCGCCGCCTTCGAGCTCGGCGTGCTCGCCGAGGTCTTCGGCACCGACCGCACGGCCGACGGCTTTCCCGGCTACCGCTTCCACGTGTGCAGCCCGGACGGCGCCCCGGTGCGCACCGCGTCCGGCTTCCAGCTGGTCCCGCACGCCGACCTCGCTCCGCTGGAGGACGCCGACCTGGTCGCGGTGCCCGCCCACTCCCAGGGCACGACCGTCCCCGCGACGGTGCTGGAGGCGCTGCGACGGGCCGACGCCCGCGGGGCACACCTGCTCAGCGTCTGCTCCGGGGCCTTCCTGCTGGGCGCGGCCGGCCTGCTCGACGACCGGGAGTGCACCACCCACTGGCGCTACGTCGACGAGCTGCAACGGCTGCACCCGAAGGCCCGGGTCCGCTGCAACTCGCTCTACGTGGCCGACGGGCGGCTGCTCACCAGCGCCGGCACGGCCGCCGGCATCGACGCCTGCCTGCACCTGATCCGCCAGGAACACGGCTCGGCGACGGCCACCCGGTTGGCCCGCCGGATGGTGGTTCCGCCGCACCGCGACGGCGGCCAGTCGCAGTACATCGAGGCGCCCATCCCGAGGGCGCCGGAGGCGCCGACCCTGGAGCCGGTGCTGGAGTGGCTGATGGGGCATCTGGACCGCACGGTGACCGTGGACGAGCTGGCCGCCCGGGCCGGCATGGCGCCGCGTACCTTCGCCCGCCGGTTCCGTGCCGAGACCGGCACCACCCCGCACGACTGGATGACCAACCAGCGGGTGCTGCTGGCCCGGCGGCTGCTGGAGGAGACCCGGCTGAGCGTGGAGGCGGTCGCCGACCAGGCCGGCTTCGGCGACGCGGCGGCCCTGCGCCACCACTTCACCCGCCGGGTCGGCGCCACCCCGCACAGCTATCGGACGACCTTCCGCGACCGCAGCCAGACACCGGCCTGAGCGCCGCCGCGCTGATCACCGAGCCGCTCGATACCCCCGCCGCCCCGGGCCGGGATCAGCCGGGGTCGGCGGCGAGCAGCCGACCGGCGCGACGGAGCACCCGGAAACCGCCGGGCAGGTGCGCGGCGCCCTGGCCGTGCCACTGGACGACCAGCGCCTCCAGCGCGGCCACGTGCCGGTGGGACAGAGCGCCCGGCGGGGCGCCCAGCTCGCGCGCCCAGGCGTGCAGCACCCGGCCGCGTACCGCGGGGGCGAGGGCGGCCAGCTCCGGCACGGCGAGCCCGCCGTCGGGGTGCCGGGCCGCCGCGAGCGCCGCGTCCGCCAGGTCGTCGAGGACGGCGGTGTCCGCGGCGACCAGCCGGGCGGTGCGGGCCAGCCCGTCGAGCACCCCCGGCCCCAGCGCGCGGACCAGCGCGGGCAGCACCTCGGCCCGGACCCGGGCCCGGGCGTACGCGGGATCGACGTTGTGCGGGTCCTGCCAGGGCTTGAGGCCGAGCGCCGCGCACGCCGCGTGGGTCTGCTCGCGGGTCACTGCCAGCAGCGGCCGCAGCAGCGGCACCCCGGCCAGCTCCCGCCGGTCGGGCATCCCGGCCAGCCCCCGGGGGCCGGCGCCCCGGGCCAGCGCGAGCAGCACCGTCTCCGCCTGGTCGTCGCGGGTGTGCCCGGTCAGCACCGCCGCCGCCCGGTGCCGCCCGGCGACCGCCACCAGCGCCTCGTAGCGCGCCTCGCGGGCCGCCGCCTCGGGCCCGCCCGGCCGCCCGGCCGGTTCGACCCGGACCGACTCGACGGGGGTCAGGCCGACGTCGGCGGCCCAGGCCACCACCTCGGCGGCCCGCTCGGCGGAGCCCTCCTGGAGGCCGTGGTCGACCGTCACCAGGCCGGCGGGCCGGCCGAGCCGTGGGGCGACGAAGGCGGTGGCGGCGGCCAGCGCGAGCGAGTCGGCCCCACCGGAGCAGGCGACCAGCACCGGCCCGTCACCGGCCAGACCGGTCAGCGCGTGACGGACCGCCAGCCGGATCGCGGCCACCGGCGGGGCGAGTACGGCCACCGGCGTGCGGTCAGCCGGCGGCCGGCACCGAGCCGGCCGGCCCGTGCACCCGGGCAACCCAGGCGGCCGGGTCGCTGATCTCCTCAAGGCGGGGCAGGGTCAGTGGCGAGCCGAAGATCTTGTTGAAGCCCTCCATGCCGACCCGCTCCACCACCCCGTGCACGAACGTGCGGCCCTCGGCGTACTGGCGCATCTTGACGTCCACGCCGAGCAGCCGGCGGATCGCCTTCTCCACCGGGTTGCCGGCGGCGCGCCGGCGGTTGAACGCCGCCCGGATCCGGTCGACGCTCGGGATGACCTGCGGGCCGACGCCGTCCATCACGAACTCGGCGTGCCCTTCGAGCAGCGTCATCAGCGCGGTGAGCCGGTCCAGCACGGCTCGCTGGGCGGGCGTCTGGACGAGGTCGAGCACGCTGGTCCGGCTCTCCGGGTCGCGGATCACGTCGGAGAGGGTGGCCACCCCCCGCCGCAGCCGCTCCACCACGTGCTCGCTGCCGGACGAGGCGTCCACGAAGGCCTGCACCTCACCGAGGAAGTAGGCCCGCATCCACGGCACCGCGGTGAACTGGGTCCGGTGGGTCACCTCGTGCAGGCAGACCCAGAGCCGGAAGTCACGCGGGTCGGCGCCGAGCTTCCGCTCCACCTCGACGATGTTGGGCGCGACCAGCAGCAGCTGCCCGGGGTCGGCGGAGAAGACCTCGTACTGGCCGAGCACCCGGCCGGAGAGGTAGGCGAGCACGGTGCCGGCCTGCACGCCGGTCAGCCGCGAGCCGATCGCCTCGGTCAGCGCCCCGGGCTGCTTGTCGCCGGTGAGCCGGCCGACCAGCGGGCTGATCACCTCGCGCAGGCCGGCGATGTTGGTAGCGGCCCAGTCCCGCCGGTCGACCACCCGCACCGGCGGGTGGGTCACCTGCGCCCGCAGACCGGTGTATTCGGCCACGTGCCCGGCCGCCTCCTCGGTCAACCGCCGCAGGTCGCCGACCACCTCGGTGGCCTCGGCGTACGACACCCGGGGGCCCGACTTGCCCAGCGCCCCCGCGGTCGCGGCGGCCAGATCCCAGTCCACGAACTGCGCCATGCACCCCACCGTACCCGCGCCGGCACACCCCGACCCGGGCTCGCGGTGGCGATCGAAGCTGGTCGCGCGTCGCCGGTCAGCGGCAGCCGCAGCCGGCCAGGGTGGCGGCGATCCGGTCCAGCGCCACCCGGGCCGCCGTCATTCCGTCGGCCGGCGCCCGGTCGGTGAGCACGGCGAAGGTGAGCAGCCGCCCGTCCGCGGTGGTGACCAGCCCGGCGATGGCGTGCACGCCGGTCAGCGTCCCGGTCTTGGCCCGCACCACCCCGGCGCCGGCCTTCGTCCCGGTCGTCTCGTAGCGCTCGCCCAGGGTGCCGGACCAGCCGCCGACCGGCAGGCCACCGAAGATCGCAGCCAGCTCCGGATGCTCGCCGTTGCCGGCGAGCGTGATCAGGTCGGTGAGCAGGGAGGGGCTGATCCGGTCGGTGCGGGACAGGCCGCTGCCGTCGGCGAGGGCCAGCTCGTTGGCGGGCAGACCCAGCTCGCCGGCGACGGTGTCCATCGCCGCGGCGGCCCCGCTGAACGAGGCGGGCTTGTCCCGTGCGAGTGCGACCTGACGGGCCAGCGCCTCGGCGATGATGTTGTCGCTGTCGGTGATCATGATGTCGACCAGCCGGACCATCGGCAGGGACTCCACCTTGCCGAGCTCACCGCCCGGCGCGCTCGGCGTGGCGCCCTCCCCGGGGGCCTTGCCCTTGCTGACCGCACTCGTCGGCAGGCCGAGCAGCCGGGCGAACGAGCGGCCGGCGGCGAGGTCGGGCTGGGACACCCGCTCGGCGCCGTGGTTGCCGGCATCGTGGTCCTTCTTCGCCTGCGGCACGTCGCTGCGACCGGCGTCGGTCATCAGGGCGGTGATCGCCCCGCCGTAGCCGCCGGTGGGGATGTCGTCGTCCCAGCCGGGCTCGTAGACCGGCCCGGAGTAGAGCGACGAGTCGACGATCACCTTCGTCGGCGCGACGCCCCCGAGCGCCTGCTTGACCTGCGCGGCCAGGTCGTCCAGTCGGGCCGCGCCCGGGTAGAAGCCCTTCTTGTCGACCGCCAGGGTGGGATCGCCACCGCCGACGATGACCACCTCGCCGGGGTTCGCCCCGGCCACCGCCCGGGTGGGGATCCGGTACGCCGGCCCGCGCGCGGAGAGCACGGTCACCGCGGTCACCAGCTTGGTCACCGAGGCGGGCACGGTGCCGTCGTCGGCGCCGCGGGCGAAGAGCGACTGCCCGGTCGCCACGTCCGCCACCGACACGTTCACCCGGTCGCCGAGGGCGCCCACCCCGACCAGCGGGTCGAGTGCGGCGCGCACCCCGTCGGGCGTGGGCAGCGGGGCGTTCGGGTCGGCGCCGGCGAGCACGGCCGACGGCGCCGGCTCGGGCGCCGCGGCGGCGGCCTGCGGGTTGTCGGCCTCGCTGCCGAGCCAGCCGGCGACCGGACCGGGGCGTACCACCGCCACGCCGGCGCCGACCAGCACAAGCAGGAGCAGGACGGCGAGCACCACCGGCAGCCGGCGTCGACGCCGGGGCGCCGGGGTCGTCGGGCCCGAGGCGCCGGGCGGCGCGTTCACCGGGCCGGCGCCGGCGGGCCCCGCGGGCGGGATCGGCCCGGCCCCGCCGACCGTCGCCCGGCCGGCCGCCGACGGCGGGGCGGCACCCGCCGGGGCGTACCCCGGATTGGCGGGGTGGTGGTCCCGGCGCGGCCCGGCGGGCGCGGGACTGGTCGGGATCCCGGAGGTCGGGGCGGAACCGGAGGGGTGGGCCGTCGGGAAGGTCGGCGGGGTCATCGGGCGCTCGGCGCCCAGGACGGGGAAGCGGCCCTGGCCCGGGCCGGTGGCGCGGGGGTCCGTCGGCGGCCGCCAAACCGGCGGCGGGGTGCCGTCGGGGGCCGCTCCGGCGGGTCGGCGGGGGTGCGCGTCGGGCACCGGTACGCGCCCGGTGGCACCGCCAGAAGCAGGTCGTCCGGTTTCGCGTCCAGAGCCAGCCTCCGGGCGGTAGTGTGAATCTTCCCTCCCCACGACCCCCTCCTCTCCTGCGACATCCGGCTTGGGTGACACTACTTTGGTCCGAACACTATGCGGCGGCCAGAACCGGTGGGTGGGTTTCACCTGTCCGGGCGGCAGCCGCTGGTTCCGTTAGCCAGCGTGGGCAAACGAGGGAGCGTGCAGATGGATTTCGACGTCACGGTTGAGATCCCCAAGGGTCACCGCAACAAGTACGAGGTCGACCACGCGACCGGCCGGATCCGGCTCGACCGGACCCTCTTCACCTCCACGCAGTACCCGGCGGACTACGGGTTCATCGAGGGGACCCTGGGCGAGGACGGCGATCCGCTGGACGCGCTGGTGCTGGTCCCCGAGCCGACCTTCCCGGGCTGCCTGATCCGGTGCCGCACCATCGGCATGTTCCGGATGACGGACGAGAAGGGTGGCGACGACAAGGTCCTCTGCGTCCCCTACGAGGACCCGCGCCAGGAGCACCTGCGCGACATCCACCACCTCGGTGAGTTCGACCGGCTGGAGATCCAGCACTTCTTCGAGGTCTACAAGGACCTCGAACCGGGCAAGTCGGTCGAGGGCGCGACCTGGGTGGGCCGGACCGAGGCCGAGGCCGAGATCCACGCCTCGTACCGGCGGGCCAAGGAGGCGGAGGAGCGCGGCGAAGCCAGGCACTGACCCCGCCACGATTCGTACCGGGCCCGGGGGCCGCTCAGCCGAGCAGCCCCCGGGCCCGTTCGTAGAGATCGAGGACCGCGCAGGCGACCGGCACCACGGCCACCACCAGCGCCGTGTCGGCCAGGTCGGCGACCCGGCCGAGGTATGGGGAGACCGGTCGGCGGGCGTACGTGGTGCCCGCCGTCACGGCGAGCAGGGCCAGCGCCACCCCCGCGACGACCAGCAGGAGCCGACCGGTGCCGCCCGCGCGCTCGGCGAGCACGGCGCCGAACACGGCATGACCGGCCAGCCCGGCGGCCACCGGGGGCACCCGGTGCCGGACCGCCACGAAGAGCCGGGACCGCAGCAGCAGCACCGCGGCGGTGACCGCCACCAGCACCAGCCCGGCGACCCCACCGGCCGCCCCGAGCACCGCCATCGCGGCGGTCGCCAGCACCGCGTGCCCGAGCAGCATTCCGGTGAGCATCTCCTCGGTACGCGCCACCGCCGCGTAGACCCGGCCACGGTCCGGCAGGTCGCGCACCGGTGCCCCGCCGTCGGCCGGGGTGGGCAGGGTGATCGGCGGCAGCGGCAGCTTGCCGAGCCGGATGGCCAGCAGCGGGATCGCCCCGACCGCGAAGACCAGCGCGCAGAGCAGCACCGCCGCGGCACCCGCCGGGGCGAGCAGCAGTCCGCCGAGGGCGGCCGGCACGCCGACCAGCCCGACCGTGGCGCCGGCCACGAACACCCGCAGTCGGGTGGCGACGCCGAGCAGCCCGAGCACCGAGACCAGCAGCAGGGCCGCCGCGCCGGCCAGCAGTTCGGGAGCGCCCACCCAACGCAGCGGCCCGAACAGCCCGACCGGGTCGCCTGAGCCGACCGCCAGGGCGCCGGCCGATGCGGCGTACGGCAGCGCGTAGCCCCCGAGGGTCGCGGCGGTCGCGGCGTCGCCGTGCGCCCGCGAGGCGACGGTGGCGGCGAGGGTGAGCAGCAGCGCCACCGCCGCGGCGGCCACCCAGCCGGCCGCGTGACGTGGCCCGCCGTCGAGCAGGGCGAGCAGCGCGATGGCGAGCGGCACGCTCACGCCGGCCAGGACGGCGACCCGGGTCGCCACCGGGGACCAGGCGCCGCCCCGACGCCGGGCGCCGTCCGCGATCGCCTCCACCACGTCGTCGTACTCCAGCTCCGGCCAGTGCACGCGGGCCGGGACCAGGTGCAGCACCTCGCCGTCGCGGACCCCCTGCGGCAGCAGCGCCTGGGCGGTCGACAGCACCGCGCCGTCGGTGCGACGCAGCAGCCACCCGCCGTGCCGCTCACCGTCGTCGGCCAGCCCCTCGCCGGCGTGCCGGAGCACGTCGGGCAGCAGCTCGGCCAGGGGCACCTGCTCGGGCAGGGCGACGTCCACCCGCCGCTGCGGGGCGCTGATCGTGACGCGGGCCAGCCCGGTGGTCATCGAAGCATCTCCATATCGAACAGGTTCGGTGGCTGCGCGGACGACAGGACTTTACCTACGATGAGCCAGCTTCGGGTTACCGAGCGTTCCGGGAGGGTCAGTGTCCACTGTCGTCATCAAGCGCCCGCCGCGCCGGCCGGCGCCGGAGATCCCGGTCGGCGAGCTGCCGGTCGAGCCGCCCCCCGAGATTCCCGCCGTGACCGGCGGGGGCTGGCAGCAGCTGCTCATGGTGTTGCCGATGCTGGGCGGCACGGTGGCGATGGCGATGATGTTCGGTCGGGGTGGCGGCGCCTACGCGTACGTGGTGGGCGGGATGTTCGGACTCTCGTCGCTGGCGATGCTGGTGACCTCCTGGGGCAGCGCCGGGGGCACCCCACGCAAGTCGGAGATGATGGCCGCCCGGCGGGAGTACCTGCGACACCTGACCGCCCTGCGCCGCCGGGTCCGGCAGACCGCCGGGCAGCAGCGGGCCGGGCTCTACTACCGGCACCCCGACCCGGGGCGGCTCTGGTCCACGGTGGCGAGCCACCGGGTCTGGGAACGCCGCCCGGGCGACCCCGACTTCGCCGTCGTCCGGGTCGCCGTCGGGCCGCAGACCCTGGCCACCCCGCTGGTTCCACCGGTCACCCGGCCGCTGGAGGAGCTGGAGCCGATGACGGCCGGCTCGCTGCGCCGGTTCCTGGACGCGTACTCGGTGGTCCCCGATCTGCCGGTGGCGCTCTCGCTGCGCAGCTTCGCCCGGGTCTTCGTCGCCGACGCCGGCGACCGTGCCGCCGGAACGCTCGCGCCGCCGGGCGGCGGCACCGGGCCGGCCGGCGACGGCGGCCCGACGCGCGGAGCGGCCGGCCGGGCGCTGGTCCGGGCGGTGCTCACCCAGCTGGCGGTCTTCCACGCGCCGGACGAGCTGCTGATCGCCGTCTGCGCCGGCCCGGAACGGCGGGCCGCCTGGGAGTGGGTCAAGTGGCTACCGCACGCCCACCACCCCACCCGCACGGACGCCCTCGGCCCGGTGCGGCTGCTCACCAGCTCCGCGGTCGAGCTGGAACGGCTGCTCGACGAGGTGCTCGGCAACCGCGCCCGGTTCAGCCCGGCCGGGCCGGCGACCGACGGGCCACACGTGGTGGTGGTGCTCGACTCCGGCGACCTGACCGGGGCCACCGACCTGACCGGCGACGGCGGCATCGACGCGGTGACCGTGCTCGACCTGGACACCCCGCCGCCCCGGCTGCTCGACCGGTACGCCCTCCGGCTCGAGCTGCGCGACGGGCGGCTGCACTCGTACGCGGCCGACGGGCACGCCGAGGTGGGCGTGGCGGACCGGCTCGATCCCGCCGACGCCGAGGCGGTCGCCCGGCGGCTTGCCCCGCTGCGGCTGGCCGGCACCGCCCGTGGCCCGGACGCCCTGCTGCACGCTGAACTCGGCCTGCCGGAGCTGCTCAACCTCGGCGATCCGCAGAGCTTCACGGTCGAGCAGGGCTGGCTGCCCCGCTCGACCCGGGAGCGCCTGCGGGTGCCGATCGGGGTGGGCGCCGACGGCGGCGCCATCGAGCTGGACCTCAAGGAATCCGCGCAGGACGGCATGGGCCCGCACGGCCTGCTGATCGGGGCGACCGGTTCGGGCAAGTCCGAGCTGCTACGGACCCTGGTGCTCGGGCTGGCCGCCACGCACAGCTCGGAGCAGCTGAACTTCGTCCTGATCGACTTCAAGGGCGGCGCGACCTTCGCGTCCTTCGACCGGCTGCCACACACCGCCGCCGTGATCACCAATCTGGCGGACGCGCTGCCGCTGGTCGACCGGATGGTCGACGCGATCAACGGGGAGCTGGTACGCCGGCAGGAGCTGCTCCGGCGGGCCGGCAACTTCGCCAGCCTGCGGGACTACGAACGGGCCCGGGCGGCCGGCAGCCCGCTCGCCCCGCTGCCGTCGCTGCTGCTGATCTGCGACGAGTTCTCCGAACTGCTCTCCGCCAAGCCCGACTTCATCGACCTCTTCGTGCAGATCGGCCGGCTGGGCCGGTCGCTCGGCGTGCACCTGCTGCTCGCCAGCCAGCGGCTGGACGAGGGCCGGCTGCGCGGGCTGGACACCCACCTGTCGTACCGGATCGGGCTGCGCACCTTCTCGGCGCTGGAGTCGCGCACGGTGCTCGGCGTCCCGGACGCCCACGAGCTGCCCCGCACCCCCGGCCACGGCTACCTGCGCTTCGGCACCGAGCCACTGGTCCGGTTCCGGGCCGCGTACGTCTCCGGCGCACTGCCCCGCCGCGGCCCGGCCGCCGGTCCCGGCACCGGATCACCGCGCCTGCTCACCTTCACCAGCCACCTCGTGCCGGCGCCCGAGCCGGCCATCCCGGCGCTGCCCGCGGCGGCGGACGAGGAGAGCCGGGGAAGCCTGCTGGACCTGCTGGTGGACCGGCTGGCCGGGCAGGGGCCGCCGGCGCACCAGGTCTGGCTGCCGCCGCTCGACCATCCGCCGGCGCTGGACGACCTGCTCGGCCCGGTCACGGTCGACCCGACGCGCGGGCTCAGCACCGGCAACCCGGAGCTGCACGGCGCGCTCGGCGTGCCGGTCGCCGTGGTGGACAAGCCGTTCGAGCAACGCCGCGACCTGCTCTGGCTGGCGCTGGACGGGGCGGCCGGGCACGTCGCGGTGGTCGGCGCGCCGCAGAGTGGAAAGTCGACGGTGCTGCGGGCGCTGATCTGCGCGCTGGCGCTCAGCCACACGCCGGCTGAGGTGCAGGTCTACTGCCTCGACTTCGGCGGCGGCGGGCTGGCCGCGCTGCGCGAGCTGCCGCACGTGGGCGGGGTGACCGGTCGGGCCGACCCGACCGCGGTCCGGCGCACCGTCGGGGAGGTCGCCACTCTGCTCGCCGACCGGGAACGCCGCTTCGCCGAGCTGGGCGTGGAGTCGATGGCGGCGTACCGCCGCCGGCGGGCCGCCCTGGCCCCCACCAACCAGCCCGGCGTCGACCCGTTCGGCGACGTGTTCCTGGTGGTCGACGGCTGGACCACCCTGCGCACCGAGTATGACGACCTCGAACCGCTGATCACCGACCTGGCCACCCGCGGGCTCTCGTACGGGGTGCACGTGGTGACGACCGCGCTGCGCTGGCTGGACTTCCGCCCGGCGATCCGGGACCTGTTCGGCTCCCGGCTGGAGCTGCGCCTCGGCGATCCGGCCGACTCGCTGGTGGCCCGCCGAGCGGCGGCGAACGTGCCGGAGAAGACCCCCGGCCGGGGCGTCACGGCGGAGAGCCTGCACTTCCTCACCGCTCTGCCCCGGCTTGCCGGCGCCACGGCGGACACCGCGGACCTGGTCAAGCGGGTCGCCGAGGCCTGGGGCGGCCCGCTGGCGCCCCGGGTACGGCTGCTCCCGCCGGTGCTCCCCTACGCCGAGCTGGACCTCACCGCGACGACCGGGCTGCGGCTGCCGGTGGGGATCGCGGAGGCCGACCTGCGCCCGGTGGTGCTGGACTTCGCCCCCGAGCCGCACTTCGTGGTCTTCGGCGACGGCGAGTGCGGCAAGTCCTCCTTCCTGCGGGCGCTGGCCGCCACCATCACCACCCGGTTCACCCCGGAGCAGGCCCGGGTGATCCTGGTCGACTACCGGCGCAGTCTGCTCGGCGCCATCGAGACGGCACACCTGATCGGCTACGGCACCGCCGCCGCGCACACCGCCGACCTGGTCGAGTCGGCCGCCGGCTATCTCGCCGGTCGGATCGCCGGCCCCGAGGTCACCCCGCGGCAGCTGCGCGATCGCTCCTGGTGGTCGGGCCCCGAGCTGTTCGTGCTGGTCGACGACTACGACCTGGTGGCCGCCGGGCCGGCCAACCCGCTGCGCGCCCTGGAGGAGTACCTGCCCCAGGCCCGCGACGTCGGCCTGCACCTGGTGCTGGCCCGCCGCTCCGGTGGCGCCGGCCGGGCCCAGTACGAGCCGATCGTGCAGCGGCTGCGGGAACTCTCGACCGCCGGGCTGGTGATGACCGGCAGCCCCGAGGAGGGGGCGTTGGTCGGGCCGGTCCGCCCCGGGCCGCTGCCACCGGGGCGTGGTCGGCTGGTCACCCGGCGCGAGGGCGTACGCCTGGTTCAGCTGGCTCACCTGCCGCCACCATGACCGGTGTCCGTGGAACGTCCCGGGATCGGGGTGGGAACCGGTAATCTCCGATCGTCGTGGTTCTGTCCCGATGAATGGCTGAGGATGTGACTGGGGTTCCGCACAGCTGTCCGGCAGCGGCGCGAGGGATCGCCGGCCGGGCACTGCTCGGCGTCGCGGCGACCGTCGTCGTGGTCGCCGGTCCCGTGCTGCCCGCCGGCGCCGCGACGGCCGCCCCGCACCGCGTCGCCAGCTCGCCGGTGGCGTTCGCGCCCGCCGAGCCGAGCCGACCGGACCAGGTCCGCGACGAGCAGTGGCAGCTCGACGAGTTGCAGGCCGAGACAGCCTGGCGCAGCTCGACCGGGCGCGGGGTCACCGTCGCCGTCATCGACTCCGGAGTGGACGGTAGCCATCCCGACCTGGCCGGGCAGGTGCTGCCCGGAACGGATCTGGTCAGTCCCACCGGCGGCCCACCCGACCCGGTGGGCCACGGCACCACGGTGGCCGGCCTGATCGCCGGCCGCAACGACGACAAGCGGGGCGTGGCCGGCCTCGCCCCCGACGCGAAGATCCTGCCGGTACGCGTCCTGGACGCCGAGAACCGCTACGACGACGCGATGATCGTGGCGCGCGGGGTGCGCTGGGCCGTCGACCACGGCGCCCGGGTGATCAACCTGTCGCTCGGCGGCAGCGGCGACAGCCCGGCCCTGGCCGCCGCGCTCGACTACGCGTTCGCCCGGGACGTGGTGGTGATCGCCTGCACCGGCAACCTGGCCACCTCGACCAGCACCCGGGTCTGGTACCCGGCCCGGGAACCGGGCGTGATCGCGGTCGCCGGCCTCGAACGCAGCAGCGACAACCTCTGGTCCGGGTCGATCACCGGGCGGGCCACCGTGCTCAGCGCGCCGGCGACCGGCCTGGTGGGCGCCCGGCCACCCGACGGGTACTGGCGGGTGCAGGGCACCAGCTTCGCGGCACCGCTGGTGTCGGCCACCGCGGCGCTGGTCCGCTCGCGCTACCCGCAGATGTCGGCCGGCGAGGTGGTCAACCGGTTGCTCACCACCGCGCGGGACATCGGCCCGACCGGCCGGGACGACCGCTTCGGCTTCGGCCTGGTGGATCCGGTGGCGGCGTTGACCTCCGACGTGCCATCGGTGACCGGCAACCCGCTCGATGACAACGACTCCCCGGGTGTGGTCGGCTTCGGGCCGGCGCCGGGCGTCGGGCCGGAGGAGCCGGTGGCCGGCGCCGGCAGCGACCCGCTCAGCCTGACCGCGCCCCGGCAGCACACCCGGTGGAGCCCTCGGGCGGGCGGCAGTCAGGAGGAACCGGCGCCGGAACGGCTCTGGACCGGGGCGGCCCTCTTCGTCGCGTTGGTCACCGGTGCGGCGCTGATGGTCCGCCGGTTCCGGCAGCACGGTCGCTGACGGCCGCGCCCGCGTCTCGCCGCCGGCCGCGCTGGGTAGAACTGACGCCATGAGCACGCCCGGCCCGCCCACCCTGCATTCCGCCACCCCGTCGTCCTGGCGACGTCGCCGGCTCGACCCGGAGCACTCGCTCGGCCTGCGACTGACCCTGGCCGCGGTGGGCGCCTTCCTGGTGCTCGTGCCGTTCGCGCTGCTCGCCCTGCTGGTGCTCGGCAGCTGGGCGCCCCTGCACCGGCTGGACACGACGGTGACCGACGCGCTGCACGGCTACGCGCTGACCCACCCGGGCTGGGTCCGGCTGATGAGCGTGTGGACCGACGTGTTCGCGCCGATGCCACTGCGCGTCGCCGCGCTGGTCGTGGTGATCTGGCTGGTCAGCCGGGGCGCCCGCCGGCTCGCGCTCTGGGTGGCGGTCACCATGCTGGCCGGCGGGCTGCTCGGTCCGCTGCTC
Organism: Micromonospora sp. NPDC051006; assembly: GCF_044456245.1. Classification (NCBI taxonomy): domain Bacteria; kingdom Bacillati; phylum Actinomycetota; class Actinomycetes; order Micromonosporales; family Micromonosporaceae; genus Micromonospora; species Micromonospora sp. NPDC051006. The sequence goes on from NZ_JBITFP010000001.1 coordinate 628,324, forward strand.
AAGCTGCTCGTCGGTCGGGAACGGCCGGACCTGCTGGACCCGGTGGCCCGGGCCGCGGGCTTCTCGTTCCCGTCCGGGCACGCGCTCAACGCGACCCTGGCCGCCGGGGTGCTGCTGGTGGTCTTCCTCCCGTACGTGCGGGGTCGGGCGGGGCGCTGGGCGCTCTGGGCCGCCGCGCTGCTGCTCGCTGTGCTGACCGGCGTCAGCCGGGTGGCCCTGGGGGTGCACTTCACCAGCGACATCGTCGGCGGCTGGCTGCTCGGTACGGCCGTGGTGGCCGCCACCGTCGCCGCCTTCACCACCTGGCGGCACCGGGTGGGGCTACGCCCGGTCCACGTCGCCCGGGAGGGCGTCGCGCCGGAGACCGGGTCGCGGTCCGGACAGGACTGACCGGCGGCGGGCGGGGCGTCGCAGACCGCTCGGCCGGTCGGCCCGGCGGCGAGGCGTAGCGGGCTGACCCGACGGGTACTGGCCGGGCCATGCCCGACACCGTGCTCCAGATCGCCCGCCGCGTGGTGCTGCCGGTGGCTCTCCTGCTCGCCGTCATGCTGCTGCTGGGTGGGCTGGTCACCCGGGTCCTCGCCCGGTCCTGGCCGTTCACCGTCGAGGACGCGGTCAACCGGGAACTCGCCGGCGATCGCACCGCCGGTTGGAACGACATCTCGCTGGTCTTCAGCACGCTCGCCAGCACCCAGATGATCGTGCTGGTCACCGCGCTGGTCGCGCTGGCGCTGCGGCTGTGGCTGCGCCGCTGGCGGGAGCCGCTCTTCCTCTGCGCCGCGGTCACCGCCCAGGCGCTGGTGTTCCTGCTGACCACGATGGTCATCGACCGGCAGCGGCCGGCCGTCGAGCACATGGACGTCTCCCCGCCCACGTCCAGCTTCCCGTCCGGGCACACGTCCGCCGCGGTGGCGCTCTACGTGGGCATCGCGGTGCTGCTCGCGCTGCGGTCGCGCAGCACCGCAGGCAAGGTCAGCTGGTGGACGCTGCTCGTGCTGGTGCCGGTCGGTGTCGCGCTGACCCGCATGTACCGGGGCATGCACCACCCGAGCGACGTGGTCGCGTCCTTCCTCAACGGCGGCGCCTGCGTGGCCATCATGGCCCGGTCGATTCTGGACCGTGGCGTTCGATGGGGGCGGGCGGCGCTGCCGAGCATCACCGAGGCCCGCGCCCAGGGCGACGGCGCGACACCCCGCCCGAAGCCGCGCGTGTCGTGACGGCCCCCGGCGCCTGTTTCGTCAGGCGGCGGGCTCCGGCCGCGCAGTGGTCAGGTGCACTCGCCGGTGCCGACGCCGCGGGTGCGCTCGGCACCGGCCAGCGCCACCGGACGGGCCTCCGCGGCGGTGACCGCGAACCCGGTGTTCGGGTCGTCCGCCGCCGCCGCGAAGATCACGCCCAGCACCAGTCCGTTGGACGAGACCAGCGGGCCGCCGGAGTTGCCGCTGCGGACCAGCGCCCGGATCGTGTAGATCTCCCGGGTCACGTCGCCCGAGGAGTAGATGTCCGGCCCGGTGATCCGGTCCACGTCGCGGACCCGGGCGGACTGGGCGTCGTACGGCCCGTCGAGCGGGAAGCCGAGCACGATCGCGTCCGCGCCGCTGCCCGCGTTGCCCGCGGCGAACCGCATCGACGGCCCGGGCAGCCCCGGCACGTGCAGCACGGCCAGGTCCCGGTCGGGGTCGTAGACGACGACGTCGCCGTCGTAGCGGTCACCGCCCAGCTCCACCGCCACGGTACGGGTGCCGGCGACCACGTGGGCGTTGGTCATCACCCGGTCGTCGGCGTACACGAAGCCGGAACCCTCGATCCGGCGCGAGCAGCTGGGGGCCGAACCGAGCACCTTGACCACCGAGCGCTGGCCGTTGACCACCACCTGGGAGCCGGCGAGCGCCGGATCGGGCGGTGAGACCTGCCGGGCCCGGGTGGGCGCGAGATCGCCGAACACGTCCGGGAAGCCGTTGGTGTCGACGGTGTCCCGCAGCGCGGTGGAGAGCTGCTGGGCCTGGTCGGGCAGGACCCGGTCGACCACGGTGAGCAGCGCGCTGTTCCGGACCGACGCGGCCAGCCAAGGCAGCGAGGACGAGCCGAGCGGCACCGCGACCAGCCAGGCCACCAGGAGCACGGCGAAGAGCGAGACGAACGCCCCGCCGACGTCGTCGACCTTGCGCAGGCCCGAGCCGGTGATCGCGGCCCGCAGGCTGGAGCCGAGCCAGCCGGCGAGCGCCTGCCCGGCGACCGCGAGCCCGAAGACCGCCACCAACGAGATCAGCACCCGGGTGCCGCTGTCCACGAACTGTCGGGCGAGCAGCGGCCCGATCTGGAGGCCGATCAGGGCCCCCAGGAAGAACCCGGTGAACGACAGGATTCCGATGACGAAGCCCTGACGGTATCCGCTGATCGCGAACACGAGCATGAGCAGCAGCAGGACGAGATCCACGGCGGACACGGGTCAAGCGTACGGGCAGCGGGCTCGCCGAATGACCATCGCTTGCGGAAGGGTGACCGCGCGGTCAGCGTACGGTTGCCTCGTCGACCTCGTCGGTGCCCGCGGAGGGGGCCGGCGACGCGCCGGTGGGCGGCAGCTCCATCACCCGGTCCCGCGACCACGGGCGGGCCCATCCGCCCATCTCGAGCAGCGTGGCCAGCACTCCGGCGGTGAACCCCCAGACCACCATCCCGCGGGCGGAGAACGCCGGCCCGATCCAGCCGCTGGGATGGCGTACCCGCATCCGGTTCTCCGGGTCGACCAGCTCCGCGATCGGCAGCCGCGCCACGTGCGCCACCTCGGCCGGCTCCCGGGGGTGCACCGGGTGCGGCGCGTGCCACCAGGCGAGCACCGGGGTCACCACGAAGTCGCTCACCGGAATCCAGAGCTTCGGCAACTCGGCCAGGACGGTGACGCTGTCCGGGTCGAGGTCGACCTCCTCGTTCGCCTCGCGCAGCGCGGTCGCCCGGGCGTCGGCGTCCTCCGGGTCGGCCGCCCCGCCCGGGAAGGCCGGCTGACCGGCGTGGTTGCGCAGGGTCGCCGCCCGCTGCAGGACCAGCACGTCCGGGCCCGTGTCGGGCTGCTCGCCGAGCAGCACCAGCACGGCGCTCTCCCGGCCACCGCTCGCCGGAGTGGTCAGCCGGGTGAAGTCCTCGGCACGCGCAGTGCCGAGCCGAGCCAGCAATGGCTCGATCCACTCCGGCGGTCTCCGGGTCACGCCGGCACCGCCACCCCGAGATGTTCGCGCACCAGCGCCGCGAGGCGGGCGTCGTCCAGCGCGCCGGAGGTGTCGGTGTGCCGGATCCGCCCCTGCCCGTCGACGAAGAGGGTGAGCGGGAAGGCGTTGCGGTTCAGCGCCCGTTGCAGCGCCTCGCCCTGGTCGACCAGCATCGGGAAGCGGACGCCGAAGTCCTCGCCGATGGACTGGGCGGCGGCGCGGCTGTCCCGGCTGTTCACCCCGATCACCTGGAGCCGGCCGGTGGTCGACTGGCTGAGCCGCTGGAAGGCGGGCAGCTCCTTGCGGCAGGGGCCGCACCAGGAGGCCCAGATGTTGACCACCGCCGGGCCGGGGATCTCGCGCAGGGCCACCGGCGCGCCGCCGGTGAAGCAGGACAGGCTCAGCTCCGGCAGCGGGTCACCCGGGGCGGACGCCGGGGTGGCCGTCGCGGCCGTCGGGGCGGTGGTCAGCGTGGCGCAGTCGGCGAACGGCGACGGCCGGCTGGGGGTCGGGCGCCCCGGTGCCGCCGCCTCCGGCGCGGTGGCGGTGCAGCCGGCGACCGCCAGCAGCAGCGGCAGGAGCAGCGTGGCGGCCCTGCGGTTCACGGCACCTCCGCGGCGACCGCCTGGGCCGGCACCAGCTCCGGGTCGATCCCGGCGGCCACCGCCAGGTCGCGGGCGCGGGGCCCCTTGAGTAGCTTGACCGCGACGGTCGGGTCGGTCGGCCCGGTGCCGTAGGACGGGCAGAGCTTGGCCAGCGTGCAGGCGCCGCAGGCCGGCTTGCGGGCGTGGCAGACCCGCCGGCCGTGGAAGATCACCCGGTGCGAGAGCATCGTCCAGTCGCGCTTCTCGTAGAGCGCGCCGACCGCGTGCTCGATCTTGACCGGGTCGGTCTCGGCGGTCAGCCGCCAGCGGTGCATCAGCCGCTGGAAGTGGGTGTCGACGGTGATGCCGGGGACGTCGAAGGCGTTGCCGAGGATCACGTTGGCCGTCTTGCGGCCGATCCCGGGCAGCGTCACCAGGTCCACCAGCTTGCCGGGTACCCGCCCGTCGTAGCGCTCGACCAGCGCCCGCCCCAGCTTGATCAGCGAGTCGGTCTTGTTCCGGTAGAAGCCGGTCGGCCGGATCAGTTCCTCCATCTCGCCCCGGTCGGCGCCGGCGTAGTCGGCGGCGCTCGGGTAGCGGACGAAGAGCTTCGGGGTGACCTCGTTGACCTTCTTGTCGGTGCACTGGGCGGAGAGGATCGTCGCCACGGCCAGCTCCAGGGCGTTGGAGTGGTCCAGTTCACAGTGCGCGTCCGGGTGGGTCTCGGCCAGCGCCCGGCCGATCCGCCGGGCACGGCGCTTGCGTCCGAGGTCGGTCTCGGTGGCGCCGGGAGAGCTACTGGTCACGCCGGCCAGCCTACGTCGCCCGACCGACTCCCTTGGGCGGCCCACGCCTGCGCCGTTGCGCGCACGTCGGGTCTCGCTCCCGGGCCGGCGGAGCGACGGATCAGCCGGCGGCGGGCGGGCTGATCCTGCCGGCGTCGTCGAACCGGGCCGCGGTCTTCGGGAAGTCGGTGCGGCTGAGCTGCTTGACCAGCCCCAGACCGCGGTCGCCCTGATCCATCGTCGGCTTGCCGGCGCCGTTCATGTAGGTCGAGGTGAAGGAGCCTCCGGCCCAACTGCCGTCCGGGCGTAGCGACACCTTGAGCACCCCGCCCCAGCCCAGCCGGCCGGCGTTGCTGAGCGAATTGCCCCCGCCGGCGAAGTTCCCGAGGCTGTAGGCGATGAGCCGGCCCTTGTAGAACTCCATCCCGCGCAGCACGTGCGGACCGTGCCCGACGATCAGGTCGGCCCCGGCGTCGATCATCGCCTTCGAGAACTTGACCGGGTCGCCCCGGTTCTCGCCGAGGAACATCTCGGTGCCCGGCCGGACCCGGGTCTTGTCGGACCCCTCGCCGCCCATGTGCACCTGCACCACGACCAGATCGGCCATGGTCGCCGCCTTGGCGATCACCTGCTTGGCCGCGGCGATGTCGACCAGGCTGTTGGACCAGACGTACGAGGAGAAACCGGCGACCGCGACCTTGACGCCCTGCACCTCGACCACGGTGATCTGGTCGGGAGCGCCGGTGTGCGCCAGGTCGTACTTCTCCAGGGCCTTCTGGGTGTTCTGGTAGCCCTTCGGGCCGTAGTCGTAGCCGTGGTTGTTGGCCTGGTTGAGCAGGTCGAAGCCGGCGTCGCGCAGGTGCGCGGCGTAGTCGGGCGGGGCCCGGAACTGGAAGCAGCGGGTGGAGTTGGCCCCGCACTTGCCGGTGCCGGTGTCCACCGTCAGCGGCTCCTCCAGGTTGCCCATCACCAGGTCGGCCTTGAGCGCCTGCTCGACCGAGTCGAAGAAGCCCTTGCCGCCGTTGGCGGGCAGCCGGTTCGGCGCGTTGCCCATGATGATGTCGCCGGTCGCGGAGAGCGAGATCGCCTCGCCGCCCGCGTCGGGGCTGCCGCTCGCCGACGGAGCGGCCGTGCCGATCGGCGCGCCGGTGCCGCCGCCACCGGCCCCCGGCTGCCAGACCGGGGCCTCGCCGGTTTCGGCGCAGCCGGCCAGCAGCACGGCGAGCAGCGCGCCGAGCGCGAGGGCGGCTCGGCGGCGCGGGCGCGACGCGGCGGAGGCGGGAGCGTACATCGTTCGCGACCCTACCGGGGCGGAAACGCCGCGACGAGGGCCGATCGGCTGGAAATTCAGCCGGTGAACCGCTCCGACCAGGGCACCACGGCGTCGGCGCCGCCGGCGAGGACGGCGGCGTGCACCGCCCGGGCCAGCGGTGCGCCCCAGGTCGACCGCGGCCCGCCGTAGGCGAACTCCGGACCGTCGGCGGGGCAGAGCACGGTGACCGCGTCCGTCGGGGTGCCGGTGGCCGCCAGTCCCAGTTCCATGATCGCCTGCGCCTTCGCCTCGGTGGCGGTGGCCACCGCGTTGACCAGGGCGGCGTCGCCGAGCCGCGCCGGCACGTGCACCACGATGTTGACGGTGCCGACCCGCTGACCGGGCGCGGCCGGCTCGGGCGCGGCGGCCGGGATCGGGGTGCCGAGGCCGACCGTCGCCCAGGCCCGCACGCCGGTGTCGGCGCGGGCCACCACCTCCGCCACGTCGACCCCGGTCAGCAGGCCCACCCCTGGCCCGCCGAGGCCGAGGCCGCGGGCCAGTCCGGCCAGGTGTTCCGCGGGGTCGTCCCGGTCGTACGACATCGGCACGGTCGCGTTCAGCACCCACTGGCGTACGCCGATCCCGCCGCCGAGCGGCGCGGAGCTGACCGCGCGCAGCGGCGTCGCGGAGCGCCACACCAGCATCGGGACGTCGAGCCCGCCCTCCCGGCGGGTGGTCAGCAGCGGCTCCGTCAGCACGCCGCTGACCCTACGGCCCCCCGACCTGCGCGGGCGGTACGGGCGGGTGGGCCGGCGATCTTAGTGGCGGATCGGAGCGCGTGGGTTACGCCCAACGATCAAGTTTCCAGGGGTGCAGCTCTGATTCCAGCTCACGTGCGCCTAGACTTGGCGGCGCGCGAGGGACCAGCGGACGGCGGACCCGGCCGAGGGACGGCAGCGCGCAACCGGAGGTGCGCGATGGACGAGGTACTGGCCCGCAGCGGGATCTTCCAGGGTGTCGACCCGGAGGCTGCCGAGGCGCTCGCCAAGGAGATGGAGACGATCGAGGTCCGCAAGGGCGAGATCGTCTTCAACGAGGGCGAGCCCGGCGACAGTCTCTATATCCTGCTGTCCGGCAAGATCAAGGTCGGTCGCCGGGCGGCGGACGGCCGGCAGAACCTGATCGCGGTGATGGGCCCGTCGGACATGGTCGGCGAGCTGTCGCTCTTCGACCCCGGTCCGCGGACGGCGACCGCCACCGCGGTGACCGACACCCGCCTGGTCCGGCTGCGCAAGCAGGCGCTGCGACCGTGGCTGAACAACCGGCCGGAGATCGCCGAGCAGCTGCTCCGGGTGCTGGCCCGCCGGCTGCGCCGGACGAACGACTCGCTGGCCGACCTGATCTTCACCGACGTGCCCGGCCGGGTGGCGAAGAATTTGCTCCAGATGGCCGGCCGGTTCGGCACCCGGGACGGCGGCGTGCTGCGGGTGACGCACGACCTGACCCAGGAGGAGATCGCCCAGCTCGTCGGCGCCTCCCGGGAGACCGTCAACAAGGCGCTTGCCGACTTCGCCTCGCGGGGCTGGCTGCGGCTCGACGGCAAGAGCATCATCATTCTCGACCCGGAGCGCCTGGCCCGCCGCGCGCGGGTCTGAGTCGCCCCGTCGGGCCTGTCCCGACACCGGAGCATCCCCGGCCCGGGCCGCCGCTGGCGGTCCGGGCCGATCCGTGTCCGGGCCGCCGTCTGCTGCTGGCAGAAGTGCTGGACTCACCGGCGGGCCGGCGGGAGGGTGGACCGATGCTGAACCGGGTCGCCGTTCTCTCGGACATCCACGGCGTGCTGCCCGCCCTGGAGGCGGTGTTGGCCGAGCCGGACGTGGCCGCCGCCGACCTGATCGTGCTCACCGGCGACATCGCGGCCGGCCCGCAGCCGGTGCAGGTGCTGGACCTCCTCGCCGGCCTGGGCGACCGGGTCTGCTGGGTACGCGGCAACGCCGACCGGGAGCTGGTCGAGGCACGCGCCGGGCGCCCGTCCCCGATCGAGGTGTCGAACTGGGCGGCGGGCCAGCTCCGCGACGACCAGCTCGAGCGGCTCGCCACGCTGCCGCTGACGGTCACCCTGGAGATCGACGGCCTCGGGCCGGTGCTCTTCTGCCATGCCACCCCCCGTGACGACGAGGAGGTGGTGCTGGTCGACACCCGGATGGCCCGGTGGACGGAGGTCTTCGCCGACCTGCCGGCCGGGGTGCGCACGGTGGTCTGCGGGCACACCCACATGCCGTTCACCCGGCTGGTCGACCGGCGGCTGGTGGTCAACCCGGGCAGCATCGGCATGCCGTACGGCGGTCCGGGCGCCCACTGGGCCCTGCTCGGGCCGGGCGTGCAGCTGCGCCGCACCGACTTCGACGTGGACGCCGCCTGTGCTCGGGTGGCCGCCGAGTCGACCTTCCCGGACGCCGCCGGCTTCGCCGACGAGTACCTGCGCTCCCGGCACAGCGACGCCGACGCGCTGGCTGTCTTCGCCCCCCGCGACGGCCGCTGACCACCCCCGCCGTCAGTCCGGACGGCCCGCTCCGCAGGTCGCGGTCTGCCTACTCGCGGTCCTCAGGCCACGGTCCGCAACGCTGCCGAGCGACCTGCCGCCCGTTCGCCGTGATCGTGGCCGGTCCCCGCCCACCCGGACGGCTGTCTCGCAAGCTGTCGAACTGCTCCAAATATGAACAGCATGCTCAGCGTGCGGGCCGGCCAGGCCCGGCTCATGCCCGGAGCGGGCCTTGGCCGTGCTGCCTGAGGAGCAGGCCATCTGGACGGGACGGGCGGCGGTCGAGCACGTCCCGGGGGCACAGCCAACATGAGCGCCACGGGGGGCCGGCCCAGGGGCAGCTCACTGCTGCCAGGCCGGTCCATATTTGGAGCAGTTCGACAGCGTCCACGAGGCGATGCCGGTGCCCGACATGGCGCGCGATCGGGCCAACCCGCAAAAAAGTCAGGCTTGACTGTTTGTTTCGAGGGCGGCACGCTGTCCCCGTGTCCGCCGCATCGATCCGCGTCCCTCAACAGGAACGCAGTCGCGCCACCCAGGCCCGGCTGCTGGAGGCGACCGTCGACTGCCTGATCGAGCACGGCTGGTCCGGCACCACGACCACGCTGGTCGCCGCCCGGGCCGGCGTCTCGCGCGGCGCCCAGCTGCACCACTACCCGACGAAGGCCGCGCTGGTCACCGCCGCCGTCGACCATCTCGCCGAGCGCCGCGCGGCCGAGCTGCGCACCGAGGCGGAGGCCCTGCCGGCCGGTCCGCAGCGCCTCGACCGGGTCGTCGACCTGCTCGGCGCGGCCTTCACCGGGCCGCTCTTCGTCGCCGCGATCGAACTCTGGGTCGCCGCCCGCACCGACCCGGAGCTGCGCGCCGCCCTGGTGCCGCTGGAGGCGCGCGTCGGCCGGGAGATGCACCGGCTCACCGTCTCGCTGCTCGGCGTGGACGAGCGGCGGCCCGGCGTCCGGGAGGCGGTGCAGGCCACCCTGGACCTGCTCCGCGGGCTGGGCGTGGCCAACCTGCTCACCGACGACTCGTCCCGCCGCAGCGCCCTGCTCGCCACCTGGAAGCGCCAGCTCTCCACGCTCCTCACGCCCTGACCGGCCCCGCTCAGGTGGGGCACGTTGAGACCGGAGGCACCATGGTCGACCTGACGGATCTGCTCGCGGACCTGGCCGACGAGTCCGCTGAGCTGGACTCACTGGTGCACCCGCTGCCGCCGGCCGAGTGGGCCCGCGCCACCCCGGCGGCGGGCTGGAGCATCGGGCATCAGATCGCCCACCTCGCCTGGACCGACCACGTGGCGCTGCTCGCCGCCACCGACGCCGACGCCTTCTTCGCCTCGGTCAGCTCGACCCCGGACCCGACCCGGCTGGTCGACCGCGGCGCGGAGGAGTTCCTCGCCCCGCCGGACGAGCTGCTCGCCCGCTGGCGCGCCGGCCGGGCGGCGCTCACCGCCGCCCTGGCCGCCGTACCGCCGGGCGAGAAGCTGCCCTGGTACGGGACCCGGATGTCGGCCACCTCGATGGCCACCGCCCGGATCATGGAGAGCTGGGCGCACGGCGAGGACGTGGCCGACGCGCTCGGCGTACAGCGGGCGGCCACCAACCGGCTCCGGCACGTCGCGCACCTCGGCGTGCGTACCCTCGAGCACGGTTTCGCCGCCCACGGCCGGGCCGCGCCGGCGGCGCCGGTGCGGGTCGAGCTGTCCGGGCCCGACGGTGACACCTGGAGCTGGGGCCCGGCCGACGCCGCGGACCGGGTGACCGGCCCGGCGCGGGACTTCTGCCTGCTGGTCACCCAGCGCCGGCACCGCGCCGACCTGGCGCTGAGCGCCGTCGGCCCGGTGGCCGACGAGTGGCTCGATGTCGCGCAGGCCTTCGCCGGCCCGCCCGGCGCCGGCCGGCCGGCGAGCGGGGTGCCGGCGTGATCCGCATCGGCAACGCCTCCGGCTTCTACGGCGACCGCTTCACCGCCTGGCGGGAGATGCTCGACGGCGGCGAGCTGGACGTGCTGACCGGCGACTACCTGGCCGAGCTGACCATGCTGATCCTCGGCCGGGACCGGCTGCGCGACCCCGGCCTCGGCTACGCGAAGACCTTCCTCCGCCAACTGGAGGAGACTCTCGGCACCGCGCTGGACCGGGGCGTACGGATCGTGACCAACGCCGGCGGGTTGAACCCGGCCGGGCTGGCCGCCGCGATCGGCGCGCTCGCCGACCGGCTCGGCCTCGACGCCCGGATCGGATACGTCGAGGGGGACGCGTTGGGCCGCCCGGACGCGCTCACCGCCAACGCCTACCTGGGCGCGTTCGGGATCGCCGCCTGCCTGGACGGCGGGGCGGACGTGGTAGTCACCGGCCGGGTCACCGACGCCTCCCTGGTGGTCGGCCCGGCGATCGCCCGGCACGGCTGGCAGCGCGACGACCTCGACGCGCTCGCCGGCGCGACCGTCGCCGGCCACCTGATCGAGTGCGGCACGCAGGTGACCGGCGGCAACTACAGCTTTTTCACCGAGCTGCCCGACGGCGGTCACCGGCCCGGCTTCCCGATCGCCGAGGTGCACCCCGACGGCTCCGCCGTGATCACCAAGCATCCCGGCACCGGCGGCGCGGTGACCGTGGAGACGGTCACCGCGCAGCTGCTCTACGAGGTGGGTGGGCCGGGATATCTGGGACCGGACGTGGTGAGCCGGCTGGACACGGCGACGCTGCACCAGGACGGGCCGGACCGGGTCCGGGTCTCTGGCGTCCGGGGCACCCCGCCGCCGGCGACGCTCAAGGTCGGGCTCACCAACCTCGGCGGCTTCCGCAACTCGATGACCTTCGTCCTCTGCGGGCTGGAGATTCCGGCGAAGGCGGCGCTGATCCGGGGGCAGCTCGAGCAGGCGATCGGCAAGGAGGGGCTGGAGTTCACCCTGGCCCGCACCGACCATGCCGACGCGCACGACACCGAGACGGCGAGCGCGCTGCTGCACGTACACCTGCGCGACGGTGACCGGGCGCGGGCCGGGCGGGCGTTCTCGGCGGCCGCGGTGGAGCTGGCGCTCGCCTCCTACCCCGGCTGCACGCTGACCACGCCGCCCGGCGACGCCACCCCGTACGGGGTGTTCACCGTCGATACCGTGCCGCAGGACGCGGTGCCGCACCTCGCGGTGCTGCCCTCCGGCGAGCGCGTGGAGATCGCCCCGCCGGCCGTCACGGCACCGGTCGCCGACGAGCGCGTCGAACCGGCGCCGCCGAGCGGGGAGGCCGACCGGCCGACCCGGCGCGGGCCGCTCGGCGAGCTGGTCGGTGCCCGCTCCGGCGACAAGGGTGGCGACGCCAACCTGGGGGTCTGGGCCCGCACCGACGCCGGATACGCCTGGCTGCGCGGCTGGCTGACCGTGCCCCGCCTGGCCGAACTGCTGCCGGAGACCGCGCCGCTGACCGTGCACCGGTACGAGCTGGCGAACCTGCGGGCGGTGAACTTCGTGATCGAAGGGCTGCTCGGTCCAGGGGTCGCCGGCTCGACGAGGTTCGACCCGCAGGCGAAGGCGCTCGGCGAGCTGCTCCGGTCCCGCATCGTCGACCTGCCCGCCGACCTCACGCCCGGGCCGGGCACCCCCGCCCGGCAGACGCGTAGCGAGGTGGCGTGATGACCATCGTGGACACCCCGGAACGGCGGCAGCTGCGCGAGCTGACCCGGGCCTTCGTCACCCGCGACGTGCTGCCGCACCTGGACGACTGGGAGCGCGCCGGCGAGGTCCCCCGGGAGCTGCACGCGACCGCCGCGAAGCTCGGCCTGCTCGGCATCGGCTTCCCCGAGTCGGTCGGCGGCAGCGGCGGTGACCTGCTCGACTCGATCATCGTCACCGAGGAGATCATCCGCTCGGGCGGCTCGTCCGGTCTGGTGGCCGCGCTCTTCACCCACGGCATCGCGCTGCCACACATGGTCGCCGCCGCCGGCGGCCGGCTCGGTGGCTCGCTCGGCGGCCGGCTCGGGGGCCAGCGGAGCACCGATGACGACCTGATCGACCGGTACGTCCGCCCGACGCTCGCCGGCACGATGATCGGCGCGCTGGCGGTCACCGAACCGGACGGCGGCTCGGACGTCGCCGGGATCCGCACGACCGCCCGCCGGGACGGCGACCACTACGTGGTGAACGGGTCGAAGACCTACATCACCAGTGGAGTCCGGGCCGACTTCGTGACCACCGCCGTCTGCACCGACTTTCCGGGCAGCGGCGAACTCACCCTGCTGGTGGTCGACAAGGGCACGCCCGGGTTCACCGTGGGGCGTCGGCTGGAGAAGCTCGGCTGGCACTGCTCGGACACCGCCGAGCTCTCCTTCGTGGACGTGCGGGTGCCGGTGACGAACCGGGTCGGCGCGGAGGACACCGGCTTCCTGGCGATCATGCAGCACTTCGCCACCGAGCGGCTCTCCCTGGCCACGCAGGCCTACGCGACCGCGCAACGCTGCGTCGAGCTGGCGGTGCGCTGGTGCCGGGACCGGTCGACGTTCGGTCGCCCGCTGGCCAGCCGGCAGCTGATCCGGCACCGGCTGGCCGAGATGCACACCCGCGCCGAGGCCGCCCGGGCCTACGTGCACGAGGTGGCGGCTCGGGTGGCCGCCGGTGAGCCGGTGGTCGCCGAGGTGGCGATGGCGAAGAACGTCGCGGTGGCCGCCTGCGCCGAGGTGGTCGACCAGGCGCTCCAGTTGCACGGCGGCTACGGCTACCTGCGCGACGCGGAGGTGGAACGGCACTACCGGGACGCCCGCATCCTCGGCATCGGCGGCGGCACCACCGAGATCATGAACGAGATCATCGCGAAGGGAATCGGGCTGTGACCACGTTGAGCAGCGCGATCGAGGTGTCCGCGCCGGGTCACGCGCAGAACCGGGCGGCTCTGCTGGACCGGCTGGCGGAGCTGGACGCGGCGCTGGACCAGGCCCGCGCCGGGGGCGGCGAGAAGTACGTGAGCCGGCACCACGCCCGGGGCAAGCTGCTGCCCCGGGAACGGATCGAGCTGCTGCTCGACCCGGACAGCCCGTTCCTGGAGCTGTCGCCGGTCGCCGGGTACGGCACCGACTTCCCGGTCGGGGCCAGCGTGGTGACCGGCATCGGCGTGGTGGAGGGCGTGGAGTGCCTGGTCGTGGCGAACGACCCGACCGTACGCGGCGGCGCGGTCAACCCGTGGTCGCTGGCGAAGACCCGGCGGGCCGGCGAGATCGCCCTCGCGAACCGGCTGCCCATGGTCAACCTGGTCGAGTCGGCCGGCGCCGACCTGCCCACCCAGGCGGAGATCTTCATCCCGGGCGGGCGGGTCTTCCGCGATCTGACCCGGCTCTCCGCTGCGAAGATCCCCACGGTCAGCGTGGTCTTCGGCAACGCCACCGCGGGCGGCGCGTACGTGCCGGGCATGTCCGACCACGTGATCATGATTCGGGACCGGTCGCAGGTCTACCTGGCCGGGCCGCCGCTGGTGAAGATGGCCACCGGCGAGGTCACCGACGACGAGTCGCTCGGCGGGGCCGCGATGCACGCGTCGACGTCCGGGCTCGCCGACCACCTGGCGACCGACGAGCGCGACGGCATCCGGCTGGCCCGGCAGTGCGTACGGCGGCTGAACTGGCGCAAGCAGGGCCCACCGCCGCGCAATCCGGTGCCGCAGCCGCCGAAGTACGACCCGGAGGAGCTGCTCGGCATCGCCAGCGCCGACCTGAAGGTGCCGTTCGACCCGCGCGAGGTGCTGGCCCGGATCCTCGACGGCAGCGAGTTCGACGAGTTCAAACCCGGCTACGGCAGCGCCCTGGTGACCGGCTGGGGCGAGCTGCACGGCTACCCGATCGGCGTGCTGGCCAACGCCCGGGGCGTGCTCTTCAGCGAGGAGGCGCAGAAGGCGGCACAGTTCATCCAGCTCGCCAACGCCGCCGACACCCCGCTGCTCTTCCTGCAGAACACCACCGGCTACATGGTCGGCACCGAGTACGAGCAGCGCGGCATCATCAAGCACGGCGCCCTGATGATCAATGCGGTGTCGAACTCGACCGTGCCGCACCTGACGGTCAACCTGGGCGCCTCCTACGGTGCCGGCAACTACGGCATGTGCGGGCGGGCGTACGAGCCACGGTTCCTCTTCACCTGGCCGAACGCGAAGTCGGCGGTGATGGGGCCGGCGCAGCTGGCCGGGGTGCTCTCCATCGTGGCCCGGCAGGCCGCCGCCGCCCGGGGCCGGGACTACGACGAGGAGTCCGACGCCGCGATGCGGATGATGGTCGAGCAGCAGATCGAGTCCCAGTCGGGCGCGCTCTTCCTCTCCGGCCGGCTCTACGACGACGGGGTGATCGACCCCCGGGACACCCGTACCGTCCTCGGCCTCTGCCTGTCGGCGATCCACAACGGACCGGTGAAGGGCGCCGACGGCTTCGGCGTCTTCCGGATGTAGGGGGTTGTCCTCGTGATCACTCGACTGCTCGTGGCCAACCGGGGCGAGATCGCCCGGCGGATCTTCGCCACCTGCCGCGCGCTCGGCGTCGAGACGGTGGCGGTGCACTCCGACGCGGACGCCGACGCGCCGTACGTGGCCGAGGCCGACCAGGCGGTCCGGCTGCCCGGCAACGCGCCGGCCGAGACGTACCTGCGGCCGGAGCTGATCCTGGACGCGGCCCGCCGCTCCGGCGCGGACGCCGTGCACCCCGGCTACGGCTTCCTGGCCGAGAACGCCGAGTTTGCCGCCGCGGTGACCGACGCCGGGTTGACCTGGATCGGGCCGCCGGCCAAGGCGATCGCCGCAATGGGCGACAAGATGACGGCGAAGGCGCTGCTCGCCGAGGCGGGCGTGCCGATGCTCCCGACCTGGACCGAGCCGGACCAGATCACCGACTTCCCGGTGCTGGTCAAGGCGTCCGCGGGCGGCGGCGGCCGGGGCATGCGGGTGGTCCGCGACGCTGCCGGCCTCGCCGACGCGGTCGCCTCCGCGCGGCGCGAGGCGGCGGCGGCGTTCGGCGACGGCACGGTCTTCATCGAGCGGTACGTCGAGCGGGGCCGGCACGTCGAAGTGCAGATCTTCGGCGACACCCACGGGACGGTGGCCGCGATCGGTGTCCGGGAGTGCTCGATCCAGCGCCGGCACCAGAAGATCATCGAGGAGGCACCCGGCGTCCTCCCGGCCGAGGTGCGGGAGCGGCTGCACGAGGCGGCGGTGGCGGCCGGCCGGGCGGTCGACTACGTGGGCGCGGGCACGGTCGAGTTCCTGCTCGCGCCCGACGGGGAGATCTACTTCCTGGAGATGAACACCCGGCTGCAGGTCGAGCACCCGGTGACGGAGCTGACCATCGCCGCCGGCGGGCTGGACCTGGTCCGCCTGCAACTGCTGGTCGCCGAGGGCGCTCCGCTGCCGGAACACTGGCGGTATCCGTCCGTACGCGGGTACGCGATCGAGGCGCGGCTCTGCGCCGAGGAGCCGGCCGAGGGCTTCCGCCCGGCGACCGGTGTCCTGCACCGCTTCGCCATCCCCGGCGTGGAGCGCGAGTTCGGAAACCTCCTGCGAGCCGGGCTGCGGCTGGACTCCGGCGTGGTGGACGGCTCGGTGGTCGGCGTCCACTACGACTCGATGCTGGCCAAGGTGATCGCCTGGGCGCCCAGCCGCGCCGAGGCGGCCCGCACCCTCGCGGGCGCGCTGGCCCGGGCCGAGCTGCACGGGGTGGCCACCAACCGGGACCTGTTGGTCCGGGTGCTGCGCAGCCCCGAGTTCGCCGCCGGTGAGATCGACACCGGTTTCCTGGAGCGGCACCCCGAGGTGTTCGCCCCGCTGGTGCCGGCGGCACGAGCGCCGGTGTTCGCGCTCGCCGCCGCGCTGGCGTCGGCCGCCGGCCGCCGGGCGACCGCCCCGGTGCTCGCCGGGCTGCCGTCCGGCTGGCGGAACGTACCGGCGTTTCCGCAGGTCGTACGCTTCGTCGGCCCGACCGGCGAGGTCGAGGTCCGGTACCGCCTGGACCGCGCCGGCAACCTGACCGAGTGGTCGACGCGCCCGGCCGACGGCGAGCCGATTGCCGCCGCTCCGGCCGGTTCGGCGATCGCCGGCGCCGGCCCGGCCCCGGCGCACGCCGCAGTCGACGGACCGCCGGAGGTGACGCTGGTGTCGGCCGCTGCGGACCGCGTGGTGCTGGCGGTCGACGGAGTGCGGCATCCGTTCCGGGTGCACCGGGTGGGGCCGGCGGTCTTCGTCGACGGCCCGGACGGGTCGGTGAGCCTCACCGAGTTGCCGCGCTTCCCGGAGCCCACCACCGAGCTGGCCGCCGGCTCGCTGGTGGCGCCGCTGCCCGGCACGGTCACCCGGCTGCACGTCGAGCCAGGCCAGCGGGTCGCCGCCGGTGACCTGCTGCTCACCCTGGAGGCGATGAAGCTGGAGCACCCGGTGCTCGCCCCGATCGACGGCGTGGTCGCCGAGCTGCCGGTACCGGCCGGCGGCCAGGTCGACACCGGCGCCGTGCTGGCCGTGGTCAACCCCGAGGAGGACCCGCGATGAACGTCGACCTGACCGACGAGCAGGAGCAGCTCCGCGACGCCGTACGGGCGCTGGGCCGGCGCTACGGTCACGAGTACTTCGTGGCCAAGGCGAAGGCCGGCGAGCACACCACCGAGCTGTGGGCAGAGGCCGGCGGGCTCGGCTACCTCGGCGTCAACATCCCCACCGAGTACGGCGGCGGCGGTGGCGGCATCACCGAGCTGGCCATCGTCTGCGAGGAGCTGGCCGCCGCCGGTTGCCCGCTGCTGCTGCTCGTGGTCTCCCCCGCCATCGCCGCCACCGTGATCAACCGGCACGGCACCGAGGCGCAGCGCAAGCGGTTCCTGCCCGGCTTCGCCGACGGCTCGCTGAAGGTGGTCTTCGCGATCACCGAGCCGGAGGCCGGGTCGAACTTTCACCGGCTCGGCACGGTGGCCCGCCGCGACGGCGACGGCTGGCTGCTCTCCGGTCGCAAGTGCTACATCTCCGGCGTCGACGAGGCGGACCACGTCCTGGTGGTCGCCCGGGTCGCCGTGGACGACGACGGCACGGGTGGACGGCAGCGGCTCAAGCCGGCGCTCTTCGTGGTGCCGACCGACGCGGCCGGGCTCACCCGGTCCAAGCTGGACATGGAGATCCTCTCCCCGGAGAACCAGTTCCTGCTCTACCTCGACGACGTCCGGCTGCCGGCCGACGCGCTGGTCGGCGAGTCGGTGGACGCCGGGCTGCCGGCACTCTTCGCCGGGCTCAACCCGGAGCGGATCACGGTGGCCGCGATGGGCGCCGGCACCGGCCGGTACGCGATCGAGCGCGCGTCCAGCTACGCCGCCGGCCGGAAGGTCTGGGGCGGCCGGAGCATCGGCTCGCACCAGGGGGTGTCCCACCCGCTGGCGCACGCGGCGGTGCAGGTGGAGCTGGCCCGTCTGATGATCTACAAAGCGGCCGCGCTCTACGACGCCGGCCGGGACCTGGAGGCCGGGGTGGCCGGCAACATGGCCAAGTACGCGTCCGGCGAGGCGGCCGCTCTGGCCGTGGACACCGCCGTGCAGGCGCACGGCGGGGCCGGCATGACCACCGAGTACGGGGTGGCCACCCTGCTCGGCGCGGTACGGGCCGGGCGGATCGCCCCGGTCAGCCGGGAGATGATCCTGAACTTCGTCGCCCAGCACGTGCTGGGCCAGGAGAAGTCCTACTGATCGCGGGCTCAGCGGCAGGCGGCGTCGATGCGGTGCACCGGTCGTACCCGGCGGCCCAGCCCCTCCAGCAGGGAGTCCTCCACGTGGAAGTCGTGGATCCGCAGCTGGTGGCGCGGCAGCTCCTCCTCGCTCGGGCAGAGCACCTGCCCGCGTACCAGCCCGACCGGCACGTACCGGACGCCGCCCTGCTCCTGGAGGATCACCATGTTCACGTCGTCGGTGGTGACCACGTGTCCGCGGACGTCCTCGGTCGGGCCGGTCTCCGCCCCGACGGTGGTCACGGTCAGCGGCAGCACCGGCGTGCTGATCACCGGCAGCGCCGCCCAGACCAGCATGGCCAGCACGGCGACCTCGGTGACCGAGGCGAGCGGTCGGATGACCGCGCCGGGCAGCGGGCCGGAGATGCCAAGCGCGAGCAGCGGCGGCACGGCGAGCAGCGCCAGGGGCAGCAGTTCGCCCTGCCGTCCGGCGTCGAGCAGGGTGGGCAGCAGCAGCCACGCGTACCCGCCGAGCAGGGCCAGCACCAGCAACACCCGAGCCCCGACCCGCTCGTGCAGGTGCGCCGGGGTCAGCTGGAGCGCGGCCACGAACGCCGGGATGAGCAGCGGCAGGTAGAGCAGCGGCCAGGTGACCAGGGCGAGCAGGAAACTCGCCAGCACCAGCCAGACCGGGGTGATCTCCGCCCAGCGGGCGAAGAGCGGGCGGCGACGGGTGCCGGGCGGCAGCCGGTCGACGCTGGCGCCGAGCACCGCGCCGAACGCGAAGACGGCGACCAGACCGGTGGAGAGCAGCCGGGCCGCCGTGGTGAGGAAGCCGGCGAGCAGGTTGACCGGGCCGACGTTCGCCACCAGCAGCAGGGTGGTCTGGAGTTCGCCGCCGGCCTCCACCCCGAGCCGGAGCACCGAGAAGATCGCCGGCACGCCGACCAGGGCGGTCCAGAACGACTGGCTGGCCCTGGCCCGGCGCTCGGCCGGATCCCGGCCGTCGGCGAGCGGTCGAGCGCGGTCGTACCAGGCCGCCGGCTCCGGTGGCACCGCCCGCTCCGTACCGGCCTCCGGTTCGCCGGAACGCCCGGCACCCGGCACCGCCGAGCCGGGTTCGGGTGCGGCGGACGACGGCGCGGCGGTCTGGGCGGGGACGGGCGGGGCGTCGTCGCGCAGCGCCGACCCCGAGCCGTCGGCGTCCGGGCCGCCGGGGGCGGTGGTCGCCGACGCGCTCATCGTGTCGGCGCCTTGTCGTCGAAGTCGACCAGTTTCGGCACCTCCAGCGGCTGCGGTTGCCGCTTCTCGGCAGGCAGCCAGGGCCCGAGCGTCCGGTTGTACGCGGTCTGCCAGGGGCTGGCCTGCCCGTCACGCCCCTGCCGGTAGCTCTTGTCGAGGAAGAACGCGACCAGGTCGCGCAGTGCCGGGTCACCGATCGGCACGCCGACGCCGAGCAGTTCGCTGGTGCCGAAGGGCATGTCGACGATCTCGAACTCGGTCGGGAACCGGGCCAGGAAGCCGGCCAGGATCGCCTCGTCGGAGCTGACCGCGTCGTAGCGGCCGGCCCGGATGCCGGCGACGCAGTCACCGACGTCCTTCACCACGAGCGCACGGACCTGGTGCTTCTCCAGCTCCGCCTCGGTGGTCGAGCCACCGCTGGTGCAGACCTTGTAGTTGGGGTCGCGGAGGTCCTCGATGGTGCGGATCTTGTCCTTGAGCCGGGTCGGCACCATCGCCTCCTGCGTGGTGACGAAGTACGGCCCGGCGAAGCTGACCAGCTTCTTGCGCTCCTCGGTGATCGAGAAGCTGGAGACCACCAGGTCGACGGTGCCGCCCTGGAGCGCGGGAATGCGGTCCTCGGTGGAGACCGACACGAACTCCAACCGCTGGTCGCCCTCGTAGCCGAGGGAGGCGGCGATGTAGCGGGCGATCTCCACGTCGAAGCCGACGTGTACGCCGTTGCGTAGCTCGCCCATCATCGGCTCGTTGGTCGCGACCCCGATGCGCAGTTTCGTCTGGCCGTAGATGTGCGTCTCACGGAGCTTCTCCTGCACCGACGGGAGATCCGGCTCCTGGCGGCTGTCGCAGCCGGCTGCCGCGGCGAGGGTCAGCGTCAACGCGACCGCCAGCGTGGTCGTGACCGAGCGGAGTCGGGTGCGGGGGCGTGCGTTCATCGGCGACCTCGCTGACGTGTCCAGCCTGCGGGACACCGAGAGTAGCGGCTCGGAGCCATTTTCGTGGTCGCCACGGCGGGGCGTCCTCGGGGCGAAGCCGGGGTGCGGCAGGCGCCCGATCGCCCGCCGCACCCCGGGGTCCTCAGCGGACGGTCAGCCCCGTCAGTCTAGAGATCGTGGGCAATGAATGTGGCCCGAGAAACGCTTACAAGAAAGACAATCCACGTGCCGATGTAACGTTTCCGTCATGCCCGACGCTACACGTCCTCACCGCTCAGCGGTTGACAGCCGGGGCGACGGCGACATGCTGGACAGGTGAAGAGGTTGACCAGGCCCGATGCGCGTACGGTGGCGGCCGTCGCGGCGCTGGCCGCGCTCGCCCTGCTGGTGACGCTCGTCGTCTGGCGGCGGCAGGACCTGCTCGGCGTGGGATTGGCCCTGCTCTTCGTCCTGCTCGCGACGATCTCCGGGGTGTCGGTGGCCGCCGCCCGGCAGGCCGACGAGCCGGCGGCGGAGCGCGCGCCGGCACCCGGGCACCACCTGGTGGACCCGCTGGCGGTGGACGCGGACACCCTCGACGCGCTGGACAGCCGCGACGCGTTGCGCGCGGTACGCGACCGGCGGCGTGGCTCCGGCTGGCTCGACGACCCCGCCGGCCGCTTCAGCGACCGGTGAGCGTCGGCACGGTCAGCGCGTCGACGCCGCGCCCGGCCAGGCAGCGGAACACCCGGTCGACGTTGCCCTCGACCGGCGGGAGCACCTCCAGGTGCCAGCCGGCGACGGAGCTGATCCCGGTGGTCAGCCGGAAGGTGCTGGTGCTGCACACCTTCTGGACGGTCGGATCGGCGCGTACGTCGGGGTAGGCGGCGCCGACCAGAGCCACCGGCAGCAGGCCCTCGGCGTAGGCCTCCCAGGTGTGCGGGCCGTCGCAGGCCACCCGGGCCGCCTCGGCCCGATCACCGCGCACCCGCACCGGGCCGAAGCACTCCAGCTCGGGCAGGCATCGGGCGCCGCCGGGCAGCACGGCGGCCGCCCCGGACTCGGTGGTGCAGCCCGGCGGCATCCGGTCGGCCGCGTCCGCGGCAGCCCGGCTCACCGACGGGGACGGACCCGGCGCGGGCGGACGCTCGGCCATCCAGGCCCCGGCGGTCGCCGACCCGGCCAGCGCGAGCGCCCCGGCGCCACCGAGGAACCAGCGCCGCCGCCACCGCCGGGCACCGGCCGGGGCGGGCAGCGTGGGGTGGTCGTCCTCGGCCGCGGGGCGGGGCAGTGGCTGGCCGCCACGGCCGGCCGCGTACGGGCCGACGGCGGAATGCCCACCGGTCGGCAGGCCCGCTGCCGCCGCGCCGCTGACCGGCGCCGAGGTCGGGTCGAGCGGCAGCGCGGAGAGCATCGCGCGCAGCTCGACCGCGGTGGGTCGATGGTCCGGGTCGTTCGCCATTCCGGCGCGCAGCACGTCGATCAGCTCGTCCGGCACACCGGGCAGCCCGGGGATCGGCTGGTTGAACATCTCCAGCACGGTGACCAGGCTCGGATTGCGCTCGGTCTGCCAGCGGGGCGGCCGGCCGTGCATCACCGCGTAGAGCGTGGCGCAGAGCGCGTAGACGTCGACGGCGGGCGATGGCGGGCTGTGGCTGAACATCTCCGGCGGCGCGTAGGCCGGGGTGAGCACCTCCAGGGTGACCGACGCGTCGCGCACCTCGGCCAGCACGGCCAGCCCGAAGTCGGCCAGCACCGCCGGGTTGAAGTGCGAGTAGAGGATGTTGGCCGGCTTCACGTCCCGGTGCAGCACGCCGGCCGCGTGCGAGTGGGCCAGCGCGTCCGCGATCTTGATGCCGAGGTCGCGCGTCTCCGCGGCGTCCAGCGGGGAGGTACGCATCCGCTCCGCATAGGAACCGTCGCAGAGCTCCATGATCAGGTAGGGGTGCTGGTCGACGGTGACCCCGACGTCGAAGAGGTCGACCACGTGCGGATGCGACGACATCCGGCCGGCCGCGCGCGCCTCACGCAGGAACCGGGCCTGGTCGCGCTCGCTGTCCAGGGTGCGATTCTCCACCTTGACCGCGACCTCGCGGCCGACGGAGATCTGGGTGGCCCGGTAGACAGTGGCGTAACCACCCCGGGCAAATACCCGCAAATCGGTTAGACCGGGCACGATCGGTACCGGTAGGCCGCCGGACGGAGTGTCGGTCACAGCTTCGAAAATACCCAACCGGGCAGACGTCTCAGCGCACCGCGTCGACGGCGGGTGCCGAGCCACCGGCCCCGGACCCGTCCCCGCCGCTCGGATCGGCCGCCGTCGGCGCCGCGTCTCCGCCCGCCGCGACACCACCGGCCGAGGCCGCTCGGCGGGTGTCCCACCACAGGCCGACCGCGGTCGCCACCGCGCCGACGCCCTCCCAGGCGGCCACGCCGAAGAACCGGTCGGGCGCGATGTCGGACAGCACCGCGATGCTGAACACGGTGAAGGTGACCAGCCGGAACACCACGGTGAAGCGGTAGAAGGCGCGCCACTCGGTGGCGGTGGCCAGCAGGTAGTAGACCCCCATGTTGAACGAAGCCATCGAGGAGGCGAGCAGGAAGGTCCCGGTGTGGTCGCCCGGGGCCCGGCTGGCCGGCACCTCGAAACCGAGCGACCGCAGCATCGCCTCCGGCCAGAGCAGCCCGACCGCGCCCATGACGAGCGCCAACACGCCGAAGACCGCGATCGTCCAGCCCGCGGCGGTACGCGGCAGTTTCATCTCGGTCCTCCCCAGGTACCGGTGCGGCCGCCACTGTGGACCGCCGCATCAACGCCGACACGCTAACCGCCGCCGGACCGGGGCACCATCGGCGAAACCGGCAGACCCGTCCCACCACTGCCCGACCGTCCGCAACCACCCGCGTTGATCAAGAGATCCGCGTCAAGTTGGAGATCGACTCTGACGCGAACCTCTTGATCAACCCGAGCGACCAGGGGGCCGGGCGGGCAGCCGGGGGTCAGGGGAGGAGGCGGGCGCGCAGGGCGTCGGCGGCGGGGCGCTCGCTGCGCTGCTCGGTCGCGTACGCCAGGCGGACCGCCTCCTCGGCGCTGGCCAGCGCCTCGGCCGGGCGGCCGCAGGCGGCCAACGCCTCGGCCAGCACACCGGCCGCGATCACCTGACTGCGGACGTCCTCGGCCGGAGCGGCGGCCGCCCGCCGGGCCCAGTCCAGCGCCTGATCCCGCTGCCCGTGGGCGAGCAGCGCCGAGGCGTACCGGGCCATCGTCTGGCGGCGGGCGAAGAGCAGCGCGGGGGTGTTCGCGGCGGCCGTGGTGGCCAGCGGGGCGAGCAGCCCCACCGCGGTCGCCGAGTCACCGGCCGCCAGCCGGGCGGTGGCCAGCAGCACCCGGGGCGCCACCTGGGCCGGCGCCTGAGGGTTGTGCGGCTCGACGGCGGTCAGCACCGCCCGGGCGTCCCGCTCGGCCGCCGGCCCGTCACCCATGTCGAGCGCCACGAAGCCGCGCAGCGTGCCGGCCATCCCGGTCAGCAACGGGTGCGCCGTACGAGCGGCGTAGGACAGCGCGTCGGTGAACAGGTCCGCCGCGTGCTCCGGCTCGCCCAGCCCGCGTGCCACCACCCCCCGCACCACCAGCGCGAACCCGCGCCCCCAGTCGTCCGAGGCGGCGGCGAACTCGCGGTACGCCCGGCGGGCCTCCCGGTCCGCCTCGGCCAGCTCGCCCAGCTCGGCGCTGGCGAACGCCTCGACCGCGCGCAGCGTGCCCACCGCCCACGCCTCACCGACCCGCTCGCCGAAGGGCAGGAAGACCCGCGCCAACCGGTCGGCCTCGCGCAGCCGCCCGGCGAGCAGGCGGGCGTAGGCGGTGGTGCCGCGCAGCCAGGCCCGACCGTACGGGTCCTTCAGCTCGGCGAAGAGCCGGGCGGCCCGGCCCAGCACCGCGTCCGTACCGGCGAAGTCGCCCCGGGTGGTGGCGACCCAGGCCAGATTCTGCAGCGACCAGGCCTGCCCGTGCCGGTCCTTCGCGCCCAGGCTGACCTGGTACGCGCCGGCCAACCGGCTGCTCGCCTGGCTGAGTCGCCCGGCCACGAAGTCGGCCATGCCCAGCCGGCGCATCGCCGAGGCGCGCTGCGTGGCCAGGCCGCCCGCGGTGGCCACCTGCAACGCCTCCTGCCACGCGGCCACCGCGCGGGTCTGGTCGCCCAGGGTCTGGTGGGCCTGCCCGGCGAGGAGCAGCGCGCTGGCCCGCACGGTCTCCTCGCCCGCGTTGGCGGCGATCTTCTCGGCCGAGGCCAGCGCGTCGGCCGCCCGGCCGATCTGGAGCAGCGCGCGGGCGTGCACCACCCGGTCCGTCGCCGGCACACCGTCGGGGGCCAGCTCGGCGGCGCGCTCGGCGTACTCGACGGCCAGCGCCGGCTCGCCGGCGGTGAGCGACCGGCGTGCGGCCCGGCCGAGCGCGGCGACCCCGAGCGGGACCACCGCGCGGGCCGGCGCGTCCGGGCGCAGCTTCACCGCGTCGGCGAGCGTGGCGGCCCGCTCGACGTGGGCGGCGACGAACTCGTCCCGGTCGGCGTCGGTGAAAGCGGCTGCCGGGTTCGGTGCCGCCGGGTCGTGCCCGGCGTCGCCCGGCGCCGCCCAGCGGGCCAGCGCCGCGTGCCGCTCGGCCAGCTCGGCTTTGCTCACCCCGGCGTACACGGCTTCGCGCATCAACGGGGTCGCGAAGGCGTAACCGGTGCGGGTGCGGTGCAACATGCGCCGTTGCAGCAGCTCTTCGACGGCCCGCTCCAGCTCGACCGCGACCACCGCGGCGGGACGACCGTCCCGCCCGGCGTGCTGTTCGCGCAGCGCCTCCAGGGCGCCGGTCGGAACGGTGTCGCCGACCACCGCGGCGTCCCGCAGCGCCGACCGGGCGTCCGGCGGCAGCGCGTCGATGCGGGCCGCCAGCACGGCGGCGAGATCCCGGGAGAGCAGCCGGCTGCCCAGCGAGCCGGGGGCGAGTCGCCAGCCGACGCTGGCGCCGCGGCCCGGCCCTGCGGTCAGCGCGCCGCGCTCCAGGAGCAGGGTCACCAGCTCGGCCAGGTAGAACGGGTTGCCCTGCGCGGTGGCGAGCAACCGGTCGGCGTCGGCCTGGGGCAGCTTCCCGCCGCTGAGGTAGCTGGTCAGCAGCCGGGCCGCGTCGGCGCCGCGCAGCGGCGGCAGCGCGTGCACCTCGGCGTCGGCGACCCGGGTCAGCGCACCGGCCGTCCGGACCAGCTCGGGGCGGCCGAGCAGCAGCACCAGCACCGGGCCGGCGAGCCGGGACAGCGCCATCCCCAGCGCCCGGATGGTCTCCGGGGTCGCGTCGTGCAGGTCGTCCACGATCACCACCAGCGGCGCCTCCACCGCGAGTGCGCTGAGCAGGTCGGCGACCGCGTTCGGCACCGCCTCGGCGTCCGCCGGCAGCGCACCGGCGCCGGTCCACTCGCCGTTGTCGGTGCCGCCGTGCGCAGGCAGCTCGGCGTAGCCGAGCAGGGCGAGGAGCTGGTCGGTGGGGATCGGCGCAGGCTCGGTGCCGGCGCGGGCGAGCCGCTGGCCGAGCCGGCGCAGGCGCTCTTCGACCGCCGGGCGGGTCAGCGCGGTGGCCGCGTCGCCGGGCAGCCCGACCGCGGCGCGGACCAGGTCGGCCAGTGGGGCCAGCCGGCGTCGCTCGCCGAAGGCGGCGCAGCGCACCGAGAGCACCCGGGCGCCGGTGTGCGCGGCGTACCGGCCGGCGCCCACGTCGTAACCGGCGGCGAGGCGCTCGACCTCGGCCGCGAAGCGGGACTTGCCGATGCCCGCCTCGGCGGTCATCAGCAGCACCCGCGGCTCGCCCCGGTCGATCACCTCGGCGAGCCGGCCGGCGACCCGACCGATCTCGGTCTCCCGGCCGACGAACGGCGCCTCGTCGCCGAGGCCGGAGCGGGTGCCCGGCGCGTCCAGGAGGCCGAGCAGCTCGTACGCCTCGACCGGCTCGCGCTTGCCCTTCAGCCGCAGCGGCCGCAGGGCTCGCCAGGAGGCCACGTGCCGGGTCGCGGCGGCGGTCCGGGCACCGGCGTAGACCGCGCCGACCGCCCCGGCGTCGGCGAGCCGCGCGGCGGTGTTCACCGTGTCGCCGATGACCGTGTATTCGATGGCCGCCTGGATGCCGGCGATCACGTCGCCGGTGTTCAACCCCACCCGCAGGCCGAGGGGAGCGCCGCCGCCGCGCTCGTCGTCGAGGACCCGGCGCACCGCCCGCTGCATGGAGAGCGCGGCGCGGACCGCCCGCTCGGCGTCGTCCTCGTGCGCCACCGGAGCGCCGAAGACCGCCATGATCCCGTCGCCGGTCAGCTTGTCGACGTGCCCGCCGAAGGTCTTGACCGCGCCCGCGAGCGCGGCGAGCACCCGGTCGGTGACCGCGCCGACCCGCTCCGGGTCGAGGTCCTCGGACCAGGAGGTGAAGTCGGAGAGGTCGCCGAAGAGCACGGTGACCACCCGGCGCTCGGCGGCCGGCAGCGTCGCGGCGGCCGGCAGCGCGGCGCCGCAGTTGTGGCAGAACCGCGCGCCGGGCACGGCGACGGTTCCGCACACCGGGCAGGTCACGGCTGCTCCAACTCCGTACCCCCGTCCCCGGATTCCCGGGTCGGCACCGCGAGGTACTCCAGCTGTGCGCGCACCGACCACTCGGCGGCCCACCAGAGCGACCGGTCCACGTCGGCGTAGACCGCCGCGACCACCTCGGCCGCGGTGCCGGCGCCGGCGGCGACCGCCGCCCGCACCTGGTCGAGCCGGGCCCGCCGGTGGGCGAGGTAGAAGTCGGCCGCCGCACCGCAGTCGGCCAGCGCCGGCCCGTGCCCCGGCAGTGCCGGGACCCCGCGGTACGTCGAGAGCAGCTCCAGGCTGGCCAGGTAGTCCCCGAGGTGCCCGTCCGGGTGGGCGACCACGGTGGTGCCCCGCCCGAGGATGGTGTCGCCGGTGAGCACCACCCGCTCGGCGGCGTGCTCGACCAGGAAGCAGACCGAGTCGGCGGTGTGCCCGGGAGCCGGTACGAGCCGCACGGTCAGCCCTGGGACGTCCGGCGACGCGCCGGCGGCGAGTGGTGACCCGCCGAGGGTGTGCGCCGGGTCGGCGGCGAGCACCGGCACCCCGCCGAGCAGTTCGCTCAGCCGGGCGGCGCCCTCGGTGTGGTCCGGGTGGCCGTGCGTGATCAGCACCAGCCCGATCGGTCCGCGCGCCGCGATCGCGGCCAGGTGGCCCTCGTCGGCCGGCCCCGGGTCGACCACGACGCCCAACTCCTGGCCAGGAGCACGGAGCAGCCAGGTGTTCGTGCCGTCGAGCGTCATCGGCCCCGGGTTGGGGGCGCGTAGCAGCGTCACCCAGTCCGGCAGTTGGTCGGCGAGCGCTGCCGCCGGCGCGGTCACGTGCCCCGTCATGGCTGCGATCGTACGACCCCGCCCACCGCTCCCCGCGATCTTGCGGGTACCGCCCAGGGTTTGTGCCAGTTCACGGCATTCGCCGGGCGGTGACCCGCGAGATCGCGGAGAGTCGGGCGGGAACGGTCAGCCGACCTCGACGATGACCTCGATCTCGACCGGGGCGTCGAGGGGCAGCTCGGCCACGCCGACGGCGCTGCGCGCGTGCCGGCCGGCCTCCCCGAAGACGGCGCCGAACAGGTCGGAGGCGCCGTTGATCACCGCCGGCTGGCCGGTGAAGCCGGGGGCCGACGCGACGAAACCGGTCAGCTTGACGATCTTGACCACGTTCTCCAGGCCGACCAGCGAATCGACCGCGGCCAGCGCGTTGAGCGCGCAGCGCTGGGCGAGATCCTTGGCCTGCTCCGCGGAGATGCCGGCGCCCACCTTGCCGGTGGCGAGCAGCTTCCCCTCGGCCATCGGCAGCTGCCCGGAGACGTAGACGTGCTGGCCGGTCTGCACCGCCGGCACGTAGCTGGCCACCGGAGGCACCACCTCGGGCAGCTCGTGCCCCAGCTCGGCCAGCTTCGCGTGCGGACCGTTGCTCATGCCTTGGGCCGCTTCAGGTAGGCGACCAGTTGGTCCGGATTCGGACCGGGCACCACGGCGACGAGCTCCCACCCGTCCTCTCCCCAGTTGTCCAAGATCTGCTTGGTCGCGTGGACCAGCAGCGGGACCGTGGCGTACTCCCACTTCTGCATCGGTGCAGGGCTCCCTCGAGTGCGCGGAATCTTCGAGGCACAGCCTACGGTCCGGCTGACGGCCGGGGCGCGGGACGCTGCTCCGGCGCGGCCGGCAGTTCGCCGCACGGCCCGCCGTGCTCGTAGCGCTGGGGACAGCGGGAGCGGTCGGCCAGCAGCAGGTCGCAGAAGACCCGGTGCCGGTTGTTCTGGTCGTCGGCGTTGGAGACGGTGGTCTCGCCGGCGTCCAACTCGGGCAGGAAGCCCAGGGAGACCGCGATCCGGCTGGCGAGCACGGTGGCCGCGGCCAGGTCGGGCACCCGGATCGGCAGATGGATCACGTAACCGGGCTCCTCGTCCTCCCGGCCGGGCTCGGTGGGTCGGCTCACCGTCCGCATCACCTCCACCGGTTCGGAGATACGGCGGTAGGACCGCTCGTTGATCGGCAGGCTCCCGACCGGCCCCTCACCCTCCGCCGAGCCAGACCCGGGCCGACGCGACCGGTCGTTGGCCGGGAACTGGGCTCGAGGGATGTTGTCCGTGTCGCGCATGCACTGCCTCCGGGCGTCGTACCTGGTCAAGTCCCCGCTGTTCCGGTCCGGAGCTCCGCCCGACCCGGTTTCCCCCGCGACGGCACGACCGTAGGCCGGGGGCGAAGTCCCGCCAATAGGACGCGCGCGCCCGACCGGCGGCCAGTCACATATGTGACAGATGCCGGGTACGCTCCCCCGACTGGTCGCGCTCCCACCCCCGGCTGGCGCCACGGGCGACACCGACGGGGTCATCGACCGCTACCCTCTCGGTCGGACGGCACGCGACGGCGTCGCCGCGAGCTCGACTTCACGCTAGTCGCCGGCTGGCGGCGAGCGCCGCACCCCCGGGGGAAGAGATGACCCAGCCACCCAGCGGCGACCCGACCGGATCGCCGGCCGTCCCGCCGGCCCACCCCGGCGCTGCCGGACAGTCCGACGCCCCGGGCATCCCCGCCCAGCCGGCCGGCCCGGGCACCCCGACGCAGCCCGTCTCCGGCGTCCCCGCGCAGCCGGCCCCCGGACAGCCGGCCGCGCCGGCCTTCCCCGGGCAGCCCGGCGCGCCGACCTTCCCCGCGCAGCCCGGCGACCCGGCCGCGGGCGGCGCGGCACCGTCCGGGCATCCGCCGGTGACCGACCCGGCGGCGATCCCGGCACCCCCGGCCGGCTTCCCCCCGTACGGGGCGCCCGCCCCGCCGAAGAAGAAGCGTGGGCTGCTCATCGCCGCGATCGCGCTGGTGGTGGTCCTGGTGCTCTGCGTCGGCGGGGGCGTGACCGCGTTCCTGACCCTGCGCAACGTCGAGACCGGCGAGGGCGCGAAGGAGCCGGCGGTCGCGGTGGAGCGGTTCCTCACCGCCGTCTACCGGGAGCGGGACGCCGCGAAGGCGACCGCCCTGGTCTGCTCCTCGTCCCGGGACGACGACAAGATCGCCACGAAGGTGGCCGAGGTGGAGAAGTACGTCTCCGAGTACAAGAGCCCCCGTTTCCGCTGGACCACCCCGAAGGTGGACAACCAGACCGGCGACCGGGCCACCGTCTCCACCAAGGTCACCATGACCACCGCCGACGAGAAGGTGGCCGACCAGGAGCTGCGCTTCACTGTGGTGCAGAAGACGGGTTGGTGGGTCTGCGAGGTCGCCTGACCGCCACGGCTGGATAGGCTCGACGGGTGCGAGCAGCTGAGCGGCCGACCGACCCGGCCGGTACCGGATGGCCGGCCCGACTGCACGTGGTCACCGGCAAGGGCGGCACCGGCAAGACCAGCATCGCGGCGGCGCTGGCCCTGGCGTTGGCCCACGGCGGGCGGCGCACCCTGCTGCTCGAGGTCGAGGGACGGCAGGGCATCGCCCAGCTCTTCGGCATCGACCCGCTGCCGTACGCCGAGCGACACCTCACCGACGCGCCCGGCGGCGGTGAGGTGCGGGCGCTCGCGGTGGACGCCGAGGAGGCGCTCCTCGAGTACCTGGACATGTTCTACAAGCTCGGCGCGGCCGGCCGGGCGCTGCGCAAGTTCGGTGCCATCGACTTCGCCACCACCATCGCCCCGGGGCTGCGCGACGTGCTGCTCACCGGCAAGGCGAAGGAGGCGACCACCCGCACCGACGGCCAGCGGCGCGTGTACGACGCGGTGGTGCTGGATGCCCCGCCGACCGGACGGATCGGCCGATTCCTGAACGTGACGGCCGAAACCGCCCGGCTGGCCAAGGTCGGCCCGATCAAGACGCAGAGCGAGGGCGTCGCGGCGCTGCTGCGCTCGCCGATGACGGCGGTGCACGTGGTGACCCTGCTCGAGGAGATGCCGGTCCAGGAGACGGTCGACGCGATCGCGGAGCTGACCTCGCTCGGCTTCCCGGTGGGCCGGGTGATCGTCAACGGAACCCGGCCACCGCTGCCCGCCGGCCGGGTGGTCACCGCCGCTGAGCTGCGGCGCGGCCTGCTCGCGGCGGGGCTGCCGACCGACCGGGGCATCGTCGCCGGGCTGGCCGACGAGGCACGTGACCAGGTGATCCGCCGGGAACTGGAGGACTCCCTCCGGACCGATCTGATCGAGCTGGGGTTGCCGCTGATCGAGCTGCCGCTGCTGCCCGACGGGGTCGACCGGTCCGGGCTGGCCACCCTGGCCGCAGCGCTGCTGAGGGCGGATTGACTCACACCTCCGGTCGGCACGGGCGCACGGACCCGGTCGGCCCGATACGCTCGATTGGTGCCTTCCGAAGACGCGGCGCCGCAGCTCGACGTCGACCAGATCCTCGCTGATCCGGGCGTCCGGATCGTGGTGTGCTGCGGTGCGGGTGGGGTGGGGAAGACGACCACGGCCGCCGCGCTGGCGCTGCGGGCCGCCGAGCAGCACGGCCGCCGGACGGTGGTGCTCACCATCGACCCGGCCCGCCGGCTGGCCCAGTCGCTCGGCCTGACCGAGCTGGACAACACCCCCCGCCAGGTGAAGGGCATCGACGTCGAGACCAGCGGCGGTGAGCTGCACGCCATGATGCTCGACATGAAGCGGACCTTCGACGACGTGGTGCTCCAGCACACCGATCCGACGAAGGCGGCGGAGATCTTCGCCAACCCCTTCTACCAGGCGATGAGTTCCACCTTCTCCGGCACGCAGGAGTACATGGCGATGGAGAAGCTCGGGCAGTTGCACGCCCGGGGTGAGTGGGACCTCATCGTGGTCGACACCCCGCCGTCGCGCTCGGCGCTGGACTTCCTGGACGCGCCGGCCCGGCTCTCACGGTTCCTCGACGGCCGGATGCTGCGCCTGCTGCTCGCACCGGCGCGCAGCGGTGGCCGCAGCATGTTCAGCCTGGTGACCGCCTCGTTCGGGATGTTCTCGAAGGTGGTGCAGAAGGTCCTCGGCGCCCAGTTGCTGACTGATCTGTCCGGCTTCGTGGCGGCGCTCGACTCGATGTTCGGCGGCTTCCGCCAGCGGGCCGAGCAGACGTACCGCATCCTGCAGGCCGGGGAGACGGCCTTCCTGCTGGTCGCGGCGCCCGAGTCGGACGCGGTCCGGGAGGCGGCCTACTTCGCCGGGCGGCTGCGCGACGAGCGGATGCCGCTGGCGGGTCTGGTGCTCAACCGGGTGCACCGGCCGGCGGTGCCGGAGCTGGACGCGGCGCGCAGCAAGGCCGCCGCGGAGCGGCTGGCCGAGCTGGGTGGCCACGAGGGCACCGCCGACGTGCTGCGGGCACACGCCGCGCTGGCCCGGCAGGCGGTACGCGAACAGCAGGTGGCCGCCCGGTTCACCGAGGCGTTCCCTGCGGTGCCGACGGTCTCGGTGACGGCACAGCCCGCCGACGTGCACGACGTCGACGGGCTGCGGACGATCGGCGCGGCAATCAGCCGGTCGTGACCAGGATCTTGTCCTTACCGGTCTTGTCCTTGCTGTTCTTCTTCATCGCGGCCTCGAACATCTTGCGCCAGCTCGTCACCTGGGGGTGACGACGCAGCAGCGCGCGGCGTTCGCGTTCGGTCATGCCACCCCACACACCGAACTCGATCCGGTTGTCGAGCGCGTCAGCCAGGCACTCGTACCGAACTGGGCAGCTCCGGCAGATCCGCTTCGCCACGTTCTGTTCGGCGCCCTGTACGAACAACGCGTCCGGGTCCCCGTTCTGACACGCCGCCAGCGACGGCCAGTCGGCAATCATGCCCATGTGTACACGTCCCCCCTTGCAGTACCTACCGACCTCGTTACGCGTCAGCCGGCAATTCCCCCCGATCGCCCTGCCGGCCTTCCCCAAGGCGGCACGGACGACATGTGGCGCTGTCGCCGCCACCATCATGCTCTGTAGTCGACTGATTACGCAACGTTGTTGGCCAAATCCATCATTCCGGACACTCCCGGCTTCCCGGGCCATCGCTCGCCGGTTACCCCGAGGCAGAACGTGAAAACGCTGCGGAGCCCACTCCAGACGGAGGAGACTCGGCGCCAGTCACACGCAACCACGCACCAGGGGTCGTGCGTTTAACACAACGAGGGCAGCGCGCGCAGGAAATGGGGAAAGAACACCCCAGCGCCCCTCGTTCCCTGTACGCGTACCCTGTCGAGGTGACCTGGATGCGGAAACGTGACCACAACGTACTGACCAACGCCGCATCGCTACTCATCTGTGGCCTGTTGGCCGGCGTGGTGGTCGCGGCGGCGGCCTTCCCCGCGGTGGCGATGTCCGGACTTGCCGCCAAGGCCGGCGCCGAGACCTTCGGTGCACTGCCCACGGAGCTGACGGTGGCCCGCGCGCCACAGATCAGCTACCTGCTCGCCTCGGACGGCAAGACGCCGCTCGCGACGATGTACGACGAGAACCGGCGTGACGTGAAGCTCGCCGACGTCTCGCCGCACATGCAGAAGGCCATCATCGCGGCCGAGGACCACGACTTCTACAAGCACAACGGCGTCGACATCAACGGTGTCGCCCGCGCGTTCGTGAACAACCAGAACGAGGGCGCGAACGGCCGGCAGGGCGCCTCGACGCTCACGATGCAGTACGTCCGGCTCGCCATCGCCTACTCGGCCACCCACCCGGCCGACGTCGTCGCGGCGACCGAGGACACCAGCGCCCGCAAGCTGCGCGAGATGCGCTACGCGCTCCAGATCGACAAGGAGCTCTCCAAGGACGAGATCCTGGAGCGCTACCTGAACATCGCCTCCTTCGGCAACGGCGCCTACGGCATCTACGCCGCCAGCCAGGTCTACTTCGGCAAGCCGCCGAGCAAGCTCAAGATCGAGGAAGCCGCGCTGCTGGCCGGCATGGTGAAGGCGCCGACGACGAACGACCCGACCACCAAGAGCGGCTACCCGCTCGCCCTGGACCGGCGCAACTACGTCATCCAGAACATGGTCGACATCAAGGCCATCACCCAGCAGGAGGCCGACGCGGCCAAGGCCACCAAGCTGGTGGTCAAGGACAAGCGCACCCCCAACGGCTGCGTCGCCACCAACGTCAACAGCTGGGGCTTCTTCTGCGACTACTTCTACCGCTGGTGGATGCAGCAGGAGACGTTCGGCTCGACCTCGTACGACCGCGAGCGCCGGCTGAAGAGCGGCGGCTACACCGTCGTCACCTCGATCGACGTGCAGGCCCAGAAGGGCGCCGACAGGGCGGTCCGCAAGGCCAAGAGCGTGAACAGCAAGGAAGCCGCGATGGTGGCGGTGGTCGAGCCGGGCACCGGGCGGGTCCGGGCCCTCGCGGTGAACCGGAACTTCAAGCTCGACGACCCGAAGCACCCGACCAACAAGCCGCACAGCGACCCGAAGCAGCGCAACAAGGGCAAGCTCGGCAACTACCCGAATACGGTGAACCCGCTGCTCACCGGCGGTGACGGCATCACCGGCTACCAGGCCGGCTCGACCTTCAAGATGTTCACCATCGTGGCCGCGCTGGAAAAGGGCGTCCCGCTGAGCTACAGCATGAACGCGCCGCAGCAGTTCAAGTCGGAATACATCATCGACAGCGGCAGCCCGGCCGCCTGCCCCGGCACCCACTTCTACTGCCCGACCAACTCCGGCAAGAAGGCCGGCGGCGTGCAGAACATGTGGAGCGCCTTCAGCGCTTCGATCAACACCTACTTCGTGCCGCTGCAGCAGCAGGTCGGCGCGGAGAACGTGGTCGACGTCGCCAAGCGGCTCGGCATCCAGTTCCGGCAGAGCGAGGACGCCAAGTTCGCCGGCACCAAGGACGCCGCGCACCAGTGGGGCGCGTTCACCCTCGGCGTCTCGCAGACCACCCCGCTGGAACTCGCCAACGCGTACGCCACGCTGGCGGCGGACGGCAAGTACTGCGAGCCGATCCCGGTGCAGAAGATCACCGGTCCGGACGGCAAGAACCTGGACATCGCCAACCCGCGCTGCGAGAAGCGGATCAGCACCGAGGTCGCCCGGGCCGCCGTGGACGCCGCCCGCTGCCCGGTCGGCGACAACTCCGCGACCACCAAGTGCGGTGGCAGCCGGACGGCGGCGAACGTGCGCGGCATCGTCGGCAAGCCGGTGGCCGGCAAGTCCGGCACCACCGACTCAGAGAAGACCGCCGCCCTGGTCGCGATGACCAAGCAGTACGCGGTGGCCGGCATCATGGCCGACCCGGACTGGCCGCAGACCAACGTCAAGATGGGGCACAACGTCAAGAACGGCATCAACCCGCCGGTCTACGAGACGTTGCGCGACGCCATGAAGGGCAAGAAGGGCATCAACTTCGAGCCACCCGGCAAGAAGATCTCCGAGGGTGACCAGCGTTCCATCCCGGACGTGAAGTGCCAGTCGGTCGACACCGCCCGGTCCCGGATCAAGGGTGCCGGCTTCGAGGCGATCGTCTCCGACACCAAGGTCGCCTCCAGCTGCCCGCCGGGCACCGCCGCGGGCACCAGCCCGGACGGCCGGACC
Source organism: Micromonospora sp. NPDC051006 (assembly GCF_044456245.1). Taxonomy (NCBI): domain Bacteria; kingdom Bacillati; phylum Actinomycetota; class Actinomycetes; order Micromonosporales; family Micromonosporaceae; genus Micromonospora; species Micromonospora sp. NPDC051006. Next base: position 663,554 of record NZ_JBITFP010000001.1, read on the forward strand.
ATCAAGGGCGGCGTGGTCACCATCCAGATCAGCAGCGGTGGGGGCGGCGCCACGCCGCCGGGCAACCAGCCCGGCAACCCACCCGGCAATCAGCCCGGCCGGCCGCCCGGTCGGAACTGAGGCTGAGCTTCGGGCCCGGCGGCGACCGCCGGGCGGGCCCGAGTCGACAGCGTGAACCGCGACGGGCGGGCACCCAGCGAGGGTGCCCGCCCGTTTCGGGTTACCGGTTCCGGAGCGCGGCGGTTTCGGGGCGCGGCGGTTTCGGGCCGCGGCGGTTTCGGGGCGCGACCACCCAGCTGCCCGACGCTCGGCCCGGCGGCAGCGACCGGGTCAGACGGGCCAGGTGAACCCCGCCCTGGTGGTCAGAGGCCGAGCTGCCGGCGTACCTCGGCGGCCACCCGGCCACCCTCGGCCCGGCCGGCGACCGCGGTCTGCGCCGCCTTCATCGCCGGGCCCATCTGCGCCTTGCCGGTGAAGCCGCCGGCGCTGAGCGCCCCGGTGACCAGCTCGGTCAGCTCGGCGTCGGAGAGCTGCTTCGGCAGGTAGCGCTCCAGCACCTCCTCCTCCGCCGACTCCTTCGCGGCCTGCTCGCCGCGACCGGCCTCGGAGAACGCGCTCGCCGCCTCCCGACGCTTCTTGGCCTCCTTGGTCAGCACCGCGAGCACCTCGTCGTCGGTGAGCTCGCGCTTGGCCTTCCCGGCCACCTCGGCGTTGCCCACGGCGGCCAGGGCCATCCGCAGCGTGGAGGTGGTCAGCTCGTCGCGCGCCTTCAAGGCGCTCCGCATGTCCGCGGTCAGGCGGTCCTTCAGCGTGCTCATGGACGGTCAAACTACCCTGAACGGCATGCGAAAGCGCACAGTATTCCGGCTCGCGGCCTCGGCCGCCGCGGTGGGCGCGGCCACCCTGGCGTACGCGTCGCTCATCGAACGCAACATGTTCACCCTGCGGCGGTACGACGTGCCGGTGCTACCGGCCGACGCGGAGCCGCTGCGCGTCCTGCACCTGTCGGACCTGCACATGATGCCCGACCAGGCGCGCAAGCAGCGCTGGGTGGCGTCGCTCGCCGCCCTCGACCCCGACCTGGTCGTGGTGACCGGGGACAACATGGCACACCCCGACGCCGTGCCCGGGGTGCTGCGCGCCCTCCAGCCGCTGCTGGACCGCCCGGGGGCCTTCGTGTTCGGCTCCAACGACTACACCGGCCCGGTCCTGAAGAACCCGTTCACCTACTTCCTCCCGGACCGGGAGTACACCGAGGGCGTCGAGCTGCCGTACGAGGAGCTGCGCGAGGTGTTCACCGGGGCGGGCTGGCACGACCTGAACAACGCCCGAACCACGCTCAAGGCCGGCGGGCGGCTGATCGACCTGGTCGGCGTGGACGACCCGCACATCGAACGGGACGACTACCCCGCTGTCTCCGGCCAGGTCGCCGTGTCGGCCGACCTGTCGATCGCGCTCACCCACTCCCCCGAGCCGGCCGTGCTCGACCAGATGGCGGCCGACCGCTTCGGCCTGCTGCTGGCAGGGCACACCCACGGCGGGCAGGTCTGCGTGCCGGGGTACGGCGCGCTGGTGACCAACTGCGGGCTGCCCCGGTCGATGGCGCGCGGGCTGCACCGCTGGCCGGGCTCCGACTCCTGGCTGCACGTCTCCGCCGGCCTCGGCACCCACCCCACCGCCCCGGTCCGCTTCGCCTGCCCCCCGGAGGCGAGCATCCTCACCCTCATCCCCCGCTGACCCGCGCGGGCCGCGCGGGCCGCGCGCCGTGCGTGCCGGCTCAAGATCCGCGCAACTTCCCTGAAGTAGTGGCCTCGTTCGACCTGGGAGGCCCCTACTTCCCGGAAGTTGTGCGGATCTTGAGCCAGGCTCGGAGGGGTGCGCCGGCGGCGGGGGTACCGAGTTTGACCACCGGGGCGGGTGGGCTACTATTTGTCGGCACGCCTCGGGGTGTGGCGCAGCTTGGTAGCGCGCTTCGTTCGGGACGAAGAGGTCGTCGGTTCGAATCCGGCCACCCCGACCAGAGGTAACCGCAGGTCAAGGCCCCTCAACAGAGGGGCCTTGATTCGTTTCCGGCGATCACTGCTCTCTCCAAGGCAGCGAGAAGGCAGCACACGAGACGCTGTAGCCCCAGGTGTTCCGGCGCACCTCGGTCGCGGGATCAGTGGGAGGTGGGTTACCTCGCAGTCATCCAGAGTTCGGATCGTTCACCTCGACCGCTCACGACGCGTCGCCGGCCGCCAGTCCCGCGTCGAACGCGGCCAGGAAGTCCAGCAACTGACGCCGCGCGGCGTCGTCGTGCGTGCGGTGGTTCAGGAATGTCGACGTGAGGCGGTGCGAGCGGTCCCCGACCACCTCGATCAGCTCGGCGAGTTGGAGCCGAGCCTCGACCACCGCGGCCGACCCCACCTGACGGCACCACGCCTCGATAAGGGCGGGATCGGTGGAGACGGCGTCGATCCCGCAGCACTCGCGGACACACTCGACCTCGCAAAAGATGATGCACTTACTCAACGGCGGTGGCATTTCGACCGACACGTCCATTGCCGCTCCTTCCGCTGAGCCCACCGCGACGGTGAGGGGTAGCCGATGCTAGCGCCCGTCACCGGACCGCACTCCTACGGAATTTGGCGGCCACCGGCGCGGATCGTTCGGCGACCGCGTCGCCGAAAGTCACTGAGTTAGGGCGCAAGTCAGCGGCGTGTGCGACCTACCGCCAGCCCCAGGAGCACGAGCACTACGGCGACGACGGCCCAGGCGACCATCCCAGCCCAGAGCGGGCCGTCCATCAGGACGACAAGCAGGATGCACACAGGGAGCAGTGACCCGGCAACCGCGAACATGATCCTCGGGACCTGGCTGATCACTGGTTCCTCCCTCAGGTCCTGCCTACCAGCCGACAGCCTGCCACGGCGCAGGGGATGCCGCCTGCCCGCTGCGGGCTGATCGAGAGCGACCTACGACCAGCGCGCCAGCTCTCATTCATTCGTCGGCGAGCTCCGCGAGCGCGGCGCGGATCCGCCGCCCGAGATCCGCGACCTCCGCCGGCGTCGGCCGCAGCACGCCGTCCTCGGCCATCAACGCCCGGTACTGCTGCTGCTCGTACGGGACTCCGGGTGGCAGCGGCGCGACGTGCCAGTGCACGTGGGCATTGCCCTGACTGCTGCCGAGCGACAGCAGGTAGGTGCACTCCGGCCGGAGCACCCGGCTGACGGCGCGGGCGACGCGGTGCACCACCGCCTGGAGACTCAGGTACTGCTCCGGCCCGAGGTCCCGTACCACGTCCTCGATGTGCCGGCGCGGCGCGACGAGGGCTGAGCCGGGAAGCGTCGGGTAGCGGTTCAGGAACGCCACCCAGGAGCCGTCGTCGTAGAGCGGTTCGTGTTCGTAGTCCGCGTCGCCGGCCAGGAACGAACAGATGAAGCACGGGCCGGACCGGGCCCGCCGCTCGTAGGCCGTCAGGTCCATCGGCAGCCGCTCACCCACCCACGGATGGTAGCCAGCCGCGTCGGGTCGCCGTCAGAGACGTTTCGGCTGGCCGGGGCGTCGTTAGCATCAGCGGCGATGGAGCTGCTGGAGCGCGCGGAGACGCTCGGCGCGATGGACGATCTGCTGGCGGCCACCGCCAGCGGCGGCCAGATCGCGCTCGTGGCCGCCGAAGCGGGCGCCGGGAAGTCCACCCTGGTCACGGCGTTCGCGGCGGCGCTCGGTCCGCGCGCCCGGGTGCTCTGGGGGTCGTGCGACCCGTTGCTCACCCCACGGGCGCTCGGGCCACTGCACGACGTGGCCCGCCAGGTCGGCGGGGTGCTGGCGGAGCGGCTGACCGCGCTGCACGCCGACGGCCGGCCGGACCCGCTGCGCCGGGGCGCGGTCTTCGACGCGCTCCTCGACGAGCTGGCCGGCCCGCGGCACCGACCCCGGCCGGTGCTGGTGATCGAGGACGCGCACTGGGCAGACGAGGCGACCCTGGATCTGACCGCCTTCCTGGGCCGGCGGCTGGCCCGCTGCCGCGCCCTGCTCGTGCTGACCTTCCGCGACGACGAGGTCGGGCCGGGGCATCCGCTGCACGCCGTGCTCGCCGGGCTGCCCCGGCCGCTGGTCCGCCGGCTGCCGTTGCCACCGCTCTCCACCGCCGCCGTCGCCGAACTCGCCCGCCGCGCGGGCCGGGCCCCCGCCGGCCTCTACCAGGCCACCGGGGGCAACCCGCTGCTGGTCACCGAGGTGCTGGCCGCGGACGGGGCGGGCGTGCCGCCGACCGTACGGGATCTCGTGCTGGCCCGGCTCGCGACGGTCTCCCCGGCCGCCCGGGCGGTGGCCGGGTTGGTCTCGGTCGTGCCGTCCCGGGCCGAGTCGTACCTGCTCGACGACCAACCCCCGGCGGCCGTGCAGGAGTGCCTGGACCGGGGGCTGCTCGTACCGGCGGGCAACGGGGTGATGTTCCGCCACGAGCTGCTCGGCCGGGCGGTGCGGGAGTCGCTGTCGCCGGTGCAGCGGGCCGCGCTGCACGTCACGGTCCTGACGAAGCTGGCACCCCGGCCCGATGTGGACGCCGCCCGGCTGGTGCACCACGCCCACCACGCCGACGACGCCGAGGCCGTGCTCGCCTGGGCGCCGATCGCGGCACGTAGGGCCGCCACGGCGGGCGCGCACCGGCAGGCCGCGGCCCACTACGCGGTGGCGCTGCCCCGCTCACGCGCGCTGCCGGCACCGCGCCGGGCCGAGCTGCTGGAGGCGTACGCGACCGCCGGTTACCTGGCCGGGCTGGGCGTGGAGGCGCTCGACGCCTGGCGCTCCGCCCTGGCCCTGCGGGAGACCGAGGACGACCCGCTGCGGATCGGGGAGGACCTGCGGTGGGTGTCCCGGCTCTCCTGGTGGACCGGGGACAGCGGCGGGGCCCGGACGGCGGCGGCACGGGCGATCGAGGTACTGGAGTCCGCACCGCCCGGCGTCCAGCTCGCCATGGCGTACAGCAACATGTCCCAGCTGCTCATGCTCGCCGACGACGGCGAGGCGGCGATCCGCTGGGGCGGGCGGGCGCTCGCGCTGGCCCGGCGCCTGGGTGATGTGGAGACCGAGGCGCATGCCCTGGTGAACGTCGGATCGGCCCGGTTGCAGCGCGGCGACGTCGACGGCATCGCCGAGTTGGAGCGCGGGCACGCGCTCGCCGCCGCGCACGGCCTGGACGACCACGCCGCCCGGGCGCTGGTCAACCTCGCCACCATGACGGTGGAGTGGCGCAGGCTGACGGCGGGGGCGGACGCGCTGGACCGGGCGTTGCGCTTCACCAGGGCGCGTGACCTCGACGGGTACGTCCGGCACCTGCTCGGTTACCGGGCCCGGCTGCGGCTGGACCGTGGCGACTGGGCCGCTGCCCAGACTGACGCGGAGCAGGCGCTCGCCGGGCCCGACCAGCCCGGCGGCAGCCTGATTCCCGCGCTGGTCGCGCGCGGCCGGCTCGCATCGCGCCGCGGCGAACCGGCCGGGTCCGACCACCTGGCGACGGCGGCGCGGTGGGCGGAGCGGAGCCGCGAGCTGCAGTTCGTCGGGCCGGTCACGGCGGCGCTGGCCGAGCGGTACTGGCTGGCCGGGGAGCCGGAGCGGGCGGCCGGCGAGGCCCGCCGCGGCTACCGGCTCGCCGCCGAGGCGGGGCATCCGTGGTTCGCCGGCGAGCTGGCGTACTGGCTGTGGCGCGCCGGCGAGCCGGTCGGGGACGGCCCGGAGCTGGCGTCGCCGTACCGCAGGTTGGTCGAGGGCGACTGGGCCGGCGCGGCCGGCGAGTGGGAGCGGCTGGGCTGCCCGTACGCCCGGGCGGAGGCGCTGGCCTGCGGCGACGAGGAGGCGGCCGGCGAGGCGCTGCGGATCCTGGACGGGCTCGGCGCGACGGGCACGGCCCAGCGGGTGCGGGCGGAGCTGCGCCGGCGGGGCATGGCCCGGGTGCCGCGGGGGCCGCGACCCGCGACCGCCGCCCACCCGGCCGGCCTGACCGGTCGGCAGCGCGAGGTGCTGGCCCTGCTCGCCGAGGGGCTGAGCGACGCCGAGATCGCCGGCCGGCTGTCGCTGTCGGCCCGTACCGTCGGCCACCACGTCTCCGCGGTGCTGGAGAAGCTGGCCGTCCCGAGCCGGGGCCAGGCGGTCGCCGCCGCCCGTCGGCAGGGCCTGCTGCCGCCAACATAGGTGGTTCTCCCCATCCCCCGGCGCACCGCCGTGCCTAGCGTCGGCACGGCAACGAGCTTCGCGATCGGAGGGAAGGCACCGATGAGCACCACACTGGATCTGACCGCCGTCAAGGTACGCCAGCAGAAGACCTGGGCCAGCGGCGACTACGGCGCCGTCGCGGCCCGCATCCATCCGATGTCCGAGTGGCTGGTCGACGCGGCCGACCTGCCGGCCGGGGCCCGGGTGCTGGACGTGGCGACCGGCACCGGCAACGCCGCCATCGCGGCGGCCCGCTGCGGCTGCCTGGTGACCGGGGTCGACTACGTACCCGAACTGCTGGAGCGCGGTCACGCGCGGGCGGCGGCGGAGGGGTTGCCGGTGACCTTCGTGACCGGCGACGCGGAGCGGCTGGCCTACCCCGACGGCGCCTTCGACGCGGTGCTCTCGGTGGTCGGCGTGATGTTCGCGCCCGACCAGGAGCGGGCGGCAGCGGAGCTGGTCCGGGTCTGCCGGCCCGGCGGCACGCTGGCGTTGGCGGCCTGGACACCGGACGGCTTCATCGGCGAGCTGTTCCGTACGGTCGGCCGGCACGTGCCCCCGCCGGCCGGGCTGCGCGCCCCGGTCGAGTGGGGCAGCGTGGAGCGGGTGAGCGAGCTGCTCGGCGGGTCGGTGCACGACCTGCGGACCACGCGCCGGGAGTTCGTGTTCCGCTTCACCACGCCGGAGGAGTTCGCCGACTTCTTCCGGGCCAACTACGGCCCGACGCTGAAGGCGTTCGAGGCGCTGGAAGCCGACCGCCGGCCGGCGCTGCACGCCGACCTGGTCGAGTTGGCTCGCCGGCACGGCGCCGGCACCGACGGCACGGTCCGGATCCCGTCCGCGTACCTGGAGCTGGTCGCCCGCCGCGCGCCCGCCAGCTGACCTCGGGGGGACCGAACGGTCGGGGCCGGCAGCACCCGCCCAGGTGCTGCCGGCCCCGACCGGAGGTACGCGGGGCGCTACGCCGCAGCCGCTGCCAGCCGGCCGGGAGCGCGCCGCTCCACCGCCAGCTGGGCCGCCAGCGCCGCCACCAACAGCGCTAGGGCGGCCAGGGCAGGCAGCAGCCGGGCCAGCGGCAGGAGCACCAGGGTCAGCCCAATGCCGACCAACGGAGCCACCGTGACCCGGCCCGTGGTGAACCGCAGGAAGAGCGCCCGGCCGGCGAGGTAGAGGGCGGCGCCGCCGTAGAGCGCGACGATGCCCGGCATGCTGAGCGCCCCGTGCGCGCCCTCGGGGGCCTCGTGGATCAGCGTGGCCAGCACCTCCTCGATGCCGAGGGCGACGTACATGATCCCGGCGACGAGCAGAAAATGGGCGAGGCTGTACGCGTCGCTGGCGATGGTGCCCCGGCGTGACCAGGGGACCTCGGCCAGTGCCCTCTCGGCGGTCGGCGCGACCGCGTCGAAGTAGAGCCGCCACAGGTAGACCGCCGTGGAGAAGCCGAGCAGGGCTGCCACCAGCACCGACCATCTGGTCAGTTCGGTGCCCGCTCCGGCGCCGATCGAGATCAGCGACTCGCCGATGGCGATGATGAGCACCAGCCGGTGCCGTTCGGTGAAGTGACTGACGCTACGCAGCTGCCACGGGCTGTACCGGGAGAGGAACCGACCGCCGCCGACGTCGATGACGAAGGCCAGCGCCCAGAGCAGGGTCTGGGTGGTCCCGCCGATGAGCGCGCCGACCACCAGCGGAAGCCAGGCCAGCACCGCCGGGACGCCGTAGAGCCGCAGCGTACGGCTCAGCTGAGGGCTGCCCGACACCCGCAGGTAGAGCAGCAGGTGCAGCCCTCGGACCACGATGTACGACAGCGCCAGGGCCAGCGGCGCGGGCACGCCGACGCTGTGTTCGTCATGCCGCCAGGAGTCGGGAATGACGAGCGCGGCCAGGAACATCCCCGCCATCGCCACGAGGGTGCCGGTGCGGACCACACCGACGTCCGCCCGCACCTCGTTGCCCAACCAGGCGTACGACGACCACGAGAACCAGAGCAGCAGGAAGAGCAGCAGCCCTCGGGTCATGCTGACGGCGGTGGGCTGGTCCGCCATGAACTCGATGATCCGGGTGAGCGCGAAGACGAAGACGAGATCGAAGAAGATCTCGAAGCTCGTCGTCCGGTGTGTCTCCTCGGTCCGCTCGTAGCGGGACCAGAAGGCGGGCATGCTGCCATCTTCTGCCCAGATCCGGCACAGCGCGCCCGGTTCCCCGATCAGCCGCTCCGGCGGCGTCTGACGCGGCGGCGGGCGCGGTGAGGCGTCCCGACCCGAGCTGGGCGGGCGCTGCGGCTCTCAGTCCTGCCGCTCGGCGCGCTCGATCTCCGCGAAGGCAGCCGACAGGTAGCCGGCGAGCGGTCGGCCGGTGCTGGTCAGCAGGTCGGCGACGAGCAGCGGGACGTGCCGGGCGAGCGCCGACGGATCCGGCGGGGACTCGTCGCCGTCCGGGTCGTACACCCCGAGCGCGCCGGCGAGCAGCACCAGCAGCACGTGCGGGTCGACGTCGGGACGCCACTGCGCGGCGCCCCGGACGCAGCCCTCCAGCACCTGGCGGACGTCGTCACCGTCCAGGCCGTCCGGGTGGCTCTCCTCCAACAGCAGGCGGACCACCGCGCCGAGGACCAGGCCGGACCGTTCGGCCGCGCCGAGCCGGGTCACCGCGGCGTCGTACGCCTCACCGTCGCGCTGCTGGGCGGCGGTCACCGCGTCGACGGCGGCCACCGCGATCTCACGGGCGGGGGCGGGCAACTGGCGCCAGGTCGTGGTCACGGGGTCAGCATCGCAGAACGCTCCGACGTCGACCGGGCCCGTGGGCTTCGTCACGTCGGCGACGCCCGTACACCGGGACGGCGCGACGTTCGCGACCGCCGTGCCCGCCGACGGCGATAAACGGGTCGCTGCTCGTCACACCCGCCGACCAGAATCGCGGCATGTTACGTCGCGCCCTGCCCCGCCGCCCGGAAGCCCGCCGGATGCTCCTCGGCACCCTGCTGTCGGCGGTTGGGCGTGGCCTGACGCTGCCCTTCCTCTTCATCTACCTCACCGACGTACGGGGGCTCACCGACGCCCGCGCCGGCCTGGTGATCGGCTGGTACGGCGCGGTGACCCTGGCGCTGTCCCCACTGGGCGGCACGCTGATCGACCGGTTCGGTGCCCGCCGGGTGGTGCTGCCCTGCCTGCTGATCGAGGCGGTGGGCACCGGTTCGCTCGCCCTGGTCGACTCGACCGCCTCGGCGTTCCTGGTGATGACGGTGATCGCCGTCGGCAGCTCGGCCATCTGGTCCGGGCAGAACACCATCCTCGCCTCGCTGACCGACGACGGCGAGCGGCAGCGGGTCTTCGGTCTGAACTTCGCCCTGCTCAACCTCGGCATCGGCATCGGCGGCCTGACCTCGGGCGCGATCATCGACACCAGCCGCCCGGTCACCTTCCAGACGATCTACCTGCTGGACGCGGTGAGCTACCTGATGCCGGCGCTCATCCTGCTCACCCTGCCCGGGGTCGGCCACCGGCTAGCCGCCGGGCCGGTCGGCGAGCGGCTGTCGGCCGGCGGCTACCTCACGGTACTGCGGGACCGTCCGTTCCGGCGCCTGGTGATCTTCGGCCTGGTCCTCACCACCTGCGGCTACGCGCAGATCGAGGTGGGCTTCGCCGCATACGCCGTCCGGGTCGTCGAGGTCAGCCCACGGGTGGTGGCCTGGGCGCTGGCCGGCAACACCGTGATGATCGTGCTCGCCCAACTGCTGGTGATCCGGCGGATGGAGGGGCGCAGCCGCACCGCCGCGCTCGCCGTGGTGGGCGCCGTGTTCGCCCTTGCCTGGCTGGTCCTCGGCGCAGCTGGCGTGGTGGGTACGAGCAACGCGCTGCTGGCCGCGCTCGGCGTGGTGGCCTGCTCGGCGATCTTCGGCTTCGGCGAGACCCTGCTCTCGCCGGTGATGCCGGCGCTGACCAACGCGCTCGCCACCGACGAGCTGCGCGGCCGCTACAACGCGATGAGTTCGATGATCTTCGGCATCAGCGGGGTGATCGGCCCGGTGACCGCCGGCCCGCTGATCGGCGCGGCCGACGGAAAGATCTGGGTCATCGCCGTCGTCAGCGGCTGCCTGATCGCATCGCTGGTCGCGCTCTCCCTGCGCCGGCTGCTCAACCCGACACAGGACGGCCGTCAGCTCCTCACCCCGTCGTCCCCCGAACCCGCCCCCACCCCGGCCTGACCTCACCCCCGCCGCGCCCCTGCCCGCACGGGCGGGAGCGCCAAGATCGTGCTCGATCCCGGATGCAGTCCCCTCCACCACAGCCCGACCCCACTCTTTCCACGATCGAGCGTGATCTTGCCGCCCCACCGGGGCAGGCCGACCCGGTGATCAAGAGGTTCGCGTCAGGAACGGGCTGGTTCCTGACGCGAATCTATTGATCAACACGGGCGGGGGCGGGAGGGGAAAGCCTTGGGTGTGGGTCGGGCCCCGGAGCGGGTGCTCCGGGGCCCGATGGGTTCGGGGTCTGCCGTCAGGCGGCGGGGACCTCGGCGGTGGTGCGGATCCGGTCCAGCGCCGGGGCGGAGACCGGCGACTCGGCGGTCAGGTACGCCACGAAGGCGTCCAGGTCGATCTGGCCGGTGACCAGGTTGGTGCCGGCGGTGAGGGCGCTGAAGCCGTCGCCGCCGCCGGCCAGGAAGTTGTTCACCGTCACCCGGTAGGTGGCGGCGGGGTCGACGGTCGCGCCGCCCAGCGTGAGACTGCCCCGGACGACCCGGCTACCGGCGCACGGGTCGGTCGTCGGCGCGGTGGTGCCGTTCAGGTCGACCACGTAGCCCACGGTCGACGACGGGTACAGGATCCGGCCGGTGACGAACTGCTGCTCCAGCACGCAGTAGAGCTGCGCACCGGTCAGGTCGAGCGTCACCAGGTTGTTGGCGAACGGCTGGACCGTGAACGCCTCCTCGTAGGTGACCGGGCCGGCGTCCAGGTCGGCCCGGACGCCGCCGGGGTTCATGAACGCGGCGACCGCGTTCTGCTCGTCGTCGGTGGCCGCGAGCTGCGCGTCGGCGATCAGGTTGCCCAGTGGCGACTCGCCGCACGAGGCCGGCACCGCCGCCGAGCACGTGCCGAGCAGGTTCTCCTGCGTCCGGCTGATCGCGGTGGTGGTCTCGCCGACCTGCCGGTCGGCGACCGGGCCGAGGACCGTCTGGTAGCGCTCGATCAGCGCGGTCTGCTTCGGGTCCTTGGCGACGTCCCGGGTGACCACGACGTTCTCGGCCTGCGCGGTGAGCACGTCGCCGGTACGCCGGTCGATCTTCAGGTCGATGTTGGTCACCAGCCGGCCGAACGAGCTGGCGCTGGTCACCAGCTTGCCGTTGATGTCGCAGTTGTACGCCTGGTGGGTGTGCCCGCTGACCACGACGTCGATCGACGGGTCCATCCGGTTGGCGATGTCCACGATCGGGCCGGTCATGCCGACGCAGTCGTTGATGCCACCGCCGGCGGCCTGGGTTCCGCCCTCGTGCAGCAGGACGACGATCGTCTGCACACCCTTGCGCCGCAGCTCACGGGCGTAGCGGTTGGCGGTCTCCGCCTCGTCGGCGAAGCTCAGGCCGGCCACACCCTGCTGGCTGACGATCTCCGGGGTGCCCTCCAGGGTCATCCCGATGAAGCCGACCTTGACGCCCTGCACCTTGTGGATGGCGTACGGGGGCAGCAGCGGCCGGCCGGTGGAGGTCTTGAACGCGTTCGCCGAGAGGTACTGGAAGCCGGCGCCCTTGAACGGGGTGCCGTCGGCGCAGCCGTCCACCGGGTGGCAGCCGCCGTTCTGGATCCGCAGCAGCTCGGCGGCGCCCTCGTCGAACTCGTGGTTGCCGACGCTGGCGTAGTCAAGCCCGGCCATCGACAGCGCCTCGATCGTCGGCTCGTCGTGGAACGCGGCCGAGAGCAGCGGGGACGCGCCGATCAGGTCACCGGCGGCCACCGTGATGCTGTTCTTCTTCTTGGCCGCCGCGCGCAGCTCGGCCAGCTGGGTGGCCAGGTACTCCATGCCGCCCGCGGTCTGCCCGGCAATGGTGCCGCTGGAACCGGTCGGCGGTTCGAGGTTGCCGTGGAAGTCGTTGAGGGCGAGCAGGGTGACGTCGACGGGCTTCGGTCCCGCCTCCGCCTGGTCGGGGGTGGTGGCGACCGCGCCGAACGCGGCCACCGCGAGTGCGGTCAGGCCGACGGCGGCCCGACGCATCCCGGGGATGGTCATGGAACTCCTCATGGGAATCGGTGCGTACGGTGCCCGGACGATGGGTGGGCCGGGCACCGACCGACACCGTCGGAAGGAACGGTCTCGGTGGCAGCGGTTGGGGGTCACTGCCCCGTCCGGGACAGCCTCTCATCCCCGGCCCGGCCGGTCGACCGGGGAGCCCATCAGACCTGCGAATACGTCCGGCGACCCGGCCGGGTCAACCGGATGAGTCCAACCTGACCGTCGGGTCACCGCGGGTCGCCCCGTCCGAGCCCGGAGACCGTCCACCAGGGATGCCGGTGGCGCCGGCGGGTAGCTCCGTGGTCACCAGGGCCTCGACGTCGGCCCGCTGCCATCCGCCGGCGACGCCCGGCCGGTCGGCGAGGTAGCTCGCGATCCGGGCCGCCGGCCAGCCGTGCGCCTCGTGCAGGCCGCGGGCGATCATCCGGAGGTAGACCGGGGCCGGCGGCGTCCAGGGCATCGCCGACGCGGGCCCGGGCGCGGTGAAGGTGAGCAGCGGCAGGCCGTCGCGGTGGCCGGCGCAGACCAGCGTCTCGTAGCGTCCTGGCCCGATCGTGGCCCGCCCGGTCGCCACCGCCTCGGCGATGAGATGGAGGTCCGCGCCGGGCGGCCGGTACATCTCCTGCGCCGCGACGTCGGCGAACTGGTCGGTGGTGAGCAGGTACGCGCGGGCCGCGGCCCGGCCGGGCAGCTGCGGGTCGTAGAAGGCCATCCCGCCGGTCCAGGCCCGGGACTCGCCGGCGAAGTAGACGCCGCCGGGCAGCCACACCGGCGCGGTGCGCCGGGGTGGTCGCGGATCCCGGCAGCCGGGGTACGTCCGGCGGCCGCCGGGTGGGCAGCCGCCGGTCAGGTACCAGTTGAGCCGGGCGGCGTGCATGTTCGACCCGTACGCGACGTACCAGAGGTGCATCGGGTCAGAACCCGCAGGTCTGCCCGGCGGCGTGGCTGACCTGCACGGAGTGCGTGACACATTCGTCGCGGCCGACGAGGTGCAGCAGGAAGGCGGTCGGCTCGGCGACCCAGCCGATCTCGTCGTCGGCGCGCATGGTCAGCGAGCTCTGCCGGACGGTGCTCGGGGCGACGGTGAGCACGGTGCCGGCGAACAGCGCGGTGACCGGTCGGTGCAGGTGGCCGGCCGCCACCCGGACCACGTGCCGGTGCCGGCGGATCACCTCGGCGAACGCGTCCGCGTCGGCCAGCCGGATGGCGTCGGCGGCCGGTATGCCCACCGGGACCGGCGGGTGGTGCAGGCAGACCACGGCCGGCACCTCCGAGCGGCCGGCCAGCACCCCGTCCAGCCAGCTCAGCTGCTCCTCGCCGAGTTGCCCACCGTCGGCGCCGGGCACCAGGGAGTCGAGCACCACAACGGTGGCTTCCGGGTGGTCGACGTGGTAGTAGGCCGAGAAGCCCCCGCCCAGCCAGGGCGTGCCGCCGAAGGCGTCGAGCAGCGACTCCCGGTCGTCGTGGTTGCCCGCCGCCAGGTGCACCGGCAGCGGGAACTGGCCGATCAGTCCGCGCAGCGCCTGGTACTCCTCGGGGCTGCCGTGCTCGACCAGGTCGCCGGTGATGACCACGCAGTCGGGGCGGGGCCGCAGCGCGAGCACCCGGCCGAGCGCGCGGTGCAGCCCGGCGGCCGGTTCGGCGGCGAGCGGGCCGGTGGTCAGGTGCGGGTCGCTGAGTTGGGCGATGAGCATCTGCGCGCCTCCTCGCGGCGGGATCTCCACGCTATCGTCGCGCGGCCCCTGCGGTGGCCCCTCTGTCCACCGGCTGTGTCCACAGCCTGTGGATAGCACATGTGTACGAAGCTGCTGCGCGTTCCTGCACGGGACGGCACCGCGCCGAACGTGAGTACGCTTGATCGCACGGTTCGGCGCCGGCCGACCCCACCCCTACCTGGAACGACGTGCGAGTGGATCACCAGCGAGTCATCCGTGACGTCACGGTCCGCCTCCCCATGGCCTCGACCGCCGTGGAGGCCTGCCAGTGGACCGTCACCACGCTCGCCCGGTACGCCCCGGCCACCATCTCCGTGCTGCTCCAGGCCCACGACCGGCTGCGCTGCGTCGCCGCCACCGGCGCCTGGCAGGTCTTCGCGACCGTACCCCCGAAGACCGGCATCGTCGGGCGGGTCTACGCCTCCGGCGAGGCCGCCGTGGTGCCGGACGTCAGCGCGGACCCCGACTACCTACCGGTCCGCCCGGACGTGACGGCCGAGATCTGCGTACCGGTGCTGGACCGGGCCGGGCGGCCGATCGGCGTGCTGGACCTGCAGTGGAGCACGCCGGTCGACCTCGCGCCGTGGCGGGACACCGCGGCGCGGCTGGCCGTCCAGCTCGGCGCCCGGATCACGGCGCTCGGCGGGGTGCCGGCGGAGAGCCGCAGCGAAAAACTGCTCCGGCACGCCGCCGCGCTCTCCACCGCCGGGAGCGAGTGGGACCTGATGAGCGCGGCCATCTGCGCCGCCCGGGACGTCTCCACCCTCTCCGCCGCCGTGCTGCTGCTCGGCGACCGGGACGGGGCCCGGCTCGGCGCGCCGCCACGCGTGCCGGGCGAGCTGGAGTCCCGGATCCGCGCCGAGCTGACCGCGGCGGGTCCGGCGGCGCTCGGCCGCATCGTCGGCCGGGCGCACCGCTACGGTGCGGGCTACACCGTCGGCGAGGCCGACCACCCGCCGACCGAGGACTACCACCCGCTCGCCGCCGCCGGCGTACGCACCCTGGTCGCGGTCCCGGTCGGCCCGCCGGACGAGGGCGGCGTGCTCCTCGTCGCCGACGAGCGGCTGCTGCGCCCCGACCCGACCACCGTCAGCCTGATGGAGCTGCTCGCCGCGCAGGCCTGGAACGGCCTGGATCGCCTGCGCACCCTCGCCCGGCTGCGCGAGCAGGCCAGCTCGGATCCGCTGACCGGGCTGCGGCACACCGGGCCGTTCGGCCAGCGGATCGCGGCGGCCACACCTGGCCGGACCGCCCTGCTGGCGATCGACGTGGACGGCTTCAAGACGGTCAACGACACGTACGGCCACCAGGCCGGCGACCGGCTGCTGGTCGACCTGGCCCGGGCGTTGGAGGGTGCCCTGCGCCAGGGCGACGAGCTGTACCGGATCGGCGGCGACGAGTTCGTGGCGGTGATCGAGGTGAACCGCCCGGAGGAGGCGGTCCGGATCGCCGAGCGGCTGACCGAGGCGGCCCGGCGCACCGGCCGGACCATCAGCGTCGGGGTGGCGCTCCCCCGCTTCGGCGAATCAGCCGAACTCACGCTGCGCCGCGCCGACCAGGCCCTTTACGCCGTCAAACGGCACGGCCGCGACGGCGTCCGGCTGGCTCCCGCCTGACCCACCCCGGTAGGGGAGGGAGATCAGCGCGGGGTCAACTCGGTGGCCAGGACCTCGGCGATCTGAGCGGTGTTCAGGGCAGCGCCCTTGCGGAGGTTGTCGCCGGTGATGAAGAGGTCCAGGGCCCGGGGGTCGTCGAGGGCGCGCCGGATCCGGCCGACCCAGGACGGGTCGGTACCGACCGCATCGATCGGCATCGGGAACTCACCGGCGGCCGGGTCGTCGACCAGGATCACGCCCGGTGCGTTCCGCAGCGCCTCGCGGGCCCCCTCGGCGTCGACCTCGGTGGCGAAGACAGCGTGCACGGCCACCGAATGCCCGGTCACCACCGGCACCCGGACGCAGGTGGCGGAGACCTTGAGGTCGGGCAGGCCGAGGATCTTCCGCGACTCGTTGCGGATCTTCATCTCCTCGGACGACCAGCCGCCGTCGGCGGGCGAGCCGGCCCAGGGCACCACGTTCAGCGCCAGCGGTGCCGGGAACGGCCCAAGGTCGTCGCCGACGGCCTGCCGTACGTCGCCCGTGCGCGAGCCGAGCGCCCGGTCGCCGGCGATCTTGCCGAGCTGGGCGTGCAGGGCGTCCACGCCGGCCTGGCCGGCGCCGGAGACCGCCTGGTAGGAGGCGAGCACCAGCTCGCGCAGGCCGTACTCGCGGTGCAGCGGGGCGACCGCGATGATCATCCCGAGGGTGGTGCAGTTGGCGTTGGCGATGATGCCCTTCGGCCGGTTGCGGACCTGCTCCGGGTTGATCTCGGGCACCACCAGCGGCACGTCCCGATCCATCCGGAACGCACCCGAGTTGTCCACCACCACCGCGCCGCGGTCGACCGCCACCGGCGCCCACTGGGCGGAGACCTCGTCGGGCACGTCGAACATCGCCACGTCGACGCCGTCGAACGCCTCGGCGGTCAACGCCTGGACGGTCAGCTCCTCGCCCCGGCAGCGCACCTTGCGCCCGACCGACCGCTCGGACGCGATCAGCCGGATCTCGCCCCAGACGTTGCGACGCCCGGTGAGCAGCTCGCACATCACGGTGCCGACGGCACCGGTCGCCCCGACCACGGCAAGGGTGGGCAGCGCCCCCATCGGCGCTACCGCCCGGTCCCCGCGTAGACCACGGCTTCGGTGTCACCGCCGAGCTCGAACGCGTCGTGGATGGCGCGGACCGCCGCGTCGAGGTCGGTGTCCCGGCAGACCACGGAGACCCGGATCTCGGACGTCGAGATCATCTCGATGTTGACGCCGGCGGCGCCGAGCGCCGCGAAGAAGCCGGCCGCGACGCCCGGGTGCGAGCGCATCCCGGCGCCGATCAGCGAGACCTTGCCGACGTGGTCGTCGTAGAGCAGGCCCTTGAACTTGACCGACTCCTGGATCTTGCTGAGCGCGGCCATCGCGGTCGGGCCGTCGGTCTTGGGCAGGGTGAACGAGATGTCCGTCCGCCCGGTGCCCTCGGTGGAGACGTTCTGCACGATCATGTCGATGTTGATCTCAGCGCCCGCCACGGTGTCGAAGATGCTCGCGGCGGCGCCCGGCTCGTCGGGCACCCCGACGATCGTGATCTTCGCTTCGCTGCGGTCGTGGGCGACCCCGGTGATCAGCGCTTGCTCCACAGGAAGGTCCTCCATCGATCCGGTGACCATCGTGCCGGTGTTGGTCGAGTATGACGAACGGACGTGGATCGGCAACCCCGCCCGCCGGGCGTACTCCACGCTACGCAGGTGCAGCACCTTGGCGCCGCAGGCGGCCAGCTCCAGCATCTCCTCGTAGGTGATCTGCTTGATGTGCCGGGCGTTCGGCACGATCCGCGGATCGGCGCTGAAGATGCCGTCGACGTCGGTGTAGATCTCGCACACGTCGGCGTGCAGGGCCGCGGCGAGCGCCACGGCGGTGGTGTCCGACCCGCCCCGGCCCAGCGTGGTGACGTCCTTGGTGTCCTGGGAGACGCCCTGGAAGCCGGCCACGATCACCACCGAGCCCTCGTCGAGCGCTCCCTTGAGCCGGCCCGGGGTCACGTCGATGATCCGCGCCCGGCCGTGCACCGAGGTGGTGATCACTCCGGCCTGCGAGCCGGTGAACGAGCGGGCCTCGTAGCCGAGGTTGTGGATGGCCATGGCGAGCAGCGCCATGGAGATCCGCTCCCCGGCGGTGAGCAGCATGTCCAGCTCGCGGCCGGGCGGCAGCGGGCTGACCTGGTTGGCCAGGTCGAGCAGCTCGTCGGTGGTGTCGCCCATCGCGGAGACCACCACCACGACGTCGTCACCGGCTTTACGGGCGGCGACAATCCGCTCCGCCACCCGCTTGATTCGCTCGGCGTTGGCGACGGAGGACCCGCCGTACTTCTGCACCACGAGTGCCACGACGGTGCACTCCCTCCCGGCGACCCTGAGCGTGCCGACGCCGCCGGTCACGGGGCCGGCGGCGCGTGTCAGACCTCCTGAGCGTATCGGGCCGGCCCGACCGGCGGGTCAGGTGATCCCACCATCCGGCCCGGGCGGCCCCGTCCGGACGGCGTGCGACACGCCGACCGGCGCCGGGTCCACCGGGCCCCGCCCGGAAGCGGGGCACCGGAGAATGGGCCGGTGCCCGCCCACTCCCACCCGGCCCGACGCAGCCGCCACGAGCGTCCGCTCGGCCGCCCCACGACCGGCCCGCGCCGCCTGCTCCGGCTCTCGCTCGGTGCGCTCGCGCTCACCCTGCCGGCGCTCCTCGTCGCCTGCGCCAGCGACCAGCCCACGACCCCGCCGCCGGCCGAGCCCGAACCGGTGGCGGTCGACGCCGCCCGCGACGAGCTGGCCGGGTTGGCCGCGGCGGCGCAGGACCAGCACCTGGTGGCCAGTTACACGCAGACGAGGGCCGGTCAGCCCGATCGGACGATCGTGGTCACCAGCGCGAATGACGGCAGTTGGCGGGTCGACGTGCCCGGCGGCGCGCTCGGTGGGGCCGCCGACATCTCGCTGGCCGCCACCCCGGACGGCCTCTTCCAGTGCGGCCTGCCGTCGGCCGCCCGACCCGAGCCGGCCAGCTGCGTACGCCTCGGCGACCGGGACGACAACCTCCCGCGCCGGCTGGACCCCCGGGTACAGCACCCGTTCACCGACTGGCTGGACGTGCTCACCGACCGGCGCGCCCCGCTGTCGGTCTCGCCCGCGAAGCCGCTGCCGGGCGCCAGCGGCGCCTGCTACTCGGTGGAGAGCACGTCGGCCTCGCTGAACGCCCCGCTCGACGTCGGCATCTACTGCTACGAGCAGGACGGCACTCCCACGGCGGTGCGGACGGAGCACGGCACGCTCAAGCTGGCGGGCCCGCCGGGACCGGCGCCGGTCACGGTGCAGCTCGCCGGGCCGGTGGTCGAGGGCGAGCCGCTCGGCACCAGCTCGCCTCCGCCACCTGAGCCGTCCGACAGTCCGAGCCCGGGAACCTCCTGATCTTCATCCCGTTACGGGTGCTCTTGCCCACATTTACTCGGCCCGTTCGTCGGGGC
Organism: Micromonospora sp. NPDC051006; assembly: GCF_044456245.1. Classification (NCBI taxonomy): domain Bacteria; kingdom Bacillati; phylum Actinomycetota; class Actinomycetes; order Micromonosporales; family Micromonosporaceae; genus Micromonospora; species Micromonospora sp. NPDC051006. Next base: position 682,784 of record NZ_JBITFP010000001.1, read on the forward strand.
GAAACGGCCATACGGGACGCTTCCCCTATGGCCGATCTCACCCCGCTACTCGCCTTCCGCTGGAGCCCTCGGGCCTTCGACCCGGACGCCGAGCTGAGCCCGGACGAGGCGGCCTCGCTGCTGGAGGCGGCGCGTTGGGCGCCGTCGGCGGAGAACGGGCAGCCCTGGCGGTTCGCTCTCGGCCACCGGGACGACGAGACCTGGAAGCGGATCCTGATCAACCTCCCGGGCCGCGACCAGGGCTGGGCGCGGCACGCCGCCACCCTGGTGGTCGGCGCGCACACCGGCGGCGACGCCGAGCGGGCCGCGTACGACCTGGGGCAGGCGATCGCTCACCTGACCGTGCAGGCCACCGCGCTCGGCCTGCACGTACGCCAGCTCACCTGCTTCGACCGGGCCGGCCTCGCCACCGAACTCGACCTGCCCGGCGGGATCCGCCCGCTGGTGGTCGCCGCGGTCGGCCGGCTCGGTGACCCGTTCACCCTCCCGGCCGAGCTGCGCGACCGGGAGACCGGGCTGCGCCACCGCCGCCCCGTCGCCGAGCTGCTGCTCGCCTGATCGCCCATCGGGTCACCCGCCGCGGCTGGCCCCCCGGAGCAGGATCCTCGCCGCGTCCGTGTTGCGATAGAGCACGTGCACGGCGTAGCGGACCGGATCGGCCAACGCCCACATGCTCATGACCGTCTCGTTGGCGGGCGACACGGCGAACCGCACTCCCGCGACGTCGGCCGGGCTGAACCGCAACTCGGACACACGCACCCCCGGACGCAGGATTCGGCCCAGCCTAAAAGGCTCGACCGGAGCGTGGGGGCACGGTTCACTCACCTGCCATGGGGGCCAGAGACACCATCCGCACCACCGTCCGACACGTCGTACCGCCCGCCGGGCTGACCCGCGCCCTGGCCGTGCAGGCCATGGTCTACGCCGTCGGCAACGGCTTGTTCCAGGCCGGCAGCGCCGTCTTCTTCACCCGGGCGCTCGATCTCAGCGCCGCCCAGGTGGGGCTGGGCCTGTCCATCGCGGCGGGGGTGTCGCTGCTCGGCACGGTGCCGCTGGGCGGGCTCACCGACCGGTACGGCCCGCAGCGGGTCTGGGTGCTCGGGCTGGTGCTGGAGGCGGCGCTGTTCGCGACCTACCCCTTCGTGGGCGGCTTCGCCGGCTTCCTCATCGTGGTGGTGGCGCTGGCCGCCGTGCATGCTGCGACGGGCGTGGCCGTGCAGGTCTACTCGATCAACGCGCTTCCTCCGACCGAACGCGTCACGGCCATGGCGTACCAGCGCTCGTCACTGAACGCCGGGTTCGGGTTGGGCGCGGTGATCAGCGGCCTGGTGCTGGCGGTGGACACGATCGCGGCGTACCGGGGAATGGTTTGGTTCATCGCGGCGGTCTTCCTGGTGACGGCTCTCTTCGTACGGCGACTGCCCCGGCTGCCCCAGACGGCCCGGCCGGCGGAACCGATGAGCCGGCTCGCCGTGCTGCGGGACCGGCCGTTCATGGCGGTGTCCCTGCTCTCCGGGCTGCTCACCGCGCACCAGACGCTCTACCTGACGGTGATGCCGCTCTGGATCCTCACCCACACCGACGCCCCGAAGACGGTGATCGCCGGGCTGGTGCTGCTCAACACGGTCCTGATCGTGCTGCTCCAGGTGCGCGCGAGCCGGGGAGCCGACACCGCGCCGGACGCCGCCCTGGCCTCCCGCCGGGGCGCCCTGCTGATCGCCCTGTTCTGTCTGGTCCTGCCGATCTCCGGGATGACCCGGGGCATGCTCACCATGGTGGTGCTGGTGGCCGCCGCGACGCTCCTGATCGTGGCCGAACTGATCGAGTCGGCGGGCACCTGGGGGCTCACCGCCACCCTGCCGCCGGCCGCCCAGCGCGGCGCGTACGTGGGGGCGTTCCGGCTCGGCACGCAGGTGCAGTACCTGATCGCCCCGGCGGGGCTGACCGCGCTGGGGGTGACCACCGGCGGCTGGGGCTGGTTCCCGACGGCAGCGATCTTCGCGCTGGTCGGGCTGGCGATCGTACCCGTGGTGGCTTGGGCCGGCCGGACGCCGAGGCTGGGTGCGGCGACCCCGGAGCAGGCCGTGACACCGGAGCAGGCCGTGACACCGGTCCCATAGTTCGGACCTGCCTTCCCACCCCCGGTCCCATCACGTAGGGTCACCCTGTCATGTGGCGTGCGCTCCTCCTTCGCTGCCGCGACGAGGCCTGACCGGCCGGCACCTCGTCGCGGAGTCGAACCGCGCCGTCCAGCACATCCGAACTTCTCCTCGGCACCCGCACGGGCACCGTCGCCCGGCACCTCGCCGACACCTTCCGATTGCTGACGCCCACATGACCCACGGGAGCACTCCGTCATGGCTCAACCTGTCACCGACGCCGAGACCGATCCGATCGCCCGGCAGCGCCCCAGCCGGATGCCGTTCCAGCGCTACCAGCCCTACCAGCAGCAGTTCCGGATCGACCTGCCGGACCGCACGTGGCCGACCCGGCACGTCGACGCCGCACCCCGCTGGTGCGCGGTGGACCTGCGCGACGGAAACCAGGCGCTGATCGACCCGATGTCGCCCGAGCGCAAGCGCCGGATGTTCCAGCTGCTCGTGCAGATGGGCTACAAGGAGATCGAGGTCGGCTTCCCGTCGGCGAGCCAGACCGACTTCGACTTCGTCCGCCAGCTGATCGAGCAGGACCTGATCCCGGACGACGTGACGATCCAGGTGCTCACCCAGTGCCGGGAGCACCTGATCGAGCGGACCTTCGAGTCGCTGCGCGGCGCGAAGCGCGCGATCGTGCACTTCTACAACTCCACCTCGACGCTCCAGCGCCGGGTGGTCTTCGGTCTGGACCGGGACGGCATCACCGACATCGCCACCACCGGCGCCCGGCTCTGCCAGAAGTACGCCGAGATCCACACCCCGGACACCGACATCCACTACGAGTACTCGCCGGAGTCGTACACCGGCACCGAGCTGGAGTACGCGCTGGAGGTCTGCGCCAAGGTCATCGAGGTGATCGACCCGACGCCGGACCGGAAGCTGATCATCAACCTGCCGGCCACCGTCGAGATGGCGACGCCGAACGTCTACGCCGACTCGATCGAGTGGATGCACCGGCACCTGCCGCGCCGCGACAGCCTGGTGCTCAGCCTGCACCCGCACAACGACCGGGGCACCGGCGTGGCCGCCGCCGAGCTGGGCCTGCTGGCCGGTGCGGACCGGATCGAGGGCTGCCTCTTCGGCAACGGCGAGCGGACCGGCAACGTCGACCTGGTCACGCTGGGCCTGAACCTCTTCTCCCAGGGCATCGACCCGATGATCGACTTCTCGAACATCGACGAGGTGAAGCGGGCCGTCGAGTACTGCAACCAGCTGCCGGTGCACGAGCGCCACCCGTACGCGGGCGACCTGGTCTACACCGCCTTCTCCGGCTCGCACCAGGACGCCATCAACAAGGGCTTCGACGCGCTGGCCGCCGACGCCGCGGCCGCCGGGGTGCCGATCGACGAGCAGACCTGGGCGGTGCCCTACCTGCCGATCGACCCGAAGGACCTGGGCCGCACCTACGAGGCGGTCATCCGGGTCAACTCGCAGTCCGGCAAGGGCGGCATCGCGTACATCATGAAGAGCGAGCACCAGCTCGACCTGCCGCGCCGGCTCCAGATCGAGTTCTCCGGCGTGGTCCAGCAGGTCACAGACCACGACGGCGGCGAGGTCGAGCCGTCGGCGATGTGGGAGATCTTCGCACGGCACTACCTGGTCGACCACCAGCCCGACCCGGCGGTCACGCTGGCCGGCTACACGATCGGCACCGTCGAGGGCAAGGTCGAGATCGAAGCGCGGGTCGGCGTCGGCGGCGAACAGCCGTCGCTCACCGCGGTCGGCAACGGCCCGATCGACGCGTACGTCAACGCGCTCCAGTCGGTGGGCGTGGGCGTACGGGTGCTCGACTACCACGAGCACGCGCTCTCCTCCGGCGGCGACGCGCAGGCCGCCGCGTACGTGGAGTGTGAGGTCGACGGCCGCACGGTCTGGGGCGTCGGGGTGGACGCGAACATCGTCACCGCCTCGATCAAGGCGGTGACCAGCGCGGTCAACCGCGCCCGCGGCTGACTCAGCGACGGGGAAGGGCGCGGTTTAGCCGGGCCCTTCCCCGCGGTCGCGCCCGCTGGCGGGCGGGGTGGACACCGGGAACGAGTGGCAGGGCTGCGACGGTGGCGCCGACCGCGGCGGGCGGTGGATCAGCACGAGGGCCATCAGCGCGCCGGCCACCAGCAGCCCGGCGCACCAGGCCATCGCCCCTCGGAACGCGTCGGTGAGCGCGCCGCGCTGCTCGTAACCCGCGCCGGAGAGGCCGACCAGCAGCGGCAGCGCGGCGACCGCGAGCAGACCGCCGGCCCGAGCGGCGGCGTTGTTGAAGCCGCTGGCCACCCCGGCGAACCGGTCGGCGACCGCGGCCAGCACCGAGGCGGTCAGCGGCGCCACCACCAGGGTCAGGCCGGCGCCGAAGAGCAGCACCCCGGGCAGCACGTCCGGCCAGTACGACGCTCCGGGGCTGACCTCACGCAGCATCAGCAGCCCGACGGCGGCGACCACCGGGCCGACGGTGAGCGGCAGCCGCGGCCCGATCCGCGCCGACAGCGCGCCGGCCCGGGCCGAGCCCACCAGCAGCAGCACGGTCATCGGCAGCAGGGCGACGCCGGTGAGCAGGGCCGACCAGCCGAGCACGTTCTGCAGGTAGACGGCGAAGAAGAAGGTGAAGCCGCCGAGCGCGGCGTAGACCACCACGGTGAAGATGTTCAGCACCGAGAAGAGCCGGCTGCTGAACAGCCCGGTGGGCAGCATGGCCGTGTCGCCCCGGCGCCGCTCCAGCAGCACGAAGGCGACCGCGCCGATTACCCCGGCCAGCGCCGCCCCCCACACCGGCGGGGCACCGAGGCCGCGGCCGGGGGCGTCGATCAGCGCGTAGGTGATGCCGCCGAGGGCGAGCGCGCCGAGCAGCGCTCCCGCCACGTCGAACCGCCGGTGCTGGCGGCTCCCCGCCCGGGTACGGGAGGCGTCCTCGTCCCGGCTCTCCGGCACCCAGCGCAGCGCGGCGAGCACGACCAGCACGGCGAGCGGCAGGTTCAGAAAGAAGATCCACCGCCAGGAGAGCGCGTCGATGAGCCAGCCGCCGATGAACGGGCCGAGCGCGGTGGAGACCCCGGAGAGCCCGGACCAGGCGCCGATCGCGCGACCCCGGTCGTCCGGGTGGAAGCTGGACTGGAGCACCGAGAGCGAGCCGGGGGTCAGCAGCGCACCGCCGGCCCCCTGGAGGAACCGGGCGCCGACCAGCCAGCCGGTCCCCTGGGCCAGCCCGCAGAGCACGGACGCGGCGGTGAACCAGACCACCCCGATCAGGAAGATCCGGCGCCGGCCGAAGCGGTCACCGAGCGCCCCGCCGAGCAGCACGAACGCGGCGAGCATCAGCAGATAGCCGTTCACGGTCCACTGGAGATCCGCCACGGTGGCGTTCAGGTCGCGGCCGAGCCGGGGCAGGGCTACGTTGACGACCGTGCTGTCCAGGAAGACCATGCCGGAGGCGAGGACGGCGGCAAGCAGTGTGCCCCGGCCCGCGGCGGTGCCCATCCGGAGGGCGGGGGCGGGCTGGGTCATGGCTACCCATCTTTCCCGCACTATCTGGGAGACGCCACGAAACGCCGAAACCATGTCCGGGTACTGTGCGGGATCGCCGGAAGCGCGCAAGCTGGAAGGGTGTCGTCTGTGCGTACCAGATCAGGACCGCGCGCGGTGCTCGTGGCCGCGGCGGCCGCGGCGCTGACGTTCGCCGCGGCCGGCTGTGTGCCGGTGGACGAGCCGGAGCCGGCGCCGACGAGCGACGGCGGCAACGCCGTCGAGCAGCTCGGCGAGCTGACCGTGGCCGGCGCCGGGTCGATGAAGGGCTACAGCCGGGAACGCTTCCCGCACTGGCGGGACACCGGCACCAACTGCGACGTGCGGGACACCGTGCTGAAGCGGGACGGGAAGAACATCAAGCTCTCCGGCTGCAACGTGGTGGGCGGCCGCTGGGAGAGCGTCTACGACGGGCGCGCCTTCACCGATCCGTCCGACGTGGACATCGACCACATGGTGCCGCTGGCCAACGCGTGGCGCTCCGGCGCCGACGAGTGGGACGACGCGAAGCGCGGCGATTTCGCCAACGACACGACGAGACCGCAGCTCATCGCGGTTTCCGCCTCCTCCAACCGGGCAAAGGGTGACCAGGACCCGTCGCAGTGGAAACCGGCGAACCGGTCGTACTGGTGCCAGTACGCCGAGCACTGGGTGACGGTCAAGCACCACTGGCGGCTGACGGTGACCAGCGCCGAGAAGGCCGCCCTGACCGACATGTTGGAGGGCTGCACATGGGCGAGCAAGCCGTGACCGGGCCGGAGACCAGCGCCGGCGAGCCCGGCACCGCCGGCATGAACGCGGACGGCGGAGCACCGGCCGCGACGCCGGGTGCCGGTATGAACGCCGACGGGCCGTCGGGGGCCGCCGCCGCGGTGCCCGGCGCCGGCATGCAGGCGGACGCCGGCAGCGGCGCCGCCCCGGCCGCCGGACCGCAGAGCCGGACGGCCGACGTCGTGCCCGGACCGGGCGGGGTGATGACCGACGAGGTCGGCGTGGTCACCGGCGAGCTGACCCTGCGCGCCGAGTGGGCTGATGGCCGCGTCACCCTGCGGGTGCAGTACAAGGACGCCGACGAGTGGTACACGGTCACCGGTGGCAGCGCCGCCCTGGCCGACCCGGCCGGTCTGGACGCGGTGCACGGCATCGCGGTCGGCCTGCTGCACCGTCCCGAGGGCTGAGCGCCGCTCCGCGCCGGGCCGCCGCTGAACGTCGGAGCACATTGCTGCTGAACGGCGACATGCCGCAGCATCATGATCATGACGCTGCGGCATGTCGCGCAGTCCCGAGGTCGGGATCAGACGTACGAGCCGGGCTCGCTGGGCGCGGAGACGACCCCCGGGGTCTCCCCCTCGCCCTCCGGACGGACGATCTGGACGCTGACCTTGTGCGGTCGCAGCTCGCCGCTGGCGATCTGCTCCGCCCAGTGGCAGGCCACCCGGCTGCCGCCGATGTCCCGCAGCGCCGGCCGCTCGTCGGCGCACCGGGTCGGCTGCGCCCACGGGCAGCGGGTGTGGAACCGGCAGCCGGACGGCGGGTTCGCCGGCGACGGCAGGTCACCGGCGAGCAGGATCCGCTCCCGGCGGTCCTCGACGTCCGGGTCCGGCACCGGCACCGCCGACATCAGCGCCCGCGTGTACGGGTGCAGCGGCTCGGTGTAGAGCCGGTCGCTGGGCGCCTCCTCGACCAGCGCGCCCAGGTACATCACGCCGACCGTGTCGGAGATGTGCCGCACCACCGCGAGGTCGTGCGCGATCACCAGGTAGGTCAAGCCGAGACTGTCCTGGAGTTCGTCCAGCAGGTTGACCACCTGGGCCTGGATCGACACGTCCAGCGCGGAGACCGGCTCGTCGGCGACGATCAGCTCCGGCCCGAGCACCACCGCGCGGGCGATGCCGATGCGCTGCCGCTGACCGCCGGAGAACTCGTGCGGATAGCGGGAGAGCGCCCAGCGGGGCAGCCCGACCGCGTCCAGCGTCTCGCCGATGATCTTGCGACGCTCGTTGCGGTCGGCGCCGATGCCGTGCGTCTGCAACCCCTCGGTCAGGATCGACTCGACGTTCTGCCGGGGGTCCAGGCTGGACATCGGGTCCTGGAAAATCATCTGCATCCGGCGACGCATCGACCGGAGCTTGCCCGGTGCCAGCTTGGTCAGCTCGACGCCGTCGAAGCTCACCTCGCCGTCGGTGGGCGGGGTCAGCTGGAGCAGCGCCCGGCCCAACGTGGACTTGCCGCAGCCAGACTCGCCCACCAGCCCGTAGGTCTTACCCCGCGGGATGCTCAGGTCGACCCCGTCGACCGCCTTCACATGGCCGACGGTCCGGTCGAAGAGCACCCCCCGCCGGATCGGGAAGTGCACCTTCAGGTCGCGTACCTCGACGAGGATGTCGCTGTCGCTCATGCTGATTCCTCCTCGCGCGGGGCGGGCACCTGGGCCGGTGCGGTCGCCGGATCCGCCGGTGCGGTGGCCGGGTCGGCCGGTGCGGCCGCCGGTGCGGCGGGGGCGTCCGGGCCGAGCGTCGCACCGGGCGGCACCGAGCCGGGCACCGGGGCCGGGTTGACACACCGGTAGCTGCGGCCGTCGTGGGCCAGCACCAGCTCCGGCGGCTCCCCGACGCACTCGTCGATCCGCCGGGCGCAGCGCGGGGCGAAGGCGCAGCCGTCCGGCCAGGGCAGCACGTCGCGGACCGAGCCGGGGATGGGGATGAGCCGCTCGCCGCGCCCGGCGTCCAGGCGCGGCACCGAACCGAGCAGACCCACGGTGTACGGGTGGCGCGGCTCGCGGAAGAGCGGACGACGGCGGGCCGTCTCCACCACCCGCCCGGCGTAGAGCACGTTGATGGTGTCGCACATGCCGGCCACCACGCCCAGGTCGTGCGTGATCATCACAAGGGCGGTGCCCGAGTCGCGGACCAACTCCTTGAGCAGCTCCAGGATCTGCGCCTGGATGGTGACGTCCAACGCGGTGGTCGGCTCGTCGGCGATGAGCAGCCGAGGCTGGCAGGCCACCGCCATGGCGATCAACGCGCGCTGCCGCATGCCGCCGGAGAGCTGGTGCGGGTACTCCTTGAGCCGGCGCTTCGGGTCCGGGATACCGACCCGGTCTAGCAGCGCCGCCGCCTCCTTGGCCGCCGCCTCGCCCTTCATCCCCCGGTGCCGCGCCAGCACCTCGGTGACCTGCAATCCGATCGGGATCACCGGGTTCAGCGAGGAGAGCGGGTCCTGGAAGATCATGGCGATGTCCCGGCCACGGATGTCCCGCCGGGACCGGTCGTCCAGCTGGAGCAGGTCCGTGCCGTCGAAGACCGCCTTGCCGCCGACCCGCAGGCCCGGCTGCTTCGGCAGCAGGCCCATGATCGCCAGCGAGGTGACGCTCTTGCCGCACCCGGACTCGCCGACCAGACCGACCACCTCGCCGGCGTCGACGGAGAACGAGACCCCGTCCACGGCGTTCACGGTGCGCTGACCACGTCGGGCGAACGTGACCGAGAGGTCGTCAACTTCAAGGAGTGCCATGCTGTGCTGGCCTTTCATTCGCGACTGCGGGGCTCGCGAGCTCTCTCCTCGCGCTCACCTGTGCTGGCCTTTCGTTCGCGACTGCGGGGCTCGAAGGCTCTCTCCTCGCGCTCACGGCACTACTTCCGCAGCTTCGGGTCGAGGGCCTCGCGCATCGCCTCGCCGAGCAGCGTGAAGCCCAGCGCGGTGATGATGATGGCGAGGGCCGGCAGGATCGCCAGCCGGGGAGCGGTGTCGAGGTACTGCTGCGCGTCGGCGAGCATGACCCCCCACTCGGGGATCGAGGCGTCGTTGTTGCCCAGGCCGAGGAAGGAGAGCGCCGCGGCCTCGATGATCGCGGTGGCCAGGGTCAGCGTGGCCTGCACGATGACCGGGGCGAGCGAGTTCGGCACCACGTGGGTCAGCGCGATCTTCGGCTTCTTCACCCCGAGCGACGTGGCGGCCAGCACGTAGTCGCTGTTCGCCTGGGCGATCATCGAACCGCGTAGCAGCCGGGCGAAGACCGGCACCGACACCACACCGACGGCGATCATCACCGTGGTGAGCCCGGCCCCGAGGATGGCGGCGATGCTGATCGCCAGCAGCAGGCTCGGCATCGCCAGCAGCATGTCGACGAAGCGCATCAGCACGTTGTCGAGGCTCCGGCCCCACCGGCCACCCAGACCGGCCGCGGCGCCGGCGACGCCGCCGATGAACGAGCCGACGGCGAGACCGATCAGCGTCGAGATCACGCCGACCAGCAGCGTCTGCCGGGCGCCCACGATCATGCGGCTGAACTCGTCCCGACCGATGTGGTCGGTTCCGAACCAGTTCTCGGCCCGCGGCCCGGGGAAGTCGCCGAGGCGGACCTCGCCCTTCCAGAGCTGGGCGTCCGCGGGGTGCGGGGCGAAGAACGGGCCGACGATGGCGACCAGCAGGAACAGCGCCAGGATGACCGCGCCGGCGATCGCCGCCGGGTTGCGGCGCAGCCGCCGGAACGCCTCCCGCCACAGGCTGACGCCCTGCTCGTCGTCGCGGACGGCGGCCAGCTCACCAAGCCGGTCGATCTTTTCCCGCTTCTTACCGGTGGTGATGGTCATCGGACCCTCACCCTCGGGTCGATCAGGCTGTAGGAGAGGTCGACCAGGAGATTCACCAGCACGTACACCACCGCGATGATCAGGATGAAGCCCATCAGCACCGGATAGTCACGTTGGCTGATCGCTTCGTAGATGAAGGCCCCGATGCCGCCGTAGGCGAAGACGGTCTCGGTCAGTACCGCGCCGGAGAGCAGGCCGCCGGTGAGCAGGCCGATCGAGGTGACCACCGGCAGCAGCGAGTTGCGCAGCACGTGCCGGCCCCGGACGGTCCGCTCGGTCAGGCCCTTGGCCTCGGCGGTCCGGACAAAGTCCTCGTTGAGCACCTCCAGCACGCTCGCCCGGGTGATCCGGACGATGATCGCCAGCGGGATGCTGGCCAGCGCGATGCCCGGAAGCACGAGGTGCCAGAGCGCGTCGGCGGCGGCGTCCCACTCCCGGGTCATCAGTCCATCGAGGACGAAGAAGTTGGTGACCCGGGTGGCGCCGATGGTCGGGTCCTGCCGTCCGGTGGAGGGGAACCAGTGCAGGTTCTCCGAGAAGATCGCCTTGAGCACGTACGCCAGGAAGAAGACCGGGATGCAGATGCCGATCAGCGAGCCGCCGACCGAGGCGTGGTCGAGGAACCGGCCCCGACGGCGAGCGGCCAGGTAGCCCAGCGGGATACCGATGCCGATCGCGATCACCATCGCCATGACGGTCAGCTCGACGGTGCCCGGGAAGCGCTCGACGAACTCGGTGACCACGGAGCGCTTGGTCGAGGTGGAGGTGCCGAGGTCCAGCCGGATCAGCCGTCGGACGAACCGGCCGTACTGCACCAGGATCGGCTCGTCCAGGCCCATGTTGCGGCGGATCGCGGCGCGCATCTCGGGCGTCCCGCGCTCGCCCAGGATGGCGGTCTCGGGGCCGCCGGGCAGGCGCCGGAGCCAGATGAAGAGCAGGAGGGAGAGCCCGAACAGCGTCGGTATCAGCTGAAGCAGGCGTCTGACGATGAACCGGAACACGGGCAGCCTCGGAGGGGGTGCGGAGGGTTGCGGGCGGGCGCTGAGGATCCAGCGCCCGCCCGCGTTCCTTGCGTCAGGTCAGGACTTGAACTCGGCGCTGGCGTAGCGCTCGTCGGTGAGCGGGCTGGCCTTGATCCCGATCACGTCCTTGCCGAACACGATCGCCGGCGGCGAGTGCGAGATCGGCACACCCGGCAGGAAGTCCATCACGGCCTTGTTGAGGGCCTTGTACTTCTCGGTCCGGGCCGCCTGGTCGGCGGTGGTGTCGGCGTCCTTGAACTGGTCGAAGAGGGCCTTGTTGGTGAAGCCCCACTCGTCCTTCGGCCGGTCGAAGAAGGTGCCGATGAAGTTGTAGGCGTCGCCGTAGTCACCGGTCCAGCCGAGGAAGTGGATGTCGTGCTTGGCCCCGGAGGTGGTGGCGTTCAGGTAGTCCGGGCTCCACTTCAGCGGGATGGCCTCGACCTTGATGCCCACCGCCTGCAGGTCGGCCGAGAGCAGCTCGAAGATGTCCTTCGGGCTCGGCATGTACGGCCGGGTGACCTCGGTCGGGTAGTGGAACTTCAAGGTCAGGTTCGACGCGCCGGCCTCGGCCAGCAGCTGCTTGGCCTTCTCCGGGTTGTAGTCGTACTTGGTGACGTCGCCGTTCCAGCCCTCGACGGTGTCGGGCATGAAGTTCATCGCGACCTTGGCGCCCGGGGGCAGCTTCGAGTCGACCAGGGCCTGCCGGTTCAGCGCGTACGCGATGGCCTGCCGGACCCGGATGTCGGCGAGCTTCGGGTTGCCCTTCTGGTTGATCGCCAGGTAGAGCACGTTGAACGCCGGACGGGTGAGGACGTTGAAGCCCTCGTCACCCAGCGGCTTGACGTCGGCCGGGCCGACCAGGTCGTAACCCTGGATGTCGCCCGAGCGCAGCGCCTGCTTACGCGCGTTCTCGTCCGAGATGGTCTTGAAGATGAGGGTCTTCAGCTTGGCCTTCGTGCCGGCGTAGTCGTCGTTCCGCTCCAGGGTCAGCGTCTTGTTCGCGACATCCCAGGACTTGAACTTGAACGGACCGGTGCCGGTCGGGTGCTCGGTGGCGTACGCCGGGTACTTGATGTCCTCGGCGGTGCCACCCACGTTGCTGGCGTCGTACTGCTCCAGCGCCTTCGGGCTGTGGATGGAGAACGACGGCAGCATCAGCGCGGCCGGGATCTTGCTGGAGACCCGGGTGAAGGCCAGGTCGACAGTGGTCGCGTCCTTGGCGGTGCAGGACTTGAAGAGGCTCGGCGGCAGCTCCGGGTCCTCGTTCTTGGCGAAGCCGCCCATGACGTCCTGCCAGTACGCGGTCACGTCGGGGCTCTGCATGAGGCCCTTGCCGTTGTACCAGCGGTTGAAGTTGTAGCAGACGGCCTCGGCGTTGAAGTCCGTGCCGTCGTGGAACTTCACGCCGGAACGGAGCTTGAACGTCCAGGTGGTGCCGGCAGCATCCGGCGTCCAGGTCTCGGCCAGGCCGGGCGTCACCTTGGTGCCGCCCTCCTCCGGGCGGACCAGGGTCTCGAACACCTGGCGGGCCACACGCAGCGACTCACCGTCGCTGGCGAAGCTGGGGTCGAGCACCTTCGGGTCTCCGGCGACGCCGAAGACGAGGGTGTCCTTCTTGCTACCGCCGGAACTGTCATCGCGGTTGCTCTCGGCGCAGCCTGCTACCGCGAGGGCCGCGACCGCGACGGCCGCTAACGCGACCTTCGGCCTGGGTGCACGCATGTGCTTCACCTCGTCCTTGGGGGTACGGACAACGTGGTGACAGGGGTCACCGATGGCGGTGACCATAGCTCCCGTTACGACCGTGCGGAAACCGTGGCATGGACGGTTGGTATCGGATCGTGTCTTTGCCGGGGTTTGGCCGTCGATTCGAAGGTGAACACCGGGCAAATCCGAGGATTCGGTGTTCACGATGCCAAACTGTTACGTCGATCCCGCCGGTCGGGGCGTCAGGTGTCAGATCAACGCACGCTGGTCGTCAGACCGCCCGACGCCCCTCGAAAGCCCGCCCGAGGGTGATCTCGTCGGCGTACTCCAGGTCGCCGCCGACCGGCAGGCCACTGGCCAACCGGGTCACCGAGATGCCCATCGGCTTGACCATCAGCGCGAGGTAGGTGGCGGTCGCCTCGCCCTCGGTGTTCGGGTCGGTGGCCAGGATCAGCTCGCGGATCTCGCCGCCGCTGAGCCGGGTCATCAGCTCGCGGATGCGCAGGTTGTCGGGCCCGATCCCCTCCAGCGGATTGATCGCGCCACCGAGCACGTGGTAGCGACCGCGGAACTCACCGGTCCGCTCGATCGCCACCACGTCCTTCGGCTCCTCAACCACGCAGAGCACCTCGTTGGTGCGGCGCGGGTCGCGGCAGATCCGGCACTGCTCGGACTCGGCGACGTTGTAGCAGGTGGTGCAGAACCGGACCAGCTCCTTGACCTTGCGCAGCGCGCCGGCCAGCCGGTTGACGTCGGCGGGGTCGGCCGACAGGACGTGGAACGCGATCCGCTGGGCGCTCTTCGGGCCAACGCCCGGCAACCGCCCCAGCTCGTCGATCAGGTCCTGGATGGCGCCTTCGTACATCTGCCGCTCAGAAACCGGGCAGGCCGAGGCCGCCCATGCCGCCGGTTACCGGGCCCATCTTCCGCTCGGTCAGCTCCCGCGCCGCCTCGGCGGCGTTGTGCACGGCCGCGACGACCAGGTCCTCCAGCGTCTCGACGTCGTCCGGGTCGACCGCCTTCGGGTCGATCTTGATCGCCTTGAGCTCGCCCGAGCCGGCGACCGTCGCGGTGACCAGGCCGCCACCCGCGGTGCCGGTCAGCTCGGCCTCGGCCAGCTCGGCCTGCGCCTTGGCGATCTGCTGCTGCATCTTCTGCGCCTGCTTCAGCATCTGCTGCATGTTCGGCTGTCCACCTGGGCGCACGATGGCTCCTTCTCGCACTCGTCTGCTCGGCCGCCGCTCAGCCTATCCGTTGTGAGCAGGCTCGCCCCGCCCGGTGCTTCCGCCCGCCGCGCGCCGGACGGACGATCACGGGAACCGAGAGCGAGGGGGCACCGGATGACCGTCGAGCACGCCGCGACCAGCCTGGAACGACAGGCCCGGGCCTGCGCAGCCATGGCCGCCGGCCGATACGCCGACCTGCTGTCGCGGACGGCCGCGGACGTCCGCGCCGGCGGGCTGTTCGCCGAGGTGCTCGCCGGCTACCTGGACGCCCCGTTCGGCGCGGCGGTCCCGCTGCGACTGCTCGGTGGGGTGCACGCCCTGGTGCTCACCGGGCGGGCGCCCGAGCTGGCCGCCTTCTATCCCAGCGCCGGCGGGCGGCAGGCGCCGGGCGACGCCGACGCCTGCTGGGACGCGTTCCGCGCGGTGGTCGCCACCCAGCGCGACACGGTACGGGACTGGTTGCGCCGCCCGCCGCAGACCAACGAGGTGGGCCGGGCCAACCTGCTGGTCGCGGGCCTGCTCCACGCCCTCGGCGAGGTGGGCGGGCGGCCGGTGCGGCTGGTCGAGCTGGGCGCGAGCGCCGGGCTCAACCTGCGCGCCGACCTGTTCCGCGTCGAGGCGCCAGGCTGGGCCTGGGGGCCGGCCGACTCCCCGGTGCGGCTGCCGGACGCCTGGCGCGACGGCACCCCCGACTGGCTGCGCGCCGCGGCGGCGGCGTACCCGGAGCTGACCGTGCTGGAGCGACTCGGCTGCGACCTCACCCCGCTCGATCCGACCAGCGAGGACGGCGCGCTGGCGCTGCGGGCGTACGTCTGGCCGGAGCACACCGACCGGGCCGCCCGGCTGGCCGGGGCGCTGACGCTGGCCCGGCGGGTGCCCGCCCGGATGACGGCGATGGGGGCGGCCGACTTCCTGGCCGGGATCGACCCACGGCCCGGCACGCTCACCGTGGTGTGGCACTCGGTGATGCGGCAGTACGTGCAGGCCGACGAGTGGGCCCGGGTGAGCACCGAACTCGACCGGCTGGCCGCCGCGGCCGACGCCGACGCGCCCGTCGCGCACCTGCTCTTCGAGCCGGACCTGCTGGACGCCCGCCATTTCCAGCTACACGCCCGCATCAACACCGCCCCGCCCCAACTCCTAGCCGAAGCCCACCCCCACGGCCTCCCCGCCCGACGCCCCTAACCTCCAGACCCCCGCCCGCCCTGGCCCTCGCCCCGCCCCGGCGCGCCCCGCCCTCGCCCCGCCCTCGCCCCGGCGCGGCCCCCGCCCCCGCCCCGCCCCGCCCCGCCCCGCCCCGTCGATCATGCAGTTGTGGTGGTGGACGAAAGGTGCGTAACGGCATCTTTCGGGCACCACAACTGCATGATCGACCACGGCGGGGGGTGGGGTGGCGGGCGACGTGGAGCGGGGTGGGGTGGGTGGGGCGGGTGGGTTAGCGGGCGTCCACTTCGTTGATCTTTTCGGCGCCGAATGCCTCGCGGAGAAGCCGTACCGCCTGCGCCTCGCTGGACTCCCGGGCCGTCTTCTCGTCGATCACGTCGTCCAGCGGCTCGTCACCGGGGTCGAACCCCTCGTAGACCGGGGTCGCGGCCGACGGGGCCGACGGCCGCCCACCGCCGGGACGGACCGGCCCGTCGTAGTCCGGGTCGTACGGCGGTTCGCCCGCCCAGTCGCTGTCCGCGGTCTGCCGGGCCGGTTGGGTCGGACGCGGCCCGCGGCCCGCCGCCGCGGCCCGGGCGGCCGCGATGGCGCTGCTCACCGGGGCGCTGCCGTTCCCGGCCTGGCGCGGGGCGGCCGACGCCGGTCCGCCGGACGCCGCGCCGCTCGGCCGACCGGCCGGGCCCGCCGAGGCGCTGGTCTGTGCGGCCGGACGATCGGACGGTCCGGCCGGCGCATCCGCCGGAGGGCCGCCCAGGCGGGCCGGCTCCGGCCAGTCCTCGCCCGGGTCACTCGTGCTGCCGGTGTCGCTCGTGCTGCCTCGGTCGTCCGGGCCGGACGAGGCTCCGCCGGGGCGAGCCGGCTCCGGCCAGTCCTCCTCGTCGTCGCCAGGCGCAGCGGAACCAGCCGAACCGCCGCCGGCCGGACCGACTCCAACCGGACCGGAACCAGCCGGACCGCCGCCGGCCGAACCGGCACCAGCCAGACCGGGACCAGCCGAACCGTTTCCGGCCGCACGCCCACCGGTGGACGCGCCGCCTCGGGCGCCGCCCGCGCCGGACGTCGGGCCGGCCGGCGAGGTGGTTGCGGAACGGGCCGGGGCCGCGCTCGTCGGCGCGCTCGGCGAAGTCGCCGCAGCCCGCGAAGTCGCCGCAGGCGGTGAAGTCGGCGCGGCCGGCGCGGACGAAGTCGCCGCAGCCCGCGAAGTCGCCGCAGCCTGTGAAGTCGCCGCAGCCGGCGAAGTCGGCGCGCCCGGCGCAGACGAAGTCGCCGCTGCCGGCGAAGTCGGTGCAGCCTGTGAAGTCGGTGCGGCCGGCGAGGTGAGTGCGGCCGGCGCCGACGGGGCGGGGCGGGGCGGGGCCGTCGCCGCGGGGGGCGGCCCGGCGAGCGAAGCGGCGCCTCGCTCACCCGCCACCTCGCAGCGGATCTGCCAGCGACCGCCGAACTCCTCGTACAGCGCCTCGACCAGCACCGACGTGTGGTTGCCCATCATCTGGGCGAGCACCGGCGACTTCACGGTCAGTACCAGGGTGTCGCCGTCCACGTCGCGGACCACCGCGTCGCGCATCAGCGCGGCGGCCGGCTTCTTGATCCGGTTGACCTTGGCGACGATGTCCGGCCAGACGCGGCGGACCGCGACGGCGTCCAGCGCGCCGGCCGGGGCGGCACCGGGACGCGGCGGCTCGGGGGTGGCCGGGTCGGCCATCACCGCGGACGGTGGCACCGGCCGGCGGGCGGGGGTGGCGTGGTCCGCGCCGGAGGTGGCGGGCTCCGAACCGGGCGCGGCGGCGGTGCGGTCTCCGCCGGGGACCGCACGTTCCGATCCGGGCGCGGCGGCGCCGTGGCCCACGCCGGCGGCAGCGTGGCCCGTGCTCGGGGCACCGTGGCCCGCACCGTGGTCCGCGCCGGCGACGATGTGGCCCGCGCCGGGGATGCCATGGCCCGCGCTGGGGACGGCGTGGTCCGAGCCGTGCCCGGCCTGGGCTCCGGCCACCGGGGCGGGAGCGCCCGGGGACCGGCTGGCCGAGCCCGGGGCGGGCGCGGTGGAACGGGCGCCGGCGACCGTGGCGGCGGCGCGGGCGGCGGCCGCCCCGGTCAACGCACCGGCAGCCGCCGGCGTGCCGGCGGTCTCCGGGTGCGGCGCGGCGGCAGCCGCGGGCTGGGCGGAAGGCTCCTGGCGTACCCCGGAGGTGGGGGTGGCCGGCCCGGAGCCGGCGGCGGTCGGCGCGTCGGTGCCGGCCAGGGTGAGCCGGCGCTCCATGCGCTCCAGGCGCTGGAGCAGGCCGCCCGTGGTGTCGTCGGCGCCGGGGAGGAGCATCCGGGCGCAGATCAGCTCGAGCAGCAGCCGGGGCGCGGTGGTGCCGCGCATCTCGACCAGGCCGTTGTGCACGATGTCGGCGCAGCGGGACAGGGTGCCCGGGCCGAGCTGCTGGGCCTGCGCGGCCATCCGCTCGATCTGGTCGGCCGGGCCGTCGATCAGGCCCTTGGTGGCGGCGTCCGGTACCTGCTGGAGCACGATCAGGTCGCGCATCCGTTCCAGCAGGTCGGAGGCGAACCGGCGCAGGTCGTGCCCGGCCTCGGCGACCCGGTCGACGGTGGCGTAGGCGGCGGCGCCGTCCCCGGCGGCCAGCGCGTCGCACATCTCGTCGATCAGCGCCGAGTCGGTCACGCCGAGCAGCGCGGCGGCCCGGGCGTAACTGACCCCCTCCGGGCCGGCGCCGGCGATGAGCTGGTCGAGCACAGAGAGGCTGTCCCGCATACTGCCGCCACCGGCGCGCACCACCAGGGGGAAGACCGCCGGCTCGACGGTGACCCCCTCCGCCTCGGTGAGCTGCTCCAGGTAGGGGCGGACCACCTTCGGCGGGAACAGCCGGAACGGGTAGTGGTGGGTCCGCGACTTGATCGTGCCGAGGACCTTCTCGGGCTCGGTGGTGGCGAAGATGAACTTGACGTACTCCGGCGGCTCCTCGACCAGCTTGAGCAGGGCGTTGAAGCCGGCCGACGAGACCATGTGCGCCTCGTCGATGATATAGATCTTGAAGCGGCTGCGGGCCGGCGCGAAGAACGCCTTCTCGCGCAGCTCACGGGCGTCGTCGACGCCGCCGTGGCTGGCCGCGTCGATCTCGATGACGTCGATCGACCCGCTGCCGTCGGGGGCCAGCGAGCGGCAGGACTCGCACTGCCCACACGGCTCGGGAGTGGGGCCCTGCTCACAGTTGAGCGAGCGGGCCAGGATCCGGGCGCTGGACGTCTTGCCGCAGCCACGGGGGCCGGAGAAGAGGTAGGCGTGGTTGAGCCGCCCGCTGCGCAGCGCCTGTGACAGCGGCTCGGTGACCTGCTCCTGGCCGATCATCTCGGCGAAGCTGCGCGGCCGGTACTTGCGGTAGAGCGCCAGTGCCACTCGTCCCGCCTCCTCTCGACCGAGCCATTCTGCGCCGGTCCGCCCCGGGTGACCACCCACCCCGCCGGATCGTTGCGCGCGCCGCTCGGCCCGGTTGGCTTGATCGACTCGATGTCGGCGACAGGGCGGTGTCGCGGCGCCCGGGACAGCCCCAGATCGGCGACCTGGAGTGGATCAACCGGGCCACAGACAGAAAGGCCTCCCGTGCACCCGGCAGAGCTCGCTTATCCTTGCTGCCTTCCGGCCCTGGGGAGGTTCACGAGATACCGCCGCACGGGAGGTGCCACCAACCCTACCCGACCGCCCGTCGATCTTCAGGGGGTGGTGGGGTGGCCCGGCCGGCGGCGGCCTGTATCCTGGCTCGCGGAGGATTCGCCTAGAGGCCTAGGGCGCACGCTTGGAAAGCGTGTTGGGTTTACACCCTCACGAGTTCGAATCTCGTATCCTCCGCTCGCTGAGCAGCACGAACGACAGGGCCGGCCCCGCTGGGGACCGGCCCTTGGTCGTCCGCAGCGCCACCCTCGTCTCAGTTTTCGTCTCAGTCCGTCTCGTCTCACCCTGTCGCGGGTGACAGCAGGGCGTACGAGCTCCCGGCATCCGCAGCTCGCTCCCTGTTCGCCGGCCAGCCAACCTGACGGCTCAGCCTCACCGGGTCCGACCTGGGGCCACGATCGCAACGCCGAGTGACTCCGTCTGCTCTTGTCGGCGACAAGCCCATTACTTGTCGTCGACAAGGCGCCTGGCGAGGCAAGCACTTATTCCCCGGGGCTCATTAGAGCCCTATCGCACAGCCTGTGCGACATGCCGCAGCCCCTGAATCCGACAATGGCAGCGGCGCCCGAGCTGTCCCTCGGGCGCCGCCATGCTCCAACCCACAGCAAGTAGATGAAGGAGCCGCTATGAGAATACTCCCAACCGACCCCGAGATGGAACCCGCGGCAGAAGAAACGAACCAGGCGATACGGCGAACGATTACAGTGCGGCGCTTCGTCATCAGCGCCACATGCCTGGCCGGGGCTGCCGCAGTACATCACTACAACGGTGACATTGTCCTCTCAGCCGCCACAGTCCCCGTGCTTCACGGCTTTTTGAATCATTGGATTTCCGAATAGGCAGGTGCCTGCCAGTGGAGGACGCCCGTGGCAACATACTGGATCATCAAGGCGGAGTACGAGCGCATTCCATCCGCTTTGGCCG
The DNA here is from genome assembly GCF_044456245.1 of Micromonospora sp. NPDC051006. NCBI lineage: Bacteria > Bacillati > Actinomycetota > Actinomycetes > Micromonosporales > Micromonosporaceae > Micromonospora > Micromonospora sp. NPDC051006. The sequence goes on from NZ_JBITFP010000001.1 coordinate 702,758, forward strand.
CCATACGGACCGCGGCTCTTCGACTCAAAGCAAGCCTCGCAGAGGTAGAGCGTGCGTCAGGACCAACCGTAATCGTCAGCCTGCGAGTCAAATGCATCGCACCACAAGAGGCTGTGTTGAAATCGTGGGCCCTACTCATGGACATCCAGGAACGAATTGGACCTGAACATCCTGCAATCTCCGTATTGACCCATCCAGAGAGGCTCCCTGAGCCCATCCCGCCTGTGATGGCACTGTCGGAAATAGCTCTAGCGCTGGGTGTTTCGCGCCAGAGAGCGCAACAGCTATCCCAGCAGCCCGACTTTCCTCAGCCTCTAGCGAGAACGCCTACAGGGCCAATCTACGCCGCCTCGGACGTATACCGTTATCACGAAGTCCGAGAGCGCAAGAACAACCGAGATAAGCACGGCGCGGTTGTTCCTCCACGCGTAGGACCTGCCGACCGCGTTCGGCCCTGACGTGCACGGTTGGGGCTGGCGCGTACCAGCCCCAACCGTCAATCCCTTAGCCCTTTTCGCCCCAGAGCAGTCCGCCGAGCTGCTGTGCGATGTCCCGGCGCACCTGATCGGTCATGTGCTGGTACCGAACGGCCATCGCTGAGTTCGACCAGCCCATGATGCCCATCACCGCGCGACCGGAGACACCGAGGACCAGGAGCACGGTGGCGGCGGTGTGCCGGGCGTCGTGCAACCGTCCGTCCCGCACTCCGGCGAGCTTGAGTAGCCGCTTCCACTCGTCGTAGTCCGTAGCCTGGTGGATCGCCTCGCCGGTCGGGGAGGCGAATACCCAGCCCTCATCGCGCCAGAGCTGGGCGGCGGTTTCCCTCTCGGTGTCCTGTTCCTTTCGGTGCTGCCGTAGAAGGTCGATCAGGGCATCGGGCAGGCCGATGGAGCGGCGGCCGGCGCGCGATTTGGTGTCCGCCGCTACCGGCCGTCCATTCACCCGGTCGGGGCACTGGCCGGGCAGCTTCTGTTCGCACCCTCCGTCGCAGCCGTGCCGCCATTTCGGCCGGAGAAGCGCTCGCCGCACGGTGAGCGTCCCGTTGTCCAGATCCACGTCCGGCCATTTCAGGCCGAGCGCCTCGCCCTGGCGCAACCCGAGGGCGAGCGCTACGGCCCACCGTGCGCTGTTCCTCCGCGAAGCTGCCGCGCGAAGGATCGCCTGTACCTCCGGCACGGAGTACGGCTGCACCTCGGAATCCGGGAGGCGGGGCGGCTTGGCCAGCGCGGCGGGATTCCGCGCGAGGTGCCCGCGGCGCACCGCCTCTCCGAGCGCCGTACGGATGGTTCGGTGCGCCTGGTGGGCGGTGCCGGCCGCGCTGCCGTTGGCCATCATCCGGGCATACAGCTTCTCCAGGTTCTCAGGCTCTAGGCGGTCGAGGCGGTGGGCGCCCACGCCGGGGATCAAATGCCGACGGACGGCCACCCGGTAGCCGTCGAGGGTGTTCGTACGGACCACCGGGCCGGCGATGTTCTCGACCCAGTGCATCAGCCACTTCTCGACCGTCCAGCGCTGCCCCGACTTCCGCACCGTTCCGTGGTCGCGCTCGCGTTCCAGCGCGCGAACCTTGCGGATCACCTCGGCCTCGGTCTTCGCCTGGACGTGCCGCCGGTCCGGCTTTCCGTTGTCCTTCACTCCGACCGTCACGCGGCCGTGCCAGTAGCCGTCACCGCCCTTGTAGATGCTCGATGCGCCGTTTGGCTTGCGTCCCATCCGTCATGCTCCTTTGGTCAGGCGGCGTGGTCGAGGGGCGTGGGCTCGGCGAGCAGGTTGCGCACGTACTCGTCGAGGCAGAAGGTCGGTACACGGCGGAGACGGCCGATGGTGACGGTGCGGATTTGGCCGGTCTTGATAAGGGCGTACATGGTGGTACGGCCGATGCCGAGTCGGTGGGCGGCTTCTTCGATGGTCAGGACGACCCGGTTTTCTGGCGTGGGCACGGCTTCTCCCCGTTGTTCCGTCGGGTTGAGAGCGCCGGTGGTGGGCGTTCTCGCCTGGCGAGGGTCGGTTGCTGGATAGAGCAGGCGTATCGATAGAGGCCGCTAGAGCGGCCCGCTGAGAGCGCCTTGGGGCCAAGATTTCGGGCGGGCTGGTGCTAGGTGATGCGCCGGTTCGGCTCAGGGGGTCTCAGCGGGTCGGCCTACGCGGTCCGGTTGCGGCGGTCGGCGCTCGTTGTGGAGGGGCTGAACCATCTCCGCATCTCCGCATCTCCGCAAACATGGGCGTGAGCTGGGCAAATGCTTGCGGAGATGGGAGGGAATGGTGAGGGGTCATCTCCGCAGAGGGCCGGGATCTCCGCAGTTGGCTGCGGAGATGCGGAGATTGAGGGTCCTCTTGGTTCTGATCTCCGCCAGGCGTTTTCCCTGGTGGTCGGGGGTGTGTGCGGCGTTGCGGAGTTGCGGAGATGGTTCAGCGGGTTTCACCCCTCGTACCGCTCGACGCAGAAGACGGAGCGGTCGTTGCGGCCGGCGCGGACGTGCTCCGCGCCACCGCCCCGGCTGCCCTGTGAGCAGCCTGCCGGGTTGCAAAGGGGTTGAGTAGGCGGCCGTTGTGGGTGGTGATGAACTGCCCGTCCCACGGGTCGTTGTCGTCGCTACCGAGGGCGCATGCGCTCTCCGTCTTGGCGAGGTTCGGCGGCGGTCGTCGCACGGCCGCCGTGGCGACGTAGAACCGTGGACAGTGGTCATGCCGCCTTTGAGGCTCGCCGAGAAGCTGGACGGGTGCCGTTCAGGTAGGCGAGGAGCTGGGCGCCCACCCATCTTGTGTAGACCGGCGGGATCGCCTCGGACAGGCCGTTGCCGGTCATCCAGTCGATTCCCATGGCCTCGGGACCGACGTAGGTTCCGACATCGCCGGTGATGGAGGCGTGGTCACCGGCGAGCCACCTTTCGCGGCGGCGCCGGTTCGGTGCCCGCTTCATGTGTGGCAAGTGCGGCGGGGCGGCCAGTTTGAGGTGGTGGGAGGACTCGAAACGGCGGTGGCGGTAGGTGCGCAGACCGAACGTATTGGCGCACAGCACGATCGACCGGGCCGGGTCGAGGGGTGCCTCCATGACGTTCTCGATGACCCACGGTATGCCGGTCACGTTCGCTTCCTTGCGGCCCGGTGTGACCAGGTCGGGAACCGGTTTGGTGGTTCGCAAGGTGCCGAGCTTGAAGACTTGGCAGGGCCAGGACATGTGGATCGCATCAAATCGGGACACGAACGCGCGATCGCGTAGGACGTCGAGGGCGTCGGCCTGGACGAACTCGTCTCCGACATAGCGGGGTTGCGGCGCGATGTCCACGCCGACGACGTAGAAGCCGGCGTTCTGGTAGCCGCGTGTCGCGCCGCCTTGGCAGCAGCACAGATCCAGCAGCCTCGGCCGATTCGGGATGATTGGCCGAACGTAGTTGGCCTCGTCTGCGGCCACGGGGGTCGGGATGGTCATGATTGCCTGCTTTCGTAGCAGCGCGGCCGCCGGCGGGGCCGATGGCACGCGCTGGTGGGCTGGGCGGACACGAGAGACGGGAGGTGTCGTACCGGTGCGGTAGAACCGTGCGTATGGAGACGGCACCGATGACGTTGGTGGACTATCTGCTGGCTGTAGGTGCCGGCTATGACCCGCGCGACGGGTTCGACACGCCGCAGCAGCGACTCTTGTCCCAGGCGGGCGAGTTGCTGGACGGCTACGGCCCGAACGACTTCGTGATCAAGGCCAGTGGAGGTCAGCGTCCACTGGCGACGACCGACACGCCCTGGATCGGGTTCTTCGACCCGGACGAGTCGGTCACTCCGATGCGAGGCCTCTACGTGGTGTGGCTCTTGCAGGCGTCACGTGAGGCGTGGACGCTGAGCGTGAATATGGGCACCGAGCTGCGAGCGAAGACGATGAAGAAAGCCGGCGATCGAGAAGCTCAGGTGCTAGAGGCGTTGCGGGCCGAGGCCGCCGCGATCCGTGGCGGCTTGCCAGCGGACCTGACGAGCGGCTGGGGCGCCGCGATGGACTTACGGCGCCCCGGGATCCGGCAGCGCCGCTACGAGGCCGCGACCATCATCGCGAAGACCTACCCGCTCGACGCCCTGCCCGACGACAAGACCCTTGCGGGTGATCTCAACCACGCCTGCCTCGTACTCGCCGAGGCGATGCAGGCCAGGGACCGGTTCGCCATCGCCAACCCGGGAACCATCTTCACCGGCAGCGCCGTGCACGTCGACCCCAACGACCGAGACTTACCGTTCGACCCCGGTGTTGACGTCACCGCCGTCATCAGTCTGCCGAAACGCTCCATCGTGCGTAAGCCACGACACGAAGGTGGTCTCAAGCGATACGGCACCTGGCTGCAATGCCGCAACTTCAAGCTGACCACCAAGGTCCACCCCCGCGACTTCGTCATCACCTCCCCCACCCCGTGGATCGGCGAGTACAAGGTCGTCTACGGCCGTGATGTTGCCCGCGCGACCCGCGAGGCCCACAGCCAGCTCAAGGAATACCGGCACTTTCTCTACCCTGCCGGCGCCTCGCGACCGCAGCTGCTCGCGGTCTTTAGCGCTCCCATCACCGACCGCCGCGTTACCTGGCTCAACGCTGAGGACATCGCTGTGGTCTGGGATGAGGATGACCGCTGGCGGGGCTGTCCCCTTGCCCAGGCCGCTGGCCTCGGTCTTTAGTTTTATCCCTGGTGCTGCTCGACCCAGAAGACGGATCGATCGCCGCGGTCGTTCCGGCCGGCGCGGACGACATGCTCACCGCGCCAGCGTCCGGCCTGCCCTGTGAGCAGCCTTCCGAGTTGCAGAGGGTTGGGTAGGCGGCCGTTGTGAGTGGTGATGAACTGCCCGTCCCACGGGTCGTTGACGTCGCTGCCAAGGTGCATCGGCTCTCCGTCTTGGCGGAGTTCGGCGGCGGTCATCGCACGGCCGCCGTGGCGGTCGTGCCAGCAAGTGAGGAAGGCGCGCCAGCGCGTCTCGTCTTCATCGATCTCATGAATCTCGGCGGCGTTGGTCAGGAAACCGTCGATGCCGTGATGCGCCAGGAACCCGCCGAGGGCTTGCGCCCACGGGGTGAACTGCCGCATCGACAACCCCGACACGCGGGGTGCTCCCCGACGGGTCCAGTCGAGCACCAGCACAAGCAGGTGCCACAGGACGGTGAGTTGGTTCGCCGGGTCGGTGATCCACTGGTCAAGGTGCGGGATGCCGAACCCACGCTGGTCGCGCAACTCGGGGCGGGGCATGTCCGGGTCGAGGCGCACCCGCACCGTGCGGGAGGCCATGTCCCCGCCAACCTGGAGGTTGTTGCCGGTGGCCATCCACAGCCGGTCGTTGACGGTGGCGACGTTGCGCGACGCCCCGAGCTGACGGTCGGACCAAACGCCGGAGGTGACGAGCTGGGCGAGCACGGCGGAGTCGATGACGGTTCCCTCGGCCAGGTTGTCCCAGATGACCACGCCGACCTGCTCAGCCAGCACCGCGGTGATGGACTTGCGCAGTTCCTCATCGGAGTAGGCCCAGGCCATGACGCGCTGGCCATAGAGCATCCCCGGCCCAGCCGTGAGGATCGTCTTACCGGACGAGGGCATGGTGGCGTCGATCAGCGCGAACGGGGTCAAGGAGCGGGTGAAGTGCCGCAGGATCGGCGTGGCCAGCAGCGCCACGTAGTTCGCCCGGTCGGCGGCGCTTGCCCACGGGAAGTCCCGTAAGAACCGGTCGAGCAGGAACGTGCGAGCCTCGACGGCCTGCTCCGGGGTCGGCTCGTTTGGCACGGGGGGAAGCGCCACCTTGGACGCGAGGTAAAGTCCGGTGGCGGCGTCGTAACCGGGCTGTTGTAGCAGGGTGCCGTCTCGGCGTAGCACGGGTGCGCCGATGATGCCGCGTAGTGGCGGCACGCCGGGCCAGGTCTTGCCGGCCAGTACCGAGGACAGGATGTCGCGAGGTGGGGTTACTTCGTCTTCGTAGACCTCGGGATCGCCGGTATCGCTCTTGCGGGTCTTGAGCCGGTAGACGTAAGCGTGCTCGGCGAGCAGCCCAGCCAAACCGGCAGGGTTGACCATGCTCGCCGACACCGGCAACGGAGAGTCCTCATCAGCGGCGGTGGCCAGACCACCGGAGACGGCTTCCATGTGCACGAGGGAACCGGCGGACACGTAGGTGTCGGGCAGCAGCCCATCGACCAGCGCGGCCTTGAGCACGCGGATCGTTTCGGGCCCGGAGCCGATCTGCAACCGTGTCGTCATTCCGCCGCCCTCCCCACCCCGGCGAGGCCGCGCGGATTACGCGCCCCGGTCCGCAGCCCCGACGCGATCGTGCGGGCGACCTCGCCCGACGGGAGGCCGAGCGACAACGCAGCGGGCCCCAAGGCGGCGGTTACGTCGTCGTCGGTGAGCACGCCCCCGGCGGCGAGCTGCCCGAGCGCCACCGCCGAGGCGAACAGGGCGTGGTTGCGCTGGCCTTCGGCGGCGGTGATGAGGTGGGCGACCTGCCGGCGGATTGCCGCTGCCAGGTACGCGCCGCACCGGTCGGCTGGCAGTGCCACCGGGGTGGGCCGGTGGGCGGGTCGCGGGGCGGGGGTGAGCAGCCCGGTTACCCATGCGGGCAGCGGAGCCGGGTCGCAGTCCAGCGCCACGGAGTAGGGGCGGCTGGCGACGGTGCTGCCGGCGGCCACGACGTAGCCGCCGTGGGCGCGGGTGTCGACCTTCCAGCCCAGCCCGCCCCGGTCGCCCGTGGTGTTGCGTAGCTGCGGCCCGGTGGCGGGGTGGCGGTAGTAGAGGTGGCTGCCGCCGCTGGCCGTGCACACGGTGTAGGTGGCGGTGATGCCGCCGTGCGGCGCGGCGAGGGTCGCGAACACGTCCAGGCCGAAAGCCGCTCCGGCCCAGTGCGGCGGCGGGGTGTCGCGGGCGTGCTTGGGCACGTCGAGGTCGACCACGACCAGGCCGGAGGGGCCGCAAGCAATGCCGATCCCGTACGGGCGGGCCGACCACGCACGGCGGATGCGCTCCGGGTCGGTGGTGGCGCGTTCCTCCCACCCGACGTGACGGCCGGTGGCGCGGCAGCGCGGATCGGCGCGGGGGCAGTGCTCGGCGGTGCAGCGGTTGGGAAACGCCGGCCGCTTGGCCTCATCTGGGTCGTCGGGCCGGTCGTCGGGACGCAAGGGGAAGACGTACCAGCCGCGCGCGGCGTGCGCGAGCGCGGCGGTCAGAAGGTCAGACATGGGGCATCTCCCAAGGCTCGGGGGAATCGGGTCAGGCCGGGCGGCGCTGGGCGCGGGCGGCAGCCAGGTCGATCAGCGCGCCGCCTGTGGCGTCCGGGACGCCGGTGCGCCGCTGCCGGCCGGCGGTGACGCTCAGGCGCAGATAGAGCCGGTAGCGGCCGGCGTCAGTGCCGGTCAGAGGCTGGCGGGTGCCGCGCTGGGTGAGGTGCCCGGCGTCGGCCAAGGCGGCGGTCGCGGCGTCCAGCTCGGCGGGCGTGCCGGTGAGCCACACCTCCAAACCGGACAGCCGGGAGTCACGCGGCGACGGGCCGTCGCGGCGCGGGCCGGACATCACGAGGCCCGCCTCGGTCGCGGTCGGGAGGTGACCGCAGCGCGGGTGACGGCGTGCCGCAGGTCGCCCAGCAGCCCGACCAACTGGCGGCGGGCGGCCAACTCGCCGGGGGCGAGCGCGACCCTGACGCGTACCTCGGCGTGCTCGCGGCCGGTCCTGGTGCGCACCCGGACGAGCACCGCGCGAGCACGGCCGGCGATGTCGATCACGATTTCGTCGGAGCGGTGTTCGTCGAGGTTGCAGCGGTGGTCTTGTCCGCACCAGTCGGTGTGGCCGGCGGCGCGGCGATTCATCGCTTGGCCGCCTGGTACTCGTCCTTGATGTGGTTGATGGCGTGCCGGCCGACGCGCAACCGCAACCCGGTGCCGGCGCAGCGGCGGCACTCCCGCCGCAGACGGCCGACCGTGGGGCGCTTGCGGCCGCTGCCGTGGCAGATGCGGCAGCGTCCGAACGGCGCAGCAACGCACAACGCGAGGTAACCGAGCGTGAGCAAGGCGAGGATGAGGCATGGGGCGGCGGCTAGCAGGTCGCGGGGGTCCATGACAGCCTCCAAGGCCGGTTTCGGGGTGTGTTCGGGGAAGGCCGCTAGATTCCTAGCGTCCTGGTCACGGTTCGGATGGCGCCCTAGGGGTGGTCCTAGGTCTAGGAGGTGCCCGCTCCTAGACCTAGGACCGATCGGCGGTTAGCTCGCGTCCCGCTTGCGGTTACGCTCCGCAATTGCGGCGATGATGGCGGCGCGTTCGAAGCCGCCCCGGTTGGCGCCCTTGCCGGTGTCCGGGTCGGTGCCCCACGTCTGCCCGACCTTGACCCCGAACGGCTTGAGCGCGACGGTTACCTGCTCGGCGTCCCACCCGTCGTAGACCTCGGGCCGCAGCTCGGCGAGGCGGGCGGCGGCGGTGCGGCACCACACCTTGGCCTCACTGGCCGGGACCACGGCGGTGATGTCGTCGAGCAGGTTGTAGGACAGCGCCTGAACCTTGGCGGGCTGCTCGCCGAGTGCGTGCCCGGTGAGCCGTCCGGCGGCTTCCCGTGCGGTGCGGGCGCGTGCGGCGATCTTCTCCGCTAGGGGACCGTCGATGTTGACGGTGGTGGTGATCCGGGCATCGGCTCCCTCACCGACGAAGTAGCCGGTGCCCTTGTCGGTCCAGGCGAACATGGTTGCCCGGATGCCCTGCTTGTACTGCGACGTGCCGAGAACCATGTCGTTCTCGGTCTGTCCCATCACCTTCAGGCAGAACCGGGTCGACGCGTTCGCCGAGATGCCGGTCGGGAGGCTCTTGGCGTCCGGCCGCTGGGTGGCGAACACGGGGATGATCCCGAGCGCCGGCCCGCGCTTCACGAGGTCGGTGCTGATCGCCTCCAGCTCCTTGCCGTACTCAGGGTGCTCGAACCACTTCTGGCACTCATCGACACCCACCACGAGGGGGTGCAGACCCAAGCTCTTCTTGGACGCCAGTTCGGGCGTGACCTTGTTTTCCGGGCAGAGGTCGCGGGGCAGGTCGCGGATCACCTTCGCGCGGCGGCGTAGCTCCTCGCGCAGCTCGCGCATGCCGGCCACCGCGTATTCGATGTCCTCGTCCTCTTCACCGGCGCGGTAGCGGTGCGCGACCTGCTCCAGGGCGGACAGGTCGCCGGTGCCCTTGAGGTCGTAGGCGTGGATCTCCGCACGCGGGTCCAATGCTGCGATGAGCAGCACTTCCCGCAGGGTGAACGTCTTGCCCATGCGGGGGATGGACCCGATGACCATGGCCATGAACATCAGGGTGAGGTCGACCCACCGGCCGCGCGGGTCGGTGCCGAACGGCTGCGGCCGGAACAGGTCCACCGTGCCGCCCTTGAGCAGCGGCCACACCGGCTTGCGGGCCTTGGACATGTCCTGATCGCCGACCCAGAGCACAAGCCGCCCGGGGTGCACCTCCGGCTGACCCTCCGGCCACACACAGCCCAGCGGCCGAGTCAGGCCGGCGGCTAGCTTCTCCCGCCTCTCGATGACCTCGGTGGCGGTGACGCCGTTGGGCAGCTCCACATCGGCGCGCCATCCCGGGCCGTCGCGGGTGATCGGGGCGGGGAACCAGTCCTTGCCGCGGTCACCCTTGGACAGCGCCTGGTTGATGCCGGTGATGCCGAGGTTGCCCAGCGCCCGCACCACCACATCCGAGGTCAGCTTCTGCACGCGGGGCACGACCACGGCGGTGTCAAGCAGCGGCTTGTCCGCCGGACGGCCGAGCGCGCCGAGGGCGCCCAGCAGCGCGGCGAGGGTGGCATAGCGGGCGCCGGGCGGAGCGAGGGCGTAGGCGATGCCCAGCGCGGGGAGCACGCCGAGGACGGCGGCGGCGGTGACGAAGCCGCGCCACCGGACGCGCTGGTCACGCAGCCGTGACGCCTTGAGGTACATCTCCGCGTCGCCCTTGTCGGCCATGAGTTGGCGGACGTGTTCGCCTTGCAGGTCGAACAGCCAGCGACCCCACCCGCCGAGCAGTCGGCCTGCGCCGCGCGGGGCACGCCACGCGAGCTTCCCGGCGTACTTCGGGGTGCGGGTCAGGTGAAACGCTCCGGCGTGGAACAGGTGCCCGATCGTCCACCGGGCGGCGTCGCGCAGCTCGGCGCGTGAGCGCAGCCACGCCGGCACGATCGGCCGCCGCTTCGCGTCCTGCAACGCGGCCACCGTGAACCGCGGCGACCGCTGCGCCTCGGGCGAGTCCACCAGGCGGCCGGCAGTGTCGGTGTTGTCGTCGTCGACTGGGGTGGGTGCCTGCCGGCGGGACCGGACGGCGTCCAGGTCCACCACGTCGGCATCCGGGCCGGTCAGGTCGTTTTCGGCCGCCTGCCAGTCGAATCGGTCATCATCTCGGGGGAAGGTCATGATGGGGGTTCCTCCATCTGATCCGTGAGGGTCGGGGTTGAGGGCCGGCGGCGCGGCGCGGGTTTCCAGGCCACGAGGGCCGCGCCGCCGGGTGGAACTAGTCGTGCGTGCGAACGAGGTGCGCGAGGGCGGCACCCATGCCGAGCACCGCGACGGGCAGGCAGGCGACGGCGGTGGTGATCCACCACGGCGCCGAGGTGACTCCGGCGGCTTCGAGCAGGTGGTAAGCGACTTGGCCGAGGGCGCCGATGGCGAGGGAGCCGAGGGCGGACCACTTGGCGAACCGGCGTGCCCGCTCGGGCACCCGCCCGGACAGCCACACGTATAAGGCGTACGCGCCGTACGTCTCCACCCCGATCGGCAGCGTGATCGCGCTGTTGATGGAGAAGCTGTCCCAGATGCCCGGCAGCGGGTGCACGATGCCGAACCCGGTGAGTCCGCCGAGGCCAACCCACCCGGACCAGATCGCGACGAACGCCGGCAGCGCCAGCAAGACCACCGGCCACACCACCGCCGATCGGACCGGCGCGGCCGGCGCGGGCGAGGCGGGCGAGGCGGGCGTGTCCGGGCGACTGACCGTGTTGGCCTCGGCCGGCGGCGTGGGCGGCGTGATCTCCGGCGCGGGGGTCGGGTCCGGCTCGGCCGGCGGTGCGGGCTCGGGTGCGGCCGGGGCGGGTGCCGGGTCCGGGGTAGCCGGCTCGGTGGTGTCGGCCGGCGGCGCGGCGGGCTCGGCCTTGAGCAGCGCCAGCAGTTCGCCAGCTTTCGGCGCACCGATGCGGAACTCTCGCATGAGCCGGTTACGCGACGGGAACACGTCCCCATCCGGCAGATCCAGGTCGCGGGCGGCGGGCAACAGGGCCTCGATCGGCTGGGGGTAGCGGGTGCCATTGATAGCGGGGGCAGTCATGGCGGGTGACCTCCGGTCAGTCGTTGAGGGTGTCGGCGAGTAGGTCGCGGTGTGCGGCGAACACCTGGCCGCCGTAGACGCGGTTGAGGTGGCGGGCCAATTCGGGATAGTCGGTGGCTGGTGCCCAGATGGCGCGGCCGGCGTCGTCGCGACCGGTGACCTCGGGGAACATGTAGAAGCCGCCGCCGAGGTCGAAGCGGGTCGGGACGGTGACCATCCACGCCTCATCGCTCGCTCGGGGGTCGGGCACGTAGCGGGCCGGCATCGTCAGGTAGTGCTCCTCGGCACGGTCGAAGATCAGGCCGGTTTCCTCGGCCAGCTCTCGCACGGCGGCGTCGGTGGAGTCTTCGCCCTCATCGATATGGCCGCCGGGCAGTGCCCAACCGTGGCCGTCGGCCCGCTCGACCAGCAGCAGCCAGCGGAAGCCGTGCGCGTCTCCGGCGGTGACGATGGCGTCGGCGCAGAGCTGCTCGCCCCAGTGGCCGAGCTGGTTGCGGCCGTAGCGGATGCCGGTCGGCGCGCACGGGTTGACCGGTCGGCCGTCGATCACCGCGAACGGGATCACGGCGCGGCGTTTGCGTTCGGTCCAGTCGATGCGGGTCGGGTCCATCTGCGGATCGGCCCAGCTCGCTCCGGCGGCGATGCCGGCCAGGACGCTGGGATCGGTGTAGGTGCGGATCACGCGGCGGCCTCCTGGGGGTACGCGCAGTCGATGCACTCGCCGAGCGAGCGCGGGATGAAGTAGGGCCGGACAGTGCCGCAGGTCGGGCAGGTCCGGCGAGCCGTGAGTGCCTTGCCGATCGCGGCGCGCTGCGCTGGGGTGGCGGTGCGCTTCGGCGCGGCGAGGTCGAGGCGGTAGAGGTAGGCCGTGCGGGTGCCGCCGATGCCGCGCCAGAGCACCTGAGCAGCGATCGGTTGGCCACCGGGGCGTAGGCCGGCCGCGGTGAGTTGCCGGCGGGTGGCGTAGCCGGGCGGGGCACCCTTCCACCAGTAGGTGGGGATGCCGTACCGCGCCCCGTCCGGATCGAAGTAGGCGGCGCGGATACGCGACATCAGGCCGCGCGGCGCGGGTCGGTACGGGTGGCGGCGGCGCGGGTGACGCGGGCCTCGGCCCGGCGCAGCCGCCGCCAGTCCAGCGGCGAGGGGCCGCCGCGGTCCTCGGCGCAGATCAGCGTGATCTCAGCGTCCAACACGTCCAGCTCGGCCGCGATCAGCGGCCACTCCGACTCGATCCCTGCCAGGGCGGCGGCGGTCGGTTCGGCGGTGACGGGGGCAAGGTGCGTTCGCACGGGGGAACCTCCGGTGAGTCGATGAGGTCGGGGAAAGCCCGGGGTGCGACCAGACCGGCCGCACCCCGGGGGAACAGGAACAAGGGCAGAAGCAACCGCGCGCCAGACCCGGCCCGCTCGCCCCGCTCGCCCGGGATCTACCGGGGTCGGCCACCGTGTGACTCAAGGCGGGGTTGCCGCAGACGGATCCACGCGGCGCTTCTGCTGTGAAGTTCTGAATGAACGACCACACGACCGGCCCGTGGGCGTGTAGCGCATGCGCCACCTTCCCCGGCTTCCGCCCGGCTTGTCGGTCCTGGCTAGCCAGGTCCGACGCCATGAACGTAGGACGGCTTGGCTAGTCAGGTCAAGAGGACGCGGCGAACTTTCCTGACTTGGCTAGTCAGCGCTACCGTGGGCGAGTGAGCGAGAACCTTGACTTCCTCGGTCAGCTAGACCCTGACGACCCCAAACAGGCTTCGCAGCAGATCGCGAACAAGCTGCGGGCGGCCATCCTCACGCGCCGACTCGCCCCGGGCGACAAGCTGCCATCACAGCCCGAGCTAGCCGCCCGCTACGGCGTAGCGCGGGAAACAGTCAAGCGAGCGTTGGAGCTGCTTCGGGCAGAGCGGCTGATCGTGTCCCGGCAGGGCAGCGGCGCGTTCGTCCGAGCACAGACGCAGCGACCCGTTGAGCTACGTCCGCACATCGAAGCGGCATTCGAGCGGCCTCACGTCACGATCGACTTCGCAGGGTTCTCCGGCGAGACGCTGCGCGATGCGCTCGCCGAAGCGCTCGACAAGGTGCGGGTCGGCCGGCTCGCACCGGAGACGATCGCCGTGCGGGTCCTGATCTCCGACATGACGGTCCCGATGGCGCTGCCGTCGCGGGCCGAGACGCAGGCCGATGACCCGGCGGTGCGCGAGCGTGCGGAACGCATCACCCGGCGGGCGGCGGACGGCATCATCGACCAGGTCGCCGAGCTGGGCGACCTCGGCCTCATTCGGTCAGCCGCAGTCGAGGTGCGGATGCACAGAGCGTCCCCGCTGTTCAAGCTCTACATCCTCAACGGCGAAGAAGTCTTCTACGGCTTTTACCCGGTCGTTGAGCGCACCGTCTCGATCAAGGGCGAGCCGATGGCGATCTACGACCTCATGGGCAAGGACGTGCCGCTGTTCCACTACGCGGTGACCGACGACCACACCTCCCACGGCACCCAGTTCGTGGAGGCGTCCCGCCAGTGGTTCGACTCGGTGTGGTCGACCATCGCTTACCGGTACGACGGATGACCGCCGACCTGGGCCAGCTGCTTGGCGAGGTCAGCGCGGTGCTGCTCGACTTCGACGGCCCCGTGTGCAGCATCTTTGCCGGATATCCGGCGCCGCAGGTTGCTGCCGAGCTGGTCGACGTGCTGCGGCGGCACGGTATCGACGTGCCGCCGGATCTCGCGAGCGAGCCCGACCCGCTCGAAGTGCTACGGCTCGCCGCTGCGCTTGGCGACCACGGCATCACCCGGGCAATAGAAGACGCGCTCTGCGCGGCCGAACGCCGAGCCGTCAAAACTGCCGAGCCAACGCCGTATGGCCGGGAACTCATCGTGGCTGCCCGGCAAGCAGGGATGTCAGTGGCCGCGGTCAGCAACAACTCGGCTGGCGCGGTGACCGCCTACCTCGCGGCGCATAGGCTCGCCAGGTACGTCTCTCCCGTAATCGGCCGAGCATACGCTGAGCCGGGCCGCATGAAGCCGAACCCTGAACCGATCCTGAAGGCTGTCGACGCACTCGCCGAGCCTCCAAGCCGATGCCTCTTGATTGGGGACTCGCTGTCCGACATTAATGGCGCACGAGCCGCTGGAGTCCGCGTGATTGGCTTCGCGAACCGGCCAGGGAAGGTCGAGGCGTTTCGTATTGCCGGTGCAGATGCAGTAATCACAAGCATGGGCGAGATCACTCGCGCAATGATTGACTTATTCGAGGAGTGAACGGCATCGAGCTAAGGGCAACGAGAACCTCGGTCCATCCGCCTCCTGGCACCGGGCCGGAGCCTAGCTAGAGCCTGAATGACGCCTGTTCTGTCCGCAGCATATCGAACGGGTTCATCCAGCTCACGCCTACCGCGTCACATGCATCCGGGATCTTAATGCGGTTACGCGAGCCCGTACCCGCCCTCTCATGCGTTACCACTGTCGCACTTATCGTGTGTGCGTGTGCCACCAGAAAATAATCAGCCGCCCCCAAGAATTCGAAAACTGCAGCCCTGGTGTACTGAGGACAACTGTTTGCCCATCCGCTCAGGCTAGTAAGCGATGACTCACCGATCTCACTTGCCGGTAAAGTAAATGACCTCGGCATTTTCTTGATCCACTCGCATAGCTCGTCTGCGGTGCACACCAATTCATCATAGACGGCTTCCACCGTGTAGATTTTGGCGCCCAAATGGGCAGACTTGAGCCAGTCCCAGAATCCCGGAACAACATCGAAAGGGTAGTAACGATTCTTGGCGTCTATGAATACATTTGTATCGATCAGATACATTAGGCAACCCCGAGGCTCTCGCTGAGCTGCTCGAAGGTTGATGTCTTCTTGAACCCGAGAAGGCGAAATGCGTCCCGATAAAGAGTGCCACCTTCAAGGGTGTCGGCAACAACTGATCGGGCGAAGCGCCTGCCTACTCGCACAGGAAGGGTTGTGTAGAAGTTTCCGCCAGAGGACTGCCTATTCATCAGGGCAAGCACTCGCTCCAGCTCATCTTCGAAGGCGCGGCTGAATTGGCGTTCTTGCAGATAGCCTGCATCAAAGATGCGCCGAAGCACGACCAGTGTGCTCACCTTGTATTGTCGTGCTAGTCGTTGCAACTCCGCAGTCAGATCGCGGCTTCTGACGAATTCTTCCCGCAGAGACGCCAAAGGCAGCAGGAGCTCGGCGGCAACTTCGTTGCACCAACGCTCCGTCTGGTCGCCGTTAGCGATATGCGCTAGATCTTGATTAGAGATCGCAGATCCGCCGAGGCTAATATGCGCCAGCTCGTGAGCTAGTGTAAAGATCTGGGCAGCCTTAGTGTCTGCTCCGTTGATGAAGATCAGCGGCGCGATAGGGTCCACAAGGGAAAAACCGCGGAATTCTTTTGGGTCCAGCTTGCGGTGGGTATTGGAGCCCACGATGCCGCTGGTCATCACTAATATCCCTTGGCGTTCGGCGTGATCCGACAGCCCACGGAGCGCGTCTGTCCATGTAGGGAACTCAGAGCGAATCCTAAGACTAAAGCCTAAAGAGTCACGCAGGTGGTTCGCTGCTGCCTCCGGACTGACCGTGAGACTCATGCTTCCGACTACCGGAACGGATGGGTAGCCGTGGGACTCGGCAAATTCCCGATACCACTCCTGCCTCTGTTCACATGCGTAGATCGTGTCCAAAAGATTGGGAGTTGGGTTCCGGTTCTGCTCGTCGCGGAAGGTTCGAAAATCTGGTACCGGTAGCGTCTCTTCCGGGGGACTTGGCAAAAAGAAGAATCCGATGGGGGTGTAGGTCGCTTGCGCGTATTTCTCTAGCTGCCCCATTGTCGGTTTTACAGAACCCGCCTCCCATTGCGAAAGCATTGGAAACCGGTTTGCCAAGTCCGCGACGGAATATCTTGCCCTCTGACGCGCCCAGCGGAGCATCTCAGGCGCGACATTGACCCGCGTAGGCATGCCTGATTCCTCTCCTGAACCGCATTCGGAACGAGCCGACACCTTCCTACCCTAGCCGATCGAGGCTTCTACGTTAAGTACCCAAATGGTCACGTTGTGGAACCGAGAACACCTAGAAGCCTGGCGTCTTCGCTCTCAACGCCTCTGCTTTGCCAGTCCGCGCGGCACTACAGGTTCCCCTGATGGGGCCGAGCTGCGGTAGACAACCATCGACCGGCAGCTTGCGCCCGAGGCAGTCTCTCTCTCCGCGCCCTTACCAGGAGGCGGCAGTGGTCTCAGTTGTGGTCTCGTTCAGGGCTGTACACCGCCGTTCCTAGCAGTACGACGCGGGAAGGTTGGCGCAGCTCACGTACTGTGCCGGCCGACGCCGTACTGGTGGTCGCAGACTTGGAAAGCGTGTTGGGTTTACACCCTCACGAGTTCGAATCTCGTATCCTCCGCTCGCTCGAGCAGGCACACGACAGGGCCGGCCCCATCGGGGACCGGCCCTGAGTCGTCTCTAGGCCGCCGGCGCCGTGGGGATCTTGCGCAGCTCGCCGAGGGTGTACCTGGCCACGGCCTCGATCATCCGGATGCCGGCCGCCTGCGTCCGGTGGTGGTTGGAGAGCACGGCCACGAGCCAGTCGTGTCCGGGCTCGACGAGCCGCCCGACCGTGTTGACCTGCCAGAGGCCACCGTCGGCGGTCACCGTGTCCCACCCGTTCTTGACGTAGGCCTCCGTGGTCCCCGTGCCGGCGGCGGCGGGAACTCCCCAGTCCTGGTCCTCCTCGACGTGGCTCATCAGGTCGAAGAGGTAGCTCCGGTTGTCCTCGTCCAGTGGACCGTCCTCGTCCGTGAGCGAGGTGAGCAGACGGATCTGGTCCGCCGCGGTGGTCGTGGTCATCCCCCACGACGCGGCGGGAGTGGTCTCCTTCAAGCCGAAGGTCCTGTTCGCCGAGGTCAGTCCCGACTTCCGGCCGATCCGGCGGTACAACGAGGTCGTGGCGACGTTGTCGCTCGCGGTGATCATTCTCTTGGCGTTACGCCGATCGGTGTCGGTGATCTCCTGGTTCCGCTGCTGCGCTCGCAGCAGCAGGGCAGCCAGGATGTCGACCTTGACGATGCTGGCCGTCTGGAAGCGGGTGGCACCGACGGTGAGCGCCACGTCGGATCTCCGGTCCTTCACCGCCATCGTGACCTGACCGTGCCCGACCTTCTCCAGGTACGCCGTGACCCTCTGCCGGGCGGCGGCAAGGTAATCCGGCGTCGGACTGGGGGTGGGCGGGCCGGGAGTTCCCCGGCCCCCCGCCGCGGGCGTCGACTCGCGGCCACCGGACAGGCGCCAGACGGCGCTCGCCTCGGCCACACCGCCGCCGGTGAGGGCCAGCACCGCAACCGCCAGCAATCCGCGACGCGACGGCCCGCGCCCGCTCACCCGGCCCGCCGCGTCGACACGTCGCCGACGAGTGTTCATCAGGGTCCCCAATCGCAGAACGCCAGAGACGGCGCACCCCTGAAACGGAGATGCCGTGGCGAGGGGTTGCACGACGCGAACCAGGACACGCCGGCGGTCGATGAGCGGGCCCACTCACCGACCGTCAGCTCACCCCACCAGGGAGTACGGCAGGGGTCAGGAGCCCGCCGGGGCGAATTCCTTGTCGGACCGGCAGCTCATCGGGGCACCGTCCGACACGAGGAAGTGGGCGGCCTTGTCGAACTCTTCGGCCCCCCGCACCGAGAAGACGCTGAAGTAGATGCGGCTGTTCTTCGGCATCTTCGCCGGCGCGACGACGAGGTCGTACTGCTTCGGCGACCCGTCGGGCCAGTTGACCTTCTCGGTCCGGTAGACCTGGTCGGCCCGCGGCAGTTCCTTGCCCTTCGGCACGCAGAGGGCGTGGGCCTTGACCTCGGCGGGGACACCCGCGTCGGTCAGCGCGCTCTGCAGGGCGGCGGGATCCAGGACCTGCTTGTAGTTCAAGGTCAGCTTCACCGTGCTGTCCGCCTGCTTGGTCAGCGTGAACGCCACCGGCGCCATCGCCGTCGTAGCGTCGGTCGTGGTGCCACCAGCGGCCGGGCCGTCGCCGGTCGGGGCCGCGTCGAGCTGCTGGGTGGCCATCGGCACGGCCAGCGCGAGCGCCGCCACGGCCGCGAGGCCACCGCCGGCCAGGCCGAGGCTGCGGTTGCGCCGCCGCGCCCGGCCGCGCCGCTCGATCGCCCCGACCGGACGATCCATCTGTACGTCGGAAAGGGTCTGCTTCACCGCGTCCAGCACCTCATCGTCTCTCATGTCCAATCTCCTAACTGGCTACGGGCACGAGCTGCGCCCGCAGGGTTGCGGTGGCACGGGACAGGTGGACGGCTACGGTTCGGGCGGAGATGCCCAGCACATCGGCCACGGCCTTGGTGTCCAGGTCGAGCCAGATGCGTAACACGATCACCTCGCGCTGCCGCTTCGGCAGCCGGCGGATGGCGGTCAGCAGGACGTCGTCCATGCCGAGTCCGTCCTCGGCGAGCTGCGCCCGGTCGTGGCCGTCGAGAGCCACCTCGCGTCGGCGGCGCCGCCACCAGGACACGCGGACGTTGAGGGCGGTACGCACCACCCACGCCGCCGGTGCCGGATGCCGGCTCACCTTCCGCCAGGAGGCCCAGGCTCGCGCGAACGCCTCAGCGACCAGGTCCTCGCCCAGCGCGCGATCGCCGGTACCGGC
Source organism: Micromonospora sp. NPDC051006 (assembly GCF_044456245.1). Taxonomy (NCBI): domain Bacteria; kingdom Bacillati; phylum Actinomycetota; class Actinomycetes; order Micromonosporales; family Micromonosporaceae; genus Micromonospora; species Micromonospora sp. NPDC051006. The sequence goes on from NZ_JBITFP010000001.1 coordinate 721,688, forward strand.
CAGTACGGCGCGCAGGCAGTCGTCCCGAGAGCGCTGATAGAACTCCGCGAAGTCCGTCCCGTCTCGTTCCACACCTGCTTTACGCACCAGCGCCCCGATCCATTTACCGCAGCCCGGAGAAAAAACGATGGGCCCGGTCCGGACGGTAGCTCGGCGGCTCAGGGCGCGGACCCGCTCCTACCTGGGCGGATCAGCCCGTACGACCACGGTCGGGGACCCCGGGGTGTGGTGGCAGTGCCGCACGGACGACAGGGCCGGCCCCAAAACGGGGCCAGCCCTGAGTCGTCTCCACACTCATGCGCGCCTCGCCCGCCGTTCGGCGGGATGGCGTCAGCTCGCGACCTGGACCTGCTCCGCGCCGTGCTCGGCGAACCAGGCCTGAAGGTCGGCGCCACCGAGCGACCGGGTGGCCTCCTCGTCCACGAAGACCGGGCCGACGACGGAACCCGTCGCGCCCTCGAGCTGGCAGCCGAACAGGCGCGCGCCGGTCAGCACGGCGGGCATGTTCGTGCCGCCCAGCGTGCACCACCGCAGGCTGGCGAATTCGAGGTTGGCGTCGCGCAGATCGGTCCGGTAGAGCTTGGCCGAGTTGAGGATCGCGTGGCTCAGATCGGCGCCGGTCAGCACGGCATCGTCGAGTTGCACCGAAAACAGTCGCGCCGCGCGGAACCGCGCGTTTCCGGCCAGGCAGCCGACCATTTCCGCCTTGGCCAGATCGGCGAAGGAGAAATCGGCGCGCCCGAGCTCGCAGTTGTTGAGATTGGCGTCGCCGAGGTTGGCGTCCTCGAAACGCACCCCGGTCAGGTTGGAATTGGCCAGGTAGGCACCGGTCAGGTCGAGGTTGCTGAGATCGGCGCCGCGAAAGTCGAGAAAGTCGCCGGACAGGTAGGACGTGCCCGGAGCAGCGGCGGCGAACCACTCCTCAAGCGCCTCCCTGGCGTCGGGGCTCTCCGGCCAGCGGATCACGTCCGCGCTGCTGCGCTTGTATCTGCTCATTTGTCAAACACCACCTTGCCGTCCCAGTCCGTGCGACCGGCGACCCGACTCTTCAGATCAGCCACGGCGCTCGGGGACAGATTCTTGGTGTCGATGACCACATTCTGTCCGCCGGCTACCTCGTCGGCGAGTTTCTGCTCGAACTCGTCGCCATCGTAGCGCCCCCTCATTCCCTCGGGCATCGGCTGGCCGGCGTGCCGCCCAGCAGGGAATACGTCGGCCGGCGCTTTCACGTCCCAGTTGTGGCCGTTCGAGTCGATGAATTCGCCCTGGTCCTTCTGGAACGCGGGATCAGAGTTGTCGAGCTCGGCACGGCGAATCGGACCGGGAATCTTGCCCTCCGCCTCCGCCGCGAGCCCGACCTCGGCCTCACGGCGGGACTTGGCGCTGATGTTGCCGTTGTGGGCCGGGTCCGCGGCCAGTTCCTCCACCCGGCGGTCGTACTCGGGGGTGCCGGGTTTGGGGGTCTGGTAGTCGTCGTTGCCGCCGGAGGGCCGGCCCGTTGATTCGCCGGAGTCGCCGCCGGGCGGGCGACCTAGCTTCGCCTCCTCGCCGGCGACCTCCTGGGCCCGGGAGACGTTGTCGGGCACCTCGGTGGAACTGCGCCGCCGCTGCCCGGGGATGCCGCTCTCGCCGTCACCGTCACCCGGGCGCGGAGTCGTCCCGCCGTCACCGTGCCCACCCGGGGGCGTCTTGGGCTTCGCCATCGCCGGCCCTAGCCGTTCAGCAGCTTGGAGAGGTTGGTCAGGCTGCTGATCAGTGCGGCGACGTAGGTCAGGATGCGTCCGCCCCACTTGACCACGGCCGCCACGATCTGCGTGGCGATCACCGGGATGGTGACCACGAAGATCGCCTCGACCGCCCAGATGACCACGCGCGCCACCAGGTCGGCGATGAGGTCGCGTACGACGTCACGGGTGAACGCGACCAGGTTGCCGGCTGCCTGCGTCGCCGCGGCCATCGCGGCGGAGATGCCGCTCATCCCGTCGATCGCCGCCACGTTGTGCGCCATCAGGCCCTGGTAGGCGGTGGCCGCCTGCCCCTGCCACAGCGGCGTGTCCGCGCCGAGGTGCGACTTCAGGTCGATGGCGATGCTCTCCAGCTCGGCGGCCATGTTGTCCCAGGTGGCGGCGTGCGAGGCGACGACGTCGGGCATGCCGGTGAGTTCGTCGAGGATCTGCCGCAGCGGCTCGAAGTACTCCATCGCCCAGCCCAGCCCGTTGGCGAGCAGCGCGCTGAACGGGTCCAGCACGGTCGCGACGGCCTCCACCCCGAACGCCGCACCGGCGATGAGGTCGTCGACCCAACCCTCGCTGCGGATGGCGTCGACCAGCCCTTGGAAGCTGTCGGCGGCGGCCGCCCCGGTCCACGGCTTGCGGGTCGACTGGACGCCGGCGATCAGCGACCCGTCGCTCAATGCGCCGCCCCCGCCCGACTTCCGTCCAACCCGCTCCCCGCCTTGCGGATCGTGTTGCTGGAGTCGGCGTCGGCGTTGTCGTAGTTGTCGGCGGTCGTGCCCAGCCCCTTGACGACGAGAGCCAGGTTCTCCTCGACGTAGGCGATCAGCTCGTCCTGTCGGGTGTGCCGGCTCTCCAGGACGCCGGAGATCCACCCGCACAGCACCCCGTACGCCGCGTCGTCCCCGGTGATGTGCGCGCTGGCGCCTTTGATCGCGCCGAAGCGGCCGCGCAGCGCGTCTATGTTGCGCGCGTGCTGGCGGATCTGCTCCGCGTCGACCTCGAAACCGTCGCCCACGTGGTCACCACCTGCGTTGCTGGTCGTCGGGACCGTCCGCGGCGGGATCGGCGTCGCGCAGCTGCTGCCCGACCCGCTCGGCGATGGCCCGCGCCGCCGGCGACTCGGTGCCCATGGTGTCGGCGATGATCGCCTGCGAGCGGTCGGCCAGCTGCTGCCGGGCGGCGCGGATCGTGTTCATGACCGTCCTGGCGACCACGTCGGGCGCGACCCGGTGGATCCGCTGGCCGAGCCAGAGGTCGACCAGCTGCCCGGAGGAGTCGACGGTGACCTCCACCAGCCCGTTGTCGTCGGCTGCCGTCACCCGCAGCTCCTGGAGCTGGTCGCTCATCGCCTTGGTGTCGGCCGCGAGCTGGTTGATCCGGCCCTTCCACTCGGCCAGGCGCTCCATGGCGCCGTCCGGGTCCAGCAAGCCGCCCGTGCCTGGAACGCCGGCCACCATGTGTCCCCTCGGTCGCTCAAGGTGATCATGCCTAGTGACAGAGATTAACACGTTGCGTCGCTGCTCACGGTCCACATCAGACTCACCTGCGCCTTCCGCCGCGCCGGACCGGGCGCCCGCGGCAGCCCGCCCGGCTCAGCTGGGCGGGCGGGTCCAGGTGAGGAAGCGGTTGGTCAGGTCGGTCGGTGCCGGGGCCTGGTCGAGGGCGGCCAGTTCCTCGGCGGCCTCGGCCTGAAGGGTCGCCAGGTAGACGGTCAGCGCCGCCCGGTCGTGCCGGTACTCGCCGAGCAGTCGCAGTTTCGCCGGCGAGCAGGGCCAGGCGATGCCGCAGGCGGCGCAGCGCCAGGTGGGCCGGGTCGGCAGGTGTTCGCAGCGGCGGGTCACAGGGCTCGCACCTCGACCTGCCGGGCCCGGTCGACACGTACGAACGCGTAGCTCTGCCGGGCCCGCAGGGTGCCGTCCGGGTGCACCTCGTGGCCGCGCACCTCGGCCCACTCGGCGCCCTGGAACGGCCCGACGCTCAGCACCTCGGTGATCAGCAGGGTCAGCGGCCCCTCGCCGAACCGGTACGCCTCCTCGGGCACCCGGATCGTCGTGCCGACGGTCAGGCGGTTCATCAGCCCACCCTCCCCTTAGTGGTCAGACAAACACAGGGCGTAGCGATATGGTGGCGAGATATTTGGGACATCCGATGGAGGGGCCCGTGAACGACGCGCTCCGGGTGGCGCTCAGCGACACCGGGCACACGATCGAATCGCTCGCCGAACGAGTCGGCGTCGACCCGAAGACGGTCGGCCGGTGGATGACCGAGGGCCGCATCCCGCACTCCCGGCACCGGCTGTCGGCCGCGGAGGAGCTTCGCCGGGACGTCGCGGACATCTGGCCGGACACTTCGAGACGTCGTGACCCCATCTGGTTCCGGCCGTGGCAGGAGATCGAGCGCGAGGCGGTGTCGCTGCGCTGGTTCGAGTCGACCGTCCTTCCCGGCTTGTTGCAGACCGAGGCGTACGCCCGCGCCGTGCTCGGCGAAGCCGGGCTGATCCCGCGCGGCGACGTCGAGCGGCACCTGTTCCAGCGACTCAACAGGCAGGGCATCCTCAAGCAGGACGACCCGCCGCAGTTCACCGCCGTGGTCGACGAGGCGGTGCTGCGCCGGCCGGTCGGCGGCCCGGCCACCATGCGCGAGCAACTGCGCGCCCTGGTGGCGGCCTGCGCCGAGCCGCACGTCCGGGTGCACGTGGTGCCGGCCACGGTCGGCGCCTACGCCGGGCTGAACGGACCGTTCGTGATCGCCACCGCGCGGGACCACCGGATCGCCGGCTACCTGGACAACCAGCTCCAGGGACATTTGGTTAGCGACCCGACCGACATCGCGGCCATGATGGCAGCGTGGGAGAACGTGCGCGGCGAGGCGCTCTCCCACCGGCAGTCCCTCGACCTCATCACGGAAGTGGCGAAGACATGGAACTGAACGGCGCGCGGTGGCACAAGAGCAGCCGCAGCAGCGGCAACGGCGGAGCCTGCGTCGAGGTCGCCGACAATCTGCCCGGCGTGATCGGCGTACGCGACTCGAAGGACCCGACCGGGCCGGCGCTGATCTTCGCGCCGGCGGCCTGGCAGGCGTTCGTCGCGAAGCTGCCCGAGCACCGCTGACCGAGACCGTCCGAGCACGACCCGGCCGCCCCAGGCTGAGCGCGAACCAGGGCGACCCCGGCCGGGTGCCCGACCCGTCGTACACATGTTCCATCCACAGGCTGTGGATGCCGGAGGTTGCCGAATGAGTTACCAGCTCAGCGCGGTGGTCGCGGATGCCGAACTGCTCCGCGAACAGACCGCGGAGCTGGATCACGCGGTCCTCGGCGAGCTGCGGCAGGATTTCGCGCTGCTGCCGGTCACCCCACAACTGATCGAGGAGCTGACCGGCGAGCTGCCGGACTTCCGCGTCGACCCGCCGGACGCCGGAGATCCGTTCCACCTGGTGCTCGCGCCGGCCCTGACCGACGTGCTGGCCGGCTGGTCGCAGCGGGGCCCGCTCGGCTACCTGGAGGCGGAGTTCTCCGGCGGCCTCGGATACCAGTCGGCGGTGCTCTGGTTGGGCGGCACGGTTTCCTGGGGCCCGCGATTCGACGGCACGCTGGAGACGCCCCGGGCCCAGTGGCCGATCAACGCGGCGCTGGTCGAGCTGGGCGTCGAACCCGGGACGTGGATCGACCCGTTCGCCGAGCTGGGGCTGCACCTGGAGCGGAACACCGACGGCTGGCTGGCGCACGGGCGGCGGCGGCTCAGCGCCGACTATTGGGACGATCTTGCCGATCAGTGGGAAAGTCAGGAATCCGGCAAATAGCAGCAACCTGGACGCCCCCGTCCCGTTAGGACCCCCGGGGGAAGCCGATGAAATTGCGCCAATTTGCCCTTATTGCAGGGCTGCTGACAGCTGCCGTCATCTCCGGCAGCGCACCGAACGGACCAACATTCGCTCCACAGGGGCCGGTACGCGCCAGCAGCGTGGAGGTGCTCGACCTGAACGGCCTGCGCAACGTCGCATTCGGCGACACCGAGGCCGAGCTGACCCGACGTGGCGTGCTGCGCCCGGACGTCGACGCCTGCGGCCCGCTGCTCACCGGGCACGAGACGGTCAGCCCGGTCTTCGTCAACGACCGGCTGGTGCTGCTCTGGGCCGGCGACCCGATGCAGACCCCGGAGGGGGTGACCGTCGGTACCCCGGTCACCGAGGTCTGGTCCCGATATCCGTCCGTCACCACGCTGCACGCGCCACGCGGGACGTACCGCTTCGACGGCCTGCTGGCCCGGCGCGGCGACCGCGGCTACCTCTTCCTCCATGATGGACACCGGGTGCGCAACGTCATCGCGGGCTACGCGGACTGGGCCCGGCAACTCTTCGTCGAAGGCGCCGGCCCCTGTTGAACCGGCGCACCGGGCTTGTGCGCCCCACGCGCGGACGGTAGAGACGACGCATGCATCGGGTCACCACCGTCGTCCTGTCGGTGATCTGCGTGGCGCTGCTCGGCGTCGCCACCAACGTCGCCACCGGCGCGCTGCCCGACGGCTGGTCGCCGTACCTCTGGCTGGCCTGGCCGCTGCTCGGCGCCCTGGTGGTCGCGCTGGTCGCGGTCGAGGTGAGCAGGGCCCGCGAGCCGCGGCCGGCGAGCCCGACCGTGGCGGCCCGCGCCCGCCGGGTGCTGCTCGACCGGGTACGTCGCTACTGGGTGACCAACGTGCTCGACCGCTCGCTGCACGAGGAGGCGCGGATCGAGCTGGGCATCGCCGCCACCGCCGACGACCGGCGACACCCGTGGAGCCTGCACGCTCGCGGCCGGGACGGCTTCACCGGCACCCTCGACGCCCAGACCTCGGTCGCCGCGCTCTTCGACCGGCTGGATCGCGCGGTCGTGGTCCTCGGCGCGCCGGGCGCCGGCAAGACGACGACCCTGCTGGAACTCGCCCGGGACCTGCTGGCCCGGGCCGAGGCCGACCCCGAGGCGCCGGTCCCGGTGGTGGTCAACCTCAGCTCCTGGGCCACCGACCGCCGCCCGCTGGACCGCTGGCTGGTCGATCAGCTCGTCGAGCGGTACGGCATCCCCGCCCCACAGGCGGCGGAATGGGTGGACGCCGGGGAGATCCTGCCGCTGCTCGACGGCCTGGACGAGGTCGCCGAGGAGCACCGGGACGCCTGCGCGGCGGCGATCGCCACCTTCCACGCCCGGCAGCCGCTCACCCCGATCGCGGTCTGCTGCCGGCTCGCCGAATATGACCGGCTCCACCGGGCGCTGCCGCTCTACGGCACGATCACCATCCAGCCGTTGAACCGCGCGCAGATCGAGCGTTACCTCGACCGGCCCGGGCTGGCCGGGCTGCGCGCCGCGCTCACCGCCGACCCGGAGTTGTGGCAGTTCGCCGACTCGCCGCTGCTGCTCAGCATCATGGCCCTGGCGTACGCCGACGGCCCCGACCCGGTGGGCGCCGGCGCCGGCAACCGGCGGGGTCGGCTGTTCTCCCGGTACGTCGACACGATGCTCCGCCACCGCCCGCACCAGCGCTACCGCCCGGACCGGGCCGTCCGCTACCTGTCGGTGCTGGCCGGGCAGCTCCGGGAACGACGGCAGACGATCTTCCTGCTGGACTCGGTCTCCGAGGCGTCGGTCCCGCCGGAGTTCGATCGGCGGGAGGACGGACGGCCCCGCTTCCGGTTCAGCAGCGATCACCTCGCCCGGCTGGTTACCTGCGCCGGCCTGACCGTCGCCCTGGCCGCCGCCGGCTACGCCCTGCTGGGCCCGCGCGGCGCGCTGGTCGGCGCGCTCGGCGGGCTGCTCACCGCCGCCGCGTCCACCACCTACCGGTACGACGACCTGTTCACCATCGCCTACACCGTGCGCAGTGAAGACCAGCCGGAGTACCGCACCCGCTGGCTGCGGAGGTCACTGGAGGGCCTACGGGAGCTGACCGATCCGGACACCGGCGTCGACTGGGTGGCGCTGGTGAGCCTCGCGGTCTCCGGCCTGACCGTCGGCCTCGCCTTCGGCTTGCCGGGCGGCGCGCTCTCCGGCCTGCTGCACGGCCTGAGCTATCTGGTGGCGGCGCTGGCCGCGGTGGGCGTCAGCGCCGCGCTGATGTTCCACCTGCTCGGCGGCCGACCGCCCGGTACCCGGCAGGAGCTGCCCACCGGCCTGCTGCTGCACCGGCTCGCCCTCGCCGGTCGGGCCGCGCTCGTCGTCGGCCCGCTCACCGGCTGCGCCGCCGCGCTCGCCGTCGCCACCCGGGCCACCCCCGCCGACGCCACCCGGTACGGGCTGCTGGTCGGGCTGACCTGCGCGGCGATGCCGCTGCTCCTGGTCGCCGCCGCGCCGATCACCGAGCAGTGGCTGGTCCGACGCCGGCTCGCCCGACTCGACCTGCTGCCCCGCCCGCTGATGCCGTTCCTCGATTACGCGGTGCAGTGCCTGTTCCTGCGCGACGTCGGCGGCGGCTTCATCTTCGTACACCGCGAGCTGCTGGAATACTTCGCCGACCAGCTCCCCGAGCGGGCCGAGTGGGGGCACCTCGGCGAGCCGGAGTCGCTCACGGAGCCGGAGTCGCTCGCGGAGCCGGAGTTGCTCGCCACCTCCCGCACCCCACCCGAACCGGCCGACGCCTAAGCCGGATCGTCGCCTCGGCAGGCGCGTAGGGCGCCGATCGCCAGCAGCGCCGGCCCGGCGAGCGCCACCGCCGCGCCCACCACCGCGGACCGGTCCGCCCAGCGGCCCGACGGGACGGCGACACCGACGGAGAGGAAGGCGTCGCGGCTGTCGTCGGCGAACCGTTGCCAGGCCGCCCAGGTATCGGCGAGGTCGGTGAAGGCAGTGCCCGCCGACACCGCTAGCAGCAGCGCTCCGAGCGACACGAGCGCGAACCGGTCGGCGCGCAAGCCCGACAGGACCACCACCCCGGCCGCGATCAGGGTGGCCAGCAGCGCGGGCCACACGACGCCGAGCAGGCCGGGCAGCGGGGCGCCGTCAACCCGGTCCCAAGCGTCCGCACCGACCACCGCGAGCAGCAGCAGCGCGACGGCGACCCTGGCCAGCAGGGCACGCCCCGGCCGGCGCCGGGCGGGCAGCGCGAACACCGCGTACGCGAGGCAAAGCACGCCGAGCAGCAGCCCCACCGCGGCGATCCGCTCCCGGTCGATCCCCCGCCGCCACTGATCCATCAACACGGGCCCCAGCTCCCCCGACCTCACCCCCGGCCCGCTGCCGTCGAGCGGCGCGTAGAACGGCTCCAGCCAGCCGTTCCCCGCTGCCTGCTCGGGGAGCCACCACAGCTGGATGGCCATGACCAGGGCGAGGATCCCGATGCCGGCGGCCAGCGCGGTACGCACCCGAGGCGCCACCCGGCCGGCCAGGAGCACGTACCCGAGGAAGGCGACCGCTGCGACGAGGCTGGACTGAAGGGCGGCCCGCGACGCGGAGAAGAGCGTGGCCAGGACCGAGAACGCGCCCGCCACGGCGGACACCAGCAGGAGGACACGCGGAGGGCGCACGGCCGGTAATCGTGCCACAACCGGGGCCGGCACGGGTGCCCGACAGAGCGCCCCGTCGATGCCCCGAGCCGGTCCGGCGGCGGTACTACGCTCGGCTGCGTGAGCTTCCCCGTCGACCCGGTCGATCGTCCGCTGTGGCGGGACCGCAACTTCGGCACCTACTGGCTCGCGCAGTCGCTCTCCGCCGTCGGCGACTCGTTCGCCTACATCGCGATGCCGCTGCTCGTGCTCCACGCGACCGGGTCGGTCGCGCAGATGGGTCTGCTCACCGCCGTGGCCGGCGTCGCGTCCGTCGGCGCGGGGGTCTTCGGCGGCGTCCTGGTCGACCGGTACGACCGGCGCACGCTGATGATCGCCGCGGACCTGGCCCGGCTGGTGCTCTACGGCCTGGTGCCGCTGGCCTGGCTCGCCGGCCCACAGGTCTGGCTGATCTTCGTGGTCCTGCCGATCTGCGAAGCGGCCGGGATGCTGTTCCAGGTCGCCGCGGTGACCGCCGTCCGCAACCTGGTCGACCGGGACCGGATCACCGAGGCCAACGGTCGGTTGCAGGCGACGTACGCGGCGGCAGCCGTGGGCGGTCCGCTGCTCGCCGGCGTGGTCTCCGCGCGGTTCGGCCCCACCGCGGCCATCGCCATCAACGCGGCCAGCTTCGCCCTGTCGGCGGCCGGTCTCTGGCTGGTCCGGCTCCGGCAGCCGGCCCGGGACGGCACGGCGCTCGGCGAGGGCGTGTCGCGGCGGGAGCGCCCGCTGGCCGAGTTCCTGGCCGGGGCGCGGTTCCTCTGGCGTCAGCCGGTGCTGCGCTCGTTGACCGTCCTGCTCTCGGTCTTCATCTTCCTGACGTTCGGCTTCACCGACGTACTCATCTACCACGTGAAGCACGACCTCGGCGGCTCCGACGGCACCGTCGGCACCGTGCTCGGGCTGGCAGCGCTCGGCACCATCGCCGGTGCCCTGCTGGCCGCGCCGCTGCGGCGTCGACGCGGATTCGGCGTCACCTGGGTCGGCGCGATCTCGCTCTGCGGCCTCGCCCTCGTGGGCATCGGGGTCGCGGGGACGGTTCCCGCCGTCACGGTGCTGACCGCGGTCTACCTCTGTGGCGTCAGCGTCGGCGGGATCTGCTCGATGTCGCTGCGCCAGGAGATCACCCCGGATCACCTGCTGGGGCGGGTGACGTCCGCCTTCTGGAGCACGCACTACTCGCTCGGCCCGGCCGGTGCGGCCGCGCTGACCTGGGCCACCAGCCGCTTCGGCGTCACCCCCGTCGCCCTCGTCGCCGGTGGCGGATGCCTGCTGATCGCGATCGCCGGGCTGTTCACCCCGATCCGCGGCGCCGGATCGGAGGGGGCCGTGCAACAGGCTCGGGTGGCGGTTACGGCAGGGGCGAGGCGGCGGTGAGCGTCGAGCCGCGAAGTCGGACGGCGTCCTGGCTCGGTGGTGTGCCGAACTGGCGGCGATACTCGCGGCTGAACTGTGACGCGCTGTCGTAGCCGACGCGGTGCCCGACGCCGGTGACGTCGTTGGGGTGGGTGGCGAGCAGGAGCCGGGCCTCCTGGAGCCGGATCTGCTTCTGGAACTGGATCGGGCTCATCGCGGTGACCGCCTGGAAGTTGCGGTAGAAGGCGGAGACGCTCATGCCGGAGAGCTGGGCCACCTCCTCCACCCGGAACGACTGCCGGTAGTGGTCGCGGATCCACCGGACCGCCCGGGCGACGTGCGCGAGGCTGCTGTCGGCGAGGCCGAGCTGGCGGACGACGGCGCCCTGCTCGCCGGTGATGAGCCGCCAGAGGATCTCCCGCTTGACCAGCGGCGCCAGCACGGCGATGTCGCGGGGCCGGTCGAGCAGGCGCAGCAGCCGGATCACCGCGTCGAGCAGGTCGTCCGAGGCGTCGCTGACGGTGATGCCCGAGGGCACGCCGCCGGTGGCGGGTGGCAGGTCTCCCGGGGCCGCCTGTAGCAGCAGCTCCGCGACGGCGGCCGGTTGCAGCGTGAGCCCGAACCCGAGCGCCGGCCGGTCGGGGCTGGCCTCGGTGAAGTGGCCGGTGACCGGGAGGTCGACCGACGCGACGAGGTACTGCCCGGCGCGGTACTCGTAGACCCGGTCGCCCAGCGCGAGCCGTTTCGCGCCCTGCGCGATGAGCGCCAGCACCGTGCCGGACATCGAGGCCGACGGCGGGTCGGACTGCTCGACCTTGGCGATCAGGACGTCGTCGATGGCGGTGGTCCCGTCGGGGCGGACGTGGCGGGCGAGCAGGGCGCGCAGCTCGTCGAGGGGCATGAGGCCATTGAAGCACTCGGCCTGAATTCCCACCAGGGAGAGGATCAGGCAAGAGGTGGAGAGCATCGTTCTACCGATTCAGCAGCTCGCCTGGGTTTGATTGGTAAGTCAGATCCCAAGGAGCAAACAGCAGCTCCAGAAATGGACAGGTGGTCACATCATGCGGGTCGCAGTCGTCACCGGGGCCAGCTCCGGCATCGGGCAGAGCGCAGCCATCCAGCTCGCCAAGCGCGGCACCGGGGTGATCCTGACCTACGGCGCCAACCAGTCAGGCGCGCTGGACACGGTGGCGAGCATCGAGAAGGAGGGCGGCACGGCCGTGGCGCTGCCGCTGGACGTCGGCCGGAGCGAGACCTTCCCCGCCTTCCGCGAGTCGGTCGTCGCGGCGCTGCGCGACACCTGGCAGCGCGATACCTTCGACTTCCTGGTCAACAACGCCGGCTTCGCCCAGATGTCGATGTTCGAGGACACCACCGAGGAGCTGTTCGACAGGTTCTTCCGGGTCCTGCTCAAGGGGCCGTACTTCCTCACCCAGACCCTGCTGCCGCTGCTGGCCGACGGCGGCGCCATCGTCAACGTCGCCAGCAACTCCGCGATGGATTCCGGCCTGGAGCCGGGCTACTCCGGGTACGCCACCATGAAGGGCGGCCTGATGGTGCTGACCCGGTACATGGCCAAGGAGTTCAGCCCGCGCGGCATCCGGGTCAACTCCGTCGCCCCCGGCTCCACCCGAACCCGGCTCGCCGACAACGCCTTCGAGCGGTTCCCCGAGGTGATCCCGGTGCTGGCCGCGAAGACCGCCCTCGGCCGGGTGGGCGAGCCCGACGACATCGGCATGGTGATCGCAACCCTGCTCGGCGAGGAGGGCCGCTGGATCACCGCCCAGAACATCGAGGTCGCCGGCGGCTACAACCTCTAGCGGGTACGCGGGTACGCCGGGTCGATCCGTGCGGAGCGACCCGGCGTACCCGGACCGCCCTGTCGACAAGGGCTTCCAGACGGCGCTGACCAGCGGCTTTCCCAGACGGAAAGCGGGATTGTCAGTGATCGTCCTGCATGGAATCATCTCCTCGCCCGCGCAGTCGCCGCGCGGCATCTCATGGGGGAGTCGATGTGAGAACAACCCTGCCCGCCTGCCCGAAAAACCGGACCAGCAGGGGGCTGCTGCGGCTCGCCATGGCCGCCGTCGCCGTGTTGACCGTCCCGGCGTTCCTGGTCGGACCGTCCGCCGCCGGCGCCAGCGGGACCGCACCGGCCGCGACCACCACCCGGTCGGCCACGACGACCGTGACCGCCGGAGCTGCCGCCAAGACGGCACCCCCGGCCGCCACGACGACCGCGCCCACCACCGCACCGACCCCGATCGCGGCAATCGCGCCCACCGCGCCGGCGAAGCGGACCGCCGCCGAACCGGCCGCCGAGCCGACCCGGCACCAGACGGCCAAGGCCACCCGGGACCCGCTGACCCGATACCGCCCCACCTGCGGCGGCAAGCTGGCCTTCGGCAAGGTCGAGACCTGCCGGTCGATCGTCGACCGGCAGGAACACAAGTGGACCGTCACCACCACCGTCGACGAGGACGTCCTGGTCACCCAGCTCGGTCGGGGCAGCGGCGAGTTCTCCGTCGGCGCCTCCGTCACCGACGCCGCCGGCCAGCGCGCCTGCTTCCTCTCCGTCGACTCGGGCAGCTGCCAGCTCGGCGCCGCCGGCACCTACACGATCACCGTGACGCTCCCGTACGCCACCGGCCGCGGCGACTACACCATCGCGGTCGAGTCGACGCGTACCCCGTCGGCGTGCGAGACGCTTCCGGAGAGCTACTTCTCCTTCGGCTCCCCCGGGGTCACGAAGTCGCTGCCGGCCGGTGCCGCCGCGCAGTGCTACACGTTCGACCAACCGGTGAACTCCGTGCTGCAGGTGGCCGAGCCGTTCGGCAGCGGTGACTTCCAGGGGCAGATCCTCGACGCGTCGTACGAGTCGCTCTGCGAGATCCGCTACGGCGGCATGTGCACGCTCAGCACGCCCGGGCCGTACCGGCTGCTGGTGCGCGAGTACTACGGCACGGCGGGCAGCTACACGCTGAAGATGCCGCGGCTGTCGAACCCGGTGGGCTGCCAGGCCGTGACGCTGGCCTCGTTCGGCGACCCGGGCACCGCCGCCGGTGGTGGAACGGTGCGGAAGGCCGACGTGGCCTGTCACACCTTCACCGCGGCGGCCGCGATCCCGGTCCTGGTGCGCTTCCAGCGTCTCGACGACCAGTGGATCTGGTGGGACGTCTACGACACGACGGGCCGCGCGGTCTGCAACGAGTTCGAGAACCAGCGCTTCTGCCCGCTCCCGGCCGCCGGCACGTACACGCTGATGGTGCGCCACCAGGACGGCACCGACAACGACGTGGACTACCAGGTCGCGGTGGCCCGGCTCGACGGCAATGACGGGTGCGCCGCGACCGCCGGCACCTCTTGGGACCAGCCGTCCGTGCGCCTGCACCAGACCTCGCCGGTGCAGACCAACTGCCAACCGTTCGACGGTGAGGCCGGTGACCGGGTGGTCACGTACGACTCGCCGGACGAGTACGGCGAGGCCTTCATGTGGCTGGTCGACGAGAGTGGTGCGTGGATCTGCACCGAGGCAGGAAACGACGGGTGCGTGCTCCCGGCCACGGGCAGCTACCGGGCGATCTCGTACCTCTGGGAGTGGAACGACGACTACACCGACCTGACGTACCGGATTCAGGTCCGGCGGCTCTCCAACGCCGTGGGCTGCCCCACCGTCGCGGTCGGCAGCTACGGCATCGCACCGGCGACCGGCGGCATCCGCTGTCGCACCCTGGAGGTTCCGGAGGCCGGCGACTACAGGCTCAGCACGCCCAGCGCGGACGGCTACGACACCTTCGGCCGGGTGTACGACCAGGAAGGCTCGATCGTCTGCGGCACCGGTCGTTGCACGTTCCCCGCCGCCGGCCGGTACACGATGGTGCTCGACGGCAGCAGCCCGTACGCGGTGCTCGAGAACGACGTCGAACACGCCGTCTCGCTCCTGCGGTGGGCCCCGTCGGGCTGCGTCGCGGTCTCCGACGCCGGCTGGCGGGAGGCGCCGCACCGAGGCGCGTTCCAGGGCGCCGGGCAGGTCAACTGCCTCCAGCTCGCCAGCCCGGCCGGCGCGCGCATCGTCCAGTCGCAGCCGGGTGAGGTGACCGGCGACACCAGCCCGGAGATCACCGTCGTCGACGCCACCGGCGACTACCAGTGCGACTACTCCGAGCTGCGCCAGTACAGCTGCAAGCTGACCGGGGAGGCCCCGTTCTACGCGGTGCTCAACGCCGCGGTCGGCAACCCGACCGGCGCGTACGCCATGGCCTTCAGCCGGGTCGACGGCCCGCCGGCCTGCCCGGTGCTGCCCCGGGACGCGGCCGGCGCCACGGCGACCACCGGCGCGGACCGGTTCGTGGTCTGCTTCTCGATCCCGGCCGATCAGCACGGCGCGCGGGAGAGCTTCACCTGGGCGCGCACCTCCGGCGCCGGTGACGCCCGCCTGTCGGTCCTCGACGGCCAGGGCATCCGGTACTGCGGCCCGGGCCCCTACGCCGTCGAGCGGACGACCACCTGCACCCTGCCGGCCGGCCCGGTCACGGTGCTCCTGGAGAGCGACGCCGTCGCCGCCACGTACCGGCTGACCCACCGGGACGCCACGACCTCGTGACGTGAGAGGTGGCGGGCCGGGCCTCGTGCCCGGGTCGGCCCGCCCGACATGTGGAAACGCCCGGTCGATCCTCGCGATCGACCGGGCGTTCTCGCTGTTCACGGCCTGCCCCATCGGCCGAAGCTCTCCTCGATGTCACCGATCCGGTGCCCCAACCAGTCATCACAGGTGGGAGTCCACGGACCACGGGAGTACACCTTGGATCAGAGCCTGCGACTGCTCTTCGACCGCGCCCTGGCCGACGAGCCGGAGCCTGCGCCCGGTGACCTGGCCGGCCAGGCCATGGCGACCGGCACCAGCCTGCGCCGCCGCCGGCACGGGCTCATGGCAGCGGGTGCGGCGGGGCTCGCGGCCATCGTGGCGTTGGGGGTGGTGAACGTGGCGACGCCAACCGAACGTTCGCTGCCGCCGGCGCCGGTGCCGGCGGGCTTCGGGATGCTGCTGAACCCGGCGTGCGAGTCGCCCGTCCGGGACACCGCAACCGACGTCTCGATCTTCTTGACCACGGACATCACCGACCAGCAGCGCAGCGCGATGAGCCAGGTGCTGCACGCGGATCCGGCGGTCCGGAGCCTGGCGTACGAGAGCCGCGAAGAGGCCCACGCCAGGTACCAGAGGATGTTCGAGGACGCGCCCGAACTCGTCGCCGCCGTCAAGCCCAGCCAGCTGCCCGAGTCGTTCCGGATCAAGCTGACCAGGCAGTCCCAGTACGCGAACCTGGCGGCCCGCGTCGAGCGCCTGCCCGGGGTCGACGAGATCGTCGGCAGCGAGTGCCCGGCGGGCACGAGCGTCCGGCCGGCCAACTGATGGCCGCTGCCCAGACCGCCCCCGTCCCGGGCTCACCGGGGGATGCCAGGACCGGCCTGGTGGCCCGGCTGAGCGCGACCCGGCGACGCGAGCGGACCGCCCGGCAGGCGGAGTTCACCGCGTTCGTCGAGGCCGCCGCGCCGAGGCTGCGGCGTACCGCCTACCTGATGTGCCGCGACTGGCACCTCGCACAGGACCTGACCCAGATCACCTTCGCCAAGATGTACGCGAAATGGGGCACGATCCGGCGCAGCACGAACCTTGAGGCGTACAGCCGTCGCGTCCTGATGAACGCCGTCTTCGACCAGAAGAGGCGGCGGAGCGACTCCGAACTCGTGCTCGCCGAGCTGCCCGAGGCACCGCGCCACCGGCCCGACGACACCGTGGAACTGCACGTCGCCCTGCTTCAGGCCCTGGCCACCCTGCCCATCCGCGACCAGGCCATCGTGGTGCTCCGCCACTGGGAGGATCAGAGTGTCGAAGCCGTGGCGAGCACCCTCGACGTGTCCGTGTCGGTGGTCAAGACCCAGAACGCCCGGGCCCTGAGCCGGCTGCGGGCGTTGCTCGGCGAGGACTTCGTACGGCTCTGACGGGCTGGACGCGCTGCCGACGCCGTCCGTGGCCGAGTGGTATCGGCCCCACTGATCCCGACGCGAAGATCGCTTCAGCGGGGACAATGGAACGGACGAGGGAGGTTGGCGATGGGTGACAGACGAGGGCACGCTGACCGGTCGAAGGACGAGGAGTTCGAGGAGCAGCGGCACGCCAGGTTCGGCAAGCTGCCGGACCGCGTCGAGCCGGAGGATCTGGTCGAGACGGCAGACACGGATCCCCCGCGCGAGGAGCCGCCGGAGCCTCCGGTGCGCCGCGAGTGGATTTAAAGCGGAACGCCCGGTCGATCCTCGCGGATCGACCGGGCGTTCTCGCTGTTCACGAGCGGTGGCGGCGGGATTTGAACCCGCGGAGGGCGTAAACCCTCACACGCTTTCGAGGCGTGCTCCTTAGGCCACTCGGACACGCCACCGCCGAGTAGGCTACAGGACCCCTGGTTCCGATGCCGAACCGGTATCGCCCGACCGCGCCTGGCAGGATCTTTGCCATGAGTACGCACATCGGCGCGAAGCCGGGCGAGATCGCCGAGCGGGTCCTGATGCCGGGCGACCCGCTGCGGGCCAAGTGGATCGCGGAGACCTACCTCGAGGACGCCACGTGCTACTCGACGGTCCGGGGCATGTTGGGCTTCACCGGCCGCTGGAAGGGGGTCGACGTCTCCGTCCAGGGCTCCGGCATGGGGATGCCGTCGGCCTCGATCTACGCCCACGAGCTGATCAACGAGTACGGCGTGAAGTCGCTGATCCGGGTCGGTTCGTGCGGCGCGCTGCGCGAGGACCTTCAGCTGCGGGACGTGATCGCGGCGATCGGGTCGTCGACCGACTCGAACATGAACCGGATGCGCTTCGACGGGCTGATCGACTACGCCCCGGTCGCCGACTTCGGGCTGCTGCGGACCGCCGTCGAGGTGGCCGAGCGGCAGGGCATCACCATGCACGTCGGCCCGATCCTGGCCGCGGACGCCTTCTACACCGACCGGCCCGACCTCTACGACACCCTCGCCGACTACGGCGTGTTGGCCGTCGAGATGGAGTCCGCCGCGCTCTACACCATCGCGGCCCGCTACCAGGCGCGCGCGCTGACCGTGCTGACCGTGAGCGACCACATCAAGACCGGCGAGAAGACCACCTCGGCCGAGCGCGAGCAGACCTTCAGCCAGATGGTGGAGATCGCGCTCGACACGATCATCGCCTGACCCTTCGTCGTACCCGCGCCGCCCCGCCGTCCGCCCGGACGGCGGGGCGGTGCGTTGTCGGTGGGTGACGACGGTCACGGCAGAAAACAATACGACCGGTCGTGCTTATTGAGTACGGTGACCAGCATGACCGTCGACGGACGCCTCGCCCGGGGCGAGCGCACCCGCAACGCCGCGCTCGACGCGGCCGTGGTGCTCGCCACCGAGGCCGGCCTCGACGGGCTCAGCCTCGCCCAGTTGGCCGACACCCTCGGGGTGAGCAAGTCCGGGCTCTTCGCGCACTGGCGGTCCAAGGAGGCGCTCCAGCTCGCCGCGATCGACCGCGCGGTGGTGCTGTGGCAGGAGCGGATCGTCGCGCCCGCGCTGCTCGCCCCGCGAGGCGTACGGCGGCTGCGGGCCCTGCACGAGGCCCGGGTCGACTTCTACGCCGCCCGGATCCTGCCCGGTGGCTGCTTCTTCGCCAACACCCAGTTCGAGTTCAACGCCCGCCCCGGCCCGGTGCGAGACCGGCTGGCCGAGATCTACGGCCAGTGGACCGGGTTCCTCGATCGCCTCGTGCAGCAGGCGGTCGACGCCGGCGAACTCCCCGCCGACCTGGACGTCCCGCAGCTGGCGTACGAGATCGACGCGCTCGGGATGGCCGCCGCGATGCAATCCCGGCTGCTCGACCCGGACGCCGCCTACCGGCACGCCCGGGCGGGTCTGCTGGACCGCCTTCGCCGGCTCTGCCCCGACCCGAACCTCCTACCGGAAGGCCCCTCATGACCCACGCCGTCGCCGACCAGCCCACCGTCGAGTTCGGGCACGTCGAGCACGTCACGGTGCACTTCGACGACCTCGACGCGATGGGCATCCTGCACAACGCCCGCTACGCGGTGCTGCTGGAACGCGCGTTGACGCCGTACTGGACCGAGCGGGGCCTGGCCTACCGGGGCAGCGCCACCCCGCCCGACCTGTTCCACGCGGTCCGCGAGTTCACCATCAGCTACCGGGCCCCGATCGCCGCCACCGGCCCGGTAGCCGTGCACTTCTGGCTCGAACACTTCGGCACCAGCAGCGCCGAGTACGCCTTCGAGTTCCGCTCGGTCGACGGCGGCACCCTGCACGCCGAGGGGCGGCGGGCCATCGTCCGCCTCGACCCGGCGACGCTGCGGCCCGCGCCCTGGACCGAGGCCGCCCGGGCGATCGCGGTCACCCTGCTCCGCCCGGCCGCCACCCCCGCCTGACGCGGTTCGGGTGCGTCCGTCGCCGCCCGAGCGAACGACGGACGCACCCGAAGCCAGCCCCGAGCCGGCTCAGCCGAGCGCCTCGGTGGGGGCGAGCCGAGCCGCGCGCACGGCCGGGTAGAGGCCGGCGAGACCGCCGATCAGCAGGGTCGCCCCGACACCGCCGGCCATCGCCCAGACCGGCACCACCGTCGGCCACTGCCGCCAGAGGGCGTACCCGGTGGTGACCAGGATGCCGAGCAGCACCCCGCCCGCCCCGCCGAGCGCCGAGAGCAGCAGCGACTCGGCCAGGAACTGCACCCGGACCTGCCCCCGGGTGGCGCCGAGCGAGCGCCGCAACCCGATCTCGGCCCGCCGCTCCAGCACCGAGATGACCATCGTGTTCGCCACCCCGACCCCGCCGACCAGCAGCGCCACCGCGCCCAATCCGAGCAGCAGCCCGGTGAACGCCTCGTCGGTGGCCGCCGCGGCGGCCAGCGCGTCCGACGGTCGAGAGACCTGCACCTCGTTCGGCGCCTCCGGGTTGGCGGTCGCGCCGAGCACCGCGCGGACCGCCTCCACCGAGGCCTCCCGCGACCGGGTGTAGACGGTGGTCGGGTGCCCGTCGAAGTTGAGGTAGGCCGCCGCGGCCGGCCAGCCGACCAGCGCCGAGCTGTCCAGCTCCGGCGCGAGCGGGGCCGGAGCGAGGATGCCGAGCACGGTGAACCAGCGCCCGCCCAGGTAGACCTGCACGTCCGGTCCGGCCGCGCCGAGCCCCAACCGGCGGGCGGCGGCGTCGCCGAGCACCACGGCCGGGTACCGCTCGGTGGCCGCGTTCAGCCAACTGCCGCTGCGTACCGTCGCGCCGACCGTGTCGAGCAGCCCGAGCTGGGCGGCCCGGGTGGCGATGCCGCCCGTCTCGCCGGACGGGATGCGGTCGCTGCGGTAGACCGGGGTGTCCGGCACCTGGCCGGTGGCGGCGACGCCGGTCACCGGCCCGATCCTGTCGATCATCGCGACCGACTCGACCGGGAGCTTCGCCTGGTCACCGAAGAGCGTGTTGCCGGGCGCCACGGTCAGCAGGTTGGTGCCGAGCCGGTCCAGCGTGCGGTCCAGGTCGGCGCGGGACGACGACGAGATGCCGACCACCGCGACCATCGCCGCGATGCCGATCGCGATGCCCAGCGCGGAGAGGAACGCCCGCAGCGGCCGGGTGCGCAGCCCCACCCCGCCGACCCGGAACACGTCGCCCGGGCCGAGCCGGGCCGGCGCCGGCCGCCGCCGGAGGTCCACCGCCATCAGCGCACCCCCGCCAGCAACGGCGCCGCCGGGTCGGAGACCACTCGACCGTCGCGCATCCGCACCTGCCGGGGCAGCCCGTCGGCGATCTCCCGGTCGTGCGTGATCACCACGACCGTGGTGCCGGCCGCGTGCAGGTCACGCAGCAGGGCGAGCACCGCGGCGCCGGCCACCGAGTCGAGGTTGCCGGTCGGCTCGTCGGCGAGCAGCACGGCCGGCTCCCCGACCACCGCCCGGGCCACCGCGACCCGCTGCCGCTCGCCGCCGGAGAGCTCGTGCGGCCGGTGGGTCAGCCGGTGACCCAGCCCGACCCGGCCCAGCGCGGCCTCCGCGCGCCGCCGCCGCTCCCGTCGGGGTACGCCGGCGTAGAGCAGCCCGTCGGCCACGTTGTCCAGCACCGGCGTGCCGGCGGCCAGGTGGAACTGCTGGAAGACGAAGCCGATCCGGCGGGCCCGCAACGCGGAGAGCTGCCGGTCCGGCAGCGTCGCCACGTCGTACCCGTCGATGCGTACCCGGCCGGCGGAGGGGCGGTCCAGCGTGCCGATCAGGTGCAGCATCGTCGACTTGCCGGAACCGGACGGACCGACGATCGCCAGCAGCTCGCCGTACCCGATCCGCAGCGAGACCTCGCGCAGCGCGGCGACCCCGCCCGGGTACGTCCGGCTCACCTCCTCCAGCACGACGGCGTCGCCGGTCACGCCGGCACCCCCACCGTCAGGCCCTCGGTGAGGTCCGGTCCGCTGACCTCGACCCGACCGGCGGCGAAGAGGCCGGTGGTCACCGCGACGATCCGGCTCCGGCCGCCGTCGACCACCTCGACGCCGTAGCCGCCTTCGGCGAGCGCGAGCAGCGCCGCCACCGGCACGGTGAGCACGTCGGGGCGTTCGGCGGCGGTGAAGGTGACCTCCACGCTCGCCTGGTCGTATCCCGCGAGCTTCGCCGGGTCGGTCACCGAGACGGTGACCTCGATCTTCGTCTCGGCCTCGGTGGACTGCCCGGCCGCGCCGGTCGAACCGGCCTCGATCACCGTCTGCACCGACTCGACCTTCCCCGCGACCGGGTCACCGTCCGGCAGAGCGACGCTCACCGCGCCGCCCTCCTTCGCCAACCGCTGGTCGTCCACGTCCAGCTCCACGGTGACCAACCGGCTGGTGCCGGTGTACGCGAGCACCGCCTGGCCGGGCTGCGCCGCGTCGCCGGTCGCCGCCTGGTGGCTCTCCACCCGCACCGCCCCGTCGGCGTAGACGATCCGGCCCGGCTCGACCCGGCCGGTCTCGGGCAGCCCGAGGTCCTCCTGCCAGTCCCGGACGGCGTCGGCGGTGCTCCCGGTGTACTCGTCGTCGACGGTGAAGCCGTCGTGGCCGAGCGCCCGCAGGTTCCGCTCGAACTGCGCCACGTCCGCCCCCTCGACGCCCGGTTCCAGCACCCGGTACGCGGGCAGCGACCCGTGGAGCAGCAGCACCGGGTCGTTGTCGACCGCGTACAACCGCCCGCCCCGCTTCACCACCGTGCCGGTCTCCGGCAGCGCGGTGATCGTCCCGCTCAGCCGCGCGGTCGCCGAGCGGGTGGTGCCGTAGCCCAGCTCTCCGTCCACGCTCTGCGCGTCGGTCAACGTCTGCCGGGTGACCGTGGCGGTGGCCGGTGGGGTGGTGCCGGCGGCGGCCGTACCCCGGTCGGTGCCGCCGAAGCCCACCGCGGCCACGACGCCCGCGGCGGCCGCGACCACGACGGCCACGGTCAGCGCGACCGTGCGGAACCGGATACGGCGAGCCCTCACCGGGTGGCTCCGGCGATCTTCGGCGCGTACTGCCGGCACTTCTCCATCGCGGCCTTCACCTTCGGGTCCTTGATGTTCACCACGTCGAGCCGGAGCTGGAGGCCGCCGTCGGCCGACGGGTCCGGGAACTCCGGCACGCCGTTCTCGCGCATGCAGGTGGCGAGCTTGCGCAGCCGCTCCACCTGCTCCGGGTCGAGCTTCAGCTTCTCCCCGCCGTTGGGCAGGTGCTGCCGGCAGCTCTCCATCGCCGCCTGCACCTTCTGCGGGTCGGTGTCCTTGCCGAACTGGAACAGCCGTTCACCGCCGGGCTCCGGGTCGGGCACCTCGACCCCGTTCTCCCGCATGCACTCGCTGAACTTCAGCCGCCGCTCGTCGTCGCTGAGCTGGGCCGCGGGGCTAGCGGACACGGCTTGCGCCCCGCCACCGCCGGCGGTGGCCACCGCCGGCTCGTCGCCCGACCCGCCGCAGCCGGCGACGGCCAACGCGAGCAGCAGCGGCAGCGGCAGCGCGAACAGTCCTCGTCGCATCGCACGCTTCCTCTCCCGGCCCGGCGCGACCGCCGGGCCTTTCCGAACCGCCCGGCGGGACCGCTGGGCGGGACACCCGGCGGGACCGCCGGCGTCCCGGCCAGTCCACGACAAGGGGCGTATCCCGGGCGTAACCGCCGACGTTTACGGCGGCGTTATCCGCGCCCGGGGCACCATGGGCGGGTGAGAGTGCTGGTAGTCGAGGACGAGAGCCTGCTCGCCGAGAGCATCGCCGAGTGGCTGCGGCGGGAGGCGTTCGCGGTGGACGTCGCTTACGACGGCGACGCGGCGTTGGAACGGCTCGGCGTCAACGACTACGACGTGGTCGTCCTGGACCGGGACCTGCCGGTGGTGCACGGCGACGAGGTGTGCCGGGCGATCGTGGACAGCGGCGGGGAGACGCGGGTTCTGATGCTCACCGCCGCGGCGGCCGTCCGGGAACGGGTGGCCGGCCTGGCGCTCGGCGCCGACGACTACCTGACCAAGCCGTTCGCCCTGGTGGAGCTGTCCGCCCGGGTGCACGCGCTGAGCCGGCGGACCCGGCGGGCGGCGCCGCCCACCCTGGCCCGGGCCGGCATCCTGGTCGACCCGGCTCGCCGCGAGGTGCACCGGGACGGCCGGTACGTGCCGCTGTCCCGCAAGGAGTTCGCCGTGCTGGTCGAGCTGCTGCGCGCCGACGGCGCGGTGGTCTCGGCTGAGGAGCTGCTGGAACGTGCCTGGGACGAGCACATCGACCCGTTCACCAACGTGGTCCGGGTCACCGTCATGAAGCTGCGCCGCAAGCTGGGCGAGCCGCAGGTGGTCGAGACCGTGCCCGGTGTGGGATACCGGATACCGTGAAGCGCTTCTCGCTGCGGGCCCGGCTCACCGTCATCTACGGCAGCCTCTTCCTGATCGCCGGGCTGGTCCTGCTCGCGGTCACCTACGTGCTGGTCGACCAGCGCACGGCGCAGCCGTTCGGGGTGGCGTTGCGCGACGTCAAGCCGATCGTCCCGCTGGCGGACACGAAGTTGTCCGGCAACCAGGCCGAGCAGCTGCGCCTCATCATCGACAAGGCGCAGGACGAGGCGCGCGACCAGACGCTCTACTCCCTGCTCACCCAGGGCGGGATCGCGCTCGCCCTGGTCTCCGTGGTGGCCATCGCGTTCGGCTGGCTGATCGCCGGCCGCGCGCTGCAACCGCTGCACCAGATCACCGGTACCGCCCGGCGGATCGCCGGCGCCGACGTGGCCGGCCGTGGCCTGCACGAACGGATCTCGCTGCCCGGGCCGCCCGACGAGGTACGCGAACTGGCCGACACCTTCGACGAGATGATCGAGCGGCTGGACCGTTCCTTCGACGGGCAGCGCCGGTTCGTCGCGAACGCCTCGCACGAGCTGCGTACGCCGCTGGCGCTGAACCGGTCGCTGATCGAGCTGGCGGTCACCCGCCCCGGCGCCTCCGAGGACGTACGCCGACTCGGCGAGTCGCTGCTGGCGGTGAACGAGCGGCACGAGCGGCTGATAGACGGGCTGCTCACCCTGGCCGACTCGGAGAACGAGCTGACCGCCCGATCCCGGATGGACCTGGCCGACCTGGCCGACCACGTGCTCGACCAGGCCGCCTCCGGCGACGGCGGCCCGACTGTGACCCGGGAGCTGGGGCCGGCTCTGGTCTCCGGCGACCCGGTGCTGCTGGAGCGGCTCACCACCAACCTGGTGGAGAACGCGCTGCGGCACAACGTCCGGTCCGGCGGGTGGGTCCGGGTGAGCACCGGCCTGCGCGACGGCCGCTCGACGCTGACCGTCAGCAACACCGGCCCGGTGGTGCCCGGCTACGACGTGGAGGCCATCTTCGAGCCGTTCCGCCGGCTCTCCGGCGAGCGGATCGGCGGCGGGCGCGGCTTCGGCCTCGGGCTCTCCATCGTCCGGGCGGTCGCCCGGGCGCACGGTGGCACGGTGACCGCCCAGCCGCGCGACGGCGGCGGGCTGGAGGTCACGGTCAGCCTGCCCCCGGCCTGATCCCACTGCTGCGCGCGGCGGTGGCGGCCGGTCAGCGGAAGAAGGCGCGGAGCAGGGCGGCGCTCTCGTTCTCCAGCACCCCGGCGTAGACCTCGGGGCGGTGGTTCAGCCGCCGGTCCCGCAGCACGTCCCAGAGCGACCCCACCGCGCCGGTCTTCGGCTCCCAGGCGCCGAAGACCACGGTCGACACCCGGGCCAGCACCAACGCGCCGGCGCACATGGTGCACGGCTCCAGGGTGACCACCAGGGTGCAGTCGTCCAGCCGCCACCGGCCGAGCCGTTCGGCGCCCCGGCGCAGGGCCAGCACCTCGGCGTGCGCCGTCGGGTCGCCGGTCAACTCCCGTTCGTTGCGGCCGATCGCCAACTCGGTCCCGTCCGGGCCGTAGAGCACCGCACCGACCGGGATGTCCTCGACGGAGGTGTCGCCCGCGCCCGACGCCGGGCCGGTCACCGCGACCTCCAGGGCCCGGCGCATCCACAGCTCGTGTCGCTGCCGGCGGCCCAGCTCGCCCGGGTCGGCCAGCCCCTCGTGGGCGCCCGGGCCGACCCGCCCGATCCGGCCGGGCGTCGGCTGGCCGGGCCGGACGGTCTCCAGCGCCGGATCGGTCGCGTCGGCCGGCTCGGACCCCTGCGGTAGGAGCGGTTCACCACCCACCGGCTCAGACCTCACGCAGCTCTTCGACCTCGTCGACGCAGCCCAGCACCAGGCAGATCTCGGCGGTCACGTCCGCCGGCAGCATCCCCTCCTGGGCACAGAGGTTCAGCAGCTTCTGCGCCGGGATGCCCAGGTCTGCGAGGAGGTCGGCGTCACCGACCGGGTCGGCCTCCGGGTCGACGGCGGGCTGCTCGTTCTCCTCGTCGCCACTCGCCGCCGGCCGGGGCTCCTCGGTGTCGTCCAGCCCGGTGACCGAGGTCTTCAGGTCACCGACCAGCAGTGCGCCCAGCCGGGACTCCTCGGCGTACGCCGAGTCGGACCCGAAGATCCGCAGGTCCTCGCCCTCGTCCAGGCGCAGGATCACCAGGTAGGTGTCGTCGGCCTCGACGAAGAGCAGCGAGAGGTCGGCCTCCTGGTCGACGTCGCGCAGCCGGTCGGCGACCTCGTCGATGTCGCCGGCACCCCGCAGGTTCACCTCGGCTGCCGTCCAGCCGCCCTCATCGCGCACCACGGCAGCAGCGAAGTACGACACGGTCCCCCCAATTGCTTCGGCACAGCTCGCCGACTCGTTACGCGTGCACGTTAGCCCGTCGGGTCGGCAGGCGACCGGTCAACGCCCCGAAGGCCCGGCCATTCCTACCAAACTCACCGACGGGTCAGCTGGCGATCCTGCGGCGGGTGGCGATCAGCTGCCGGAGCTGCGCACTGCGGGCCCGCTGCGGCCGCTCGCGCTGGCGTACCGCCCGGGCCCCGGCCAACTCAGCGAGGAGTTGCAGGCGGCGGCGGCTGCGCTCGGGATCCTGCCGCGGAGTGGTCCAGGCCATAGTGCCGAGAGTGCCGAGTCGGAACGCCCACGTCAAGATGGGCTTCGCTGCGCAGCCGACCCGCCACGCGACGCAGTCACCAGAGCGGCCAGTCGGCGGTGGTGGCCCAGCGCACCGCGACGATCGCGGCGGCGATGCTCCACCCGCCGGCGGTGACGATCGCGACGCCGGTGGCCACTCCCCGGTCGCCGTGGCGGACCAGCAGGAGCGCGGCCAGCCAGGCCAGCAACCCGGCGACCACCGTCCACCACGCGTAGCTCGCCACGTCGGTGCCGAGCAGCCCGAACAGCAGCAGCCAGGTGGCGCCGGCACCGCCGCCCACGGCGACACCGGCCCCGGTGACCGGGTGCGGTTCGCGGAACGTCGGCCGGGTCGGCGGCCCGGCCGGAAAGAGCCCCGAGGGGGTACGGGGCGCCGGGCGCAGCTCGGCGCCCGGGTTCGACGGGAAGTACGGCCGGTCGGTCGTCACCGTCGCCTCCCCTCAATCGGACCACTCGTCCCCACCGTACCGACTCTGCCAGGATGACCGGATGCCCTCGCCGACGATCGGACGCCGCGCGTACCCGGTTCCGCTGCTGCTCGTCACGGTGCTCGCCGCCGGTTGCGCCACCACCCGGCCGGGGGTTCCGACGGGGCCCGCGCCCACCCCGCCCGGGGTCTGGGCGACCGCCGAGCAGCCGGCGTCGACGCCCAGCTCGGCCGGACCCACCGTCCCCGCGCCGACCAGTGCCGCGCCGGCGACCTCCGCCCGCGCCGATCTGCGTCATGTCTTCCCGGTCCGGGCGGGGAACGTCGACTACCACCCGACGCACTCCGGCTACCCGGGCACGGACATCTTCGCCGACTGTGGAGAGCCGGTCGTCGCCGTGACCGACGGAAAGATCCTGGAGGTCAGCCGGGTCGACCGGTTCGACAAGCGGGGGCCGCTCGGGCCGTACAACGGGGGGCTCTCGGTGGCGCTGCTCGGCGACGACGGGGTGCGCTACTACGGCTCGCACCTGAGCGAGATCGCCGGTGGCGTCGACGCCGGCGTCCGGGTGCGGGCCGGGCAGAAGCTGGGCGAGGTGGGCCGGACCGGCAACGCCAACAACGTCTGCCACCTGCACTTCGGCATCTCGCCGCCGTGCACCGGCAAGGACGGCTGGTGGATCCGGCGCGGGGTGGTCTGGCCGGCCCGCTACCTGGACTCCTGGCGGCGGGGCGGCAACCGGGCGCCCGCCACCGAGGTCACCACCTGGCAGCGCAAACACGGCTGCCCCAAGGCTCCCTGACGGCCGGCGCAGCGGCTAGGTTCGGTGGGATGAAGGCCCGGGACCCCATCGCCGACCTCAGGCGGATCGCGTTCATGCTGGAGCGGGCGAACGAGGCGACCTACCGGGTGCGGGCGTTCCGCTCAGCGGCCAAGGCGCTCGCCGGCCTGCCGACCGCCGAGCTGACCGCGCGAGCGGCCGCCGGCACCCTCACCGACCTGGCCGGGGTCGGCGACGTCACCGCCCGCTGCGTGGCGGAGTCGCTGGCCGGCGAGGAACCGGTCTACCTGCGCCGGCTGCTCGCCACCGAGGGCAGCGACCTGGACGCCGAGGCGACCGCGTTGCGGACCGCGCTGCGCGGTGACTGCCATACGCACTCCGACTGGTCCGACGGCGGCTCGCCGATCGAGGAGATGGCGCTGGCCGCGGTGGAGCTGGGGCACGAGTACGTGGTGCTGACCGACCACTCGCCCCGGTTGACGGTGGCCCGCGGGCTGACCGCAGCCCGGCTGCGCCGCCAGCTCGACCACGTCGAGCAGGTGAACGCGGCGCTGCCCGAGGGGTTCCGGATCCTCACCGGCATCGAGGTGGACATCCTCGCCGACGGTTCGCTCGATCAGGACGAGGAGCTGCTGGCCCGGCTCGATGTGGTGGTCGGCTCGGTACACAGCGGGCTGAGCGACGAGCGGTCGAAGATGACCCGGCGGATGCTGGCCGCGATCGCCAACCCGCACCTGGACATCCTCGGGCACTGCACCGGCCGGATGGTGTCGTCCCGGCCGGCCGGGGTCACCGGGCCGGGCGACCGTGGGCATCGGGCGCGGACCCGCAAGGAGAGCGACTTCGACGCGGACGCGGTCTTCGCGGCCTGCGCCGAGCACGACGTCGCCGTGGAAATCAACTCGCGGCCGGAGCGGCAGGACCCGCCGAAGCGGCTGATCCGCCGCGCCCTGGAGGCCGGCTGCCGCTTCGCCATCAGCACCGACGCGCATGCCCCGGGCCAGCTGGACTGGCAGCGGTTCGGCTGCGAACGGGCGGCCCTTTGCGGGGTGACCGCCGACCAGGTGGTCAACACCTGGTCGGCGGCGGAACTGCTCGACTGGGCCGGCAAGCGCTCCTGACGGTCAGCGTTGGCTGGCCGGCTCGACGGCGGGGACGGCGGGCGTGCCGAGACCGACCGGCGTCGCCGGGCCCCGCCGCCGGATCAGGCCCTGGGAGACCGCGACGCCGAAGAGCACGATCAGCGCACCGACGGGCTGGTGCCAGTTCAGCCGCTCGTCGAGCGCCAGCGCGCCGATCAGCACCGCGAAGACCGGGATCAGGTAGGTCACGGTGGACGCGGTGCTCGCCCCGGCGACCCGGATGTTGCGCATGTTGATGACGAAGGCCAGGCCGGTGCCGAGCGCGCCGAGCGCGAGCACGCTGCCGACCACCTCGATCGACAGCTCGGTCGGCAGCGGGGGCGCCCCGGCCACCAGCGGGGTGACGATCGCCAGCTGCGCGGCGGCGATCAGCAGCTGGGCCGCCGAGAGCGAGACGCCGGAGTAGGCGCTGCCGGCGACGAACCGCTTCTGGTACGGGATGGCCAGGCCGTAGCAGGCGGCCGCGCCGAAGCACATCAGCTGCCCGGTGAAGTGCGCGCCGCCGATGCCCTCCCAGACGCCGAGCACCACCAGCACGCCGGCAAAACCGAGCCCGAGCCCGATCGCGCGGCGCGAGGTGAGCCGCTCGGTACGGAAGACCAGCACCGCGAGCGGCAGGACGATCAGCGGCGTGGTGGCGTTCCAGATGCCGGCGAGCATCGACTCGACGCGCTGCTCGCCGTAGCCGAAGAGGGTGAACGGGATCGCGACGCCGAACGCGGCGACCACCGTGAGGTGCGCCCACACCCGGGGCTCGCGAGGCAGCCGGTCGCGGAGCACGGCGAGCACCACCAGCAGGGTCAGCGCCCCCGCGGTGACCCGGTAGAGGGTGAGCTGCAGCGGGTGCAGCTCCTCGACCCCGACCTTGATGAACAGGAAGCTGGAACCCCAGATCGCGGCCAGCGCGATGAACCCGGGCAGCCAGCTCCGCAGCGCCGGCCGGTCAGGGGTGATGTCGGCAGTCACCCCTGACACTCTGCCCTAGGGGTACGACGAAGTCCCGCGCTTTTCGGACACAGTGCCGAACCCCACGGGAATGCACCTGGCCGCCTGAACACGGCAAACGCGGTCGACATCGGCCCCGTCCGGTCACGTAGGGTCGCAGCGTGGGACGAATCGACGAACTCGCGAACCGCTACGTCGCCGAGTGGGCGCCGCTGAGCCCGACCGGCGCCACCTACGTCGGCATCGCCGGCTACGACGACCAGCTCGACGACCTGTCGCCCGACGGCTATGCGGCCCGGGCCGACCTGACCCGCCGCACGCTGGCCGACCTCGACGTGACCGAGCCGGAGACCGAGCCGGAACGGACCGCCAAGGAGGCCATGCAGGAGCGGCTCGGCCTCGACCTCGCCCGCTACGAGGCGGGTGAGGCGACCAGCGAGGTCAACGTGATCTCCAGCGGGCTGCACGAGATCCGCATGGTCTTCGACCTGATGCCCACCGAGGGTGCGGACGCCCAAGCGAACGTCGCGACCCGGCTGAACGGCTTCGCCGCCGCCCTGGAGGGCTACAAGACCACGCTGCGCGAGGCGGCCGCCGCCGGGCACATCAGCTCGAAGGTGCAGCTGGTCGAGGTGGCCAAGCAGTGCGACATCTGGGTCGACCCGAACGGCGACAACTTCTTCCACGGCCTGGTCGAGCGGCTCGGCGCGGACGGCACGCTCGCCGCCGAGCTGCGCCGGGGCGCGGCGGCGGCCACCGCGGCGACCGCCGAGTTCGGCCAGTTCCTCCGCACCGAGATGGCCCCGAAGGGGCGGGACAAGCAGGCCGCCGGCCGCGAGCGCTACGAGCTGGCCTCGCAGTACTTCCTCGGCGCTAAGATCGACCTCGACGAGACGTACGCCTGGGGCTTTGCGGAGCTGGCCCGCCTGGAGAGCGAGATGCGGGCGGTGGCCGCGCGAATCGTCGGTCCGGGCGCCAGCGTCGACGACGCCGTGCGGGCCCTGGACGCCGACCCGGCCCGGACCATCCAGGGCAAGGAGGCGTTCCGCGACTGGATGCAGGCGCTGGCCGACAAGGCGATCAGCGAGCTGCACGGCACCCACTTCGACATCCCGGAGCAGGTCCGCCGGATCGAGTGCTGCCTCGCCCCGACCAGCGACGGGGCCATCTACTACACCGGGCCGAGCGAGGACTTCTCCCGCCCGGGGCGAATGTGGTGGGCGGTGCCGCAGGGCATCACCGACTTCTCCACCTGGCGTGAGGTGACCACCGTCTTCCACGAGGGCGTGCCGGGTCACCACCTCCAGGTCGCGCAGACCGCGGTCCGGGCCGACCTGCTCAACCGCTGGCAGCGACTGCTCTGCTGGGTCTCCGGTCACGGTGAGGGCTGGGCGCTCTACTCCGAGCGGCTGATGGACGAGCTGGGCTACCTGGAGGATCCGGGCGACAAGCTCGGCATGCTCGACGGGCAGGCGATGCGGGCGGCCCGGGTGATCGTCGACATCGGCATGCACCTGGAGCTGGAGATCCCCCGCGACAACCCGTTCGGCTTCCACCCAGGCGAGCGGTGGACGCCGGAGCTGGGCTGGGAGTTCATGCGGGCGCACTGCCGGGTGCCCGACGAGAACCTGCGCTTCGAGCTGAACCGCTACCTGGGCTGGCCGGGGCAGGCGCCGTCCTACAAGGTCGGCGAGCGGATCTGGTTGCAGGCCCGCGACGAGGCGAAGGCCCGCAAGGGCGCCGACTTCGACCTCCGCGAGTTCCACCGCCAGGCGCTCGACCTCGGCGCGCTCGGGCTCGACCCGCTGCGCCAGGCGCTCGCCCGACTCTGACGGACCGCAGGCGGCTGGCGGCCGGCGACACCTGCTCACGAGCGTGATGACTCTGCGGCATATTGATACCGCAGAGTCATCACGCTGATCGGCGTCCGGTGCCCGCCGGGCGGCCCACCCGAAACCCGACCCGGGTCCCGGGTGCACGCGATCGAGGTTGGGCCGGGGACGTCGGTGTCAGCCGATGGAGAGGGCCAGCGCCGGGCGGGCGGTCAGCGTGTCGGTGGTGACGAACGCCAGGTCGATCGCCGGGTCGGTGAAGGTGACCGGGATCGGCGAGGTGACCGGGATGCCGTCCGGGAAGGGCAGGTCCGGCGTCAACGTGATCTTGATGCCGAGCAGCCGGCCGACGAACCGCGTGGTGTAGAAGGCGACATCCCCCTGCACGGTCAGCCGGTCGGTGGCGTACCGCTGGTTCAGCCCCTGCGGGCCGTCCGCGCGCAGCAGGAAGTCGTCGGTCACCGCCTTGCGCATGCTGAACTTCAGCACCTTCAGGCTGCCGCCGTCGGTCGGCAGGTCGGTGATGCCCTCGAACCGCAGCCCGGTCATCGTCAACGACGACCCGGTGAGCTTGGACGGCTTCCGGGCCACCTGCGGCTGACCCGGGTCGGCGGCGATGCGGGGCAGCGGCTTGCCCGCCTCCACCTTGCCCGAGCGGGCCGGCGGGGTGGACGCGCCCGGGCAGGCGGTGGAGCCGGGCCGGGCGGTGGGTGCCGCGGTGGCGGTCGGGCGGGCGCTCGCGGTGGGCGTCGGCGTCACCGAGGGGCTCGGGGTGGGGGTACGCCGGCCGCCACCGGTGAGCAGGTCGCCGATCCCCTCCAGGATGTCGGTGATGATGTTGCCGTCCTTCGATGCCGTCGGCTCGGGGCTGGCCGTAGGCGTCGCCGCCGGGGCACCACGGCTGGCCGACTCGGCCGGCGTGGCCGCCTTCGACCGGGTCGGGCACGGGGGCGCGGCGGATCGTCCCGGCTGCGCCGGCGCGGCCTGCACGGGCCTCGGCTGGGTGGCGACCAAACCGGTGGCGGCGAGACCGAGCACGAGCAGGGCGACGGCGAAGTAGCGGGGATCGTTCACGCCGCGCGGCTGGGGCACCTGGTGGCGCGGCTCCTCGGCGTCGTCCACCTCCGCGACGGCATTGGCGGGCGCCGGCTCGGTGGGCGTGGCGGGCTCCGGCTGCGACTCGACCCCGGCAGGCGCGGCGGGCGTCCAGGCGAAGGCGAGGGAGCTGCCGACCATGCCGAGCAGCAGACCGACGAAGAAACCACCGAGGTTGAGCCCGATCAGCGAGTAGACCGTGGTGACCGCCGCGACGATCGAGTAGAAGAGCCGCTGCGCCGGGCTGAACCAGAGCAGCAGACCGCAGCTCACCAGGATGACCGGGATCAACAGCGAGAGCAGGCCGGTCGCTCCGCTGTGGAAACTCAGGCCGTTGATCGTCATCCGGGTGGAGGCGAACATCTCGATCCCGGCCAGGGCGGTGAACAGACCGCCCCAAAACGGCCGGCTCCGCTGCCAGCGGCGGAAACTCCGCCACGCCTGGGCCGGACCGCCGGACCGGGCGTAGGACGGGTTGGCGGTTGCCACGTACTCCTCCTGGCGGAGCGGGGACGGGGGAACGGAGCGGGCCCGCGCTGGTCGACCACCGCGGGCCACGGCTCAGCTCAGAAGCACTCCTTGCCCTTCGCGTCGTCGCCCACGTTGACCTTCAGCCGGAGCCCGACCAGGTTGAAGGTGGCCGCGGTGGTGTAGCGGGACACCTGCCGCAGGTTGGTGATGGTGACGTGGTCGGAGTTCTGGCCGAACGAACCCCGCTGCGCCGTCGGGTTCAGGTCGGTCGCGTCCCGGCCGATCTTGATGTTCGTGAAGGTCGCGTTGCCGTCGAGCGTGTCCATCGCGATCAGCAGGTCCCTGGCCCGGGCGGGCTCCTTGCCCTCGCCGGCGTTGATGGTGAGCACCACCGGCAGGCCGGGCAGGTCGGCGCGGACGGACTGGCAGAGGCTGTACAGCTCGGCGCTGCTGATCTCGGAGAGGGCGATCGGGTGGACCTCCCCCGGCTTGCCGTCCTTGCCCTTCTCCTTGACGATGCCGCCGTACTGCTTGAAGCCGTCGCCCTCGAGCCGGTCCGCGCCGATCTTGAACGTCTGCCCGGAGACGGTGATGTCGGAGGCGATCGCCCCGGTCGACATGCCGAAGAGGATGGCGCCGACGGCGGCCGTGGCGGGCACCATCAGGGCAGCGAACCGCCGCCACCGGGTACGACCCTGACTGTCAAACCGATCCTGCACGGGTTCCTCCTCAGCTGGATGCGCGGTGGCCGGTCCCGAAGTGGCGGCTGCGCTCCGGGCCCCCGTCATCCTGTTACCGGCGGGTAACGAACGTGCGGTGATGATGCACCCCTCTCGCGCGAGGTCACAACCCCCTGCCTACCCGCTGGTAACACTTGCCGCAACCGCGCGGTGGTCCGGTCACTGCACGTCACTCCGACGCGACCGCTCTCGGCCGCACGAAGCCTCCATAGCGGACATTCTCCGCGAGACTCGTCACCATGAGTATCCGAACCATCGACAGATAACAATGGAATAACAGACACCGAGCGTCTTCGGGAAAGCACCGAGGGGTGGACCGGATCCGGTCCACCCCTCGGTCGTGCGCACGCTCAGTCGGCGATCAGCGCTTCTCCGCCTCGTCGGTGCCGGAGCGCTGGGCGGGCACCGACGACTCGTCGCCCTTCCAGTTCGTCGTCGCCGGTGGGATCTCGTCGCTCAGCGGGCCACCCGCGGCCTCGGTCCTGGGCTGCTCGACGGTCTCCGTGTCGCGTACCGGCTCCTGGTCCACCCGGGTCGGCGTCGGGTCGGCGGCCGGCGTGGTGTCCGCCGGCTCGGCGCGGTGCCGAGCGGCGCTGCCGCTGCCGCTGGGCCGGGTGACCAGCCACGCGCCGGCGACCAGGGCGATCAGGCCGAGGACACCGGCGGCGATCGGACCCCAGAGGCTGATCAGCCCGATCTTGAAGCGGTTGTCCTTGACCGTCTCGACGCTGCGACTGACCGTCTCGTCGGTGTAGTTGAAGTCCGCGTTCAGCAGCACCGTGGCGGTGCCGGTGTCCGTACGCAGCTCCTTGCGCTGCTGCTCCCGCACGTTCACGTAGGAGCCGGTCACCGGGTCGACCCAGAGCGTCCGGGTGTTGCTGTAGACGACCTGCCCGCTGGTGGCGTTGGGCGCGAACTTGCCGATCAGCGTCTTGAGGCTGCTCTCCGGGGTGGTCAGCGCCTCGTTCTCGATCCGCTGCTCGAAGCGGTACGTCTCGATGCCCTTGATCTTCTCGGTGCCGATGAACTTCGCCGGGAGGGCCCGCTTCAGGTCACGGTCGAAGACCTGGTAGTCCCGCTTTCCGGTGCCGAACGGGAACTTGTAGATCTGGCCCGAGTAGCTCACGTTGCCGACCGGGGTCTCCTGCGCCCCGGTCTCGTTGAGCCACTGGTCCTTCCACGGGGCGGCAGCTCCGGAGATCCGGTAGAGGGCGAGCTCCGTGCTGTACTGGCTGACCACCTCCTGGTTGTCGGCACGCCTGACCGTCTGGTAGACGTCCCAGATCACCGCGTCGCCCTTGAGCTCATTCGGCAGCCGGTCCTTCGTGTCGTCGGGCTGCGGAATGACCTCGACGTTGGACCGTAGGGTGGCCTGCGGAACCTCGATGCTCACCGAGCTTCCATTGGCGGTGATCTTCAAGAACTGCGCGTCCTTCGCTTCCGCGACGGACGTCGTCGGTTCGAGATCATAGGGGAGCTTGGTCACGGCAGGGGCCACGTAGAACGGCAGCCCGGCCGCGAAGACCAGCAATAAGACGCCAAGCCCGAAGAGCGCGGCGCCCACGCGAAGCTTCACTCATCCTCCTGTAACCTGCCGCCCTACGACCTGTTGTCCGGGGCACCCGATCCTTAACATGGCGGGAGGTTACTCTCCGGTCACCTTCAATGCGACCCCCTGGATGTCCAGATGTCCACAGCCGCCGCGCCAACCGTGTCGGGGCCTTCGGTCAGCGGCCGGCTCCCCGCTCTCGACGCGCTGCGCGCCATCGGCGCCGCAGCGGTCGTCGGTCACCACGTCGGATTCCACACCGGCGTCAGCATGAACGCGCCGTGGGGCGGCTGGCTTGCCCGGCTGGACGTCGGCGTCGCCATCTTCTTCGTGCTCTCCGGGTTCCTGCTGTTCCGGCCGTGGGCGCTCAACGCCGCGACGGGCCGGCCCCGACCGAGCGCCGGGCGGTACCTCTGGCGCCGGGCCCTACGGATCCTGCCGGCCTACTGGCTGGCGGTGGTGGTCTGCCTGATCGTCCTGCCGCAGAACCGGCCGGCGTCCGCCGGTGACTGGCTCCGGCACCTCACCTTCACCCAGATCTACCAGCCCGCCCAGCTGCGCCACGGGCTCAGCCAGACCTGGAGCCTCGCCACCGAGGTCCTGTTCTACCTGATCCTGCCGCTGGTCGCCGTGCTCGCCGTCGGCCGGACGTGGCGTCCCGTGCGGACCGTGGTGATCGCCAGCAGCGGAGTCCTGGTGACCGCGGGGTGGCTCACCCTGATGGGCTTCGGCTGGCTCGACGCCGCGCTGCACACCATGTGGCTGCCCTCGTACGCGGGCTGGTTCGCCGCCGGTATGGCCCTGGCGGCGGCACACGTCGCGCTGCGCACCGGAACCGCGCCCCCCGCCTTCCGGGTGCTGGACGACCTCGCCTCGGCGCCGGTCGCCTGCTGGGTCGCGGCCGTCGGCCTGCTGGCGATCGCGACCACGCCGGTCGCCGGCCCGCGCGACCTCGCCGAGCCGACGGCCGCCGAGTTCGCCGTCAAGCTCGCGCTGTACCTCGCGGTCGGGGCGCTGATCCTGATTCCGGTCGCGTTCGGCGGGCCGAGCCGGGTCAAGGAGGTCTTCGGTCGCGGTTCCGCCCGGTGGCTCGGCGCGGTCTCGTACGGCCTCTTCCTGTGGCACCCGCTGGTCCTGGAGCTCATCTACCTGGTGGACGACCGGCCGCTGTTCACCGGCGGGCTGCTCAGCACGTTCGCCCTCACCATGCTCTTCGCCCTGGTCTACGCCGCGGTCGGCTACTACGGCGTCGAGCGGCCCGTCCAGCTGCTCGGCTCGCAGTGGGGCCGCCGACCGGCTCGGCCCGGGCGGGTGTCCGAAGTGTCCGCCCTCGACGCGGCGGCGGCCTCCCCGGGCGCGGCACCGCCCTCGGTCGACGCGGGTGCCGAGGCACCCACGGTCGGCACGTCACGCTGAACAGCGCTGGCCCATCGGGCATTGCCGGCTGCGATCCCAGCCCCTAATGTGACGCGCGTCGCTAAATTACCTGAGAGTAGGGTTCGCGTGGAGCATTGCGTCGGCGTGCCGGGACACGTGCTGTTCCTCAACTGGCGGGACACCCGTAACCCCGAGGGCGGCGGTTCCGAGGTGTACGTGGAACGGATCGCCGCCGAACTGGTGGCGCGCGGTTTCCGCGCCACGCTGTTCTGCGCCGCCCACAGCCAGGCCCCCGCCGACGAGGTCAACGAGGCGGGCGTACGGCTGGTGCGGCGCGGCGGCCGGCACACGGTCTACCTCTGGGCGGCGCTCTGCTACCTGGCCGGCGCGCTGGGCCTGGGCCCGCTGGCGGCACGGCGGGGCGGCCGGCCCGACATCCTGGTCGACGTCTGCAACGGGCTGCCGTTCCTGGCTCCACTGTGGGCGCGCCGGCCGGTGGTCAAGCTGATCCACCACGTGCATCGCGAGCAGTGGCCGGTGGTCCTCCCGCAGTGGGCCGCCCGGTTCGGCTGGTGGGTCGAGTCGTCGCTCGCCGTCCGCATCTACCAGCGGTGCCGCTACGTCACCGTCTCCGAGGCCACCCGTCGGGAGCTGGCCAGCCTCGGCGTACCGCCGGAGCAGGTCTCGGTGGTGCACAACGGCACACCGGAGCTGCCCCGCACCGACGTCGAGCGAGCCCCGTTCCCGCTGCTCGTCGCGCTGGGCCGGCTGGTGCCGCACAAGCGGGTGGAGGTGGCGCTGCGGGCGGTCGCGGCCCTCACCGACGAGCTTCCCCAGCTGCGACTGGTCGTCGCCGGCCAGGGTTGGTGGGAGCCGCAGCTGCGCGAGCTCGCCACCGAGCTGGAGATCGCCGAGCGGGTGGAGTTCCGGGGCTTCGTGACGGAGGAGGAGAAGGCCGCCCTGCTCGCCTCGGCCTGGGTCGCCCTCACCCCGTCACTCAAGGAGGGCTGGGGTCTGACGATCGTCGAGGCGGGATCGGCGGGTACGCCCACGGTGGCGTTCCGGCACGCGGGCGGTGTCGCCGAAGCCGTCGTCGACGGGCGGACCGGCCTGCTGGCCGACGACGTCGACGACTACCTCGCGAAGGTGCGCACGCTGCTGCACGAGGACGAGGTGCGGCGGGAAATGGGCGCGGAGGCCCGGGAGCACGCGGCGAGCTTCACCTGGCAGGCCGCGGGCGGACACTTCGCGGCTCTGCTGCAGGGCGCGGAATCGCCCCGCCCAGTGCAGCGGCGGGGCGAACCGTCCTACCTGACGCCGTAAGACTCGGGGGCGTACGGGTCCTGCTTGCCGGCCCGCTTGGCCGCCTCCGAAACGTTCTTGGCCTCACGGGCGGCCTCGGCGTCGGTGGCGGTCGCGGCGGCCGAGAGCCCGCCCAGGGCCAGGATCCCCAGCAACGCCGCCACCAGGCCGGACACGACCAGGGTCAGAGTTCTACGCATGCCAATCCTCCAATGGCGAGACGTGCGAGCGGACGTTACCACGCGGTAGGCCTGCGGTGTAGCGCCGAAAAGGCGGCAGCCATGACCACCAGAAGGGCGGTACCGAGCGCCGCCACAACAGCCCAGCGGGCGGGGCGGGCGGCAACCGGCCCGGCCGTTACGGCCGGATTGCGGTAGAGGGTCAGGAATGGTCCGTCATGGACGACCTGGAGTTCGGCCAGGGCCGTCGGCTCCACGGCACCGGGGAACTGGTGCTGCACCACCACCCAGCGCACCCCGGTGGCCGCGACGGGCCGCCCGTCGGCCAGCACCCGGCGCACCTCGCGGAGCCGTGGGTTCTCCCCGGCCACCGCGACGTCGCCGACCCGCAGCGTGTCGTCGGTCAGCACGGTCCCCGGCAGGTAGCGCGGCGCCGGGTCCAGCACGACCCGTTCGGGATTCCACGGGAACGTCCGGTAGGCGCTCAGCGGCAGCACGAGAACCTCGCCCGGTTCGCCGGCCAACCGGTCGGCGACCGACCGCCAGTCCGCCGGATAGCTCACCGGACGAAGCTGGCCGGCACCGCCGAACGCGAGGTCCGGCATGACGGCCACCGGCAGGAGCAGCAGGCCCACCAGGACCACCCCGGCCACTTCCCGGTCGATCCGGGCCACCAGCCGCTCGGCGCCCAGCGCCGCGCACACCACCAGCAGCAGGGCGTACGGGGCCAGGAACTTCTGGCCGTCCCGGAGCAGCCCCGCCCCGGGCACCTGCGCCACCGCCCAGCGCAGCGCGGAGTCCCCACCGGGGAGCAACGCGAGGGCGGCGAGGAGACAGCCGGTCCCGGCGAGCACCGCCAGCCGCACCGCCGCACCCGGCGGCAGCCGCCGGCGCAGCAGACCGGCGCCGACGCCGGCCAGAATCAGCAGCACCAGGGTCGCCAGCGGCACCAGCGGGGCGCCTCGACTGGCGGGCGTGGCCTGTGCGTTCCAGATCCCGCCGGTCCCCGCCAGCGCCACCAGCGGGCCGGCCCAGTTCTCGGCGCGCGCCGCGAACGCCGCCACCCCGGCCGGGTCGGAGGAGCCGCCGGCTCCGGTGACCAGGGCCGCGGTCACCCAGGGGGCGTTGAGCAGCGCGACACCGGCGATCGTGAGCGCCGCCCGACGCGGACGGGACCGGTCGGGCACCAGCAGGACCACCGTGGCCAGCGCGATCAGCCCCCCGGTCGGGGTGATGGCGGCGGGCGCGGCGGCGAGCACCACCCGGGCGAGCGCGCCGTCGCGGCCCGCCCGCAGGTCCAGCGCCGCCCGCACCAACCACGGCAGCGCGGCGTACGCGAGCAGCAACCCCCACTGCCCGATCAGCAGCCGCTCGGCGAGGTACGGCGTCCACGCGTACGCCACCGCGGCGAACAGCCGGACCGCACGCCGGTCGGTCGGCACCAGCCGACCGGCACCGACGGCGGCGAACAGGATCGCCGCACCGAGCACCAGCCGCTGCAGCAACCAGCCCGGGACGAGCTGGGTGACCACGGAGACCAGCGCGTCCATCGGCACCGCCCGGGGCAGGCTCTGCGCCGGGGCGACGAGATCCCAGCTCAGCGGTTGCCGAGGTACGAACACCATGTCGTACAGCAGCGCGTAGCCCGGCGCCGCGAGCGGGGCGAGCACCAGCGCCGTGACGGCCGCCCCGACGGCGTACAGCGGCAGCCGCTCCCGCGCCGACCGGCCCGGTGGAGCGTCGACCGCGGCGGGCCGCTCAACCATTCACGGCGCCGGCACCGCCCGGCCGACGGTGATCAGGTTGGTGCAGACCCCGACCCCGGGGGTGCCGACGGTGACCTGGACGGCATCGCCGGCCCCCTCCAACAGGAAGAACACCTCGTTCAGGCCGCGTCGCAGGGTGATCTGCCGGCTGGCCTCGCCCAGCCGCACGGTCGCGGTGGAGTCGCCCGAGCTGAGGTAGCCGAAGTGCACCACGTAGGGCCACTCCTCCAGGTAACCGTCGAGCGGGATCCGGGCGGTCTGGCCGCCCTGCGCCAGGTGCCCGCAGTCCGGCACCGGGCCGGGCAGGACCTTCCGGCCCTCGACCACGACCGGACGGATCCGGCCGAACTCGTCGAACGTCGACGGTCGCTCGGCCTCCGTCACGAACGTGGGCCGGCGGTCCGCCGCGCGGAAGAAGTGCGACTGGAGATTGTCCGGCCAGAAGTACCCGGCGACGACGCGGTCCGGAACGACGGTGTCCAGGAAGACGGTGCCCGGCGGCGCGGAGGCCAGCTCGGCCTGCGTCGTCGCGAGATACTCCCGTCCGTTCTTCGTGCTCCAGTTGTCACCGAACCGGGCCGTGCTCCACAGGGTGCCCACCCCGATGGTGACCAGGACGGCGATGATCGAGACCAGGCCGACGGCGAAGGCGCCCGGTTCGCGCAGGACGGTCGGCAGCGGCCACGCGGACACGTCCTCCTCGTCGGCGTCCTTCGTCCCGAGCAGGGCCGCACCGACACAGATCGCGGCGACCAGCACCACGTCGGCGACGTAACGGGGGACCACGCCGACCAGTGGGCCGAGCGGGCCGCCGAGCCGGGTGACGGCGAAGAGCGCGGCGACCAGCCCCAGGTAGGACGCCAGCAGCAACCAGGCCCGACCGGCCGACGGGCGCTGCCGGACGGTGACCACGACGAGCGTCACCAGCACCGCCCAGGACAGCCACTTGGCCACGTCGTACGGGTCCGTGAGCGGGGGCCCGTCGCCGGCGTACGTCCAACGCCAGGGACCGCCGAGCAGACCCGGCACGAGGGTGTCGCCGACCAGGTCACCGAGGAAGGTGAGGACCTGACCGACCGAGGTCGGCTCGTCCAGCTCCCGGGCCGGGCGGGTCAGGTAGAACGCCAGGTACGCCCCCGAGAGCACGCCGAGCACCAGCCAGGCCGGCCAGTGCCGGCGGACCGCCGTCACCAGGCTGCGCCACACGCCGCCCGAGGTGAAGAGGAAGACGGTCAGCAGGAACAGCAGCGGCACGATCAGCAGGGCCTTGGTGTCGAAGAGCAGGCCGAACACCACCCAGAGGGCGACCACCACGAGGTGCCGCAGGCGGCCGGTGCGCACGTAGCGGACCTGGGCCGCCACCGCCAGGACCAGGGCCAGCTGCATGGGCAGCACGAGCAGCCCGACCAGCCACAGCGAGGACACCTCGAGCGTCAGCGGGCTGAACAGGAACAGGCACAGCGGGACGAGCAGCCCCCAGCCCGGCCGGAGCAGGTCGCGCAGCAGCCGGTAGACCGCGATGCCGACCGCCGCCTGGCCGACCGCCAGCAGCAGCACCCACGGCCAGCCGACGAAGCCGGCCGCCCGCACCATCGCCCACGCCACCAGCAGTCCGCCCGGCATGAGGTGGTTGTTGAAGGTACGCAGGAGGAAGTCCGCGTCCAGCCGCGTGTCGAGAACCTGCGCGGCGATGACGAACTCGTCCTGGGAGAACCAGCCGCGGGTGGCGAGGCCGGCGCGCCAGGCGACGGAGACGACGATGAGGGCGATCGCGACCGCGCGGACGCGGTCGGCCCGGAGCCACCGGCCGAACGGCCCCGGTCCGTCGCCATCGGAGGCAACGCGCTCCGGACGCGTCTCGGCCTCAGCTTCTGGCATTGACATGGTCGGCAGCCTGCCACACGCTTACACGCCGTGGGGACGGCCGTTCTGCCGATAACGCCACCGCAGCGCCCCAGGTCGCCCGTCCGTGCCCGGTCCGGATAACGTCGCGCGACGGTCGTCGGCTGCCGGTGCGCGTACGGCCGGCGCAGACAGGAGCCGAGATGCGTGCAGAGGTCACCAACGGTGGCGATCGGGGGTCCAGCCGTACCCGGCGTACCGCCCGGCGGTTCCGGCACCTGGCCATCTGCATCGCGCTGACCGCCCTCGCTTTCCAGCAGGCCCCCGGGGAGATCGTCCCGGACACCAAGGTCGACCTGAACGTCAACCCGGCCGGGTGGCTGCTCCGCTCGCTGCACCTGTGGGACCCGAACGGCACCTTCGGCCAGCTCCAGAACCAGGCGTACGGATATCTCTGGCCGATGGGCCCGTTCTTCCTGCTCGGTTCGGAGGTCGGCCTCGCGCCGTGGGTGGTCCAGCGGCTGTGGTGGGCACTGCTCTTCTGCGTCGCGTACCTGGGCGCGGCGCGGCTGGCCGGCCGGCTCGGCATCGGCACCCCCGCCGGCCGCATGATCGCCGGCGTCGCCTTCGCGCTGTCGCCCCGGATCCTCACCCAGCTCGGCTGGTCCTCGGTGGAGGCCTGGCCGAGCGCCATCGCCCCGTGGGTGCTCATCCCGCTGGTGGGCCTCGCCCGCGGCGCGCCGATGCGGCGCGCCGTCGCCGGCTCGGCGCTCGCCGTCGCCTGCGCCGGTGGAGTCAACGCCACGGCCGTGCTCGCGGTGGTGCCACTCGCCCTGCTCTGGCTCGCCACCCTCCAGCCCGTACGCCGACGCGTCACCGCCATCGCCGCCTGGTGCGGCGCGGTCGCGCTGGCCACGGCGTGGTGGCTGATCCCGCTGCTGGTCCTCGGCCGGTACAGCCCGCCCTTCCTTGACTACATCGAGACCGCCCGGAACACCACCAGCGTGACCGACGCGGTGACCACGCTCCGCGGCGCCTCCTACTGGGTCGCCTACCTGGGCTCGCCGTTCGGGTCGACGATCCCGGCCGGCGCCCGGCTGGCCAACGAGCCGCTGCTGGTCGCCGCCACCCTGGCGGTCGCCGCCCTCGGGATCCTCGGGCTGGCCCGGCGCGGTATGCCGCACCGCCGGTTCCTGATCACCGGTCTGGTTCTCGGCGCCGCGCTCGTCGGGCTCGGGCACGTCGGCGACCTGCCGAACATCCTCGCCGGGCCGCAGCAGCAGTTCCTCGACGGCGTCGGCGCTCCGCTGCGCAACATCCACAAGTTCGACGTCCTGCTGCGCCTGCCGCTGGCGCTCGGCCTGGCGCACCTGGTCGGCCTGGTCGTCCGCGCGGCGCGCACGGCGCCCGCCCGGCACCGCCCACGGACCGTCGCGACCGCCTGGCTGACCGCCGGAGCGGCCATGGCGGCGGTCGCGGTGGTCGCCACGCCGGCGCTCGCCGGTGGACTCGCCACGCCGGGCAGCGTCAAGGAGGTGCCCGGCTACTGGCACGAGGCCGCCGACTGGCTCGACGCGAACACCGGGCGGGGACGGGTGCTCGTCGTTCCCGGGGCGCGCTTCCCGTCGTACGACTGGGGGAGCACCACCGACGAGATCACCCAGCCGCTGCTGGACAGCCGGTGGGCGGTGCGCAACGCCATCCCCTTCACCCCGCCCGCCACGATCCGGCTGCTGGACGCGGTCGAGGCGACGCTCGCCACCGGCGCCGGCTCGACCGGCCTGGCCGACCTGCTGGCCCGCTCCGGGATCAGCCACGTCCTGTTCCGCGCCGACCTCGACCACGGCCGCTCCGACACGGCCCGCCCGGCGGTGGTCCGCCAGGCCCTGCAGCGCTCACCCGGGCTGACCCGGGTCACCACCTTCGGCCCGCTGCGCGGTGGACCGTCGGACCCGGACGAGTTCCGCGACCAGGGGCTCGACGTGCCGCTGCGCGCGCTGGAGGTCTACCGGGTGGACCGGCCCGTCGAGCCGGTGGTCGCCTACGACCGGGACGACGTGACCACCGTGGTGGGCGGCCCCGAGTCCCTGCTCGACCTCGCCGCGGCGGGGCAACTGAATCCCGCGCCCACGGTCCTGGCCGGCGATGCGTCGGCCGGCGACGGCACCGGGCCGGTCGCGATGACCGACGGGCTCCGCCGGCGCGACGTGTCGTTCGGCCGGCTGCGCGACAACGCCTCGCAGACCCTCACCGCCGACGACACCTTCGAGGTGTCGGCGCCCGCGCACGACTACCTGCCCGAGTGGGGGGCGGAGCGGTCCACCGTCGCCCGCTTCGAGGGCATCAGCACGATCCGGGCGTCGACCGCGCGCTCCGAGGTGGACGCCCCCGGCGGCGCACGCCCCGAGAACCAGCCGTACGCGGCGATGGACGGCGACCCCACGACCTCCTGGCAGTCAGCGCCGTACTCGCCCGGCGACGAGCAGTGGATCGAGGTGAGCCTCGCGAACCCGACCCGGGTGACCCGGGTGGACGTCCGGTTCGACCTCAAGGCCGACGCCCTGCCGACGACGGTGACCGTCACCGCCGGGTACGAGAGCCGGACCATCGAGCAGTTCAGCGACCACATGGTCTTCGATCTGCCCGGTGTCCACGCCACCCGCGAGATCCGGATCTCGGTCGGCGCCACCTTCGACCTGCGCCCACTCGGCAACGGGACGGTGGGCGTCGCCGAGATCAGCATCCCCGGCGTGCGGACCAGCCGGACCCTCCAACTTCCGGCCGCGCCGGCCACCGACCGGCCGGCGACCGTCGTCGTGTCGGCGGCCCCCACCACGCCGGCCTGCTTCTCCGTCGACGGTCGGCCCCGCTGCTCCACCGACGCCGTCCGGGGCTCCGAGGACGGGCACACCATCGACCGCTCCCTGACCCTGCCGAGCGCCGGGGAGTACGCCGCCAAGCTGTGGGCACGACCGACGCCCGGGCCCGCTCTGGACACGGCGCTCGACGAGGCCGTCGCCGACGCCCAGGCGCTGCGCCTCGCGCCGAAGGTCACCGCCTCCTCGACGGCCGTGACCGACCCGAGCGGCCGGCCCGGCGCGGTGCTCGACGGGGATCCCACCACCAGCTGGTCGCCGGCGGTCAGCGACGAGGCGCCGATCCTGCGCCTCAAGTGGCTCCAGCCGCAGCTCATCAAGGGGCTCCGGTTCACCGTCGACCCGGCGGCCGCCGCCACCCGGCTCGGCAGCGTCCGGGTGGTCGGCGACGACGGGTTCCGCAGCAGCCTGCTGGGCGACAGCGGCCTGCTCACCCTGGACCCGCCGATGCGCACCGACGAGATCACCATCCAGTTCCT
This sequence comes from Micromonospora sp. NPDC051006, assembly GCF_044456245.1. NCBI lineage: Bacteria > Bacillati > Actinomycetota > Actinomycetes > Micromonosporales > Micromonosporaceae > Micromonospora > Micromonospora sp. NPDC051006. The sequence continues at coordinate 766,638 of NZ_JBITFP010000001.1, forward strand.
CGACAAGCCGTCCGCCGCCAGCACCGATCCGTACGGGCTGCGGCTACCGGAGTCGTTGCCGGTCACCGTCGGCGAGGTGACCGTGCTGCCGGGCGCGCCCACCGTCCGGCCCCCGGTCGACGCTCCGCTGAAGCTGGCCTGCGGATCGGGTCCGACGCTGGAGGTGGGCCGGTCCCGGGTCACCACCGCGCTCCGCGGCACGCTGCGCGACCTGCTGGAACTGCGCGAGATGCCGGCCGCGCCCTGCGGCCGGGGAACGCCCCGGCAGCTCGAACTGGGCCGTGGCGAGCACCGGCTCGTCACCACACCGAGCACGCTGGCGTCGCCCACCCGGGTCGCCCTGGTGCCACGGACGTCGCCGCCGGCCGCGACGGTGGCTCCGAGCGCCGTCGAGGTCGACTCCTGGGCGGCCACCGAACGACGGGTGCGCGTCGGCGACCACCCCGTCGACCAGGTGCTCGCCGTGCGGGAGAACACCAACATCGGCTGGCAGGCGAGCATCGGCGGCCGGAAGCTCGAACCGGTGGTGGTGGACGGCTGGCAGCAGGGCTGGATCCTGCCCGCGGGCGCCTCCGGCGAGGTGGTGCTGCGCTTCGCCCCGGACACGACGTACCGCGCGGGCCTGCTGCTCGGCGGCGGCCTGCTGGTGGCGGTGGTGCTCCTCGCGGTGCTGCCCGTCCGCCGGCCCGCCGGGCCCACCCCCTCGACCGCCCTGCCGCGCGGCCGACGCCGCGTCACCCGCTCCCTGCCGCTGCTGGCCGTGGGCGCCGCCGCGCTGGTGCTGTCGAGCGGACTCATCGGCGGCCTGCTGGTCGCGGCGGGGTTCCTGCTGGCGGTACCCGGCCCACGCCGCCTGCCCTGGACGACGGACCCCCGCCGGGCCAGAGCGATCAGCCGTGCCGTCGAGACGTGGCTCCCCGGCGCGCTCGTCCTGCTCGCCGGCTGGCTACACCTCGAGTCGGCGCAACGGCAAACCGACGCGCTCCCGCAGCTCGCGGTCGTCGTCGCCCTGGGCGCCCTCTGGCTCTCCACCGCCGCCCGGCGACGGCCGGTACGCCGCGTCACGCCGACCCCGGCCGCCCCGCCGGCACCCCCGTCCGATCCGACCGACCGGCCGGCCGATCCGACCGACCCACCGGCACCGCCGACCGATCCGACCGACCTGCCGGCTTCGGTGGGAGCGGAGCAGCGGAAGCCGGAGACGGCGGCGTCGGGCCCGGCCGACGGGCACGTTCCCGACTTCTCGCCGATCACATGAGCCCTCGACGACCGGCCCGTCGGCAGCGGACGGGCGGACGGAGCACCGGCCTGGGCGCGGCCGGAGCCGCCGTCACGATGGCCGGCGTCCTCGTCAACGGCCTGGCCTACCTGGTGCCGGTGCTGGCCGCCCGGCGGCTCGACCCGGCCGGCCTCAGCGCCCTCGCCACCGCCCTCGGCCTGGTGGCCATCGCCAGCGTGCCCGGGCTCGGCCTGCAACTGGCCGTCGCCGTGCACCACGCCCGGCACGGGTCGTCCGACGCCCGGCGGCTCACCGCGCTGATCGCCGCCGGGTGCGCGGGCGCGCTGGTCGCCGCCACCCCGCTGCTGGTCGCCGCGCTGGACCTCCCGGTGGAGGTGCCCACGCTGCTGGCGGTCACCACGGCGGCGGTCGTGCTCTCCTCCCGCTTCCTCGGGGAGTTGCAGGGTGGCCAGCGGTTCCTTCGGCTCGCCGCCGGGATGGCGCTGCTCGCCGTGGGCCGCTACGGCGGGGTGGTCGCCGGGCTGCTGCTCGGTGCGGGCCTGACCAGCGCGCTCGTGGCTGGCGCGCTGAGCGCCGCGCTCGTCCCACCGGTGCTGGCCCGGCTCGCCCGCGCACCCGGACGCCCGTCCACCGCGCCCGCGGCGCCCCAGCTGACCGCCGCCCAGGTGGTCGCCGGCTGCGGCGCGACCCTCGCGATGCTCGTCGTCTCCTACGCCGACCTGCTCCTCGCCCGTCAACTGCTGCCCCCCACGGGGTCCGGGGCGTACGCGGTGGGCACGGTGCTGAGCAAGGGGGCGCTCTGGGCCCCACAGGTCGCCGCCGTCCTCGCCCTGCCGCGTCTGGCCCGCGGCGACCGACGCAGCCGCACCGTGGCGCTCGCGGTGACCGGCGGCTGCGGCCTGGTGCTGGTGCTCGCCTCGACGCTCGCCGGCGGGCTGGCCTTCCGCCTCGCCGGCGGCCCCGACTACACCCACCTCGGCCGGTACGCGCCCCTGTTCGCCGCGATCGGTGCGCTCTACGCGGTGGCGTTCGTGCTGCTCAACGACCGCGTCGCGGCCGGCGTACGGTGGGCGGCGGCACCGCTCTGGGTGGGCGCGGCCGGCCTGGTGGCCGTCGCGGCGACCGTCCGGCCCCGTACCGTCCCGGGTCTCCTCCTCGTGGCCCTCGGCACTGCGCTGATCACCACGTTGGTCATGGCGGTGACCGCCCGCCGGCCGGCCCGGGCGCCGGTCGCCGTGGATCAGGCCGGCGCACCCCGATCGGGCTGACCGCCGTCAGCCCTCCTCGAGCCAGCCGTGCAGCAGTTGGTGGTCGATCGAGTCGACCCGGCCGAGCGGCCGGCCGGCGGCCATCCGGGCGCGCAGGTCGTCCCGGGTGAACCAGCGGGCCTCCAGCAGCTCGACGCCGTCCACCCGGACCTCCTCGGACGCGGCCGTGGCCCGGAAGCCCACCATCAGCCCGGCCGGGAACGGCCACGCCTGCGACCCCTGGTACGACACGTCGGTCAGGGTGATGCCGGCCTCCTCGGCCATCTCCCGGCGTACCGCGTCCTCCAGGCTCTCGCCCACCTCGACGAATCCGGCCAGCGTCGAGTAGGCGCCCTCGGACGCGCCGGCGTGCCGGGCCAGCAGGCAGCGGTCGGGAGCGCCGGGCGCCTCGACCAGCACGATGATCGCCGGCTCGATGCGGGGGAAGAGCAGCCCGCCGCACTCCGCCGCCGAGCACTGCCGGACGTGCCCGGCGTCGCGGGTGGTGGTGGGCGCACCGCAGCTGCCGCACCAGCGCTGCCGCCGGTGCCAGTGCAGCAGCCCCCGCGCGTACGCCTGGGTCGCCGCCTCGGCCGGGTCGAGCCGGCCGGCCAGGCTCCGCACGTCGACCGCGGACGCCGCGCCGGCGAGCGCGACCGCGTCGGCTTCGGCGCGCCCGGACAGGTCCACGGCGAAGATCGCCACGTCGGCGTCGAGGCCGAGGAAGACCAGCTCGTCGGCCGCGGCGAGCACCGGCCCCGCTGCGGCGCCGGTCAACCGGACCGGCCGGTCGTCCGCCGTCACCAGCGAGCGGTCCCGCCACAGCGGCAGCACGGTGGTCCGGGGGTCGGCGCGCAACGCCGTCATCCGCTCCGCGTCGGCGCGCAACGCGGCCGCCCGGTCGAGCCACCCACCGCCGTACGCCAGCACCCGCTCATCGGTCCGCATATCGTTACCGTGCCATGTCGGCCCGACGGCTCACCGGCCGGCCGGCACCGGTCCGACACGCCGTACGACACACCGCCGCGGGCGGGCCGGGGCGGCGGCGGCGCGCTCGGCCGGGCATTGGCTACCGTAGGTGTTCCTCCGCGCGGGGAGCGCCCCCCGCGGCACGTCGCGATAGAGGTTGCTGTGACGCTGTACGGCGAGAAGAGTCCGCCCGCCGACGACCGGCCGACCGTGCAGGTCACCGCGGTCAGCTGGCCCGGTGACGAGCCTGAGCCCGGGACACCGGCCGGGGCGTCCGCCCGGCCCCGCTCACGCCGCCTCCGGCTGCTGCTCGCCGCCGGGCTCGGCACCGTGGTGCTGGGCGGCGTGGCGGGCGCCGGTGCGTACGCGTACGCGGGCGACGTGCCGCGCGGAACCACCGTGCTCGGTACCGAGCTCGGCGGTCGCAGCCGCGCGGAGGCCGCCCGACACCTCCGGGCCGAGTTGGAGCGGCGCGCGGCCGAGCTGGCCGCCCCGCTGTCGGTCCGGGTCGGTGAGCGGACCGCGGAGATCAATCCCGCGGAGGTCGGCCTGACCGTCGACGTGGAGGCGACGGTGGCCGCCGCGGTCGAGGCGGAGGCCCACCCGGTCAGCCGGCTGGTCGGCTCGCGCTCGGTGCAGCCGGTGGTCTCGGTCGACGTCGCAAAGCTGGACGCCGCGTTGCGGAAGGTGGTCGGCGACCAGGGGCGGAAGATGACCATGCCGGCCATCACGTTCTCCGGCACCACGCCGAAGGCCGTCCACCCGAAGCCCAGCCTGGCGCTGGACGCGGAGCGCTCCGCCGAGGTGATCCGGGCCGGATGGCTCGCCGACCAGCCGGTGGCCGTGCCGCTGGTCGAGTCGCACCCGGCGACCACCGCCGAGGAGGTGGACCGGCTGGTCGACGAGCTGGCGAAGCCGGCGGTCGCCGCACCGGTGAAGCTGACCACGGACAAGGGCTCGGTCACCATCGCGCCGAAGGCGATCGCGAAGAGCCTCCGCTTCACCGCCGACAAGGGCGGCAAACTGAGCCCGCAGGTGGACGTGAAGCGGCTGCGTACCGCGCTCGGCGACGACCTGGCGGCCATCGAGGTGACGCCGAAGAACGCCCGGCTGACCATCGCCGGCGGCAAGCCGAAGGTGGTGGACTCCGGTCGGGCCGGCCAGCAACTGGACGCTTCCGCGCTCGGGCGCGACCTGCTCGCCGTGCTGCCGAAGAGCGACGACCGGGAGGTCACGGCCGTCCTGAAGCCGACCGAGCCGGAGGTGACCGCGGAGAAGGTGGCCGGTCTCGGCATCAAGGAGAAGGTCTCCTCGTTCACCACCCGGTTCACCGGCGGGCTCGCCTCGTCGCGCAGCCAGAACATCGTGACCATCGCCAAGGAGGTCGACGGCACGGTCGTGCTGCCGGGCGAGACGTTCTCGCTCAACGGGCACACCGGCGAGCGCGGCTACAAGCAGGGCTACCGGGACGCGCCGGTGATCCTCGACGGCAAGCTGGTCCCCGGGGTGGGTGGCGGCACCTCGCAGTTCACCACCACCCTCTTCAACGCCAGCTACTACGCCGGGCTGGAGGACGTCGAGCACAAGCCGCACTCCTACTGGTTCGACCGGTATCCCGCCGTCATCGAGTCGACGATCTTCTGGCCGAACCTCGACTTCAAGTTCCGCAACAACACGCCGCACGGGGTCCTGATCGACACCTCGTACACGTCGAGCACGGTGACCGTGTCGATGTGGAGCACGAAGATCTACGACAGCGTCAAGACCGAGTACGGCCCGCGCCGCAACATCACCGTGCCGAAGACCATCTACCTGGAGCCGGGGCCGTCCTGCATTCCCAGCAACGGCATCAACGGCTTCGCCCAGGACGCGTACCGGGTAATCCGCAAGGACGGCAAGGTGGTCAAGCGGGAGAAGTTCAGCTGGCGCTACGACGCCGAGCCGCGCTACATCTGCGCCCGCGAGCCCTCCTGACGCCCACCCCGCTCCAACTGCGCAGCGGCCCCCGCCGGCATCGTCGCCGGCGGGGGCCGTTTCGTTCATACGGGTACGAGCGCCGGCCCGCGGCCAGGTCCCGCGTGGCCCACCGGCATTCCGGTGGGCTGGACCAGCTCGGGTGCCGTTCCCGCTCGGTGAGCTGGTGCGGGCGTCAGCAAGCGACGGGGTAGGCACCTCGGCGGCCGGTGTCGTGCCCGTACAGCCTCACGACCAGGGCCCGCGACTGCCTGGCTTGGCGGACCCAACAGGCCGTACGCACCGCCGGAGTACCGTCCGCGGCTCCTCACAGGAGGAGGGCTGGACAGGGGAAGCCGGGTCAGCAGGGCGCCTAGGGGTGCGGGCATCAGCCCCAGCCCGGGGGAGCGAGCGCCGCACCGGCGGCTGCCATCTATCCACACCGAGTGCGCACCGAAAAGGCCTAAAAAACGCCGTCAGGGCCACCCCCAAAATTGGGGTGGCCCTGACGGGAACGATTGTCCGGCGGCGTCCTACTCTCCCACACCCTCCCGAGTGCAGTACCATCGGCGCTGGAGGGCTTAGCTTCCGGGTTCGGAATGTAACCGGGC